>JAEDKA010000013.1 GCA_016296065.1 Kiritimatiellia bacterium
TGCAGTCCGTCGCGGAGCGACGGACCCCCTGTTGCGTGCGGACTTGCCGCGGTGCACGGCTATGCGGGAAGAAGGGGATTTGGTATAATGTTGGCAGAAACGAATTGAGGGTCGAAATGAAGAAACTGTCGAAAACGATAATAGCAGTCGGCGCGTGTCAGATTGCGACGTCGTGCGCGAGCCTGCCGGAGGTTGCGCATGAACGCGACGATGCGGTCGCGATTGCGCTTGCCAACGGCGGATGCATAGATGCAGCCACTTTAAAGTGGACGCGCGAGCCCGCGGGCTTTTCCGTCCAGAACGGCGCGATCTCGATAAAAACCGCTCCGCGCACCGACCTCTGGCAACGCACGTACTACCATTTCCGCAACGACAACGCGCCTGCCCTGCAGATGAGCACCTGGGAGAAGTACTTTAGCTTCGTCGTAAAGACGGACTTCTCCCAGAGTCATCATCGCTTCGACCAGTGCGGCGTCGTCATGTATCTTGACAGCGAGAACTGGCTGAAAGCGTCCGTGGAGTACGAGAACGACAGCTTCCAGCACCTCGGCAGCGTCGTGACGAACGACGGATACTCCGACTGGGCGACGACGGCGATTCCTGCCGACGTGAAGACGATGTGGTACCGCTTCTCGCGAAGAGCGGACGACTTCTGCATCGAGTGCTCCCATGACGGCGTCGAGTTCAGTCAGATGCGCGTCTGCCACATGCGCGCCGCGGCGGACGAGATATGTTTCGGAATCTACGCCTGCTCGCCCGAGGACTCCTCGTTCACTGCTGTCTTCACCGACATGAAGATCACCGAATGCGCATGGAAGGCGCACGACGGACAGCAGCCGGACTGAAATTGCGTTTCTGCTTGTCCGCTCCGGTCACATGTTAACGCGGCTGGAAGCCGCGTCTCCATACGGCCGATCTCCTGGGTTCCCGTGGCGCGGCGGCAGTGTTCGCGGCGGATTTGCCGCGCAATGACGATAACGAGTGCAGGGTTGTTATGGAATCAGTTGGGCAAGGGGTGAATGCGCGAACACGCACAGGGGCATAAAAATATCAAATGTCATTTTTATGCCCTTAGACGGATTGAAGCCTCGGCTGGAATGTGCTATAATGTCCGCTGTATGAAAAAAGGAGAGTCAGCATGTTCGTCGGCAGGGAAAATGAATTGAGGCGGCTGGACGGGCTTTGGAGGAAGTCTGTCTCGTCATTGGTCACGATACGCGGCCGCAGGCGCATCGGAAAGAGCACTCTTGTATACGAGTTCGCCAGGCGCAGCGAGGCGCGTTTCATCAAGCTCGAAGGTCTCCAGCCGAAGGAAGGCGTTGACAATGACATGCAGCTTGCCGCCTTTGGGCGACAGCTCGCCCGCCAGGTCAAGGGGAACAGGTCCAAGCCGGCGGATTGGTTTGACGCATTTTCGCGACTTGAGAAAGCTCTGAAGGGGAAAGGCAGGATCGTTGTCCTCCTCGACGAGATTTCGTGGATGGGCAAGTACGACCCCGGATTTGCCGGCGAACTCAAGTATGCATGGGACAACTGGTTTTCTCGACATCCGAGGGTGATAGTCTTTCTGTGCGGTTCGGTTTCCGCGTGGATCGACAAGCACATCGTCAAGAGCAAGGCGTTTGTCGGTCGGCCGTCGATGAACCTTACTCTCCGGGATTTGCCTATGGACGTTTGTGTGCGTTTTTGGGGCAGAAATGCGGGAAGGACGGCAACGCGCGAAATCCTTGACGTTTTGTCCGTGACCGGCGGCGTCCCGAAGTATCTTGAAAACATCGATCCATCGATTTCCGCCGACGAGAACATACGCAATCTCTGCTATCGTCCCGGGGCTCTGCTTGTCGACGAGTTCGAGGAAATCTTCCACGATTCGCTGGACGAGAGCCTGTCGGCAAAGAAGGCGATCCTTAAATCGCTTGTCGGCGGCCCCCTCGTGGGCGAGGAGATAGCCGAAAGGCTTGGCGTTGAATACAACGGGCATGTGACAGGCAACCTATCGGAGCTTGAGATGTCCGGCTTCGTCTCGAGGGACAGTGGGATAAATCCGTCTACAGGCAAGGCGACAAAGACATGCCGATGGCGTATATCCGACAACTACACGCGGTTCTACCTCAAGTATATCGAACCTAATCTTGCGCTCATCGACAAGGACGCCTATCGCTTTGCCTCTCTTGACCAACTGCCGGACTGGGAAGGGGTGCTGGGACTGCAGTTTGAGTGTCTGATACTTAACAATGTCGAGCTGCTGTTGCCGTTGATTGGGTTGGATCGCGCCTTGTTGACTTCCGCAGCTCCCTATAGGCAGAACAAGACCGAACGGCTCAAAGGATGCCAGATTGATCTTGCCATCCAGACGAGGAAGAGCGTGTATTGCGTTGAAATCAAGCGGCAGAACTCGATTGGCGAAAAAGTAGTTGACGAATGCGAAGAGAAGATTTCGCGGCTGAAGGTGAAGAAGGACCGCACCGTCAGACCTGTGCTTGTCTATGACGGAGTCCTTTCTAAGCGGGTGCCAGCAGACGCCTTCTTCAGCTTTATTGTCTCTGCTGACGATTTGATTGGGCGAAAATGAGGTTTTCTGGGCTTAAAGGGTCAAAGCTTATTGATGCAGTTTGATTGATACAGCATCTCGCTGTTCGCCTGTCCGCCGTAGCTATGGCGAAGGCGGATGTATTTCGCGGTCAATCCCGCGATGGATTTGCCGCCCAAACTGGCGCAAGGCGTCTGCCACATGCGCGCCGCGACGGATTTGCCGCGCCGGTTTCACTTTGGTGTTCATTTTGACCTTGGAGGTTCCCCAATTTTTCGGGCATGAAAACGGGCATCCACCTGTAAACAAAGGTTGAAGTGGCGATTTTCATTTTGCTACAAGTGAAAACACCGTTCTTGATTTTATAGGCAACTCCGAGCGTTTTGGCTCTCGCTACTGATTGTGGTTGAAAAGCGCGAAGCAGTGAAGCGTTAGCGGGAACCCTAACCATCGGAGTTTTACTCATGCTCTTCCACTAAAAACTCCGAAGAGCCTTTTGTTTTTCATCACTCCAATGTTTTGTCACTGATATGCCGCGTCTCCAGATAACTGCTCGCCACGTCGCATATTGCAATAAGTGTCGTGGGGCGTCGGTTGTTCAATCGCTCGGCCATTTGAAGCCAAAGTCGCTTCGCTTGATTTTGCACTTTGGTTCTCCGTTGAGCCAGAACACTATGCCCTCTATGTTGTGTGAACCAAGATAGTCCCTCAATTCGATGAATGAGCGAGGGCAATCGTGGATGACGTCCGCACCGTGGCGGACGAGTGTGTCATGTGTGAGGCCGTAGGGATTCTTCTGAAAGTGAGGTCCGATTGCCTCGTATGTGCCGTCCTTAAGGTTGAATCCGCCCGCATTGTACAGTGCTGCGAGATGCCAGTTGTCAGCCGTGTTGGTGAAATTGCATTCAAGCCAATGCGGCCAATGTCCGGTGATTGGATCGGGCGTGCAACATGGAATCGCGCCAGCGGGCGGCACCTTGCCTTTTTTCGCGTCGTAGCGGCGGTAGAATCTGCCGGAATAAATGGCGCAGCATGTGCCATCGTACTTTACTGTGGCGACTCCGCGTCCCTCCAGTACCCATTCAAACCCGGGCGTCAGTTCGTCTGTAGTGGTCAGGTGGCCTGCATCATGGTAGATTCGTTTGAAGAGAGTGGGCATTTTCTTCATGCTGATTCCTTTCGCCTGCATTGCAGGATGCGTTTGCGTTTCGCCGACGGCACGCGCCGTCGCTGCAGTTTGGAATCGGCCCTGCCAGCCATGCCGCTGAGCGGCGTCCGCGTTTTTCAGCGGATTACCTCGCTACCCGGCCCCATGCGGATTCCTGCGAATCTCCTTTGCCGCAGGCCCGGTCCGGACGACTTCCGTTTTATATCCCCATCCCGGGGCATCAATTCCCGAAAGCAATGATATTATACCAAATAATCGCCGTTGGTTGGGCAACATCATCGCAGCGGCGGATTTGCCGCGCCGCGCGGGTGTACGGGAAGAAGGGGATTTGGTATAATGGTGACTGAAAAGAGGATGTCATGGGACTTGTTAAAACCAGAAGACTGATGGCGATGCAGAAGCAGCAGCGCGCGAAGGCTACGGTGGTCAGGCAGTGCGCAAAGTTCGGGACTCCGTCAATGAAGAAGGGCGGGGCGCGCAATGCCCGTCCGCAGCAGTTTTGTGTCAATAATATAGTAAAATAATATACTTTTGACAGTCGGTACTTTCCCCATTGTCAAGGTTGCCTATTTTTAGTATACTTTTGACATGACCTCTTATGAGAAGATATGGGATACGGCTGAAGACAACCATGGGGTGATTACTTCTGCGCAAGCTAAGCGGCTGGGAGTGAAGCCTGCATCTTTGGTGTCGATGTCCACAAACCGAAAGCTTATTCGCATCGGGCAGGGAGTGTATAAGCTTTCCCACCATGCGCCTGGTCCGTATGATGAATATGCGCAAGCTGTCGCGATGGCTGGTGATACGGCATTTGTGCGTGGGGCAAGCGCTTTGATGATGCGCGGGCTGATACCGTTTGATCCAGGTCGATTCTACCTTGGAGTGACAAGGCGGACGCGGCGTAAACTGCCTACGGGCTATGATGTGAAGTTTGTGGCCTGCCCTGAGATAGAATTTATTGAGGGCATTGCGGTGGAGTGTGTCGAGGCGGCGCTTGAGGATGCCCGCAAATGCGGAGCGGTCGATGTGGACAGACTGATGGATTTGGAGTCGCAGGCATGAAGAATCGTCCGATGACGCGCGTAAATCTTGATAAGGCAATTGCTCGTATGGCGGGAGAGAGGTGAATGATTATGGCGATGCCACAGAGAGATGATGCGATTGAGGAGATCAAGCAGCTGGATGCTTTGCTTGAGTATGCGGTCATGCATGGGGATGAAGCCGAGGCCGAGCGCCTCCGCGCCGCCCTGCGCAAGTTGACCGATAAGGTCTAGCGCGGCAGTTGTGTCGCAACGGCGTAAAATGTGGGATGATAGTTGCACTGAATACACGGAAAGTCGCTACGTATCCTATTACTCGCCACGTCACATATTGCAATAAGTGTCGTGGGGCGCGGAAGGGAATGATTTTTGCTGACGCGGCTGGAAGCCGCGTCTCCAATGTTTCCGATGACCCTCTGCGCACTCTGCGACCCTGCGTCTCTGCGTTAAAATCTCACCACTCCCACGGCATTCCCTTTTTCGCGCATTTCACGGTGAATCCTCCGCGGCGGATTTGGCGCTGGTCATTGATGCATGCTGCATTTGACGGCGCAACGGTATTGTTCGTGCGCAAACTCTCCATCTGGGATTGCTTCGAACGAATAGGTTCCGCCGATAGGGCATTTCACCTCGCGCTTGAGAAATTGGGAAACCTCCAAAATTTTGACCCCCTTGACATATTACGCGGCGCGTAATATACTATACGCATGATTTCATCTTTCAAGTGTAAGGATACGCAGGAGCTGTACGAGGCAGGCGTGAACCGGAGGTTTGCGTCGATTGCCCGTGTGGCGCTGCGCAAGCTTGACATGCTGGCGGCTGCAACGATGGTTGAGACGCTTCGAGTGCCGCCGGGCAACAGGCTTGAGCAGCTTCGCGGGAACAGAGCCGGTCAGTGGAGCGTGCGCATCAACGACCAATGGCGCTTATGTTTCAGCTGGAGTGGAACTAACGCCGAGAATGTTGAAATCGTGGACTATCATTAAGGAGGTAACTAACTATGCGCAACAGAAACTTGATACATCCGGGTGAGATTCTCCAGGAGGAGTTCCTTGCGCCGCTGGGCATCAGCCAGACTCGTCTGGCACTGGATCTGCATGTCCCGGCGCCGCGCATCAACGCAATAGTGCGCGGCAAGCGTGCCATAACCGCCGACACGGCGCTCCGTCTCGGGCAGTACTTCAAGATGGAGCCGCAGTTCTGGCTGAACCTTCAGTCGAACTATGATCTCGGCATGGCCTCCGGCGGCGTGTGGCCGAAGATCAAGAAGCTAATTCCCGAATTTGTGCCAGAACATGCCGCCGCAGTCCTTTGACGGCGGTGTGCTTGATTGACAGAGGGGATGTGTGGTAAAGAAAAGAGGGACGAGGTTGATATACTGTCGAATGACAGGATGGTTGCATGGTTCTTGTGAAAACCAGAAGGAGGACAGGTTTATGAATGAATTTGGAATTTCGGATGAACGTGATGTGGAGGGCGCAAGTCCGCCACCCGAGGACACATTTGCATTAATTCGGCGCTATATGCAGATACAACAGGAAATTGCCGCGCTTGAGAAGGAGCGGGAGCAGCTTCGCGATTCTCTTGTCAACGGGCTAGAGGGGAAGGTTCCGCAGAAATGGAATTCCCTGATTGACGGGAAGCCGATTCTTGTTGTGCATCGTCGGAAGATTACTGTTCGCTATGACGAACGACTGCTCAGAGATCGGCTGAGGGATAGGTATGCGGAGATACTTGAAATCGATGGGGCGAAGATAAGAAAGAATCGCGAACTTGTCCGGCCTTTTCTTGCCCCAGTGATAGATCGCATCGGAACTCCCGCAGCGGCACGTGTCGAAGCTGCAATTCATAGTGGTTCCCTGCCGGTGGATGTTTTCAAGGGCGCGTTCCACAAAGATGTTACGCCCTACATTTCCATTCGGGAGGTCGTTGAGCGTTCCGGACCGCCTGCTGCTGACGATCCATTTTGAGCCAGCATAGCGCAACGTGAATGAGAGAGTTGAACGCTAAAGTCGTGTTTGTGGACCTGGAGGTAGGCGTCCAGGATCGCCATATACGCGATATCGGCGCCGTTCGCGCGGACGGTGCGACGTTCCATTCTGGCGACCTTTCGGCGTTCAGGCTGTTTCTCGGGGATGCGTCTGTGCTTTGCGGACACAACATCGTCCACCACGACATGCGTTTTCTCGCCCCTGCATTAGGAGGCCGCCGTTTCACTCTGGTCGACACGCTCTACTGGTCCCCGCTTCTCTTCCCGGAGCGTCCGTACCATGCGCTGCTGAAGGACGACAAGCTGCTGCAGGACGAGCTGAACAACCCCGTAAGCGACGCGAAGAAGGCGATGCGGCTCTATGAGGACGAGGTGGCGGCTTTCCTCGCGCTTGATCCGTATGTGCGCGGGATCTATGCGAGCCTGCTCTGCGGCATTCCGGAGTTTGAAGGATTCTTGTCGCTCAATTCCGTCCCCGATCTTGCGACAACAGTCGAGGATGCGATAGCTCGTAAGTTCGGCAAAAGGATATGCAGCCATGCCAATGTTGGCGCGATAGTCCGCAAATATCCCGTGGAACTTGCCTACGCGCTCGCGATTATCGGGACGACTGGTTTGGACTCGATCACTCCGCCGTGGGTGGCGAATACGTATCCGAGAGTCGAAAGCGTCGTCAACTATCTCTGCAATACGCCGTGTGCCGATGGCTGTCCGCACTGCAGGGACCGGCTTGACGTGCGCAAGGGATTGAAGCGATTTTTCGGCTTTGACGCCTTCAGGACGTATGGGGGCGAGCCACTGCAGGAGAACGCGGCGCGTGCTGCTGTCGAAGGCAAGTCGCTCATAGCCGTGTTTCCGACGGGCGGCGGGAAATCGATCACGTTTCAGCTTCCTGCCCTGATGTCCGGCGAGCTTGTGCACGGACTCACCGTCGTGATATCTCCGCTGCAGTCGCTGATGAAGGATCAGGTCGACAATCTTGAGTCCAGGGGCCTGTCGTCTGCAGTGACGGTGAACGGGCTACTTAATCCGATTGAGCGCGCAGATGCGTTCCGCCGTGTCGCGGACGGTTCGGCGAATCTTCTCTACATATCGCCGGAGCAGCTGCGGTCGAAGACTGTCGAGAGCATTCTCCTGCGCCGGAACGTCGTCCGTTTTGTGATAGACGAGGCGCACTGCTTCTCGGCGTGGGGTCATGACTTCCGCGTTGACTATCTCTACATCGGTGACTTCCTCCGGAGGTTCCAGGAGGCCAAGTCGCTGGCGAAGCCTATACCCGTCTCCTGCTTCACGGCCACGGCAAAGCAGAAGGTCGTCAGCGACATCTGCGACTATTTCCGCGGCAAGACGGGAGTTGAGCTCGCCGTGTATGCGTCAAGCGCAACGCGCGAGAACCTGCACTATTCCGTCCTCCACGAAGAGACGGACGCCGACAAGTACAATGCGCTGCGCATGCTCGTCGAGCAAAAGGACTGCCCGACGATAGTGTACGTGTCGCGCACAAAGAGGACGCATGATCTATCGCAGAAGCTGACGGCTGACGGTTTCCCGGCGCTTCCTTTCAACGGAAAGATGGAGCCGGACGAGAAGATCGCCAACCAGGAAGCCTTCATCCGGAATGATGTCAAGATCATCGTGGCCACGTCGGCTTTTGGCATGGGCGTGGACAAGAAGGACGTACGACTCGTCGTTCACTACGACATTTCCGATTCGCTCGAGAACTATGTGCAGGAGGCCGGGCGCGCAGGGCGCGATCCTTCGCTCAGGGCCGAGTGCTACGTGCTTTACTGCGACGACGACCTCGACAAGCATTTCATAATGCTGAACCAGACGAAACTCAGCATAAGCGACATCCAGATGATCTGGAGGGCGATAAAGAGGATGTCGCCGAGCGGACGCAAGTTCTGCACGTCGGCACTGGAGCTTGCTCGCGCAGCGGGATGGGACGATTCCGTCGCTGACATAGAGACGAGGGTGCGCACGGCCATCGCCGCGCTTGAGGAGGCCGGATATGTCGAACGCGAGCAGAACATGCCGAGGGTCTACGCAACGGGCATTCTGGCCTCCGGCATGGCCGAGGCGTCCAGGCGGATAGACGATTCCAGTCGGCTGGACGAAAGACAGAAGGAAATTGCCAAGCGCGTCATGAAGTCCTTGATTTCGGCCAGGAGCGTTTCCAATGCGGGCAACGCGGACGCCGAATCTCGCGTAGACTACATTGCGGATCTTCTAGGGCTTGACAAGAAGGATGTCGTTGGCGTGATAGACCTGATGCGCCAGGATGGACTCCTTGCCGACACGCAGGACATGTCTGCGACGATATTCAGGGATGACACAGCGAGGAAGTCCACGAATGTCCTTGAGCGTTTCGCGAGGGCTGAACGGCTGCTTGTCGGTCGGTTGTCCAAGGTTGAAGGAGATCTCAACCTTAAGGAACTGAACGATGAACTTTCCGGTGGCGCAGGGTATGCGAACGGCGTAAAGAACATGCGTACCGTCATTCGCTTCTGGTCGTCGCAAGGCTGGGTGAAGAAAATCGAGCGGCATGACAGCGACTATGTGCGCATTGATCCGTGCATGTCGGTCGACAAGCTCGCCGAGCGGTTCGACAGAAGAATGACGATTGCCAAGTTTGCCGTCGACAGCCTTTACCGAAAGGCGCTTAGAATGCAGTCGGAGGAGGGCCGGACGCAGGGCGCCGAATGCGCGGTGGAGTTCTCTCTTGTCGGGATGCTTAGGGAATTCAACGAGGCGCCCAAGCTCGACTTCGGCGACAGTCAGGCGAGCCTCGGAGAGGTGTCGGAGGCGCTGCTCTACCTGTCGCGCATCGGTGCGATGAAGCTTGAAGGTGGTTTCCTCGTCATTTACAACGGAATGTGCCTGCGGCGCAAGGTCGTGGACAACAAGCGGCTGTTCAGGAAGGACGACTACCGTACGCTTGACGCCTACTACCAGCTGAAAGTGCAGCAAATACACATCGTCGGCGAATTTGCCAACATGATGGTCCGTGACTACGGTGCGGCGCTCAAGTTTGTGAATGACTATTTCCAGATGGAGTACACCTCGTTCATTGCGAAGTATTTTGGCGGGGACAGGGCCAAGGCCATCCAGAGCAGCATCACGGCTTCAAAGAGGGAAAAACTCTTCGGATCGCTTTCCGATACGCAGCGACGCATCATCTACGACGACAGTTCAGGCGTCATTGCGGTTGCCGCGGGGCCTGGAAGCGGAAAGACACTGGTGCTGGTTCACAAGCTTGCATCGTTGCTTTTGCTCGAGGATGTAAAGGCAGAGGGACTGCTTATGCTAACGTTCTCCAGGGCCGCGGCGACAGTGTTCAAGAAGAGGCTTTTGGAGCTTGTCGGCTCTGCTGCGAACTTTGTGCAGATCAAGACATTCCATTCCTATTGCTTCGATCTTGTCGGCAAGGTCGGGAGTTTGGAGTTTTCGGATACCGTCGTAAAGACTGCGGTTTCCATGATCGAGAACGGCGAGGTGGAGCCGAGCCGCATCGCGAAGAGCGTGCTTGTCATTGACGAGGCGCAGGACATGGATTCGGACGCCGCGTTTCTCGTCAAGGCGCTTAGGACGGCGAACGAGAGCATGCGCGTGATTGCAGTCGGTGATGACGACCAGAACATCTTTGGGTTTAGGGGATCTGATTCGCGCCACATGAGGAACCTGTCTCAGGAACCAGGCGCGAAGCTGTACGAGATGGTGGAGAACTTCAGGAGCGCGGCTTTGATCGTGGCATTCGCCAACGTGTTTGCGCGGACTATTTCGGAGCGGATGAAGTCTACGCCGCTGCGTCCTTCGCCGGGTGCCGAGGAGGGAAGCGTGCGCCTTGTCGCGCATGCGGTTCCGGATTTCGAATCCGCGGTTGTGGAGGACTGGGTGCGAGAAAGCCCACCTGGCACTTCCTGCATAATGACATGGACCAACGAAGAGGCCCTTCGTGTTTTTAGCCTGCTTGCGCAGAAGGGAGTCAAGGCAAGGCTTGTTCAGTCCAACGACGACTTTAAGCTCGGAGATCTCGCTGAACTTCGGTATTTCCGCAGAATCGCGTTTTCCGACAATGGCGCGAGCGTTGTGTCCGCGAAACGATGGGATGAGGCGCGGCGCAAGCTGTGCGAGTCATATGCTGACAGTGCCTGCCTCGAGGACTGTCTCGCGCTGCTTGACGATTTTGCCGCAACATCACCAACCAGGTACAAGAGCGATCTGGATGAATTCCTCTGGGAGTCGCGTATGGAGGATTTCGGACGGACGGAGAAGGGGTCGGTCGTGGTCTCGACGATACACAGGTCGAAGGGGCGGGAATACGACTCCGTGTACATGATGCTGAACAGGATCGGACAACTCACTGATGAAAGGCGGCGTGCAATCTACGTTGGAATCACACGTGCGAAGAAGGTTCTTCACGTACACTATTCCGACGCAGGCCTGTTTGCGGGCGTTTCGGCAGAAGGAGTGGTCAGAGTCCGCGATGACAGGCTTCCCGCGCAGCCGGAGAACGTAATTGTCAACCTCACGCACAAGGATGTCGTGTTGGACTACTTCTTGGACAAAAAGTCCATTGTCTGCGAATTGAGGTCGGGGGCGAGGCTTGAAGTGGATGGAGTGTACCTTGTTTCAGAAGCAAGGGGCTTTAAGCGGCGCGTAGCAAAATTCTCCGAGGCATTTACAAGGAAGTTGGAATCGCTTTCCGCAAAGGGATATGTGCCGCGCTTTGCAAAGGTCCGTTATGTGGTTGCGTGGAAAAAGGAGGGCCGTGACGATGAGTCTGCGGTTATCCTGCCGGATCTCTATCTATCGCGATAGAAGCAGTGTTCTCTGCGCCGTATGTTTCGCGCATTGTCTGTATGTCGCTGCGCTTTCCACGTCTCGGCACGTCACATATTGCAATAAGTGACGAGGAGTGAGTCTTCTGTCATACTTCCACCCATGTTGGTTCGTATGCTATCTCATAGCGTTCGTCGAGGCGCGAGACGTTGTAGATGCGGCATGACTCGAAATCGACTCCTCCGTGAAGACCTGTGTGGATGTGTCCGCAGAAAACGAAGCGCGGGCGCTTGTTGATGATTGCCTCTGTCAACTCATGAGAGCCGAAGTGCTCCGAATTAGTCTGGAGCGAGCGGTCGACGTCGATGCCTGGGATGCGCGGCGG
This sequence comes from Kiritimatiellia bacterium, assembly GCA_016296065.1. Lineage (GTDB taxonomy): Bacteria > Verrucomicrobiota > Kiritimatiellia > RFP12 > UBA1067 > UBA1067. The sequence continues at coordinate 11,896 of JAEDKA010000013.1, forward strand.
TGAGTGGGTTATCAGCACGTCAAGCCCAGAGGGAATTGCCGAGAAGCGTTTGGAGAGTACGTCGTGTTCCGCTTCGAATGCCCATGAGTAGGAAATGATGGGAACCCATGGCGTTCCATAGAACTTGACGCCGTCAATCTCCGTTCCTGAATCGCACAGGAAGTGGACGTTGGGCGAGAATTCGTATCTCCAATCCATCTTCTTTTCCTTAAAGAGCAGATGTGCAATTGGGAAGAAATCATGATTGCCGGGAATGACGACGAAATGGATGTCTGGATAGGACGACGTCCATTCGTGGAACTGCTTGTTTATCCATTTCCTCTGGTCGTTGATGTGCCATGGACCGCGTCCACGAAGCGGCGCGATGTCTCCGGCGATAACGACGACGTCCGCTCCGTCGGGATCAAGCCCCTCAAAGCTGCCGTGCAAGTCAGATGTTGCCATTATGCGCATTTTTTTGCCTCCTTACTTAAGCCTGCCGTTTTGGATTGGCGCGCTTGATTCGTCTTACTGAGTGCTTGAGCTTTCCGATGAAGAAGTTAAGTTCAAGTGAGGATTCTGTCTCCACGGTGTCGAGGTCGGGCATTACGATGTCGGTCAAGACCTCGCCGAAATGCCGCATCTTCTCCCCGCGTTTCTGCTTGTCCGCTTCGGTGTGCAGATCCACCAGTTCTCGCTTGAGGAATCTTACCTTTGCGAAGGTTTCGATGATGGCAAATGTGGCTTCCGTTGCACGGCGGCTTTTCAGGACAGTCGCCAGCATGTACAGTCCTTTCTCGGTGAATGCTTTTGGCAGAGCCCGGCTTTTAGACGAGATATTTGCGGTCAAAAATTTTGACCGCAAATCACTAGCTTCATCGGACGTTAAAGCGAACACATAGTCAATAGGGAACTTGTCTCGATTGTTCCGTACTGCCTGGTTGATATGTTTAGTCTCCACACCGTATAGTTTCGCGACATCTGCATCGATGATCACCTGCTGATTTCGCACATGGACAATCATCCGCTGGACATCGCTATAAGCGACGGCTGACGGTGCGTCTGCGACCTCATTCATGCTTCTTGTTTCTAGTTTCTTCATGTCCGATTCCTTTCGCCTGCATTGCAGGATGCGTTTGCGTTTCGCCGACGGCACGCGCCGTCGCTGCAGTTTGGAATCGGCCCTGCCAGCCATGCCGCTGAGCGGCGTCCGCGTTTTTCAGCGGATTACCTCGCTACCCGGCCCCATGCGGATTCCTGCGAATCTCCTTTGCCGCAGGCCCGGTCCGGACGACTTCCGTTTTATATCCCCATCCCGGGGCATCAATTCCCGAAAGCAATGATATTATACCAAAAAATCGTCGTTGGGTGGCGGCTTCATCCGCGGCGGATTTGCCGCGCCAGACAGTTTCCAATGTTCTCGATGATGCTTTGCGCACATCGGCCATCAGTGAATTACCGGCAAGTTTGCGCTTGAACTACGACGAGATCATGTGGTATAATTTCCAGCGTGATGAATGGAGACACTTTTTAAGAGAAAATAAAGTGTTTGGAAACATTATGGAGAATCGTTATGGATGCCGATGAGATAGCGCCGCTTGCGGCGGCTCTGGACCGCCGCATGGAGACTTCATCGTAGATGGGAGACATCTTTTTGAAATCGGCGGGCGTGGCAAAAAGTTTGACCAGATCGCCGACATCCCGAACGGTTCGTCAGGGAGAAAGGACGCGAGATGAAGAAGTGGGATGGTGTGCGTCGGCTATTTTGTGACATAGCGATAGCCTTGCTTGTCGTTGGATATTCGTCGTGCCTGATACATGGATTCGTTCCTTGTCCGGTTTCCAGCGTTGTTGGTACTGGACAGTTTGCCATTTGCATATTGGTTGCTTTCCCCGCTATCTTCTTTCGGTGTTGGGGTATTTTGTCCGCAGCTGTCATTTTGTTTTTCATCACTCCAATGTTTTGTCACTGATATGCCGCGTGGAGGCGAGAGCTCGCGACTAGTTTGTCCGTCAGTTGTGGCGCATTGTGACGCGGCTGGAAGCCGCGTCTCCTTGGGAGGGACCGCCTCGTCGTGTCGGATGTGGGCGGTTGAGGAGCGCGAAGCGCATGCCGGAGCGGTAGCGAAGGCGTTTTGCCAACCGTCGGAGTTTCATTATGCTGTTTGCCGTTGCTCTCCCGGTCACATATTGCAATACACGACGGGACAGAGGGGTGCCTATTGCTTTAAGTTATATGGTATAATATACGCATGAAAATTGATGAACGTTGTATGCCTTACGCCGAGGAGATGAAGACCTGCGGCTATTGCGCCGAGGGCGAATACCTCGCCGTATTTGGAATCAAGATATGCGAACTTGACGCGACAAAGCTCTACCTTTTCAAGGAGCAGAGCCACCGCGGACGCGTGATAGTCGCCTCCAAGCTGCATGTGAGCGAGATCACCGCGCTGTCCGACGAGGAGCGAAATGCGTTTTTCGCCGACGTCAACCGCGTTGCCAAGGCACTGCATGCCGTTTTCAATCCGACAAAGGTCAACTATGGCGCCTACGGCGACACAGGGCACCACTTGCATTTCCACCTTGTGCCGAAGTATGCGGACGACGAGTTTGAGTGGGGCGGGGTGTTCGCAATGAACCCGAAGCGGAAGTTCCTCTCCGACGCCGAGTACGCAGAGCTTGTCGCAAAGATCAAGTCCGCTTTGTGAACGCCGTAGACCCTGCGGCAGTCAGTCGCGGAGCGGACCCCTTGTTGCGGTATGACTATCTGTAAAAGGGTGCAGAGAATGAAGAGAATGTCATTTGTCTTTGGCTTGGCGGCGGTTGCGGTGAGCACGGCGCTCCCGGCGGCGACAGTGTCCGTGAGCAGCGAGGACGTGTTCGCGGACGCCTACATCTGGATGCGCGGCATGGCGATCGACAAGAACGGAAACCACATCCTCGACGTCGGCGAGATCACCAACTCCCTCAACACCGTCGTGCTCACCACCGGCTCCTACGGCAAAGAGGGGCACAAGCCCGTCATCTCCAACGAGTTTGTGCGCATGCCCGGACGCGGCGTGGGGCGGCAGATGCAGACGCTCTACTTCCCGCAAGACGTCGTCTGGACGAACGAGACGCAGACGCTCGGCTATGTCACCCCATGCGCCGCGTCGTGCGGCACGCCGCTCACGGGCTTCGACAGCCAATACACCTGGATCGTCCGCTTCCGCCCCGACTTCTCCGAGCCGGTGCTGGACACCCAGTGGCTGCTCGGATTCGGCTACGGCGCCTCGCGCGGCATGATGTTCGGCCTGGCCGGGACCAGCACGGAGTGGCGCAAGCTCCAGATTCACACGTACAACAGCAGCTGGGATCTGGGCGAGAGCTTCGTGATTTCCAACGGCTGCGGCTGGGTGGACTTCGCCGTGACGGTGGACGGGCAGAATGTGACGGCGTATCTGATCAAGGACGGATTGACGACGCCGGACGGAAACACCGACATCGGCCTTCTGAAGCGGGTGTCGCAGACATACGCGGACACGGTGAACCTCGTTCCGAATCCCGGAACCGTCTTGCGCTTCGGAACGGAATCCCCCCAGAACGGCACATACAAGATGCCCCCGACCAGTTCTGGCAACCACTACAAGTGCTTCAGGGGCAGCATCCAGCAGTTCGCGTGCTGGAAGCGGACGCTTTCCGAGCAGGAGGTCCTGGCGGCGTTCGGCTGGCCGCGCGCGGAGACGTGGCGCGTGGGCGTCGAGAACGACGCGACGACGGAGCTTTCCGCCGACACGGCGCCGGAGGGCGGTTTCGACGTGGACGGCGAGCTGTGGCCCGTTCCGAACGGCGGACTCACGAACGGGGTGTCCGTCACGTTTAAGTTCCCGATTGAGGCCGGGTATGACGACGGCCGCGCGCAGATCTTCCGCTGGAAGGCGACGAGCAACTCGGCGGAGGGCCGGCTGGGCGTGGCGGTCAACGGCAAGCCGCTCGGCAACCGTTCGATCAAGGCGGGCGCGACGCAGAGGTGGTTCGTGCCGGCGGCGGCGCTCATTGTCGGCACGAACACGCTCACCGTCACGCGCATCGACAGCGGAACGGGTGTGGTGACGCTCGACGCGGCGGTGCTCGGCGGCGGCTGGCAGGTGGGCAGGCGCGACGACGACTGGAGTGACTTCGGACACGAGGGGCTTGTGTACGACGAGTACCACGTGGTGGATGGCAACATGCGCCACGTGCCGCGCGCGATGCTGTACACGGGCGACGGCAACCACATGAGCTGGCACGCGGTGATGCCGCAGTCGCTAGCGGGGGAGTACGACTGGATTCTCCACTTCCGCACGGGCCCCGAAGGCGGTGGAACGGGAACGCGCCTTTGCATCGACTTGAACGGCGAGCGCCTCGCGACGAAGGACGCGCCTGGCACGAAAACGGACCATCCTTTCGCCATCCCACGCGAGCTGCTGAAGGCGGGCGAAAACGTGTTTTCGTTCCTCAACGACACGCAGTCCGGCATGGACTCCATTTCCATCGACTCCGTCTGGCTCGAGCCGGTCGCCCCGCTCAACGGCACGTTGCTGAGAGTGCAGTAGGCATGTCGCTGGGAGACTGGAAAACGATCAAGAAGAGGTGCGGATTTGCGGTGCTGCGCGGGTATACGGGAAGAAGGGGATTTGGTATAATGTATGTAGAAACGAAAGGAGCCATGGAATGAAAAGACTGATGGTTGTTGTTGCGGTTGCGCTTGCGTCGGTTATGGCGATTGCCGCGCAGTGCGAGGGCAAGCGCTACTGCGCTCAGCATGGAGGGAAGTGAAAATATAATTGTCGCGAGACCGTTCGCGCCGTTAGAGAATTGGTACTCATCGGCCGACGATCTGCACATCATGTACATCACCGAGGTGCTGGCGGTGCGAAGGTGCCGATAGGGGAAGCGTGCTCATGACTGTGCGCCGTGCGATAGTCTACGCCATCCTCCTTGCGACTGCGGTGTCGCTGTGGCTTTTCACGCACAGCGCGAGAGCTCAGGTCAGGCGTGTGTTCGCCGACGTCGAGAGGCTGGCGGCGAAGGAGCCGGGAGAGCCCGTGATGGAATGCGCAGGAAAGTCGCAGGCGCTTGCGCGCCATTTTAAGGGCGGGTGTACGGTCATCGACCCTCAGCACGGCCTCAAGGCATCCTATTCCCAAGACGACATCGCTGGTGGTCTGCTGGTTTTCCGATCCGGGGCGAGGAAGATCGCCGTGGAGTTCCGAGAACTCGAAATCAGCATCGATGGTCCCGAAGCCAGGGTAGAGGGGTGGATCGATTACTCGGGGACCGAGGCGACTTCGCCAAGATACAAACCGAGGGCCGATAAGTTCATTGCGCACCTTGAAAAGACAGACGGCAAGTGGCTCTTTTCAAGAATCGAGGTTCCGTGAGACCTGCGGGGACAGACCCCGCGAAACGCTGATTTTCAGGGGTTTTGCTGCGTATGGTTGGTGCTGCGCTGCTTCTGCTTCTTGTGATATGCGGCATGATCGTGTTCTGGCAAGGGTGGCGGTTGAAGATGCCCGGGATACAGGTGAGATGTCAGGCTATCACAGGAACAATTGGCTGTAGTGCGTACTACTCCCTGCCGTAATTGCGAATGATAGAGATGCGCAATATGCTATAATATGCATCGAAAGGAAAACTGACATGGCGACAAAATGCAGACATTGCGGTTCGACGAGCTACGGACACGGCTGCTCGTACGGCCCAAACCGGCTTCATGAGCATCGCGATGACGAGAAGCACTGCGAATGGTGCGGCTCGTCCAGCTACGGACATGGGTGCGCGTATGGTCCGGACCGGCTGCACCGGCATGGTCCGGGAGGCAACAAGTGCATCTGGTGCGGCTCGACGGCCAACGGCTCGGGCTGTCCGTACTCCCCGACGCGTCGCCATGAAAAGTGATGACTACGGGCAGCCGCTTGTCGCGCGCCTTGAAAACGACCTGAAGCGAGAGGAGTGCCCATAACATGTGCATGAAAACTGTGGAGTGGTTAATATCACGCGGCGGATTTGCAAATGAAAGCTGACTTCTCAATTGTCCTGCTGCGGCCGGAGATTCCGCACAACACGGGCGCCATCGGGCGGCTGTGCGTGGGGCTGGGCGTTCCGCTCCATCTCGTGCGGCCGCTCGGCTTTGCGCTCGACGACCGCTATGTCGCGCGGGCGGGGCTGGACTACTGGCCGCACCTCGACCTCATGATACACGACACGTGGGAGGACTATCTCGCGTCCGTCCAGCCGCGGCGCTTCCATTTCCTCTCGACGCACGGCGAGAAGTCGCTCTACGACTGCAGCTTCGAGCCGGGCGACGCGCTTGTGTTCGGCAACGAGTCGTCCGGACTCCCCAAGGACTTCTACGAACGCTACCGCGAGTCGCTTTTCCGCATTCCGATGCCGGGCGAGCACGCGCGCAGCATCAACCTCGCCAACGCCGTCTCCATCGCGGCCTACGAGTGCTACAGGCAGCTGAGCCGATAGCAGATACGCGGCGGATGTGCCGCGGCATAAAGGCTGTGTCCTGGACTCCAAATCCAGCGATGTCGGTTCGACACCGGCTGTCCGTGCCAATCGTGGTCGAAGGGCTCGTAAAAAATCGCAGATACCCCCTTGCGCGCATCACGGGGATATGGTATACTATCTCCCGTTTTCCGATTTGGGGCTGTAGCTCAACTGGATAGAGCATCAGACTACGAATCTGAGGGTTGTGGGTTCGACTCCCGCCAGCCCCGCCATTCGGAAGGCGCCAGATTGCGGGGTGGAGCAGCCTGGTAGCTCGTCAGGCTCATAACCTGAAGGTCGTTGGTTCAAATCCAGCCCCCGCTACCAATTTTTCTGGCATTACGTCGGACCGTAGCGCAGCCTGGTAGCGCGTTTGCTTGGGGTGCAAAAGGTCACGAGTTCAAATCTCGTCGGTCCGACCATTGAAAACCGCATTGATATGCGGATTGTCACGGTCCGAAGAGGGTTGTATCTGCCCCTTTTAGGGAAAACTTTTTCCCTAAAGGCAGGAGTCCCATGCCAAAAACGGCAAAGGCGAGAACGAACGCCCCGTCCGGCCATGCGGCGAGCGCGGTGTCCATCGTCGTGACGGCACGCCGACGACCTCCGCGAGATCGGAATACATTCTGTCGCTGTCGGGTTGAGAATCGGCGCGGAATTTGGTACAATAGAATCATGAGGAAAAACGGATTACCATAAAAATTTCCTAATTATCAACTTCGAAAACCAAAAGCCCATGCATACCGTACTTACCCATCCGCTGGTCAAGCACCGCGTCACGCTCATGCGCGACATCAACACCAAGCCGAAGCAGTTCCGCGAGCTTGTCAACGAGATCACGGAGTTCCTCGCGATCGAGAGCCTGAAGGACCTGCGCACGGTGGAGGTTCCGGTCACCACGCCGGTCGCGAAGACGACGGGAGTCAAGATCGAGGACTCGATCGTGATCGTTCCGATCCTGCGCGCCGGCATGGGAATGCTCGACGCGATGCTGCACGTCCTGCCGTACGCGAAGGTCGGGGTTCTCGGGATGCAGCGCAACGAGGAGACGGCCGAGCCCGTGCCGTACTACGCGAAGGTTCCGCCGGCTAAGAACGACGAGCTCGCGATCGTGATCGATCCGATGCTCGCGACGGGCGGCAGCGCGTGCGACGCATTCGCGCAGCTCAAGAAGCTCGGCTACAGGCGAATCGTGTTCCTCAACCTCATCGCCGCGCCGGAGGGCATCGCGAAGGTCGAGAGGGAGCATCCTGACGTGCCTGTGTTCACTGCTGCGAAGGACGAGCGGCTCAACAGCCACTTCTACATCGTCCCCGGTCTTGGCGACGCGGGAGACCGCATTTTCGGCACACTCTGACAGGCATAATGACTTTCGCCGCCAGCAAGTTCGCAAAATTCCTGCCCACCGCGACTTTCGCGATGGCGGTCGAGTATTTGATGGGGCTGTCCGACAGCGTCATATGCGGGCAGATCATCGGCGAAGACGGGCTTTCGGTAATCAACCTGATGCAGCCGGTGTTCAACGTGGTGTCGTTCTTCGCGCTGCTGGTCGGAACCGGGACGAGCGTCCTCTACGCGATGGAGATGGGGCGCTTCGACCGCAGGCGCGCGAGCGAGCTGCTTACGCAGGGCCTCTGGTCCGCGCTTGGGTTCGGGCTTCTCCTCATGGGCGCTCTCGCGCTCTCGCGCAACGCGGCGACTGCCGCGTTCGGCGTTTCTGGGGCGGTGCTCTCCGGAGCGCGTGAGTACTGGGTGTGGTTCCTCCCGTGCGCTGTCCTCGAGCCGCTGTCGTTCTACTTCTCGTCCATGTGCTATGCCGACGGCGACGGACGCATCTGCGCCGGCGCCTACACGGCGCAGCTTCTCGGCAACTGCGCGCTCTCGATTCCGCTCACGATGCGCTACGGCTTCGCCGGATGCGCCATCGGCACGACGGTCGGGCACCTCATGGCCCTCTGCGTCCTTCTCATGCATCTGCGGCGCGAGGAGAACTCCATGGCGTTCGTGCGCCACTTCTCGTTCAAGGACACGTGGAGCATATGCGCGTGCGCGCTCGGCGACGCGAGCATCCGCCTCTGCCAGGCGGGCCTAACGCTGATGCTCAACCTCTACGTCATATCCCGCTTCGGCGAGGGGAGGCTCCCCGTCCTCGCCGCAGTCCTGGCGATTCTCGGCGTGAGCGAGGCGTTCGACGGCGTCGCGACGGCGGCGCAGCCGCTTGCGAGCGTGTACATAGGCGAGAAGAACGACCGCCTGACGCGCCGCATCATGCGCCTTGCCTCGTGCGTGTCTGCGTCCGAGGGGCTCTTGCTCACGCTGCTCCTCGTCGCGTTCCCGCAGCTTGTCGTCTCCATGGTCGGCATAACCGATCCGTCGCTCGCCGACGCGGCGCGCACTGCGGTGCGCATCGTCTCGCTCGGGCTCGTCGGCACTGCGTTCGTGATGCTGCTGAACTCGTACTACACCTTCCGCGTCCGCGAGGGGCTCGCCGTCGGCGTGACGGCGCTTTCCACGTTCGTGCTGCCCGTCGCGCTGGCGCCGGCGGCCGGCTGGCTCTTCGGCGAGCGCGGCGTATGGTCCGCGCTCGCGGTCAGTCCCTACGCCGCCATCGGCATCGTCGCGGCGTACGTCGCGTACAGGTGTGGGCGCGGGGTGTTCCCGCTCTTCCTTGACCGCGCGCGCATCAGGCGCTCGCGCGTCTACGACCTCGTGCTGGACGCGAAGTCCATCTGCGACGTGTCCGCGACGGTAGGCAGGTTCCTCGGCACTCGCAAGGGGATGGACGAGCGCAAGGCGGGGCTCGTGTCGCTTCTCGTCGAGGAGACGCTGATGCTGGTGAAGGACCGCAACCCTGGCCGCAGGACGCATGCCGAGATCTCCGTCGACTGGTCGAACGGCGTCGTGATAGTTGTGCGCGACGACGGGATACTCTTCGACATAACGGACGCAGACTCGACGGCTTCCTCGCTTCGCGCGTACCTCGTGGCCAACCTGATGGTCGAGATACCGGCGCGGCGCAACATGACGACAACGGGATTCAACAGGAACATGTTCAGGCTATGAAAAGACTTTGCATTCTGCTTGCGCTCGCCGCGTTCGCCGGATGTTCCGAAGGGGACAGGGGCGGCCCGGTCGATCCGCGCGTCACCGATGCGTCGCGTCCGCTCCTTCTCATGACGTTTCCTTCGGTGCCTCCGTTTTCCTACAGGAACGAGGCCGGCGAAATCGTCGGCACGGACATCGACCTTGCGCGGCGGATCGCCGCCAGGATGGGGAGGGAGCTTGTCGTCGAAGGCGCGAACTTCAACGAAATCCTGCCTAGGCTGAAGGCGGGCACGGCCGACATGGGAATCGCCGCAATCGCCATCACCGACGCCCGCCGCCGCGACGTCGACTTCTCAGAGCCCTACGACGAATGCGGCGGGTGCTTTCTGTACCGGAAGGACGGACGCAAGCCGCGCATGTCGCAGATATCCACTTGCCGCGTCGCAGTCGAGTCGGACACGGTCGACGACCTTTATCTCTGCCTTCACGGATGCGACCCCATGCGCTTCGCCCATGTCAACGAAGCGCTCGAAGCGCTCGAAAAGGACGAGGTCGATGCGGTGTTCTTCGACGCGATGCAGCTTAAGACCAGGGCCGAGTCGTCGGGCGGACGGCTTCTGGTGACGCCGCTTGAGACCAGATACATCTACGGAGTCGCCGTTGACAAGCGCCGTCCCGACGTGCTTGCCGCGGCCAACGCCGTCATTGCGGAAGGGAGGGCGAAATGACGCAGCGCCGTAGCCTGAACCTGAAGCTGGTCCTCAGCGTGCTGGCGGCGTTCCTGCTGTCGATGGCCTTCACGTGGTTCCTCCACAGCCGGCTTTCGGAGCGCGACGCCTACAAGCTGATCGACAGCACGTTCGAAAGCGTGGAAGACGAGATCACGGACTGCGTCGACGAGCGACTCGTCCGACAGTGCATGGCAGTCCGTGAGAGGCTCGACGAGGGCTATCCGACCGACCTGCGGTCCCTTCAGGACCTTGCGCGCGAGATGGGCGTAACTGAAATCAGCATCGCCGACGCGAAGGGCGACATCATCCATGCCTCGGTGCAGGACTACCTTGCCGCCCCCGGGAAGCCGGCCTTCAACTTCAGGACGGCGGGCGGCAAGGCGGAGGACATGATGTGCCTCGTCGACGGATTCGCGACGGAGTACTGCCAGCCGTACCGCTCCAACACCGCGAACGGCGCGTGGCGCAAGTTCGTGGGGGTCTGGATGCCGACGACGGGCGGATTCGTCGAGATCGGCTGCGACGGCGCGTCCCTGCGGGCTCTCTCCCGCGCGTCCCTCGTCGACCTCTTCCGCAACTGGCGCGTCGGCGGCACGGGCGGGATCGTGGTGACAACGATGTCAGGGCTTGTCCTCTCCGACTACGAGGAGCCGAACCGCGAGGGCGCGCAGTGGGAGGAGCCGGACGACTCGTTCTACTGGAAGCGCAAGGAGATCGAGGGCTTCCCGACGTACGTAATGATCCCGCGCGATTCCGCCGCCGTGCAGCGCGACGTCCTCGTTGGCGCGACGGCGGTGCTCAACGGCGCGGCGCTCGTGTTCGTCGCGCTGCTCGTCGGGTTTGTGATCTCCGCCTTCGTCCGCAACCAGATCAAGCTGCAGACGGCGAAGGAGCTCAAGATGGCGACGGACATACAGCTGGCGGCGATCCCCAACGTGTTCCCTCCGTTTCCGGACGAGACGAGCTTCGACATCTGGGCGTCGATGGACACGGCCAAGGAGGTCGGAGGCGACTTCTACGACTTCTACTTCACCGGGTCCGACCGCGTGCTGTTCCTCGTCGCGGACGTGAGCGGGAAGGGCGTGCCGGCCGCGATGTTCATGATGAGGGCGAAGGCGCTCATAAAGAGCGTCGCCCAGACCGGCAAGCAGATCGGGCAGGTCTTCGAGGAGGCGAACGACGCGCTCTGCGAGGGGAACTCCTCCAACACGTTCGTCACGGTCTGGGCGGGCGAGCTGAACATTCGCACGGGTCACGTGTCGTACGTGAACGCCGGGCACAATCCGCCGATCGTGAGGCTCGGCGGGAAGGTCGAGTACCTCAGGTCTCGCCCCTCGCTCGTCCTCGGTGCGATGGCGGGCGCGCGCTACCGCGTCAACGAGCTGCAGCTCGAGCCGGGCGACGCGATATACCTCTACACCGACGGAATCGTCGAGCAGCACAACGCGGCCGGGGAGCTCTACGGCGACGACCGGCTCCTCAAGACGGTTTCGGGCTGCACCAAGAGGCGCGACGGACTCCTCTCGACGGTCATAGCCGACGTTCGCCGCCACGCCGCGGGCGCGGAGCAGGCGGACGACTGCACGCAGCTCGTCCTGCGCTACCGCGGCGAGCCCGAGACGTTCTCGGGCGAGTACAGGCCGACGATGGAGGACCTCGCGAAGGCGTCCGCAGACCTCGCGAAGGCGCTCGAGGGCGTTCCGGACGACTGCGCCAACATCATGATGGTCGCCTCGGACGAGATATTCGCGAACATCGTGCGCTATTCGGGCGCGACGGACTGGACGCTCACGGTCGAGCGCACGCACCATCCGGACGGCGTGCGACTCGTGATAACGGACAACGGCAAGCCGTTCGACCCGCTCTCGTACCGCGACCCCGACACGACGCTCTGCGCAGACGACCGCGAGGTCGGGGGACTTGGAATCTTGATCGTCAAGAAGACGATGTCGCCTGTCACCTACAGGCGGAACAACGACAGGAACATACTTACAATGGGAAAAGAATATGGAGATCAAAACTAATACAGATGGAAGCACGCTGACCATTTCCGTCAGCGGACGCGTGGACACAGTCACGGCACCCGAGCTCGAGGCGGGGCTCAAGTTCGGCGACGCGAAGCAGGTCGTTCTCGATCTCGCGGACGTGCCCTACATGAGCTCTGCGGGGCTTAGGCTGCTCCTCACCGCCCACAAGACGATGATGGCGAAGGGCGGCGAGCTCAAGATCGCGAACATACAGCCCACCGTCAAGGAAGTGCTGGACATCACCGGCTTCTCGGACATCCTGAACCTCGTATAATGGACGAAAGGCCAAGTTGAGATGAGCGACATCAAGGAATCGATTCGTCGGCTCGAGAAGACGATTCTCGAGGACGGGAAGGTAGACCGCGCCGAGGCGGTGCTGCTCCTCACGTACGCGAAGGAGCGCATCAAGCAGAGCGACGAGATGGCCGAGTTCGTGCAGGCCCTGGAGGACGTGCTCGAAGACGGCGTCGTGACGCCGGAGGAGTCCATCAGGATCGGCGCCCACCTCAAGTGGCTGACACGCGAGGCCGAGAGCGAGGAGCCCGAGACGACGTTCCTCGGCAGGATATTCAAGCTCAAGCGGAACAGGACCACGGTGCGCACCGAGTTCGTTGCGGGCCTCACGACGTTCATGACGATGGCGTACATCCTCGCCGTCAACCCGAGCATCCTGTCCGCCGCTGGCATCCCGAAGGGCGGCGTTTTCGTGGCGACCGCCGTCGCCGCGGTGGTGGGCACGCTCCTCATGGCGTTCATGTCGAACTATCCGTTCGTCCTCGCCCCGGGAATGGGCCTCAACGCGTTCCTCACGTTCGGCGTCGTCCTGGGCATGGGCTACAGCTGGCAGTTCGCGCTGCTCGCCGTGTTCGTCGAGGGGCTTGTGTTCCTTGCGCTCTCCCTCACTCCCGTCCGCGAGGGGATATTCAACGCTATTCCGATATCGCTCAAGAAGGCGGTCGCAGCGGGCATTGGCCTATTCATCTGCCTTATTGCGATGAAGACGGCCGGCATCATCGTCGACAGCCCGGCCACGCTCGTGTCGATGGTGAAGTTCACCGAGGTGCCGTTCCACACCAGCGGAATCTGCGCCGTGCTCGCGCTCCTCGGAACGGTCTTCACGGGCTTTCTGCTCGTCAAGGGGCTGAAGGGGGCGATCCTCTTCGGAATCCTCTTCACGTGGGGACTGGGAATGGCCGCGCAGGCGTGCGGCGCGTACATTCCCGATCCCGCCGCCGGTTTCTTCTCGCTCTATCCCGACTTCTCGGTGAAGGGCCTCGCCCAGAACTTCTCAGAGTTCGGCTCGACCGTCGGCGCGCTCTTCAATCCGGAAGGCTGGACGCACACCGTGAAGGGCGAGGTCGTCGGCTCGGGCTGGTCGCTCGTCAAGTCGCTCGACTTCTTCGTCGTGATGTTCGCGTTCTTCTTCGTCGACCTCTTCGACACGCTCGGCACGCTGATCGGCGTGTCGATGAAGGGCGGGTTCCTCGACAAGACCGGCAAGCTCCCGCGCATCTCCGGCGCGCTCTGCGCCGACTCCATCGCGACCTCCGTGGGCGCGGTGTTCGGCACTTCCACGACGACGACGTTCGTGGAGTCCGCCTCCGGCGTGATGGCCGGCGGCAAGACCGGCCTCACGGGCGTCACGTCCGCCGCGTTCTTCGCCGCCGCGCTCGTATTCGCGCCGATATTCCTAGCGATCCCCGGCTTCGCGACGGCGCCTGCGCTCATCATCGTCGGATACATGATGCTCTCCTCGTGCGCGGACATCGAATGGCAGGACGCAGGCGCCGCGGTGCCCGCGTTCCTCACGATCGCCGCGATGCCGTTCACCTACTCGATTTCGGACGGCATCATGTTCGGGGTCATCGCGTACACGGTCATCAATGCGCTTGCGTGCAACTTCAAGCGCATCCACTGGATCATGTACATTCTTACGGCGATCTTCGTCGCCAAGTACGCCGTGATGTGAGGAGGTAGGTATGGTTGGAGACTACAGGCTGCTCAAGATTCTCGATTCGCTTCGGATGGCGGTGATGTTCGACGGACGCGTCACGCTGGGCGAGACGTCGGTCATACTGAGGACGATCCGTCCGTTCGTGCTGAAGGGCGAACCCGGCGCATGCGAGCTGGACGCGCTGCTGCAGCGCGTGCGCCAGGACGGCGTGGTTACGGACGAGGAGTCGAACCAGATCGCAAGGCTCATGGACAAGCTCCTCGCGGGGCGTCCGCGCCTCGCCGACTACGTCCGCGAGATTCCGGACTTCCCGAAGCCCGGCATCCTCTTCCGCGACGTTACCGGAATCCTCGAGTCCGGAGAGGGCTTCAACCTCGCCCTCTCCGAGATCGCCGAGGCGCTGGAGGGCGTAAGCTTCGACCTCGTCGCGGCGCCGGAATCGCGCGGCTTCATCTTCGGCGCGGCCATCGCCGCGCGCTTCGGCAAGGCGTTCGTGCCGATCCGCAAGCCAGGGAAGCTCCCGCGCCGGACCATCTCGGAGGACTACGAGCTCGAGTACGGCAAGGCGACGCTGCACATGCACGCCGACGCCGTGATACGCGGGGAGAAGGCCGTCATAGTCGACGACCTCCTCGCGACCGGCGGAACGGCCAAGGCGGCCGCGAAGCTCGTCGAACGGCTCGGCGGCACGGTCGTCAAGATGATCTTCCCGATCGAGCTCGAGGGCTTCGGCGCGCGGAAGGGGCTTCTGAAGAACTACGACGTGGCCTCGCTTCTCAAGTACCCAGGCAAATAGCCGGGAGCGGGCCTTTGGACATAAAAATCAAAACTTTGAAACTGCATAGACACTAAGACTTCAAAACTGCTTTCGGGGGGAAAGAATGAAGATACCGCTAATAGGAAAGATTCTCATTGGATTTGTGCTAGGCACCACGCTGGGCCTAGTGCTCTCGGAGTGCTGCGCTCCTGAAACGACCGCGAAGATACTGCCATGGGTGGCGCCGTTCGGCAATGTCCTCGTCGCGATGCTGAAGATGGTCGTGTACCCGATCATCCTCTTCTCGCTTATACTCGGCGCGGCCTCGCTGCCGCTCAAGAAGTCCGGCAAGGTGGGCGGAATGGTCCTCGTGTGGTATTTCGCGACGTCCGTCTTCGCGACTGTCTTCGGCGTCGCCCTGGCGTACATGATGAATCCGTCCATGGCAAACGCCAGCCAGGCCGCCGGCTCCAACCTCGACGCCGTCGCCAAGATGTCGACATCCGGCGGCTCGGGCTCGTTCGGAGCGTTCGTAACGGGGCTCTTCCAGAATCCGTTCGCCGCGCTCGCCAACGGACAGTTCCTGCCGATCATCGTGTTCTCGATCGGGTTCGGACTCTGCGCGCGCTGGCTGCTCGACTCGTCCGAGACTGGCGGGCAGACGCGCAAGGCGGTGGAGGCGGCAGTGCTCGTCTGCGACGGCGCGCAGAAGATATCGTTCAAGCTCATCGACTGCGTCATCCACTACTTCCCGATCGGAGTCTTCGCGCTATCCGTCGTCAACTTCGCCGAGAACGGCGTGCTGCTCTTCGGCCCCTACGCCAAGATAACGCTCTGCGTCGTGGTGGGCGTGGTCTCGATGATCCTCTTCGTATACCCGGCCGCGCTGGCCGTCTTCTGCAGGGAGAACCCGTACCGCGTGCTCATGCGCATGCGTGAGCCCATCATCACCGCCTTCGTCACGCGCTCCAGCGCGGCGACCCTGCCCGTCTCGTTCAAGTCCGCCGACGCGCTCGGCGTGGACCGCAAGCTCTCCTCGTTCTCCCTGCCCATGGGCGCGACCGTAAACATGGACGGCGTGTGCGTCCACCTGCCGGTGTTCGTCATCCTCGCCGCGAACATGTTCGGACACGAGCTCGGCGTCCTCCAGATCGCGACGCTCTGCGTCTCGATTGTCTTCGCCTCCGTCGGCGCCGGCGGAATCCCTGGCGGGTCCGTCTTCCTCCTCTTCATGGTGCTCGAGAACATGGGCCTCCCGGCCGACCAGGTCGCGCTCGTCGTGGCGCTCTGCCTCGGCATCAACCCGATACTCGACATGTTCGAGACGTGCTGCAACGTCACGGGCGACAACGTGTGCACGTACATCGTCGCCAGGAAGAGCGGACTTGTAAAAGTGCCTGATTCAGGCCGAAACGAAACTGAAAGGAAATAAGATGGCGGAAATCACAACTGCGGACAACTGGACCCTTTCGCTGCTTATAACGGCGGCGGAGAAGTTCACGTTTGCGGACGGCAAGGCCGACATAGACGAGACGAAGGCGTTGATAGGCCTCGTCCACCCGTTTGCGGCGAGGGACGCAAACCTCACCAAGTTCGAGCAGATCCTGCTCGCGGTTGCCGACGACGGAATCGTGACCCCCGAGGAGTCGGCGGAGCTCGCTGCGGCCATTGCCCTGCTTCGGGCCAAGTACCAGGCTTCAGACGCAGTCTACGACGCGCGCACCCTGGGCATCCCGAAGATGGCGGTTCTCGGGGTGCAGCACATGTTCGCCATGTTCGGCGCGACTATCCTCGTGCCTATCCTCACCGGACTCTCCCCGAGCGCCACGCTCCTCTGGGCTGGACTCGGCACGCTGCTCTTCCACCTCCTCACAAAGCGGATGGTCCCGGCTTTCCTCGGCTCGTCGTTTGCATACCTCGCCGGATACTTCGCGCTCGCCGGGATGGCGGGCACGGCCGGATTCGAGGACTGCGACAAGACGAAGATGCTGCAGTATGCCTGCCTGGGCGTCGCGTCGTCCTCGCTTTTGTACTTCGTCGTATCGGGGTTCGTCAAGGCCTGCGGCGTGAAGACGGTGATGAAGTTCTTCCCGCCCGTCGTGACGGGGCCGATCATCGTCGGCATCGGACTCGTCCTTGCGCCTGTCGCAATCAACAGCTGCACGACGGACTGGCCCGTCGCGCTAGTCGCTATAGCGACCGTTATCGCGTTCTCGATCTTCGGGCGAGGCATGTTCAAGATCATTCCGATCCTCATGGGCGTCATCTTCTCGTATGTCGCCGCCGTGGTGCTCGGCAAGTTCGGCATGAGCCAGGCGATCGACTACTCGAACGTCGCGAACGCCGCGTGGATCGGCCTCCCAGTGAAGATGGGGAACACCGTCTTCCCGCTCCTGTCGAACCCCGACTGGGGCAGGATCACCAGCGCGATACTAATCGTCTTCCCGCTTGCCTTCGCGACGATCATGGAGCATGTCGGCGACGTCTCGGCGATCTCCTCCACCGTGAAGCGCAACTTCTTCGAGAATCCCGGCCTTCACCGCACGATGCTCGGCGACGGACTCGCCACGTGCCTCGCCTCGCTCTTCGGCGCGCCGGCGAACACGACGTACGGAGAGAACACCGGCGTCCTGTCGCTCTCGAGGGTGTATGATCCGCGCGTCATCCGCATCGCCGCGTGCCTCGCGATACTCGTCTCGTTCTGCCCGAAGTTCTCGGCGTTCATCGGAACGATCCCTGCGGCCACGATCGGCGGCGTTTCGTTCATCCTCTACGGAATGATCTCCGCAGTCGGCGTGAGAAACTTGGTCGAGAGCCAGGTGGATCTCGGCAAGTCGCGCAACATGCTCATCGCGGCGCTCATCCTCGTCCTCACGCTCGGCATCTCGTTCTCGAAGGCTGGCGCGATCGCGTTCACGGTGGGTTCGCTCAAGATCTCGCTCTCCGGCCTCGCCGTCGGCGCGCTGATGGGCATCGTGCTGAATGCCGTCCTTCCCGGAAAGGACTTCGCGTTCTCCGAGACCGCGCCCACGATCAAGGACGCGGACCGCTTCGGCGGCAAGAAGCCGGAAGGCAAGTGACGGCGTCGGCGGCCTGGCGGGCGCTCAGGAATCCTGGGGTCCGCCGAGGCGCATGCAGATGCGGAAGAGGTGCTCGACGATGTGTTTGTCGAGCACCTTCTCTATGTAGGGGATGAGTTCGTGGCGGACCCTGTTCCGCTCGATGGAGACGTCTCCGTTGGAGGCGTCCTCGCGCCACTCCTCGCCGAACTTCCTGAGGTAGTCCTTGAGTTCCTCGTCGCGGCATCCGAGAAGGGGGCGGACGAACTTCACGCCGGCGACCTCGCTTGTCTCGCGTATGCCCGCGAGCGTCGCGCGTCGGAGCTTCATGAGGAACGTCTCCGCGACGTCGTCCATATGGTGCCCGGTCGCGACGGCGTCGAGCCCGAGCGACTTCATGCATTTCGCGAAGAACGCGAGCCTCACGCGGCGCGCGGCCATCTCTATCGACTCGCCTCTATTTTGCACGACCTTCGCGTGCGTGCCGCGGAAGGGGACGCCGAGGCGCTTCGCGAGCGACTTTACGAACTGGTATTCCTCCTTCGACTCGGGTCTAAGCCCGTGGTCTACGTGCAGGACGACGAAGCGTTTTGAGGCGTTTTTCTTCTTCCCGCCCTTGGTGAGCAGGAAGGCGAGTGCGACGGAATCGGACCCGCCGCTGACGGCGAGTCCGATGCGTCCGGAAGGTAGTATGGATCTGTTTACTTTCACCCTTGCACATTATACCAAAAAAATGATATACTATGTGCCGTTCGTCTGAAAAAGCGGGCGTAGCTCAATGGCAGAGCTCCAGCCTTCCAAGCTGGCTACGAGGGTTCGATTCCCTTCGCCCGCTCCATTGGGCGGATCGCGTCGCCAGGGTGGCGTAATGGCAGCCGCGGCAGACTCAAAATCTGCTATACGTGAGTATGTGCGGGTTCGAGTCCCGCTCCTGGCACCATAGCGTTCCGAACGGCAGGCGACACAACAACGACTGGAAGGGTGTCCGAGTGGTCGATGGTGCAACCTTGGAAAGGTTGTGTGGGGGCAACTCCACCGGGGGTTCGAATCCCCCCCCTTCCGCCAACAATGGCGCAAGGCTCTCAGAACGAAGGTTCTGAGGGTTTTTCTTTTCATTCGTTCCACATTAGTCGCCAAATTTTTGGTATAATATTTCCTATAATGAATCTTTTGAAATATATTATCGGAACGAAGAACGACCGCGAGCTCAAGAAGCTCTGGCCGATCGTGCGTGAAATCAACCGCATTGAGGCGGAATATCAATCAAAAAACCTCAAAGACGAGGATTTTCCGCGAATTACGCAGGAGTTCAAGGATCGCGTCGCGAAGGGCGAGTCGCTCGACCACATTCTCCCAGAGGCCTTTGCACTCGTCAAGAACGCGTGCCGTCACCTGTGCGGCACGACCGAGGAGGTCTGCGGGCACACCCTCACCTGGAACATGGTTCCGTTCGACGTTCAGCTCATCGGCGGCATCGTCCTCCACCAGGGCAAGATATCCGAGATGCAGACGGGCGAGGGCAAGACCCTTGTCGCGACGCTGCCGCTCTACCTCAACGCCCTCGCCGGGAAGAACGTGCAGCTCGTCACGGTGAACGACTATCTCGCCAAGCGCGACGCGTCGTGGATGGGCCATCTCTACAAGTACCTCGGCCTCACGGTCGGGTGCATCCAGAACTCGATGGACTCCGAGGAGCGCCGTGCGCAGTACGCGTGCGACATCACCTACGGGACGAACAGCGAGTTCGGCTTCGACTACCTGCGCGACAACGGCATGGCGCAGCGTCCCGAGGACGTCGTGCAGAACGGCCACAATTTCGCGATCGTCGACGAGGTGGACTCGATCCTCATCGACGAGGCGAGGACGCCGCTCATCATCTCCGGTCCCGCGACGCTCTCGACCTCGCACATCTACCAGGCGCTGAATCCGATGGTGTCCGCGATCGTGCGCGTCCAGACCGCGCAGTGCAACGACCTCATCCAGGAGGCGAAGAAGGCGCTTGAGTCCGGCGACGTCGAGAAGGTGAAGGACCGCATCTACCAGGTCTACCACTCGATGCCGAAGCACAAGCAGCTTATGCATCTCCTTGAGAACGCCGAGGTGCGCAAGATGCACGAGGACGTCGAGCTGCAGATGCTCTCCGAGATGCGCAAGGAGCATGCGCGCGAGCTCAAGGACGAGCTCTACTTCACGATCGACGAGCGGACTCGCGAGGTGTCGCTCACCGACAAGGGGTGCGAGAAGATATGCCCCGAGGATCCGAAGCTCTTTGTCCTCCCCGACCTCGCGGCGGAGATGAGCGCGATAGACGGCGACACGTCCCTGTCCGATCAGGAGAAGCTTGAGCGTAGGCGCGATACGCAGTCCGCGTTCGTCGAGAAGTCCGACCGCGTGCACGTCGTGGACCAGCTCCTCCGGGCCTACTGCCTCTACGAGCGCGACGTCGACTACGTCGTGCAGGAGAACCACGTCTACATCGTCGACGAGTTCACGGGCCGCGTCCTCCCCGGGCGCAGGTGGTCCGACGGGCTCCACCAGGCGGTCGAGGCGAAGGAGGGTGTCGAGATCGAGAAGGAGTCGCAGACGCTCGCGACGATCACGATTCAGAACTATTTCCGCCTCTACAAGAAGCTCGCCGGCATGACAGGCACGGCCGAGACGGAGGCGAGCGAGTTCAAGTCGATCTACAAGCTCGACGTAGTCTCTATCCCGACGAACAAGCCGGTGAACCGCATCGACGGCAACGACCAGATATACCGCACGCAGCGCGAGAAGTACAAGGCGATCGTTGCCGATGTGGCCGCTCGCCACGCGAAGGGCCAGCCGATCCTTCTCGGAACGGTGACGGTCGATACGTCCGAGATCCTTTCGAGGATGCTCAAGCTCGCGCACATTCCGCACGAGGTACTGAACGCCAAGAACCATGCGCGCGAGGCGGAGATCGTCGCTCTCGCCGGACAGAAGGGCGCGGTCACGATCGCGACGAACATGGCCGGACGAGGCACCGACATCAAGCTCGGCGAGGGAGTGCCCGAAGTCGGCGGTCTCCACGTCATCGGCTCTGAGCGCCACGAGTCGCGGCGCATCGACCGCCAGCTGCGCGGACGCTGCTCGCGCCAGGGCGATCCCGGCAGCTCCCAGTTCTTCATCTCGCTCGAAGACCAGCTCATGCGCCTCTTCGGCTCGCAGAAGATCTCGGGCATCATGCAGAGGCTCGGGCTCAAGGAAGGCGAGGTGATGGAGCACAAGTGGCTCAACCGCTCCGTCGAGACGGCGCAGCGCCGCGTCGAGCAGCAGCACTTCGCGGTGAGAAAGCGCACGCTCGAGTACGACGACGTGATGAACAAGCAGCGCACGATCGTCTACGAGCTCAGGGGCAAGGTTCTCATGGGCACGCCCGAGGAGGTCCATTCGCTAATCCTCGACGTGATGAACGACCTCGTGCAGACGCAGGCCGAGCGCTATCTGTTCAGCCAGAAGGACGGCTCTCTGGTCGACTTCATGAACTGGCTCGGCGTGACCTTCCCGATCACAGTCTCGGAGGAGGAGATCGCCCCGTTGATGGGTACTCCCGGCCTTGCCGGCGACCTCGTCTTCAAGCGCGTTGCGGAGGCGTATGAGTCGAAGTGCGCTGTCGAGGACCAGGAGACGCTTCCGTACATGGAGCGCGGCGTGTTCCTCAATGTCATCGACCGCGAGTGGCAGGACTATCTGAGGGCGATGGACGATCTCCGCCAGGGAGTTAACCTCCGCGCGTACGGACAGCGAGATCCGCTGATCGAGTACAAGAAGGATGCGTTCGGCATGTTCGAGACGCTAATCGCGACGATCAAGACGAAGGTCGTGTCCGCCCAGTTCAGAAGCGCCACGGGTGCGCGCATCCAGCGCATGATCGCAGCTTCGGCCGTCCGCACCAACGCGTCCGAAATCACCGTCACCGAGGGAGAGGCCGCAGCCGCGCGCGAGGAAGAGCGCGAGGCAAAGGCCCAGGCGGCGCAGGCTGCGCCCAAGACGATCGGGGATGTTTTCGCGAGCATGATGTCTCGTCCGGGCGCTGCCGCTGCCATGAACCGCATGGCGATGCCGCACGCCCCTTCGCCCACTGTCGGAAGGAACGACCCGTGCCCTTGCGGTTCGGGCAAGAAATACAAAAAGTGCTGCGGGAGGAACCTGGTATGACTACAGCGATAATCGTCGCCGCCGGAAAGTCCGAGCGGATGGGAGCGGGAACCGACAAGGCGTTTCTCAGCCTTGGCAACAAGCCTGTGGTTGCATGGTCGCTGATTGCGTTCGAGCGTTGCCCTGAGGTCGACAGGATAATCCTCGTCGTCCGCAAGGACCAGCAGCTCGCCGCGAAGGCCGTCGTCAGGATGTTCGGCATTTCGAAGCTCCAAGCGATAGTGCCCGGCGGCAACAAGCGCCAGGAGTCCGTGATGGCCGGTCTCGCTGCGTGCGACATCGACACGCGCTACGTGATGATCCACGACGGCGCAAGGCCCTGCATCAAGTCCGACGTCATTGCGGAGGTCGCGAAGCTCGTGAAGCGCGTCCCGGCGGTGACCGTGGGGCGCCGCATGACCGACACGGTGAAGCGCGTGGAGAAGGGCTCGACCGTCTCCGGCACTGAAGACCGCTCGAAGCTCTGGGCGGTGCAGACCCCTCAGGCCTTCCAGATCAAGGTCCTGAAGGACGCCTACGCGAAGCTCGGCAAAAACGAGGTGACGGACGACTGCCAGGCGGTGGAGCTCGCCGGCGAGACGGTCCGCATATACGAAAACCACGCTCCTAACTTCAAGATCACCACCGTCGAAGACCTTCAGATCGCAAGCGCGGTGCTCGCAAAGTAAATGTCAAAGCTGTTTGCAGTTCTCGGAGACATCCACTCAAACCTCGACGCCCTGAACGTCGTCCTTGAAGACTGCCGTTCACAGGGTGTCACCGACTTCCTGTGCACCGGCGATGTCGTCGGATACAACGCCTGCCCTCATGAGTGCATGGACATAATCCGCGAACTCGGATGCCCCGTCGTAGTCGGCAACCACGATTTCTACGTCGCCTCACAGCAGAACCTTGACGACTTCAACCCGGCTGCCGCCGCTGTCGTAGAGTGGACGCGTCGGCAGCTTTCGGAAGACGAGCTGTCGTGGCTCCGGGTCCTGCCTTTCACGCGCACGCAGATGGGAATCACGCTTGTCCATTCGACGATGGACAACCCCGAGAACTTCGGCTACGTCTTCGACAACCTGCAGGCCGAGGCGAACTTCCTCAACCAGAAGACTCCGGTCTGCTTCCACGGGCACACGCACTGTCCGATGATCTACGAGAAGTCGATGAACGGGGTCTTCCGCATCGACGCACAGGATTTCACCCTGCCCATGGGCAGGAAGTATTTCATAAACGTCGGCTCCGTCGGCCAGCCGCGCGACGGCGACCCGCGCGCGACGTACGTGATCTTCGATCCGAAGGAACGCACGGTGCGCTACCGCCGTCTCGCGTACGACATCGAGGCCGCCCAGGAGAGAATCCGCCTCGCGGGTCTCCCCGAACGCCTCGCCGCGCGCCTCGCGGTCGGCCAGTAATCTGGCCAAGACGGCGCCTCGACAATCAACAACCACAACAACTGCATACGGGAGCTCCGCAAGCAGCCATGCAAATAGCGGTAATAGGCAAAGGACTGATCGGGGGGTCGTTCGAGAAAGCCGCATGTCGCGCAGGTCACGACACGCTGATTTTCGACAAGGGGGAGGATTTTCGCGTTGAGGGCGCGGACGTCGTTTTCGTCGCCGTGCCTCCGTCCGCCGTCGTGCCTGTCATTGACGCGATCGCGCCGCGCCTCAAGGAAGGCGCGGTCGTGGTCGATGCAACGGGCGTGAAGAGTACCGTGTGCCGCGATCTCAGGAAATACGCGTACGAGACGCGCTGGGTGTTCGTCGGCGGACACCCCATGGCCGGTAAGGAGAGGAGCGGCTACGAAAACTCCGACGCCTCGCTCTTCGACGGCGCGTCGATGATCTTGACTCCCTTCCCCACCTACGGACGCGCCCCGCTCGACAGGCTCGAGGGGCTTCTCAAGGAAATGGGCTTCGCGCGAATCGTCTACACGGACCCGTCGCATCACGACGAAATGATTGCCTTCACGAGCCAGCTCTGCCACCTCATCTCCTCGGCCTATGTGCGCGAGCCGCTCGCAAGGGACCACGTCGGATACTCCGCAGGAAGCTTCCGCGACATGGCACGCGTCGGCGCTCCGGACCCGGATACGTGGACCGAGCTCTTCTTCGCGAACCGCGACGCCCTGCTTCCGATACTCGAGCGCTACATCGCGCGCCTCGACGACTTCCGCGGCGCACTTGCCGCGAACGACCGTGCGCGACTCCACGCCGCACTTGAAGACGGCGTTGCGGCAAAGGCACAGTTTGGAAAGGGGCTCAAATGAGCTTTGGGAACTTTCTCCGTCTCGACGTCCGCGGCGCGTCGCACGCGAAGAAGATGACATTCACCGTCGAGAACTTCCCTGCGGGCGTTCGCGTCGACGCGAAGAAGCTCGCCGAGTTCATGGAGCGCCGGGCGCCCGGACGCGACAGGTTCTCTACCGCGCGCCGCGAGACGGACGAAGTCGTCTGGCGCGGCGGATTTGCCGCGGACGGAATGACGACCGGCGAGACGATCGTCGGCGAGATCGCGAGCCGCGACATGCGCCCCGGCGACTACGGCGCGGAGCGCACGGTTCCGCGTCCGGGACACGCCGACTTCGGACAGTGGATCGAGCAGGGCCGCATACCGACGGGCGGCGGCAAGAACTCCGGACGCCTCACCGCGCCGCTCTGCGCCGCCGGCGCGCTGTGCCTCGAATATCTCGCGCGACGCGGAATATTCGTCCAGGCGCAGATCGTGGCGCTTGGCAACGTAGTCTGTGGGAAAGACGAGGACTACGAAAAGGCAATCCTCAAGGCGCGCAATGCCGGC
The DNA here is from genome assembly GCA_016296065.1 of Kiritimatiellia bacterium. Classification (GTDB taxonomy): domain Bacteria; phylum Verrucomicrobiota; class Kiritimatiellia; order RFP12; family UBA1067; genus UBA1067. Next base: position 36,930 of record JAEDKA010000013.1, read on the forward strand.
GATTCCGTCGGAGGAATGATTGGATGCACCATTTCCGGGCTTCCGCCGGCGCTCGGAGGTCCACTATTCGACGGACTTGAAACGGATATTTCTGCCGCAGTGTTCGGCGTCCCCGGCGTGAAGGGCGTCGTCTTCGGCGAAGTCCTTGGGTGCGAATTCATAGGCACTGCTCCAGGATCGAAGTACAATGACCAGTTTTCCGTAAGTGACAACGGCCTTGTCGGATCGACCATGCGTCAGGGCGGCATCATGGGCGGACGCACCTACGGGATGCCTGTCTGCTTCACCGTGGCGATGCGTCCGACCCCCACCGTGTTCGTCGAGCAGGATTCCGTCGACCTCGCGACGATGAAGCCTGCGAAGCTGTCGATGAAGGGGCGCCACGATCCGTGCATCGTCCGCCGTGCACTGCCCGTCGTAGAAGCGGTGACGGCATTCGCGGTGATGGACGCGCTCCTCGCTGCGGAAGCGGAGCGTTCTCACATCTGCCTCACGCTCACCGGGAAGACGCTGGAAGAGGACATCGAGCAGTACAGGTCGCAGCGCTATTTCACCGACATGGTGGAGCTTCGCGTCGACCTTCTGAAGAAGAGCGAGAGAGCGAAAGCCGCTAAGTTCTCTGAGATGCTTGCGAAGGAGGCGACATGGCACGTGCCGTGTCTGCTCACGTTCCGCCGCAAGTGCGACGGCGGTGCGTTCGAGGGCGAGGAAGCGGAGAGGGCAAAGTTTTTTGAAAAAGTCTTAGCCGCAAAGAACGCAAAGACCGCAGAAGGCAGTTTTGATTATGTTGATTTCGAGGAAGGCTTCGGCGACGAGAAGCTTGTTGCGCTTGCGCACAAGGCGGGCGCGAATGTCGTCAGGTCGCTCCACAAGTTCGACGGCCCGGTGAAGAACCTCAAGGCGAAGCTGCGCGAGCTTGCGAAAAGCGGCGATGTCGCGAAGGTCGCGTTCATGCCGCGGAACCTTGGCGACGTCGCGAAGGTGTTTGCCGAAGATTTGGGCGATGTTCCGCGCGTCGTCTGCGCTATGGGCGCGCAGGGATTTGCTACCCGTGCGCTCGCGTCGCGATTCGGCTCGCTATGGACGTATGCGTCCGTCGGAAGCCTCGGCGCGATCGGACACGTCACGCCGTACGAACTCGTTCGCGACTTCCGCTTCAGGTCCGTCTCGCGCTCCGCGACGCTCTATGGCGTCACGGGCTGGCCCTTGGAGAAGACTCGCTCGCCCGAGATCAACAACGCCGCGTTTGCGATGGAGGACGAAGACGCGGTGATGGTTCCGTTCCCCGCGAAGACTGCGCGCGAGGCGTTCGACTTCATGAAGGCGATGGGGATGAAGGGGATGGCGGTGACGATTCCGCACAAGCTCGCGATCATGCCGCTTCTCGACCGCATCGACCCGTTCGCGAAGAAGGTCGGGGCCGTCAACACAGTTGTCGCCGAGAATGGAAAGTACGTCGGCTACAACACTGACGTCGAGGGCTTTGCGGACGCGCTCGTGGCGTTTGCGGGCGAAGTCAAGGGACGCAGGGTCGCGCTTCTCGGCGACGGCGGGGCGGCGCAGGCCGTCAAGGTCGCGCTAAAGGAACTCGGCGTGAAGTTCAGTGTGTTCCACCGCGAGACGCCGCCCCAGGATTACGACATTCTCGTCAACGCGACGCCCGTTGATCCGATCCCGGACTACAAATTTACAGGACGCGAGCTTGTCTACGACCTGCGCTATGTTCCCGAGGTCACGCCGCTTATGGCTCGCGCGGCGGCTGCGGGCTGCAAAGTCGAAAACGGCTTCTCCATGCTTCTTTCGCAGGCCCGCGCCCAACGTCGCCACTATGACGCAACAGATGTGCCGGATTTGCATTCGGCATAATAGAGGCAATGGGGACACTACAGCTATGCCAGCTTAATAGAGTGCAGGAGGCGTACCCGAGGGGCTTGTGTTGGGGAAACGCGCTGGAAGCGCGTTTTACCAGGGGCGGAATTTCAAATCGGGGTGCGGGGATGGGCTCTAATATGCTATAATTTGTTCTGATGGCAGATGCAGGTGCATATCGGGCTGAGAAGACCTTCCTCGCGTTCGAGGGCGGGGCGTCGCCTTTTCGGCGGGAGAAGGCGCGGGAGATGACGGTATGACGATCGCATCCCTTTTCCTCGCGCTCGTCGTCGGAACTTGGAACGGCGAGTGGTTCCCGTCCGGACGCGCGGAGCACCGCGCGAGCGACGAGGTCGAGCGCGAGACGATAAGGGCCGCGGGGCAGATGCTCCGCGACGGGCTCGCGAAGATCGACCCCTCTGGCGGCGAAGACGTCGTGCTCTGCCTCAACGAAGTGCGCGACGCGGAGACGGCAGAGGCGCTCTGCCGCGAGATCGGACGCACCAACCTGTCCGTCTGCGTCGTCACCGGATACCGCCGCCGCGACCGCTTCGACCAGCAGCAGGACGTCATCATGACGACGCTTCCCGTCGTGAAGGGGAGCTGGAGCCGGTGGAAGACGTGGAAGGACGCGCAGCCTCCGCGCGGATACGCGAGGGCCGACGTCGTCGTCTCCCCGACCGTGACCGCGACGGTCTACGCTGTGCACCTCAAGTCGAACTACGGCCAGACCACCGAGGCGATCGCGAACGAGAACCGCCTCAAGCGCGGACGCGCCATCGGACAGCTCGTGGAGCAGGAGCAGCCCAAGCGCGGAAAGTACCGCGCGCCCGTCGTGATCGCGGGCGACTTCAACGCCGACCGCTTCTCGCCCGAGTTCGCCTCGGAGCCGCTCTTCAAGGTCCTGGACGCAGCGAAGTTCATCGACTCCTTCGACGGACTGGACGCGTCGAAGCGCATAACGCACCCGGGCCGTGGCCGCGGAGCCGGGAGCACGCTGGACTACGTCGTTTCGCGGGGCCTGTCCCCGCAGGGCCCGCCGGTCGTCGTCCCCGCGCTGCGCATCTCCGACCACAGCGCGGTGTTCGTCCGCCTCGTTCCCTGAACCGCTCTTTTCAATTGCAACACATGCGAAAACTTCTCATACTCCTGCCGGACGGGAAGATACACAAGGTGTCGCTTCCGTTCCTCACGATGTCCTTCCGCGAGGCGCCGCTTACCGGCACAATGCTCGCGGCGCTCACTCCGTCCGATCTCGTCAATGCGGCGCGGCGCATCTGCCGCGCCGGAAGCCTCGTCTTCTCGCTGCACTCATACGATCCGCTCGCCCGGGTCGCCTCGCGGTTCGGCGGCTGGCGCTACAGAAGCGACTTTTTCACCGTCGAGTTCGACGGGCGTCGGCGCGCTCTTCGCGGCGTTCCCCACATAGAGGTCGGCGCGCTGTGACGCGCGTGTCTCCGCGACGGGAATCGCCGGTATTCAGAGGGGAACAGGCGCGGTCAAGTGGTCAAATGTCAGCTCGGCTTTTTCGCCGGCCCTGCGGCCTATGTCATAGACGCGCTGCATGACATCCGGGTCGTGGCAGACGCGCGGTATCTGCAGCGGCTCGTCCGGCGCAATGAGGACGGCCTTGCCCGCCGCGACGCGTTCGTCTATGTATTCAAGCGTCTTGTTGTACCAGACATGGCGGGTCTTCAGAGCCTCGTAAATGGCAGGATGCCGGCGCAGCAGGGGCTTCAGAAGGCTCATCCGCTTCTTTGGGAACTTGCGGTATCCGCGGGGGCGCGTCGTTACAACGACATTTCGCTCATAGCCGAGCGACTCGAAGTAGCGGAGCGGAATGCCGTCGGAAAGTCCGCCGTCGAGATAAAGCCCGCCGTCAATCGGAACAGGCCGCGAGACGGCCGGCATTGACGCCGAGGCGCGAATCCAGTCAAGCGCGCGCTCGTCAGCCTTGTCGAGCCGCTTGTACACGGGCCGTCCTGTCCTGCAGTCAGTGGCGACTATGTGGAACTCCATCGGATTTGCCTCGAACGCCTTTGCGTCAAAGACGTCTAGTTCCAGCGGGAGCGTCCGATAGCAGAACTCCGCGCCGAAGAGGTCGCCCGTGGCAAGGAGCGACCGCCACGAACAGTAGCGCGGGTCGCGGGCGAACCGCTTGTTGTAGCGGATTACGCGACCTGCCTGCCCGCTCTTGTAGTTGCACCCGAAGCACGCGCCGGCCGAGACGCCGACAAGTCCGTCGAACTTGACGCCTCGCTCCATGAAGACATCGAGAACGCCCGCCGTGAACAGCCCTCGCATCGCCCCGCCTTCAAGCACAAGTCCGGTTTTCATGATGGATTTATCTCCTCCAACGTCTCTTTAGCCTGCTCCTCTGTCATGGTTTATGTTGTGCACTGTGCCCTACATTATACCAAAATCCAGCGTTTTCGAATCGCACCCGAACGGGTGAAATCGCGAAAGACGCAATGCCAAAAACTTTCAGATCCCCCATTGACTTTCGGCAGCGGATATGAGATAATATCTCTCGTTTTAGTTCATGGGGATATAGCTCAGTTGGTAGAGCGTCTCAATGGCATTGAGAAGGTCAGGGGTTCGACTCCCCTTATCTCCACCAATAGGGAAGGCCGCGAAAGCGGTCTTTTTTGTTTTATGCGTTCCGTGGCGTTGCGCATTGAGATCGACGCCGTCTTTGAAGTCCGTTTCGAAGTATAGTGCCTCTTGTATACTCCTGTATAGCGATTGCATATACGCCTGTATAATTGTTGCCAAGACGATTTTTTTGCTAGAATTTCCGCATTAAAACTGTCGGCCGCCGAAGGCCGGTTTTGAGAAAGCGGACACAAAAAACATGAGCAGCAAAGACACTGGCATGAACAGCGCACCAATCGTATTTTCGCTTCTCGCGATGTCGCTCCTGCCGTTCGCGGGGCTATCCGAGGTCGTCATAAGCGAAATCATGGCGAAGAACGAGAAATGCCTGGCGACGAAGAGCGGCTGCACGGGGATAGACTGGATCGAACTCCACAACACCGGCAGCGCGGCAGTCGATGTCTCCGGATGGTTCATCGGCAATGACCCGGGGAAGAAGCCTTCGAAGTGGTCTGCGATAGAAGGTGATTGCATTATCCCCGCGGGCGGATACGGAATCGTCTGGTGCGACGGCGACGGAGTGTGCGACGACTGGCGTGCGGGCGAGGCCCACGCAGCGTGCAACATCTCGGGTGACGCGGGCAAGCATACGCTATTCCTCGCAACGGAGCGGAACGAGTCTTTCATCGTCCAGTCGTACAGGCTGCCGAAAAGCTTCGACGACGTCTCGATCGCAGAGGGGCGCGCGCCCGCGACACTCGTCGGCGAGAGGGCAGATGCCGAGTATAGGATTGGCGGCGGAAGCTACCGTCCGGTCAGCGGATCGCTCGGCATGACGGCGCAGGACGGCGGATTGCAGGTTGTGTCGTACAAGATCAACAAGGGCGACATCCGCGAGCCCGAGAACCGCCATTCGCTCTGGGACATCGACGTCGCGAAGGACTGCATCGGCTATCCTGAGTGCTGGAAGGTGGCTCCCGTCACAAATGTCGTGGACATGATCGCGTTTAGGGGCTCAACTTCGGTCACGAAGGACGAAGGGGCCTTCAGCGGACAGTACACGGCGTTTCCCGGCATCGCGGCGACGACGAACTTCGTGATGGACATCACCGGCGCCCTCCATGTGCCGTCTGCCGGCGAGTGGACTTTTGCAATCGGCTGCAACGACGGCTTCGAGTGCGTGATCTCCAAGCTCGGCGAGACCGTCGCGCAGTGGAGCATCACAGGCGAGCATTCCTACAACAAGAAGGGCACTTCGCCCGCTGTTCCGGACATGGCGATGCGCGTCTGCAGCCTTGAGGCGGGCGTCTACGAGTTTCGCCTCGTCTACTACGACTGCGAAGGCGGATGCGTCCTCGACTGCAGCGCGGCGCGGGGACGCTTCACGAACTTCAACACCTCCGACTTCAAGCTGATCGGCGACCCTGGCTGCCCGCTGGCGTTTTCGGATTCCTTCGGCGCGCAGATCTCGAACGACGTCGAGGACGAGATGCTCGGCAAGGCAAGGGAGCTCACCTGGCGGAAGACGTTCAACGTGGAATCCGAGGAGGCGAGGAACTCCTGCAGGCTCCGTCTCCGCTACGCCGACGGATTCGAGGCGAGGATCAACGGAAGCGTCTTCGCCTCCGCCGACCCGGCAGAGCCTCGAAGCGTCGCCGATACGCTTGCGTGGGCAGAATACGCAATTCCCGCCTCCGCGCTCGTCATCGGCGGCAACACACTGACGATCGTCGGAAAGAACAACGCGATCGACGACGGGGAGTTCTTCCTGCATCCGACCGTCGTCTGCGAAGAAGGAGCGCTGGACTGGGTGTACTATCCCGAGCCCACCCCGGGAGCGGAGAACTCCTCGGTGGTGCGCACATCTGTCACGCCTGCCGTCGTGCTGAGCGAACCGCACGGATACAAGTCGAAGGCGTTCGACCTCGCGATCAGCTGCCCTCTCGATCCGGACCGCGCGATATACTACACCCTGAACGGCGAGAAGCCGGTGCCCGGAAGCGCGAACACGAAGCTCTATTCGGCGCCGATAAGGATTTCAAAGACGACAGTCGTCCGCGCCGCCGCGGCGGATCCGGACAGCATCTTCCAGGAGGACGCGTCGGCGACGTACCTCTTCCTTGCGGACATCGTCGCGCAGAGCTCCTCGACTCCGGCGGGTTTCCCTGGGGACAGGAAGGTCAACGGACAGTACATGCGCTACGGAATGAACAGCGCGGTCACCGGCGATTCCGCAGCGATGGCCCATCTCATGAACGGATTCACCAACGGCATCCACACGGCTTCCATCGTGATGGACCCGAAGGACCTGTTCGACGCCAACAAGGGAATATACGTAAACGCGCTGAGGAAGGGACGGGAATGGGAGCGGCTCGCGCTCCTGGAGCAGATATACCCGCTCGACACAAACGATGAGTTCCACGTCTCGTGCGGAATCCGCATACGCGGCGCGACCAGCCGCAACAAGAACTTCCCCAAGCACGGCTTCCACATTGTTTTCCGCGACGAGTACGGGAACGGACTGCTCGACCATGCGCTTTTCGGCGTGGACGGCGCGAAGCAGTTCAAGCGGATAGACTTCCGCTGCGAGCAGAACAACGCCTGGGTGAACGTCCGCACGGCTAACGAGACGATGCTAAACGACGTCTTCTCGCGCGACTCGCAGCGGGACATGGGCCAGCCCTACAACCGAAGCCTCTACTACCATCTCTTCATCAACGGAATCTACTGGGGCGTCTACCAGACCGAGGAGCGCGTCGACCAGAACTACGCCGCGGACTACCTCGGGGGAGACAAGGACAACTACGACGTCGTCCGCACATCTAACGACCAGTCGTACTCCGAGGTCGCAGACAGGTACACGACCGGCGTCGTGGAAGGCGAGACCGACGCGTGGCGCGCGCTCCACGAGTACACGCTGCAGGGCTACAGCGGTTCCTACGAAGGGAACTACAACCTTGTCCGCGGACTCAACCCCGACGGCACCCGCAACCGCGACCTCCCCGTCTACCTCGACGTCACCAACCTCGTCTGCTATCTGCTGACATCGCATTTCACGGCAGACGGCGACACGCCCGCGAACGGCTACGGAATGGCCAACAACATCATCGCGTTCCGCAACCGCGTCGAAGGAGACGCGGAATCCGAAGGCTTCAAGTGGAACCGCCACGACTCCGAGCATTCGCTTGCCCGCCGCGGATTCTGTGACGGATACATCGCGGGCGCGCACTACCTCCGCCGCGGCAGCTTCGACTACGGCGAGACGGGGTCCGGGTATCTCACGGAATCCCAGCGCAAGGACATCGGCAACTTCAATCCGAACGCGCTGCACTGTGCGCTGATGAAGAACAAGGAATACCGCCGCACGTTTGCGGACCTCGTGCAGAAGTTCATGCTCACTGCCGGTGGCGCGATGACCGCGCCGGCGTGTCTTGAACGCCATGCACGTCGCAAGGCCGAAATCGTCGACGCAATCGCCGGGGAGCTTGCGCGCTGGGGTCAGGGCAACACATACGACAGCTGGCTGTCGAACTGCGAGCAGGAGGTGGAGTTCATAAACAAGCGCATCTCGCAGTTGATGTCCAACTACCGCGGACTCCACTGGATGCCCGCATACACGACGGCGCCCCTGATAGTAGGAGAGAGCGGGGCCGCGCTGACGGACGGGGCGAAGATGTCCGCCGGGCAGCTCGTGTACATCAACAAGGTGTCAGGCAGCGGCACGATCTACTACACGACAGACGGGTCCGATCCGTGGGCGACGGGCGGATACGCAAGCGGAGACAGCTCGCCGTGGAAGACGGACGGCAGCGTCCGCCTTGGCGCGACGGCGAAGGCATACGCCGGAGGCATCGCTGTTCCGCGCGGTGGAATGGTCGTCAAGGCGCGTTTCTACGATACGTCCTACAAGGAGTGGAGCACCCTGAGCGAGATACGCATCGTTGCTGACGCGGATTCCGAAGGAACTGTGGTCTCGGGCGATCACGACGAGCCGTATGTGATTTCCGCAGACGGGGAGTACGTCCTCTCGAACGCGAACCTCAAGTCGGGCATTGCAGTGTCGGACGGCGTTTCCGCAAGGCTTGTCGCGGCCCCTGGCACGGTCAATTCGATTGCGCTGGTCGCGGCTTCGGGCGCAGACCTGTGCTTCTCGGGCGACGGCACCTTCAGGCTCGAGGGCGCTGACACTCTCATGACAGTCAGGAACCTCGTGGTCTCATCGGGAGTCTTCAGGGTGAAGTCTACCGGCGTCTCCGCGACGAAGACGGCCGTCGTCAACGTCCTCGGATACGTCGAGCAGAAGGGCGGCGTGATCGATCTCGACATCGGCGTCGCAACGGAGAACCAGATATACGGCATCTACGTCGCGAACAAGGACGAGGCGTCGCGTCCCGTCCACGCGGAATTCGCAGGAGGGGAGTTCCATGCGACGATAGGCGGAACGAAGTCGGCGGCGCTGTACGTCAACAAGGGTTCTGTGGACGCCGTCTTCAAGGGCGGCGAGAAGATCGAGGCTGCAGTCAACGGGGCGGAAGCGCGCTTCGTCAACGCCTCGGGCGAGATAAAGTTCAAGCACTGCGAGGCGATCGTGACGAACGTTACGTCCTCCGCGTGGACTGGCATCCGCGTGTTCAAGTCCGACAAGGACATCGACATCACCAGCGCCGACGCGCGCTTCCTGGTGGATGTCACCCGCGCGGCGGACGCAGAGATATTCTCGAGCGGCGACACGATCCGCATCGAGGGCGGCGTCTTCGAGCTTGCCGCTTCCGACGACTGCTTCAGCGCGCTGAACCGAGTCATGGTCAACGGCGGGCTTGTCTACGCGCGTTCGACGTCCAATGACGTTGTCGATTCAAATGGCGACATCGTCATCAACGGCGGCACGGTCCTCGCATATGCCGCGGCCGGCGGACACAACGCGTTCGACGTCGACCCCGAGTCCACCGCCTCGAGTGAGTATCCGCACCAGCTCCGCGTCAACGGCGGAACTGTATTCGCGACGGGGAGCGGAGACTCGCCGTGGCCGGAAAACCTGTCGGTGAACGGAAAGAGCTTCGTCGAATCCTCGGTCTCGCCGGACGGTGCGTGCTTCAGCATGACTGCGGCGGATGGAACGGAATATGTCGTGCGTCTGCCGGATTTCCTCGGCGGGAGCTTCGCCGTCCTCGCGACGTGTCCGGACTGCACGTCATTCCAGTTCTCCGGAACCGAGCCCGAGCCGGGCGACCTTTATTTCCGCGATCTCTATGTCCGGAAGGGACAGGATGTCCCGCCCGTCGTGCATTGGGACGTGAAGGGGGTGAAAGGCGGCATCTGCGGCATCGACGACGGCAGGGGCGGGAAGGTCGTCTCGTTTTCGTCTGTCCGAACCGAGAACGGACGGATCGTCGTCGACTTCGCGGCGGGCCGCGTGGATGCGAACGGCGAGACGGTAGGGCTCGTCTGCAAGCGCAACCTCTCGGACAGCGAGACGTTCATCGTAAACGCGACGGTAAGGGATGACGGCAGCGGCAGCGCGGTCGTTGGCGCGCTTGAGGCTCAGACGAACGAGCCCCGGCTTTTCATCCTCGGCATAGGGCAGGCCGCAGAATAAGGGCGCCGATTATGAAGCGAATTCACCGTTTGCCCTCCGGCCCGTGCCTCGCCAAATTTTCCTGGTGTGCTATGGACATCTGCACCCATTGTTGGTATAATTATCCGAAAAGTGTTTGGAAGTGTCTACTTCTGGACATCGGGGAGGTTAATATTTAAAGGCAGAAATGAATATGCAAGCCATAAAGCCAGCAGTGTTTGCCGCGCTCGCCGCGGTCGTCGCAGTTTCACCTCTTGCGGTCCGCGCGGACGCGTCGATTACGCTGACAGGCTCGCGCGTCGGCAAGGCGCAGGACTACTCCTACACCGCCACGAGCGATACGACGATCAACTTGAACGGCGTGAACTTCAAGGAGGCCAAGATGAAGCTCGCGGCGCAGAACGACGCCGCGATAACCTACACCATAAACCTCGTGGACGGCACACAGAACATCTTCTCTATCACGAACCGGTCCGACCCCTGCATCAAGGCGACGAAGAACTGCAGCATCGTCTTCACTGGCGGAGGCTCGCTCGATCTCACGAACGAGGAGGACTTCGACGGCACGGAAGGCGTCCTTACCTGTCGCAACTTGACGGTACGCGGCGGTGACATAAAGGTCGAGTTCGATAACGACAAGGATGACTCCCCGTGCATCTACCTCAAGGGCAACTATCTTCAGACCGGCGGGAAGCTCAAGGTGGAGTCCGCGAAGAAGAACTGCACGAACGAGCTCGTCGGAGTCCACTTTGACAACGCGAACACTACCTTCACCCTCGAGGACGGGACGTTCAACGCCGAGATCGCGGGGACAAAGGGCAAGGCCATCAGCCTCAAGAAGAGCGGCAAGGCGTACTTCAAGGGCGGCAAGTGCAAGGTCGAGTTCGAGGGGCCGAAGGGCAAGTTCGTCGACGGCGGCAACATATATGTCCAAGGCGGCGAGTTCAACCTGACGACGAACATCACCACAAAGATGACGGCGGCGTACTACCCGACGGAAATCGCCGCCTTCAAGCCGGACGACTCCATCGAATTCTCGGGCGGGGACTTCGAGGTCGACATTCCGCTCGTCGGCAGCGAGTTCGTCGACGCGGGGACGAACATCACCGTCAACGCAGGCACGTTCGACATCGTCTCCGGCAACGACTGCTTCCACGCCACGGAGTACATATACATAAACGGAGGACGCATCCACGCGGTTTCCACTGGCGACGACGCGATAGACGCAAACAAGGGTATCCGCATCTACGGCGGAGACATCCGCGCCTATGCGACGGCGCTAGAAGCGCACGGTCTCGATGTGAACAACAAGGACACGCTCGTCATTCGTCCCAATATTCAGGGCGATCCAGGACCTGTTGTCATAGCTACGGACGGATTGGATGCCATCTGTATAGGTGACAAGTCAAAAGAAGTTGGTGATGTAGATTTTCAGAGTGGAACCTACTACGGAACCCTCTCCACGACCGACTTCAGCGGCAAGTACCTCTATCTCGAAGGCCAGACGAACAATGTCCCGTTCGTCGTCAAGCCGTGCCTCCCGGTGTTCCCGGCCGGAAGGAACTTCAACCTGCTCGTGAGCGTGCCTGGACGGACCGCGTCGGTGCCTGAGGCGAAGACGGCCGAGGAGGCGTACTCCGACCGTTCCAGCCACAACCCCATGGTCTTCGAGAAGAAGGCGACCGTCGATGACCACACCGTGACGACGAAGGACGGTTCGACGATTTCCGTTCCCGCCTGGTATGACCTTCTTCCGACCGAAGGCAAGACGAAGACCGTCACGCTTTCGCTGAACGACCTCGCGACGCCTGCGTACTGCGACGGCGATAAGGACAGAATCGAGGCGATATCCGTCGAGGGCAATGTCGTGTCCGTAGGCGTCAAGACGCTCGCCGGCCTCAAGTACACGCTTCGCGGAACCGAGAATGTCGCGACGGCATACGACCTCTGGCCCGTCGTCGGCGAGACGGTTTCAGGCGACGGAACCGCGAAGGCCCTCACGGCCACGGCCGGGGAGAAGGGGTTTTTCAGGGTTTCCGTCACCGACTGACGCGCGGCACGAAAGGGATCGGAAATGTCACTCAGGCACACAGCGGTTTTTGCGGCGGCAGCGGCATGTGTCGTGTCGTCCGTTTGCGCGGACGTCGTAATCAACGAGATATGCTACGGCAACACCACTGTGTGGGACGGCACCAAGAACGGAAGCGGCGTGAAGTGCAGGGACCGCGACTGGCTTGAACTCTACAACAACGGCAAGACCGCAGTCGACATCGGCGGATTCGTCATCGGCAAGAAGAGCACCTACGAGAAGACGATGGCGTCGAAGTACTGCATACTCCCGTCTTACATGATGCAGCCTGGCGAGTTCCTCGTCGTCTTCTTCGACAAGGACCGTTCGAAGTCCGATGCCGAATGGGTCGAGATTGAGGCGGAGTTCGGCCTGCGCAAGGTTCCGGTGAAGCGTTTCATCTCCAACGCCTTCAACCTCGGCTACGACACTTCCGACGAGGTCGAGGGGCACTACGGCGAAGTGATCCAGATTCATGACGCAGTCCGTCTCTTCGGCCGCACATCGACGAGCGACAGCCTCGAAAACAGGCTCTCCAGCTTCAGGGGCGAGGAGCTTGCGCTGCTAGTCGGGCTTACGGGCGAGAAGGGGTCGCGGACGGCGTTTCTCCCGAGCGACAACACATACGGATACCTTTGGGACGGCAACGTGCTGAAGAACGGAGCGGAGCCTCCGGCCGGGCAGAAGAAGAACATCTTTTCGAAGCCGACGCCGTGGGCGCCGAACGCCGGAGGATTCGCCGTCCAGGCGCCTGTGCTGAGCGGCGCGAAGCCCGGCGTATACGCGAAGGCGCAGAGCGTGCGCCTCTCCTCCCGCGAGGGCAGGGCGGTGAAGTACACGACGGACGGGTCTGATCCGAGGACCTCTCCGACGGCGCACCTTTCCTCCGGCGGCGCGAGCGTATCCATAGCGGCAGCGACGGCGGTGAGCGACAAGTCGCGCGGCGCGCTGACCAATGCGTGGATAAGGACGAGCCCCGTCGAGCTCGCCGCGAGAGAGCCAGGCGCCGCGTGGGCGCCGCCGGTCGGCTCGGTCGGACGCTGCACGCCCGTCCGCGCGGTGTGCGTGTTCGGTCCGGCGTACAGCGACGAGTTCGCAGGGACGTGGTACGTAGGCCCCGCTTTCGAGGACCGCACGATGCCGCTCGTCTCCGTGCTTGCGGACGACGCATGCCTCTTCTCCGACGAACTCGGCATCTACGTGCCTGGCGCGCCGTACAAGAAGTACGGCTACGGATCAAACAAGTGGGGCAAGCCGTATGCGAACTACTACGACGACACCCTCGAGAGCGCCGCGCACTTCGAGCTTGTATCCGAGAACGCGGACCTGGAGGAGCTGTCGTTCCGCATGGGCTTCGCCCTCCACGGAGGCGGCACGCGCTCGCTTCCGCAGAAGTCGGTCTACTGCACGCTCAGGAGCGAGTGGGATCCCGAAGTGAGGTCCATAACCCACGAGCTTTTCCCGGGCGATGGCGAGCGAACCTACAAGCGCTTCATGCTTCGCAACGACGGCAACGACTGGTACGGACCCTCCGCCGGCGGCGTTGCGACGATGATGAAGGACGCGGTGTTCCACCGCATCGTCTCCGGACTCGACATCGGCACGCTCTCGGCGCGCCCTGCGTCCGTCTACATCAACGGCACCTACTGGGGGATCCACAACATCCGCGAGACCGTCGACAAGCACTACTACGCGACGCGCTACGGACTCGACCCGGACAACATCGACCTTCTGACGCAGGAGGAGTCGTCCGGCTCCACCGTGAAGATCGAGAGCATTTCCGGCAACGAGGATGCCGTTCTGGACTACACAGCTATGCTTCAGTCGCTCAGGACCAAGGACACCACCACGGACGGCGGGTTCGCCGCGTACGAGGCGGCGATCGACGTATCGAACCACACGGACTACGTGATAGCCGAGACGTTCTTCGCCAACACGGACTGGCCGGAGAACAACTGCGACTTCTGGCGCGTGCACACCAACGAGTCCGCCAGCGTCTACGGCGACCGCAGGTGGCGCTGGACGCTCTACGACCTCGACCTCGCCGGTGTAAAGGTCGACGGAGACGGCGGCGTGGACCGCAACATGCTCTCCTATCTCTCCGGTGCGAAGATGACCGCCGTCGACGAGCCCGCCTTCATCATCAACCAGCTCTGGCTCAACACGAAGTACCGCGAGCGTTTCGTCGCGCGCTACACGGAGCTCCTCAACACGATATTCCTTCCAGCGCGGACGGAATCCGTCATCGATGAGTACGCCGCCGCCATCGAGCCGGAAATCGAGCGCCACTTCCGCCGCTGGGGCCGCGATTTCACGAAGGAAGACTGGCGCGAGGCTGTCGACAGTGTCCTCGTAGGCTATGTCGCGCGCCGCTGGGCGAACAGCTTCAACCACTTGAACACCCGCTTTTCCCTCGGAGGCGTCTGGTCGCTTTCGGTCGCGCCGATATCGACCGAGGGCGGACGCGTCGAAGTCTCCGTCAGCGCGGCGGAGAGCTCCGGACTCGGCACGCTCGCGACGTTCGACGCGGGCGAGGGGATGGACGGACGCTTCTTCGTGCGCCGCCCGGTCTCCGTCCGCGCAGTTCCCGCCGAGGGCTACTCGTTCATCCGCTGGTCCGACGGCTCCACCGAGCCCGTGCGCACGTTCGCCCCTTCGTCCGGTGACGAGGTTTCTCTCGTAGCCTACTTCGCGCGCCCTGAGAGCGCGTACACCGTTTCGTTCGACGCATGCGGCGCGGCTGGCGACATGGAGGACGTCGTGTTCTATTCCGATTTCGAGCAGACGCTCCCCGCGTGCGCGTTCGACGCCGGGGAGACGGAGTTCCAGGGATGGGCGCTGAGGTCCGACGGAATGGTCAAGCTCCTCGACGGGGCGCCGGTGCGCGGCATAGCGGGTTGCGAAGACGGCGCCGTCACGCTCTTTGCCGTGTGGGGGAGGCGCGTGCCGACGCTGTGGCCCGAGGGGACTGACGGCGCGTATGACCAGTCCGTCGCCAACGTGTACGACGGCTACCTCGTTGCGGAAGACGGCGAGATTGCCGGTACGGTGCAGGTGAAGGCGGCGAAGGGCGCGAAGAAGACGGTGACGAATCCGGACCGCACAAAGACCGTTGTCACCAACGTATCCGTCACCGCGACGGTCGTGACGGTCGACGGCAAGAAGTGGAGCTTCTCGAAGGGTGTCGGAGACCCGAACATTGCGCCCGGCGGCGCGATGTCCGTGACCGGACTCGTCTGCACGGCGAGGGGCGCATTCGCGCAGACGCTTGAATGCGAGCTTGGGAGCGAGTCGCTGCGCGGCACATGTGCCGCGTACGAGATTCGCGGCTCGCGCGCCGGCATGGGGCTCAGGGGAGACTGGATGGCGTCCGCGCTTGCGTCCGCCTACCAGAAGAGCTGGTCGTTCACGTTCGCGGACGGGACGAGGCTCCAGATATCCGTCGGCGCGAAGGGCGCCGCTAAAGTGACGGGCGAGACGCCGGACGGCTTCAAGGTCAACCTGAAGGCGCAGGCAGTGATGGGCCAGGGCGGCGAGTTCCTGTACGTGCCCCTGGCGGCAACGCTCAAGCAGAGGGCCGCAACTCGCGAGCTCAGGCTCCTCGTCTGGCTCGCCCCCGAAGGCGAGCTGGTGCGCGCGGATGCGGCTGATTCCTCGCTCGGGGAGGTCGTCGCCGGCGGCCCGACCGAAGCTCCTCGGATTCTCGACCGGACGGGGTCCGAGACGATTCCGGCTGGCGTCGCATACTCGCGCGAGTTCGCGCTGCAGGAGCTCGGGTACCCGGCGAAGTTCTCGGTGACGCGTGCGCCGACTGGGCTCAAGATGGCCGCGGCGACGGGAGTGCTCTCCGGCGTGCCGACGAAGGGCGGCGCATTTGCCGCGGTCGTGAAGGCGACGGGCGTCGCGAACTCGAAGTGGATCGACGAACTTCCCGTGGCGTACGAGGTCGCCGAGATGCCCGGCTGGGCGTGGGGATCGTTCACCGGCGCGACGGCGGACGGACTCGTCACCGCGACGATCGCGAAGAACACGGGCAAGATATCCGTCAAGGTCGCGGAGAACGGAACGAACTGGACCTTCACCGCTGCGTCCTTCTCGTCCCTTTCGGGCGGCGCATATGCCGCGGAGATCGTAGGCAAGAGCGGAAAGCTCGTCGTCACCAACACTCTCGAGCTCGTCGAGGAGACGGTCGGCGGAATGTCGCGCGGGGCGCTGCGCGTGGAGGGCGAGGGGCGTCCGGGCGCATTCGAATGCGTGCAGAACCTCTGGAAGGTCGAGCCGCTCAAGTCGGCGGGGAAGGCCATCGCGGCCGATCCGGCGCTCAAGGCCGGCATGAAGCTCCGCGTTGCAGCGGACGGCACGCGCGTCGGCGACGGAGACGAGGCATTCGGCGAGATCGTCGTCAAGTTCGCGGCGTCCGGCGACGCGACGTGCGCGTGCAGCTTCGACATGGGGACGGACGCGCGCGGCGCGGCCGTTGTGTACAAGGCGACGTGCAAGTCGGCGCTTGAGCCTCTCGGCGACGGCGCGTACGCGCTGCGCGTGCGCGTGCCCGCGAAGGCGGGGAAGTTCGGCGGGTTCGCCGGGGACTACGGGCTCGAGCTGGGTCACTGAGGGAGATCGAAATGGGCGCAAAGGCAAAAGGCGACAAGGTTTCGAGATACGAGTCGAAGTACGTGATACCGCGCGAGCAGGTCGCGGAGATACGCGAGTTCGTGCGTCCGTTCTGCAAGCCGGACCCGAACACGAAGGGCGATCCGCCGGAATACGTCATCACGACTCTCCAGCTGGACAATCCGCAGATGTCGCTGCACTACGCGAAGGAGCTCGAGCGCGACGCGCGCTTCAAGCTGAGGGTGCGCACTTACGGCGAGATCGGCACGGCGCCTGTGTTCGCCGAGATCAAGGCGAAGTTCGAGCGCACGATCGTCAAGACGCGCGCGATGGTTCCGTTCGACGCGTGGGGTCCGGAGCTCATCTACGGCACGCGCGTGCCCAACATCTTCAAGAACGAGAAGCAGAGGCTCGACTTCCTGCAGTTCAAGCGCGTCGTGTGGCAGACCCTGTCGCGTCCGGCGGCGCTCGTGAGGTACACGCGCGAGTCGTACATCGGGACGGTGGACGGGTATGCGCGAATCACGTTCGACAGGAAGCTACAGTACCAGATGACGGACTCCTGGAACGACTTCGGCAGAAGCGGCGTATGGCGCAGCATGGACTCCGCCACGGCGCAGGGTTTCCACCTCCCGTACTCCGGCACGATCCTGGAGGTGAAGACAATCAACCACGTCCCGGAGTGGTCGCAGGAGCTCGTGCAGCGCTTCAACCTGCAGCTGACGGGCAACTGCAAGTACTCGACGGCGATATGGCGCGACGGCGCGTTCGGGAAGCATCCGTCGACGAACGCCGCGCAGGACGAGGTGTTCCATTCGATTTGACCGCAAGGCAAAACAACAACAGGAAAACAAAAAAGAAATAAGGAAACAAGATGGAAGCAACTGATTACATGTCCCTGTTCTTTGGAGGCGCGCAGCAGGCGCTTACGCCCTGGCTGGTGCTCGCGTCACTCGGGCTCTCGTTTCTCCTTGCCTCGCTTACGGCAATAGTCTACCAGTTCACCTTCAGGGGCTTCACCTATTCGCGCTCGTACGTCCAGTCGCTGATCCTCGGCTCGATTATCACATGCACGCTCATCATGGCGGTAGGCAGCAACTTCGCGCGCGGCATGGGTATCCTCGGCACGCTCACGATCATCCGCTTCCGCGTGCCGGTGCGCGACCCGAGGGATGCGATGTTCCTCTTCGCTGCGCTCGGCGCCGGAATCGCGTGCGGCGCGGGCGGCTATCTTGTCGCAGTGGCGGGCACGGCGTTCTTCGCCGTCGCGGCGCTTCTGCTGCACGTCCTTCCGTTCGCGTCAAGGCGCGAGTACGAGGGGCTTCTCCGCTTCCAGATGAAGACCGGCGACAAGGAGGCAGAGGCGGCGCTCCAGTCGATACTCACCAAGTACTGCAGCACGTTCGCGGTGCTCGGAGTCTGCGACGCCGTGCAGGGCGAGTACGCGGAGTTCTCGTACCAGGTGCGCCTTACGGATCCGTCCTACCAGCAGGACCTCGTCACGTCGCTGAAGAAGGACGGGCACTTCGAGTCCCCGACTCTTATGCTCCAGCGCAACACGGTTGAACTTTAACAAACACGGCGAAAGGCAAAAATGGAACAGAGTTTTTCCAGACCGAAGCTTCCGGGATCGGCGCGCATGCGCGCACGGGGGCTGTTCAGGGCGGCGATAGCGATTGCGATATTGGTTGCGGTCCCGATTCTGCTTGTGTTCCTGTTCAAGCAGGAGGCGAGCGTCAGGTTCAACGGCGTCGTCGAGTCGGGCGCGGAGAGCGTCGGACCCGTCGAGGCGGCGCGAATCGTGTCCATCGAGGTGGTGGAAGGGCAGAAGGTCAAGGCCGGCGACGTGCTCGTCAGGTTCGACCCCGCCGACCGCCTGCTCGACGACTCCATCAACGAGGTCAAGATTCGCGAGTACGAGCAGAACCTCGCCAAGCGCCGCGAGACGCTTGCGGAGAACGAGCGCAGGTGCCGCCAGCTCGCGAGGGAGGCGGAGGTCAGGCTCGAGGAGTGCCGCATGGACCGCGTCCGCGACGCGGCCGAGCTCGCGGGCTACGAGGCCGAGATCGAGAGGCTCAAGCCGCTCGTCGAGAAGAAGCTCGTGAGCGAGCTCGAGTTCCTGTCGATACGCCCCAAGGCCGAGGCGCTGAGGAAGACCGTCTCCCAGTACGAGCCGCTTCTCGAGGCGCTCGAGCGCAGGTTTGAGGCGGCGAAGAAGGACGTCGAGGAGTCCGCCGCGGAGCGCGCGTCCGCGGAGAAGGAGATCGAGGCGGCGCTCGCGTCGGTGATTGACGCCGAGAAGCGCAGCGCCGAGCTCAGGAAGGCCGACCCGACCGTGCTGCGCGCGCTTGCGGACGGAGTGGTCTCCAAGGTCTACAGGCGCCCCGGCGACATCGTGGCGGGCGGAGAGCCCGTGCTGCGCGTGAAGGGCGCGACGGACGACGTGTTCGTGACGGGAATGCTGCCGATCGGAATGCTCGAGGCCGTCGGCATCGGAGAGGAGCTCTACATCACGAGGCTTGAGTTCAGGAACGGGCAGAGCGGACAGTTCTACCGCGGCGTCGTGGAGTCCATCGACTCCGAAGTGCTCGACCTGTTCGATCCCTCCAACCCCGTGCCGCGCACGCCGGCGCGCGGGAGGAAGACAAGGATCCGCATCCTCGGCAAGGGAGAGGGGCTTGTACCGGGCGAGACGGTCATAGTCGCCGATTCGGTCCAGCGCGGTCTCGTCGGAATGTTCGCGCACGAGTCCGCCTCGTCGGAGGAGAAGAAATGAAGAACACGGTATTTGCCGTTCCGCTCGCCGCCGCCTTTGCGCTTGGCGGGTGCATCGCCGTGGACGAGGTCCAGGGGCGCAGGCTGGATCTTCCGGAATACGACGGAATCTTCAAGTGCGACTCCTCCGACGTCGAGACGCTCGATGACGGACACGAGGAGGTCGCGCACGAGGGCCCCTGGTCGTGGGAGGACCTGGCGGTCCGCGCGGGCAAGCGCTCCGACGCGTCGAAGGTCGCGTACATCGACGCGGCGGTGCGCCGTCTGAGGGCCGAGGAGGAGCTCACGTGGAAGGATCCGGAGCTGCGCTTCGGACAGGACTGGGGCGACACGAGGAGCCGCACGTCCGGCGATCCGCCGGCAAACGGCAGCGGCTACACGACGTCCGTTGGCGTCAGGTTCTATGTGCCGAATCCCTTCGTCGAGCGCTACATCCGCGCGAAGAGCGACGGGGAGATTCGCAAGGAGGACGCACGTGCGGCGGTCGAGGCGTACGAGGTCTACAGCGAGGTGAAGATGCTCTGCTACGAGGAGGCGCGCGCGCGCGCCGACGAGCGCTACCTCGAGGAGCGCGCCAAGGCGTGGGACGACCTGAGGAAGGCGAGCGACGAGAGCTACAAGAACGGAGTGTTCATCTCGCCGCTCGACGCAATCCGCTCGGAGACGAAGTTCCAGAAGGCCCGCATAAAGCTCGACACGATGGTGTCGGCGAGGGAGACTCTCCGCAGGCGCATTGCGTGGCTGACGGGAATCCCCGACGACAAGCTCGTGATCGACTCCAAGCCGCCGCCGATGCCCGACCCCACGTCGCTGTCCGTCGAGCACCTGACCGAGATCGCCTTCGCGCGCCGTCCCGACCTGGCGGCGGCAGTCGCGGAGCTTGACGAGGCGGAAGCCGGCGTGAAGGCGGCGAAGGCCGCGCGCATTCCGTGGTTCCGATTCGTCGAGGCGACGTACTCGCACGACAACGACCGCGAGAACGAGTGGGACCGCCATCAGACCGGACATGCCGACGAGTTCTCGATAAAGACCTCGATATACCTTCCGATTTTCACGTGGGCGGGCGAGTCCGTGGAGCTGTCCGAGATGGTCCAGGCGCGCGCTAACGCACGTCTCATGGCGCTGTACTCGTCGATCCGCCAGGAGATTACGACAGCCTACAACGACTACTTCGACGCATGCTCGCGTGTCAACGAGGAGGAGAGCAGGAAGTTCGTCGAGCGCATGGAGAAGCGCATAGCGGAGTATTCGTCGTCCAGCGCCGCCAAGGCGGAGGAGACGTGCAAGGCAAACGAGGAGCTCATCGACTACAAGAACGTGCAGGACATCGCCTTCATGCTCAAGGTCGAGGCGGCGCTCAGGCTTGAGTCCGTCATCGGCGGGCCTCTCCCCGTCCAGGCGAAATAACGTTCCGGCAAAATAAAATCGCGCACGGCGGGAAGCGCGGCATCCTCAAGTTCGGACTGGATAAGCGTGCAGTACGTTCCCGGTTGCCATGTGGGCTCAGAGTTGGTACTATATTCGCAGTTCCAGCGATGGGGAATGTCATGAAAGTGGAGGCCTGTAATATGAGAAAACGGTTCTTGCCTGCGGCGTTGGGCGCTTGCGCTCTGCAGTTCGCGTCTTTCGCGCTTTTCGGAGCGTCCACGGGAGTCGAACGCGATCCAGTCGGAACTGGCGCCAGTTCGTGTCCGCACCTCAGGGTCACGGCATGGGAGCTGCACGATCGCACGGACGGCGTCGGCGAACTGGTGCAGAAGCGCGAGTGGCTTCTTTTGAACGGAACCGGCGACTTCGACCTGGCATGCAGCGTCGTCGACGTGCAGGATGTCCTGACGAGGAGGGGCACGGTCTACCTGCGTCTCGCGGCATTGCCCGGTTCTCGGAACTGGGATGGCCCCGACTTCAAGGTCAAGCCGAGTTCGCCGGAAGGCGTCTCTGTCATCGATCGTCCGTGCCGGACGCTGAAGATACCATATGAAGGAGGCGACATCGGACGTCGCGCGGCGCTCATGGCGGCGCAGCGCGAGCTGCGTCCGTTCGTGCCGGGGCGCGACGGGCTGTTCCTTTCCAACACCTGGGGCGACCGCAACCGCGACGCGCGGCTGTGCGAGCCGTTTATGCTGAAGGAGATCGACGCGGCGGCGAAGCTTGGCGTCGACGTCGTGCAGATCGACGACGGATGGCAGAAGGGCCGCACGGCGAATTCGTCCGCGGCGAACGGGAAGGGCGTTTGGGACGGATACTGGGCGACCGATCCCGATTTCTGGAAGCCGGACCCCGTCCGCTTCCCCAACGGACTGAAGCCCCTCGTCGACGCCGTGTCCGCCAAGGGCATGGGACTCGGGCTCTGGTTCGGCCCCGACTCGTCGAACGACGCGGCGAACTGGGAGCGCGACGCAGATCTCCTGCTCGGATTCCACCGCACGCTCGGCATCCACTATTTCAAGATCGATTCGCTCAAGACGCGCTCGTCGGTTTCGCTTGAACACCAGTCCGCGCTCTTCGACAAGGTGCTGAAGGGCTCGGGCGGACGCGTCGTCTTCGATCTCGACGTCACGGCTGAGCGCAGGCCGGGATACTTCGGACTTCCCGAAATCGGGCCAGTCTTCGTCGAGAACCGCTATACCGACTGGCGCAAGTACTGGCCGCACCAGACTCTGCGACAGTTCTGGGCGCTCGCGGACGTGGTCGATCCGGTCAGGCTGAGAATGGAGGTGCTCAATCCGCTCCGCAACATGGACAAGTACGAGGGCGACCCGCTTCCGCCGGCGAACTGGCCGATCGAAAGCGTGTTCGCGTCCGTGATGCTCGGCAGTCCCCTCGGCTGGTTCGAGGCGAGCGGGCTTGCGCCCGAGACCGTGTCGCGCTTGGCGCCGTTCGTCGCGATCTGGAAGCGCCACCGCGACCGTCTGCACGCGGGCGTGGTGCATCCGGTCGGCGAGAAGCCCGACGGCGTCGCATGGACGGGTTTCGTCGTCAAGGGGGCGGAGGGACTCGACGTGGTCCTGTTCCGTGAGCTGAACGAGCGGGCGGCATTCTCCTTCGACCTCGGGCCGTTCGGGTCCGTGTCGTCGGCGGAGGTCCTTTCCCCCCGCGGCTCTGCATCCGTCAAGGACGGCGTTCTCTCCGTCGTCGTTCCGGGCGCGCTTGATTTCGTCTGGGTCAGGGCTCGCTGAGTTGACGGGCGCGCGCTCCCGGCGCATTTTTTGGTATACTATTGGGGTTATGGCATCTGGTGCAAAGAAATGGATCGTCCTTGCGTGCGTGGCGGCTGCTGCCGTTGCGCTGCTTGTGTTCACAAGGTCGTCTTCCGTCGTTCCGGCGGAGGAGCGGACGGAAGCGGCGCCGCCTGCCGAGGAGTCTGCGTGGGCCGACGCGCAGACGGCCGAGGAAGCTGCGCCGGCGGAGCCCGAGGAGTCCGCCGAGGAGAAGAGCGAGGAGGAGCTCCGCGAAGAGGCCGACGAGAAGCTTGTCGACGCGTTCGACTCCCTCACCGACAGGTGGATGGAGAAGGAGGGCGGCGAGGTCACTATGAAGGACATGGACGAATTCGTCGCGGCGTTCAAGGCCGTCCCAGGCAACCGCAAGGAAGAATGCCTCCACCGCGCGCTCAACCTGGTGTCGGACGACCACGTGCTGCTGCTTGCCGGCATCCTCTTCGACAAGACGGTGGACAAGGAGCACGTAGAGCTCGTCTTCAACGACGTCCTCAACAGGGACGAGGAAGTCAAGAAGCTCATATTGCCGAGGATTTACAAGGACAAGGCGCATCCGTGCTGGGCCGACGCGGCCTGGATCCTGGATGCGACAGGAGAAACACCAAACAAGGAGAACAACCAATGAAGAAGCTCATGGCATTCACTGCGGCGGCCCTTGCGGCGGCGGCGGTTCAGGCGGCGGACATCTACGTCTCGCTCGAGACCGGCAAGAACAAGAACGACGGCACGAAGGAGGCGCCGCTCAAGAACCTGTGGAAGGCGCTGGAGAAGGCCGAGACGGGCGACACGATCCACGTCGCCGGAGCGAAGGAGGCCTATCCCGGAAAGGCCACCAGCAAGGGGACCTTCCGCATGGAGAAGCCGGTCTCGATAATCGGCGGCTACGCGCCCGACTTCGCGTCGCGCGACCCGCTCAAGTACCGCACGCTTTTCCAGGCGAAGAACGACAGCTACGTGCGCGGAAACAACCTCGGAGTCCTCCATCTCGAGTTCGACAAGACTATGAACGCGCCCAAGGGCTTCAAGATGAAGCTCGACGGCCTCATCTTCGACGAGGGCCAGGCCAACTCCTACCACGCGACGAAGGGCAAGCCGGAGGGCTTCGACACGGGCATGTGGCTCGAGGGGCCGGCGAAGAACATCGCCGACAAGCAGGTCAGCCCCAACCGCTACATGATCTACTCCGCCACCGCCTCGCGCGGCGAGGGCGACATCGAGATCGAGAACTGCGCCTTCGTCAACTGCGGAAACATCGCGGTCAACCTCAACTGGTACAAGGGCAGCGTCGAGATCGAGAACTGCGTGTTCGTCAACAGCCGCATGATCGGCGCGTCCGTCGCGTGTTCCGCCGCCGTGCCGATGGACGGTCCCTCGAAGCCGCGCGCCGGGTGGAAGCCCGAGGTGAAGTGGGAGTTCGAGAACAACACCGTCCTCTACACCTGGAGCCGCCTCAATGACCTCGCCGACATGGGCTTCGGCGTGCGCGTCAACACCGGAGTGGAGGCGGAGATCGAGAACAACATCATCGGACTCAACGTCCTCACCGGCTTCGACAACACGAAGGGCGTTGCGTCGACGAAGAAGATCAAGATCGACGGGAACGTGTTCTTCCTCAACCGCGAGAGCGACATCCAGATGACCGCCTCGCCGAGCGTGGTCAAGGTCCGCGTCGACGAGTTCGAGGACCTCGAGGGGACCGACGGCATCGAGTCCATCGAGGACAACGAGGACCTCAAGGATCCGTCCGTCTTCAAGGACCGCCTCAACGCGCAGTTCCTCAACGCGTTCCTGTCGATGAAGTACTCCGAGTCGACGAAGCTCGACGAGGGCAAGTGCAACGGCCTGAGGTCCATGCTCGGACTTCCCCTCCAGGGCACGATCACCACGCAGTGCGACATGTTCTGCAACCGCTATCCGCTCGAGGACGCGCTCAAGCTCTTCGGCGCGATGGAAGGCAAGGGAGCGCAGGCCATAAAGTAGCGCGGGCATGAGGTTCTGGGGGATAACGGGAACCAACGGCAAGACGACGACGGCGTGGATATTCGCCGCCTTCGTCGACGCCGCGGGGAAAAAGTGCGGATACATAACGACCGTCGAGGCCTTCGACGGGGCGCGGCATTTCTACACCGGCTACACTACTCCGCCCATTGCGCAGCTTCGGGACATATACGCCGCCATGGAGGCGAACGGATGCACCGACTGCGTGATGGAGGTCTCGTCCCACGCAATCCACCAGAACCGCGTCGGATTCGGAGAGACGACGCTTTTCTCCGGCGGCGCGTTCACCAATCTCACAGAAGACCATCTCGACTACCACAAGACGATGGAGGAGTACTTCCGCGTCAAGCGCTCCTTTGCCGAGCGCATCGCGGAAGGCCGCCCCGGCGCGCCCTACGCCGTGTGCCTCGACGGAGGATGCGGACGCGAGATGTTCGACGCGGTGAAGGGGCTTCCGCTTGACGTCATACCCGTCGCGCGCGGCACGGCCGGTACCGGCGGGATGACGCCGGAGTACGATCTTTCGGAACTTCAGCTCGTCGGAGACTACAACAAGTCTAACGTTCTCCTCGCGGCGGCGCTTGCGGAGGCGGCGGGCGTTCCTCACGACGTCATCCAGTCGGCGATTCCTGCGCTGCGTCCGCGCTGGGGCAGGCTCGAGCTGGTCGAGAACCCCAATGTGAAGGCGAAGGTCTACGTCGACTTCGCGCATACGCCGGACGGACTCGAGAAGGTGCTTTCCGCGGCGCGCGGCTTCACTCCGCCCGGCGGCAGGCTCTGGGTCGTGTTCGGAGCCGGAGGCGACCGCGATCCGATGAAGCGTCCGCTTATGGGCGAGGCCGCCGCGCGCCTTGCCGATGTCGTCGTCGTGACGAGCGACAATCCGCGGAGCGAGGATCCGCTGAAGATAATCGACCAGATCGTCGCCGGCGCGTCGGGGGCGAAGGAGATTCATGTCGAGCCGGACAGGCGAGAGGCGATAGCATATGCGCTCGCCGGGGCGGAATCGGGCGATGTCGTGATAGTCGCCGGCAAGGGTCATGAGACGACCCAGGAGATACAGGGCGTGAAGCATCCCTTCGACGACCGCGAGGTAATCCGCGCCTGGCGCGCGGTTTAGCGCGTAATCCCGCCGTCGCCGCGTCCCCTCAATATGATATAATATACAGATTACAAGGAGCAAATCAGAAGATGAAGAAGTTTCTCAGCGCTAACGAAGCAGTCGCGCACGCCGCGGCGCAGGCCGGGTGTGTCGTCGCCTCGGCGTACCCCGGGACCCCCTCGACGGAAATCCTCGAGAACATCGCGAAGTTCAAGGACACCATCAAGTGCGAATGGGCCGTCAACGAGAAGGTCGCCGTGGAGACGGCGGTTGGCGCGTCGATGGCTGGGGCGAGGACGCTTACGGCGATGAAGCATGTCGGACTCAACGTCGCGATGGATCCGCTGATGACGTTCACGTACGTCGGGCCCCTCGGCGGATTCGTTCTTGTTTCGGCGGACGATCCTGGAATGCACTCCTCGCAGAACGAGCAGGACAACCGCAATCTCGCCAAGTTCGCGCGCGCGCTTCTTCTCGAGCCGGCGGACTCTCAGGAGGCGTACGACTTCACGCTCAAGGCGTTCGAGCTTTCGGAGAAGTTCAGCGTTCCGGTGATCATCCGCCTCACGACGCGCACGAGCCACTCGGCGTCGCTCGTAGAGCTCGGAGACTTCAAGCCGGCGCCGCATCCGCTCCTGCCCTACGTCAAGGACATCCGCCGCAACATCCCCGTGCCGGCGTTCTCCCCGACGCAGCGCCTCAACGCGCAGAAGCGCACGGAGGCGATGGAGAAGGAGTCCAACCGCTCGAAGTTCAACAAGGTCGTCAAGCCCGCGAAGGGCGTGAAGGTCTCCGCGAAGGCCAAGGGCCTCGGCATCGTTACGAGCGCAGTCGCGTACCAGTACGTGAAGGAGATATTCCCCGACTGCCAGATCCTCAAGCTCGGCTGGACGAATCCGCTTCCAAAGGCCCTCGTCGCGAAGTTCGCGAAGAGTGTGAAGAAGGTTCTCGTAGTCGAAGAGCTCGATCCGTTCCTCGAAGACCAGATCAAGGCTATGGGCATCAAGGTGGTCGAGCACAAGACGGAGCTCAACATGCTCGAGCTCAACGCCGACCGCCTGCAGAACCTCAGGCACGAGATACTCGGGGACGTCGGACGGGCCAAGGCCCGCCGTCAGGACACGACGCTTCCGACGCGTCCGCCCGTGCTCTGCGCGGGATGCGGGCACCGCGGCGTCTTCCACGTCCTCCACAAGCTCGGCGCGACGGTGACTGGAGACATCGGCTGCTACACGCTCGGAGCGTTTCCTCCCCTCAACGCGATGGACTCCACGATCTGCATGGGCGCGTCCATCGGCAACGCCGCGGGCATGCGCAAGGCGGGGCTCAAGGGACGCATCTGCGCGGTTCTCGGTGACTCGACGTTCTTCCACAGCGGCATCACGGGAATACTCTCCGCGCTCTACAACGGAACGCCCGTTACGACCGTCGTTCTCGACAATCGCATCACGGCGATGACCGGACACCAGGACAACCCCGGCACCGGAAAGACTCTCGCGGGCGATCCCGCGCCCGTCACCGAGATCGCGGACATCGCGAAGGCGTGCGGATACAAGAACGTCGCCAAGGTTTCGGCGGACGATCTCGCGGGGCTCGAGAAGACGCTTTCGACGGCGATGGACTCGGGCGAGCCCTGGCTCGTCATCGCGCACGCTCCGTGCCGCATCGCGGCCAAGCTCACGAAGGAGGGTCTCTGCGAAGTCGACCCCGAGAAGTGCAAGGCCTGCGGCGCGTGCTTCAAGATGGGCTGCCCCGCGATGACGCGCGGCAAGGAGATTCGCCCCGGCGCGTTCCAGATGGTCATCGACCCCAACCAGTGCGCGGGCTGCAAGCAGTGCGGCCAGGTGTGCAAGTTCGGCGCGATCAAGCGCGTCAGGTGACGGCCTGGCTCTCAACAGCCCTGCAACTGTCCTAGATTCCCCACGACGCAGGCGCGATTTCGCGCCTGTGCGCGTGGCTTGGCGGCATTGACGTCACGTCGGGGAAGACCGAGGCAAATGCGACACTTGCCATTTCGGATTCTGAAACGACCCGGCGGTACAAATGTGAGCGCGATGAGAGGCTGGCTGATTCTGCCGGGACCGTCCGTCGAACATACTATCTTGAGATTCCGAAGTCCTGTTTCCGGGAGATGGGCGATGATTGTCTTTGCGAGTCTCCGTCGTCAGAGGCGGGTGCCAATGGCTGTAGAACGCAAGCATGGAGATGACCTCTTCGTCGGAAGACCGTGTGCTGGCCGCGACGCCCCGGGTAAGCGAGCCTTTCGTGGAGATAGAAAGAATCAAGACGGCGGCAGACGGTTCGTCGTCGTATCAGGTTCACGTTAGATGGCGCACTCTCATGCGGCAGGTGCACATTATGACAACAAAAGGATGCATGAGTCATCCTGAATAAGGGGCCAAGGGGTATTCCCGGTCTATGCAGAAGCAAAAGTTCGCTATGGCAAGATATACGGCGATATTTTCTTTTGCGGAGAACACAAGGACGGCAAGTCTTATATACCAGTCGCTTCGGTGGGTATGCTGTATTATCTCAACCCCAGCAACCTCGATCGCAACCTTGAGTGGAACAATCAGAACCTGTGCGAGGACCCGCTCTATCCACGTCCCGGAAAACGCCGCTGGCAGGAGTACGAGTCGTTCAACCGGAATCAGAAACCGTGACGGGCTAGCTGATGTGCGGTGATTTAGCGGGATTCTTTCAGGTAAATCAAATGAAACTGTCCAACGACGCCAGTATTGGGATGTGATTGTTACGGCACTAAAATCATCTCGTTCGCGCAAACTAGGCCAATCTGTGATATAATTATCCTTCAATGATAGAGGAAGAGTGAAGTGAACAAGATACAACTTAGGAAAGGGCGCGAGAGGAGCGTCTTAAAGGGGCATCCGTGGGTGTTCTCGGGTGCTGTCGAAGGCGGCGAGGCCGATGCGGGCGAGCTTGTCGAGGTGTGTGATTCGAAGGGCGAGAAAATCGCGCTTGGATGGTACTCCCCTGCGTCGCAGATACGCGTGCGTATTGTTCCCGATGCGCCTGTGGCCGATCTCGTCGCGAACGCCGTCGCGCGCCGCGGCGACTTCTTCGTCAATTGCTATACGAACGCGGTGCGTCTCGTGAACGCCGAGAGCGACCTCCTCCCGGGGGTCGTCGCGGACTACTATGCCGGACACATCGTCTGCCAGTTCACCTCCGCCGGCGCCGACGCGCGCAAGGCCGAGATTGCCGACGCGCTGATGAAGTTCGCGCCCGGTGCATTGGGCGTCTCAGAACGTCTCGACGTCGACTCCCGCGCGAAGGAGGGACTTGCGACCGAGCCTGCGTTCGCGCACGTCGCAGGCGCGGAGCCGCCGGAGCTCGTTGAAATAGCGGAAGGCGAAGTGAAGTTCCTGGTAGATGTCCGCAAAGGACACAAGACCGGATTCTACCTCGACCAGCGCGACGCGCGCTCGACTGTGGGCTCGCTCGCTAACGGGGCGGAAATGCTCAACTGCTTCTCCTACACGGGCGGCTTCGGACTCTTCGCGCGCGCATGCGGCGCGGCGTCCGTCACGCAGGTCGACATCTCCGCGGACGCGCTCGCGCTCGCGAAGAAGAACGAGGCCCTGCAGCACTACTGCGGAACGACGATGGAATACGTGGAGGCGGATGTCTTCCAGTTCCTCAGGAAGTGCCGCGACGAGGGTCGCAAGTTCGACTTCATCGTGCTCGACCCGCCGAAGTTCGCGGCGACGAAGGGCCAGCTCATGAAGGCGGCGCGCGGCTACAAGGACATCAACCTCCTCGCGATGAAGCTCCTGAAGCCGTACGGAACGCTCGCGTCGTTCTCGTGCTCCGGAGCTATGGACGCGGAGTTCTTCCGCACCGTCCTCGCCGAGGCTGCGGAGGACGCGCACAGGTCGTTCCAGATCGTCGCGCGCACGCATGCGGGAGCGGACCATCCCGTCTCGCTCGCCTTCCCGGAAGGCGAGTATCTGAAGGGCTATGTAATGAGGGCAGTGCAATGAATGCGATTCTTGCGGCGCTTCTGGTCTTCAGCTTCTCGAACGACCACACGAATCTTCTCTACAAGTGCGGCGAGACCGCGACATTCCACGTGAAGGTCGCGGAGACGGACGGCTCGGCGCCGACGAACGGAACGCTCACGGCGGTTCTCGACAACTTCGGTCCGAAGAAGATCGCGAAGGCGGACTGGAATCTCGCCGAGACGAACGAGTTCGACATCTCCGGAACGCTCGACGAGCCCGGGTTCCTGCGCCTCACAGTCGACGGCAAGGTGTGGTCCGTAGGCTACGAGCCTGAGCGCATCGCGAAGGGCAGCCCCTCGCCCGACGACTTCGACGCCTTCTGGGCGCAGGCGAAGGCGAAGCTCGCGAAGGAGGTTCCGCTCGACGCCCGCGTGGAGCTTGTCGACGAGCGCACGACGGATTCCTTCAGCTTCTACAAGGTCTCGTTCGCGACGTACGGGCGCCGCGTGTACGGGTTCCTCTCCGTCCCCAAGGACAGCTCCAAGGCCCCGTATCCGGTTACGGTCGGAGTCAATGCCGCGGGATTCGGGGACTGGACTAACAACATGCAGGGGAGCGCGGACGAGATATGCGCGCAGTTCGCCGTCTACGACTGGCCGATGGACTGGAAGTGGAAGGAGAAGGGGCTTAAGTCCAAATACGACGAGATGAACGCCGCGTTCAGGAAGAAGTATTCCTGCAACGAATACTCGTGCGCCGGCATTTCCGCGTCCCGCGAGGAGTATTTCTTCTATCCCGTGCTGCTCGGCATCGACCGAGCTGTGGACTGGATCGCGACGTCCTTCCCCGTGGACGCGAAGCGCTTCCGCTACCACGGCACCTCGCAGGGCGGCGGCTTCGGCTTCTATCTCTGCGGACTAAACCGGCGCTTCACGCGCGCGGCGCTGTACGTCCCCGCGATCACCGACACGATGGGGTATCTCAAGGGCAGGCAGAGCGGATGGCCGCGCATCGTCGAGAACAACTCCTCGACGCCCGACCTAAAGGCGGAGACGGAGCGCAATGCGCCGTACTTCGACGGAGCCAACTTCGCCTCGCGCATAACGTGTCCGGTGCGGGTGGCAGTCGGCTTCGCGGACACCACGTGCGCGCCGTGTGCGGTCTACGCCGCGTTCAACGAGATCAAGTCGTCCGACAAGGAGATCAGGCACGGCTTCGGGATGACGCACTCCTGCTTCGGACGCTTCTACGAGGAGTTTGAGCGGTGGCTCGTGAACGACAGGTGAGCGGGTGGTACAAGTGGTGGGTCGTCGCGATGCTAGGCGGCGCCTACTTCTTCCATCAGGCGGACCGCGCCATATTCGGCGTGCTCGTTCCGTACATACAGGCGGACCTCTCGCTCTCGGAGCTGCAGCTCGGGCATATCAACACGGTCCTGTTCCTAACCATCGCCGTCGTGACGTTCGTCGCCGGATTTCTCGGCGACCGGTTCGACCGCAAGCGCATCATCACTGGATCGCTCATATTCTGGTCCGTCGCGACGATGGGCCTCGGCTTCGCGTCGTCGTTCGTCGCCGTCGTGATGCTGCGCTCGGTGGCGACGGGCGGAGGCGAGAGCTTCTACGGTCCGAGCGCGATGTCGCTTCTCGCCTCGCACCACCGCGAGACGCGTTCGCTCGCATTCTCCATCCACCAGGCCGCGCTCTACCTCGGACTCATGCTGAGCGGCGTGCTGGCGCTGCGCGTGCTGGACGTAGTCGGCACGTGGCGGCGCGTCTTCGTCGCCTTCGGTGCGGCGGGGCTCCTACTCGGCGTGGCGTACATCTTCCTGATGCGTCCCGACACGCGCGGCGACGTGCCGTCCGCGGAGGGGAAGTCGGAAGGCGCTAGCCTCGCGGAGTCGTTCCGCGCGTTCTTCGCCTGCCCCTCGGCGCTCCTCGCGACGACGGGCTTCATCGCCATCTGCTGCGTCAACAACACCTACATAACCTGGGCGCCTAAGATGTTCCACGAGCGCTTCGGA
This sequence comes from Kiritimatiellia bacterium, assembly GCA_016296065.1. Lineage (GTDB taxonomy): Bacteria > Verrucomicrobiota > Kiritimatiellia > RFP12 > UBA1067 > UBA1067. The sequence goes on from JAEDKA010000013.1 coordinate 68,735, forward strand.
CTCGACGGCGCGACGGCGGGCGCTCACGCGATGTTCTACCACCACCTCGTCGCGTTCGGCGCGATACTCGCAGGCGGATGGCTCACTGACCGCTTCGTCGGGCGCTTCCCGCGTTTCCGGCTCGGCTTCCAGATATGCGCCCTGGCGCTGGGCGCGCCCGCGCTACTGCTCATAGGGAGGTGCGGCACGTTTGCGGCCGCGATGGCGATGACAGCGGCGTACGGACTCTTCCGCGGCCTCTTCGAGGTGAACACGCACGCCTCCGTCTTCGACGTAGTTCCCGCTCGCCACCGCGCGTCGGTCGTCGGGTTCATGCTGCTTCTCGCGATGGGGCTTGGCGCGCTCTTCTCTGGCGAGCTGATGGGATGGGTGTTCTCGTCGTTCGGCGAGCGCGCCTACTCCGTCGCGTTCGCATTGATGGGCGGAACCTACGCGCTCGCCGCGCTTCTGATGTCCGTTTCGTTCTTCTTCACCTTCAGGCGCGACCGCATTTCATAGCTGCCGATCGCGCCGAACAATTGCCATGTGGAAACACTGAGCAGGAGGAATAATCATGAACTTATTTGCGGTTGCGGTTGTTTCGGTGTTTGCGGCGGCGGGGCTTCAGGCGGCGCCGACGCTTGATGAGGGGTTCGCGAATCCGCCGGACTCCGCGAAGCCGCACACATGGTACCACATGATGAACGGCAACGTCACGAAGGAGGGCATCACCTGCGACTTCGAGGCGCTCGCGAGGGTCGGCATCGGAGGAGTGGAGATGTTCGACGCCGGATGCGACATCCCGCCAGGTCCGCTCAAGTTCAACTCAGCCGGCTGGTTCGACATGTTCCGCCACGCGCAGAAGGAGGCGAAGCGTCTCGGACTCGAAATCTGCATCCCCAACTGCTCGGGATGGTCCAGCTCAGGAGGTCCGTGGAACCCTCCCGCCAACGCGATGAAGGTCGTCGTGTTCACGGAGACGCCCGCGAAGGGTCCGTCGCGCTTCTCGGGGAAGCTTCCGCGCACGTCCGACGACCACGGCTTCTACGACGACATCGCCGTCCTCGCCTATCCGACGCCAAAGCCGGGCGCGAAGCTCGACCGCCTCGACTACAAGACGTTCCGCGAGCGCGGGGACACGTGGCACGCCTCGCCGGACTTCCCGAAGGACCAGCTCGTCGCGCGCTCGCGCGAAGTCGACCTCACGAGTAGGATGGCGAAGGACGGCTCGCTCGAGTGGGACGTCCCGGAAGGGGACTGGACTATTCTCCGCATAGGTTATATCTGCAACGGGCGCTGCAACCACCCCGCGTCCGAGAAGGGACGTGGACTCGAGGTGGACAAGCTGTCCGCCTCCGCGATGGACTACCACTTCGGCCAGTACGTGGCGCGCCTCTGCCGCGACCTCGGCATCACCGCGCAGACCGACAACTCGACCGGGTTCAACAACATTCTCGTCGACTCGTACGAGGTCGGATGCCAGAACTGGACGCAGGGGCTGGACGCAGAGTTCGAGCGCCGCATGGGCTACTCGCCGCGTCCGTACCTCCCCGTCTTCGCGGGACGCGTCGTCGGGTCGGCGGACGAGAGCGAGCGCTTCCTCGAGGACTTCCGCCGCGTCGTCGCCGATCTCTTCGCGGAGAACTACGCCGGCAGGCTCACGAAGCTCTGCCACGACCACGGACTTATGTGCTCCATCGAGCCGTACGGGAACTGCACCTCCGACGACCTCCAGTACGGACAGGACATAGACGTTCCGATGGCCGAGTTCTGGTCCAAAGCCGCGCTCGGCGCTCACGGCGCAGGCGATGTCGGAAACTCGCGCCACGCCGCGCACCTCGCTCACGTGTGGGGACGCCGCTACGCCGCCACCGAGTCGTTCACCGCCGATCCCGGCTACGGCGGAAGGTGGCGCACCACTCCGTTCTCGATCAAGAGCCAGGGAGACAAGGTCTTCGCCGCCGGCATAAACCGCATCATCTACCACCGCTTCACGCACCAGCCCTGGCCGGGGAACGCATACCTCCCCGGAATGACGATGGGCCGATGGGGAATGCACCTCGACCGCACGCAGACATGGTGGGAGCTTTCGCCGGCGTGGTTCAGGTACCAGTCGCGCTGCCAGTGGATGCTGCAGGAGGGGGTGTTCGCCGCGGATGCGCTCTACTGGACCGGCGAGGAGGTCCCGAATGGAGGCGGCATGCCAGTCCCGATGCCCGACGGATACTCCTACGACGTCTGCGCGACGAAGGCCGTCGAAATGCTGTCCGTGAAGGACGGCAAGGTCGTCGCGCCGGGCGGGGTGGAGTATTCGCTCCTCGTCCTGCCCGAGACGGACACGATGAGCGAGCGGATGGTCCGCCGCATCGGCGAGCTCCTCGCCCAGGGCGCGAAGATCTGCGGACGCAGAAGGCCGACGCGCGCGCCCGGCCTGCGCGGATATCCCGACGCCGACGAGTCCGTCAGGAAGCTCGCGGCGGAAGTGTGGTCGCGCGGCGTGATGGAGTGCAGCCCCGCGGACGCGTTTGCGAAGCTTGGCGTCAGGCCGGACTTCGCGGGGCAAGGCCTCTCGTGGATACACCGCAGGAGCGCCGCGTCCGACAGGGGCGACAAGGCGGAGTGGTACTTCGTCGCGATGGACAACGAGGAGCCGACGACGGTCGAGGCGTCGTTCCGCCAGGAGGGGCTCGAACCCGAGATATGGGACGCGGAGACGGGATCGATGCGTCCGGCACGCGTGTGGCGCGAGGAGGGCGGGCGCACCGTGGTGCGCCTTGAGTTCACGCCGAGCGGTTCCGCATTCGTCGTCTTCAGAAAGCCCGCGAAGGGTCCGCATGTCGTCGCCGTCAAGGCGTCCGTCTCGCCGAATCCAGAGCCCGCGTCTGGCGATAAGGAGGTCCACGCGCTCGTCATCAAGAAGGCCGAATACGGTACGGCGGCGAAGGACGTCCGACCGAAATGCGTAGATGTCGCGCCGTTCATAAAGCCAGGTGAACCTGTGCGCATCGACAACGCGCTTGCGGGCGATCCCGCGCAGGGCAAGGTCAAGACGACGGAGATCACGTACACCGAAGGAGGGAAATCCGTCACAAAGACAATCGGCGAGGGCGCGACGTTCACGCTTCCGAAGGACGCGGTGCTGGAGTCGGCCTGGTACGGACTTCCCGAGCCCGGCTGGAAGCGGCCGGCGTCTCCAGTCGCGGACATCACAGCGAAGCTCAATGCGCTCGTGAAGGACGGATACCTCTCCGTAGTGGTGAACAATACGTTTGTCGGATACGATCCGGTTCCGGATGTCAGGAAGCGCACGAAGGTCGTGTACGAGTACGACGGACGCGAATCGACTGTCGAGGTGGGGGAGGGCACGCGCATCGTTATTCCCGCCCCTGTCGAAAAGAGCCAGCCACCCCCGGAGTGGGAGTGGACGGACGGCGGCGGAGTGCTTGCCTGGCAGCCGCTTGAAATGGAGCTCGAGTCGTCCGATGGCTCGAAGCGCACGCTCTCCGCGAAGCCTGCCGCGCCCGTTGCGGTCGAGGGCGAGTGGAAGGTGTCGTTCCCGCCTGGGTGGGACGCTCCCGAGTCGATTGTGTTCCCGAAGCTGATTGCTTGGGACCGTCACGAGGACGAAGGCGTGAAGTACTTCTCCGGGACGGCGACGTATTCGAGGAAGGTCGCGCTGCCCGCTCCGCGTGCGGAAGGGCGCGTGATGCTCGACCTCGGGGTAGTCAAGGACTTCGCCGAGGTCAAGGTGAACGGGAGGGCGTATCCGGTCCTGTGGAAGCCTCCGTTCCGCGTGGACGTCACGGATGCGCTGAAGGAGGGGGACTCGTCGTTCGAGCTCGAGGTAAAGGTAACGAATCTCTGGGCGAACAGGCTCATCGGCGACGACAGGCTCCATGCCGACGACTGCGAGTGGAGCGGGCCGAGCCACGCCGGGAAGAAGGAGATCGCAATCCGCGAGATTCCGCAGTGGGTGAAGGAGGGTCGCAAGTCCCCGACCGGACGCCACACCTTCACGACGTGGAAGCATTGGTCCAAGGAGGACGATCTTCTTCCCTCGGGCCTTATCGGTCCCGTCGTCCTTCGCTTTGGCGAATCCGCAACCTCTCGCTCAAGGATTCCAAATGATTGAATTTTCGCGCTGACTTTTTGTCGGCGCGCGGGCTG
>JAEDKA010000090.1 GCA_016296065.1 Kiritimatiellia bacterium
AGCCCGCGCGCCGACAAAAAGTCAGCGCGAAAATTCAATCATTTGGAATCCTTGGTTGGTGGCCATGTCGGCGCCGTAGAGGAGGTCTGGAGGAAACTTCCTCCAGCTCAAAGATGGAACGGATCGTTCAGCGGAACGAGAATGTTTGGCGCGAAGTAAATGTGATTCTGCGGAGCGGGAATGCGCCCGCGCCGAAGGCGTCGGGTCGGGTGAGCGCAAAGCGCGAACTGCGAAGCAGCCGCCAGGCCCCGCGCGAGAGCCCTGCTGCTCGGAGTTTATGAATCCGCCCAGGGTGGGCTTTCCCAAAAGTAAACGCGCGTTCCCTCCCCGAGGGAGGGAGTGAGGGATTTACCTTCACCATCAACAATAGCCAATCTTTACGGAGGGTAAACGAACGATAAAAGTGCGTTTACTTCTGGAGGCGGCGCGGGCGTAGTACCTTTTTCGGGGGATGGACGGCTGGAAGGCCTTATGGTAAAATCGTGCTATAAAAATGAAAGCCTTTGTTCTTTGTGCGGCCGCGCTTTACGCGGCGTATGGCGCTGAATGGATCGAGAACTCGCCTGCCGCCAATTGGCAGGAGTCGTCGCTCACGGGAAACGGCACGATCGGCGCGATGGTCGAAGGACGCATTGAGAACGAGTCGATCCACCTCAGCCACTGCAAGCTTTATCTTCCCGAGCCGGGCGACACGCCGCCTGCTCTCGTGAATCATCCGAGGCGCAATCCCGGCGACTACAACAACCGCGACGGATTCATGGCCGCGTGCGACCTGAAGGTTTCCATGCGCTTCGGCGGAATTTCAGAATATTCCCGCCGCACCGATTTCGACACTGGCGAGTGCATCGTAAGTGCGAAGGACGGGAAGGGACGCCGCTACGAACGCCGCGTCGTCGCGCTGCGCGGCGCGAATGTGATAGCGGTCAAGGCCGCAGACGAGTCTAAGAGCGACGTCGTGTTTGCGCTTGCTGGAATCGAGCCGTCGGGGCGGATGGACATTGCCGCGTTCTCTAAGGGGATCAGCCGCATTGTATCCGAGCCGGACTACTACCGCTGCGAGTTCAAAAACGAGAATCCGTGGAACAAGCTCGCGGGGTATGAGGTTTTGCTGGTGGCCGCAAAGAACGCAAAGGACGCAGAGGCTTTTGTCGCTATAGAGCCGCTTTTGAAGGGACAGGATTCCAATCGCGCTTCAATGGAGGCGAGGCTTGCGAATGCAATGGCGATGGGCTACGATGCGCTTCTTGCCGAAAGCGCCGCGAAGCAGAAAGAGCTGATGGACCGTGTCTCGTTTGCTCTGGAGGGGTCAGCGAATGCGGCGGAGATTGTGCGCAATTTCAATTCCGGACGGTACAACATCATTTCGTCCGTCGGAGGTGACCATGTGCCGAACCTCCAGGGACTCTGGGCCGGAACGTGGAGCGCGCCGTGGTTTGCGAGCTTCACGGTCAATGGAAACCTCCCGTGCGCTATCTCCTTCTTCTGTCGTGGCAACACGCCCGAGTTCAACGAAAGCCTGCTGAAATGGATTGAGGCGAGGCTTCCCGAAATGCGAGATGCGGCGAAGCGTCACTTCGGCGCACGCGGATTCCGCGCCGCCGCGCAGACCACTGTGGCAGGCGTTGAGACGGACTCCAACGCGAACTATCCGCACGTCTACTGGCATGGCGGCGCGGCGTGGCTTCTCTCTCGCCTGTACGACGGATACCGCCACACGCTCGACGAAAAGTGGCTGCAGAGGATATATCCGCTAATGGTTGAAGTTGCAGAGTACTACGAGGATGTCCTAGTGGAAATGCCGGACGGAACGCTTGGCTTCAATCCGTCGTATTCGCCCGAGAACTGGCCGACGGGGAAGCGTCCGACAGCCGTCAACGCAACGATGGACAACGCCATTGCCAAGCAGTTCCTTGGCGAGGTTGTTCATGCGGCGGAGACGCTTGGCGTCGACGCGGAATATCGCGGCAAATGGTCCGCGATGCGCGACAGGCTCACGCCGTATCAGGTAAGCGAGAACGGATTCTTCGCCGAATGGCTTGCCCCCGGCCAGCCGGACAACAACGAGCATCGCCACGCCTCCCACCTCTACGCGCTCTACGACGACGCTCCGGCGGAGATCCTGACGAACGCTGCGCTTGTGGCTGCGGTGAAGAAGACCATCGACGCGCGTATGGACTTCAACGAGAACCGCTCGCGCACGATGGCGTTCGGATACGTGCAGAACGGACTCGCCGCTTGCAAGATAGGCGATGCCGGGCGAGCGGCGCGGTGCCTCAAGCTTCTGACCGAAAAGAACTGGCTGAAGGGCGGCGGCTCGTGCCATGACTGGAAGAACTGCTTCAACACCGACATCTCCGGCGGGTATCCGTACCTCATTTCCGAAATGCTTGTGCATTCCGAGGAGGGTGTTGTCCGTTTTCTTCCGGCAAAGCCAAAGGAGTGGACCGCCGGATCGATAAAGGGACTGCTCCTGCGTGGCGGAATTGTCCTTGAGAGTCTTGAATGGCAGGATGATGACTTCTCTGCGATACTTAGGTTTCCGGACGGAACCGTGAAGCGCGTCAACGGTAAGGCTGGTACCCAAACAGGTATTTTCATCGGTAGCGGGGTTTGATAGAATGGTGGCATGAAAACTGTCAATCCATTCGTATGCGCTGTCGCGATTGCCGTCGCGGGCCTTTCTTTCAATGCTTCCGCGGACGAGTTCCGCGCGCCGAGGCTTGGCGTCGTGTGCGAGACGCCGGCGCAGGCGAGGCCGGGCGTCGCCAAGAGCCGCGCATGGGAGCAGTCGCTTTTGACGGGCAACGGCGCGATGGGCGTGATGGTTCCGGGCGAGCTTGCGCACGAGGAGATGTTCCTCTCGCACGCGCGGCTGTTTCTCCCGCGCGTCATGAACGGACGTTATTTCGAGCTCGGGAAGTACCGCGAAAAGGCGCGCGAGCTGGCGCTCGCCGGACGCGAAAAGGAAATCTGGGGCGAAGTCATCCAGAAGGCGTCGGACGAAAGCGGCTATTCTTTCAAGCGCGATCCGTTCATGGGTGCGGTAAGCCTTGTCGTCGACACGCCGGACCTGCCGAAGTGGAGCGACGCGCCCGGCTATCGCCGCATGACGGACTTCGAACGCGGCGAATGCACCGTCCGGACCGACGACTACGAGCGCAGGATATTCGCCTCGCGCACGGACGGCGTAATCGCGATGCGCGTCAAGGACGCGAAGAGGCGTCCGTTCACTGTCGGTTTCGAGACGATCTCCAACGGACGTCCCAGCGGCGACGCGGCGATACAGCGCATCCGCGAGAAGGACGGCTACATGTACTACCGCGTCGATTTCCGCAAGGAGAACGGGAAGAATCCGTTCCACGGATACGAGGCTGTCGGACTCCGCAGGGGCGACGAGGTGTTCGTGAAGATTTATCCGCTGCCGTTTGGAACCGACTCCATGTTTGAGACGGCGAAGAGAGAGCTTTCTGCTGCCGCGAATGCGGGCTATGCGCGGCTTCTCGAGCGCCACGCGCCGGTGATGAAGGAGCTGATGGGACGCGTCGCGCTCGATCTCCCCGACCGCGATCTGGTGCGCAAGTTCCACGCCGGACGATACAACATCATCTCGTCGACTGGTCCGGACGGCGTTCTGCCGAATCTGCAGGGGCTGTGGGCCGGAAGCTGGTCGGCGCCGTACAACGGAAGCTACACCGTCGACGGAAACATGCCGTGCGCGATGAGCTTTTGGACGCGCGGCAACACGCCGGAGTTCAACGAGTCGCTATACGAGTGGATCATGCGCTACTACGACGACTTCAGGGAAGCGGCGAAGAAGGGCTACAACGCGCGCGGAATCCACATTCCCGGGCAGGTCACAACGACCGGACTCGAGACCGCCTACTACCGCAACGTCGAGCTGATGTGGTGGCACGGCGGCGCGGGGTGGATGACGGGGTATCTCTGGCGCTGGTACGAGGCGACTCAGGACATGGAAGTGCTGAAGAAAGTCTATCCGCTGTTGAAGGATGCGGCGGACTACATCTGCGACTGCATTGAGAAGATGCCGGACGGCACGCTCGGCTTTGCGCCGGGGTATTCGCCGGAGAACGCTCCGCACGGAGACTTCCGCTCGCAGGGCGACGTCATGAATCCCGATCTTCCGAAGGGCGGGTATTCGACCATGAACAATCCGACGATGGACATCTCCGTCGCCAAGCAGTCCATTGACTATGCGACGAAGGCCGCGAAGATCCTGAAGCGCGACGAGGGGAGCGTCCGCGAATGGGCGCAGAAACGCGCGCGCTTGCCGAAGTACGCGGTCTCGAAGTACGGCTTCTGGGCGGAGTGGCTCATCCCCGGCACGCCGGACAACAACTCCCACCGCCACGTCTCGCACGTCTTCGCGCTCTACGACGAGGCGCCGGCGGAGATTCTCACGAACGCGGCGTTCGTTGCGGCGATAAAGAAAACGCTCGACGCACGCATGACGTTCCACGAGAAGGAGAACCACATGGCGTTCGGCGTGACGCAGATCGGCTACGCGGCGGCGAAGGTCGGGGATGCGGCGGTGATGGAGCGTGCGATCAAGCTTCTGCAGGAGACGTACTTCACCGACGCGCTCGGCACGCTGCACGATCCGGGTTGGCTCTTCAACATCGACATATCCGGCGGCTTCCCAGGGATCATAGCCGACGCGCTAATCACGAAGGGTCCAGACGGAGGTTTCCAGGTTCTCAACGCGAAGCCCGCGTCGTGGAAGAAGGGCAGCATATCGGGGCTTCTCCTCCCTGGTGGAATGAAGGTGAAGAACCTTTCCTGGAATGGCGACAGCTATGAACTCGAGCTGCTCCATCCCGACGGCCGCATAACCGTCCAGAGGAAATGACATCTCGGCGGGTGCAACGAGACATTTATGGTGCGCCAAGCAAAGCTCAATAGCAACTTGCGAA
>JAEDKA010000014.1 GCA_016296065.1 Kiritimatiellia bacterium
GCGATTTTACCCACTTGACTTTTGTTCTCATAGGAGAGCCCAAACGCTCGGAGTTCGATTACAAACCGGAAGTGGATTTTCACTTAACGCAAAATGAAAATTGCCACTTCACCCTTTGTTTACTGGGGTGTGGCCGTTTCCATGCCAGAAAAATTGGGGAACCTCCAACTCTATATACACGAAACCGAAGCGCTGAAGATGACGCTTCGGTCTAGTGCAACAAGTTAACCATTAGAGTATATGCGCGCAGTGACAGGCAATGACACAGATTTTTAAAGTTTTTACGCTACCCCCAGTGCACAATGCGCTCGAACAGTGTCGGAAGGCGCACGCGCACGCGGTTCCCGCCCGTCGGCTCCATGACGAGCGCGGCGCATCCGCCGCGCATCACGAGCGGAACCGGATGCTCCGCGAGCCACCGGCGCGCAAGGGCGCATTTCGCCGGACGCTGCCCGCCGATCCTGAACACCGGCTCCCCGTCCTGCATGTCTATCGAGACCTCCGCGGCAGATGCGCCGCGCACGTCAAACCTGACATATAGGCTTCTCGGGCGTTCGTCGAGGGATGCGAAAAGCTCCGCGGCGTAGCGGCTCAGCTCACGCGTAGTCGGGTTTTCCGGGTCGGTCGCGATGGTTGCGCGCTCCACCTGCCGCCCCTCAGTCGTGCCGCCAGCGGCGGTGCGCCCACAGATACTGCTCGGGATACTTCCTGATCGCCTCGCCGAGCCTGTCGTTCAGAAGCTGCGTCGCCGCAATCTTGTCGTCCGTCTTCGAGAATCGGAGCGGCTTGCCGCCGACGAGCCTGTACCTGAACGGCGCGACGCGCACGAACGAGCCGACCACTATCGGATATCCATAGCGCATGGCGAGCCGCGTCGCGGAGGTGAACGTCTGCGCCCTGCGGCCGAGGAAGGAGAGCATCGGACCCTTCGACGTGTGCTGGTCCATGAGTATCGTCATCGCCGCCTTCGTGTCGACCCACTGGCGAAGAATCTCCGGCGTGAAGCCGTGGTTCTTGTCGATCACGGTGACGGGCCCGCGGAAATGGTGGTTCTTCATCCACTTCGCGACCAACTTGTTGTTCATCACGCGCGCAATCGCAATCATCGGACGCGCGAAAGAAAGGACGTTCGTGGCCGCCTCCCAGACGCCGTGGTGCGCGCTCACAAGGAGAATCGGAGTCTCCGGCTCGTCGAGAAGCAGCCTCGCCGCCTCCGGATCAGCCTCCGAGACGTCGAGATGGTCCCGCCAGTCGTCCTTCGTCACGACGTTCGGAACGGCAAGCGCCTCGCAGATATGCCCGGCGAGATGGCACCACGCCTTCTTCGCGATGCGCTTCGCCTCCTTCGAGTCGGAAGTGATGCCGCACTTCATTATGTTGTCGACGGATATCCTCCGACGCTTGAAGAAGAACGGCCAGACGAGCGCGGCAAGGCCGGCGCCGAAGTCGTAGGCATGTCTATGGACAAGATTCATTTTGAAGTATTATACCAAATTTATCATTTCGAAAACATCCAGTCCCACAGCTCGTCGGACGTCCACACGCCGTTCCACCAGGCCCCGTCCGCATCCTTGCGCGGCACCTCGACGAACGCGCAGTCCCCTCCGCCCGCGCGGACGTTCGCCGTGAATTCGGAGTAGAGCTTGCTCCAGTACTCGCGGACGTCGGCGCGTACGCCGTCGGACTTGCGCGGCAGATTGTAGAACCGCCAGTTTCCGGGCTTCTCGGGATGGACGATCGGCGAGTAGGGATGTCCCCAGACCGGGGCGACGGCGGCGAAACGCCCGGGGTGGTCCAGCGCCATGCCCATCGCGATGCTCGCGCCGGATCCAAGCCCCGTCAGGTAGATGCGGTTGGGGTCGATGCGCGGCGACTTCGCCGCGCGGACATACGCAAGCACGAGATCGTTGTACGCCTCGTTCAAGCGGTTCGCCGCTTCGAACGGATAGCCGTACCCGCAGTTGACGTTGCCGTATTCCGGCGGCGCGATCACGAGGAAATACGCGGGATGCCGCGCCTGGAACGCGGCGGACGTCACCTTCTCAAGACAGGCCGTCTGCCGGAACTGGAGCTTCAGGTCCTCGCCCTGTTCGCCGCTTCCGGGCATGTAGACTACGAGCGGCACGGGGTCGTCCGAGTCCGTCTTCGGACGATACGCGAGAAACGGCAGGCTCGGCGGCAAGGCGTGGTCGCAACTCCGATCCACGGGCTTTCGGTGGCGCGCAACCGCGCGGGCGTACTCTTCCGCGTTCGGGTCCGGCGGCTTCGGCAACCCGAGGTCGAACCACATCGCGGCAAGCGAATGGCGCGACATCAGCTCCTTGAGCGCGTCGTCCGCGTCGTACAGGCGAAACGCGCCAGGCATCCCGCTGCCGGGCGCACCGGCGAGGTCGTACGGATACGGACGGCGAACGCGGTAGTTGGGAGAGTATTCGGCGAAGACGTACTCGTACGCCCGCCCCGTCTTGAGCTCCCCCGCCCCGTCGAAGAACTGCCGCGCCCGCACGCTGCCGTGGTTCGCCGCAAAGCGAAGGAAATAGTCGGCCTCCTCGCGCGTCCACTTCGTGTACGGATTTCGCTTGTTCCCCTCCGCAGTCAGCAACAGGAAGATTTCGAACGCGAGGTCGCCGCTGCGCGTCTTCACGAATTCCGACACGAGCTCGTCGGCGCGCAGATGCGCCCCTTCTCGGCTTTTCCCCATGTCTTCGACATACCGCTTCAGCCAGGCGTTGTAGTCGGCGGGCGGATCGGGCAGCGCCTGCGGCTCGGGATCGGGCGTTTGCCAAAACGCCCGCAGCTCGCGACCCTCGATCACGTGCTCGTGCACGCGCTCGGGGTCCGGCTGTGGGGGCGCTGGCGGCTCCTCGTAGAGCTTCGGCGCAGCTGTCGCCGTCACCACGAAGTAGCGGACGGGCGGGGGCGGGGGCACGTAGTCGGCGGGACGGAACGGATACTCCGCCGGACGAACGAGCGCGAACGCGGCAAGAAGCACGGACGCCGTCATCTTGCGACCCTCCGCTTCGTCTCCCGTCCGCTGCTGTCGAGGGAAAAAAACCTTCCGTCGGACGTCTCGCGCTCAAGACGAGCGCCGTCAAAGCGCAGGAGCGGCAGCTCGACCCTTCCTGAGTCCAGGTCAACCGAGGGACCGAACGATTTCTCCACCATCATGAAATCCAGCGGAACGGAAATCTGTCGCGGGAAGACGTTCGCGCAGGGGATGGTGGTCCATTTGCCACGGCTCTCCGGACTCGAATCCGCGTCCGCGAACAGGGGCTCTCCGACGAAGATGGCTGCAAAGTCGTCCGCACAGCCGGCGAAGGCGTCCTCGGCGACGACAAGCCTGTCGTACCGCCGCAGGATGACGAATGCGTTCAGCCGGGGGCAGTTCGCGAACGCCTTCTCCTGAATGCGGGCGAAAGAGCCGCCGAAAAGGACGACCGAGCGCAGAGCTGCGTGTTCCGCGAACGCGCCCGCGCCGATTTCCGCTGACGGCTGGTCGATGTAGAGCGTTTCGAGCGCAGGAAGGTCTTTCGCAGGTTCTGCGGTGTAGACGGCGCGCGGGAAGACGTCAGGCACGCGGACGAACGGCGAGACGCAGCCGAAGCAGAGCGCCGAGCGGCCGTCGGGCGAGACGCCGAACGCCAGCAGGTTCGTGTCGGACGGGACGAACCGCTCCGGCGGAGGCGGAATGACCGGACGCCGCTCGTCCGGTTCGAGTCCGCGGTCGCCCGGCTCGGCGTTGACGCACCACTTGAGCCTTATCTGGAAACAGTCCTCCGGCTCGCTCGTGAGCGTCATGGACTTTCGGTCGACGCTCTGCCGACGGACATGCACGTACCTCTGCGACTTGCAGACGATTGGAGCGCCTTTCGTGTAGCCATAATGTCCGCGCACGCGAAAGCAAAAGGCGAAGCTGCGGCCGAATATGTCGCAGCGAATCATGCGATTCGTGCAAATCGCGTCAGACGCTTCGTACGGCATTCCGAAATCGTCGTCAAAGGCCCTATCGATCGGCCCCACCCCGTCGCCTTCGTTCAACAGGAACATCTGCCCCGAATCGTCCCGCGGAGGCACAAAGCAATGAGACGAAAGAGCAACGTGCGTGTCGATGGGGCGGTCGAACCTGAACTCCGCGTCGGCATGGATGCCGTATCCATACGGCGCGAGCAGATCGCCTTCGACGAGGTCGATCTGAACCACGGCGTTCGTCGCCGACATCGGCAGCGTGACGTCGACCTCATGGTTCAGCATCGGATGCGGACGGCGCTTCCGCCGCAGGACGATCTCGGTTTCCCCGCAGTCGGACGACAGGGAAAACTGCCGCGAATAGTATCCCTCGCAAGACACCTTGATTCTCTTGCCGTCATTCACATAGCAATTCAGGACAATGCGCCCGTCCTCGTCCAACGGCAGCTCAACGGAGTTCCGTCCATGACGGTCAAGCTCAACGACGCGGGCTGCCGCAAGCGGCTCGCCCGAGTCCGAGACAATGCGCGGTCCCTTCGCCACCCAGGCGCCGTATCGCCAGGCGAGATTGGGAGCGAGACGAAACTCGGCTACTTCCGCCGCGGGCGTGGGAGTATCTGCCCTGAGCGTCCCCACACACGCGACGGACAACACGGCCAGCGCAAACGCGTGGCCAAAAACACTGTTGCGCATGTCAATGGCATGACTTTCCATCATCACCCTCATGAATTTCCACGGCACGGAACCGAGGCGGCCCAAAGGACGAATCAAGCGTTGAATCGTATCGTCGCGGCGCGACCATGCGCGTCAAGCCCCTCGACGGCGGCAAACGATTCGATTGTCGCCTTCGTCTCGGCGAGATCGCCCTTCGTAAACGCGACGAAGCTGTGGCGGCGGCGGAAATCGTCCGGCGTGAGCCCGTTGAACATGTTCGCCGCGCCGCCCGTCGGGAGGACGTGGCTCGGTCCGGCGACGAAGTCTCCCGCGGACTCGGGGGTCCACGGTCCGGCGAACACCGCGCCCGCGCTCCTGACGCCCTTCATCACCTTGAGCGCGTCCTTCGTCATGATCTCGAAGTGCTCGGGCGCAAATTCGTTGACGACCTCGAGCCCCTCCGCGACGCTCTTGGCGACGACGATGAGGATTCCGTCGCGGTCTATCACCCGCTTGACGAGCGCCTTCCTCGAAAGAGTCTCCGTCTGGCGCAGCACCTCGGCGCAGATCTCCTCCGCGAGCTTTTCGGATGTGCACACGCAGAGCGACTTCTCCCATCCGCTGCCGTGCTCGGCCTGCGAAAGAAGGTCCGCCGCGATCCAGCGGACGTCCACCGAACCGTCGGTAAGCACCGCGATCTCGCTCGGACCCGCCACCTGATCTATCGCGACGTATCCGTAGACCTGTCGCTTCGCCGCCGTCACGAACGCGTTGCCGGGTCCGGCGATCTTCTGCACCTTGCGGCACGTCTTCGTTCCGAACGCCATCATCCCGATGGCCTGGATCCCGCCCACGCGGTACACCTCCGTCGCGCCTGCGAGCTTGAGCGCGTAGAGAAGGACAGGGTTCACCTCGCCTGTCTTTCCGGCAGGCGTGCAGGCGACGATCTCCTTCACCCCCGCGGCCTTCGCGAGCGTGACCGTCATCACAGAGGTCGAGGCGAGAGGCGCTGTTCCGCCAGGGATGTAGACTCCGACGCGGTCCATCGGGGAGTAGAACTCGCCGAGGGAGCCCCCGCGCGGGGACTTCATCGTCCATGCCTCGCGGAGCGACGCCTTCGAGAAGCGCAGAACGCGCGCGTGCGCGTCCTTCACGGCCTTAACGAGCTTCCTGTCGATGCCCTTCTCGGACACCTTCGCGAGGTCGACCCTGAGCGCCTTCGCGCTCTTCGCGGTGAATCCCTCGAACTTCGCGACGAGCTCCATCACCGCCGCGTCGCCGCGCGACTTGATCTCCGCAAGCGCGGATGCCGCGGCCTTCTCGGCCTCCTCCGGAAACGCCGGACGCGCGTTGAACTTGGAGACGAGACGATTCTCCGGCTTGACGATACGTATCATTTCACTTTCGCGACAGTTGCGCCTTTTTTTCGTTTTTTGGGCAAGAAGTGCTATAATTCATCCCGATCTTCTCACACTCACTTCTACAACCTCAATTGCGGGCAAATTATACCACTTTTTCCGCAATGCCGTCAACCGCGACACCACGACATCGGACGCACCGCGAAATCCCGTGATTCTGTTGTTGCTCAGAAAAGTTATCCCACTTCGGCACTGGGTTCGCCCCAGCGGCGAAAGACTCAGCGGGGATGCCGTGCGAGAGCGCGTACCAGAGGACGTACGGATTGGCCTGCAGAAAGGCGCCTCCGCCTTCGCCGTACAGCTCCGCGTAGGGGGAATACCACGCGAACTTGCGCGTCAGAGGCCACTTCCAGCTGCCGTCGCCGTTCGCCACAACCTCGTCCCGCGTGGAGTAGAAGTTCACGGTGTTGTCAACGTCCCTGAACAGGCCCTTCCACGTCAACCTGCTTCGCTCGTCGGTCACGAACCTTGATCTTTGACATTGCAACTTCACCATTTGTCACTTCGGCTCAAGGTTCGTGTCGTTGGGAGTGGGGTTGAATCGATAATTGAGAATTGCCAGAGCCTTGCCGTTCCTGCCCCCCTCAATAAACAAAGTCCTTATAGTCGAGTAGTTTGCCTCAAGAATATTTCCTTTGTCGTCGACTTTACAACGGCTCCTTACTACCATTAGTTTTCCTTTTGGAACGCCGCTGTCTGAAAACACCCCATTATTTCGTGTGGCACTGCATGTAAACTCGGTTTGGAAGATATTGTTCGTATCAGCCTTATACACTCCTGTAAAGGCACTTCCACTAGTTTTGTCAGCAAAATAAAATCCTGTACCTTTGCGTACAAACCGAATGTCCATTTGCGCAAACTCTAACGTCGCCATCGGTCTGCCATCCCATTTGACTTTTACCTCAAAATCAGGGATTTCGCCTCCTCTTCCACTGGCGACCCAGTCCTTTTTTTTCATATCAAATCCAATCCACGTGTTTGTCGCAGGAACTTCAATGCCGTCATGGAAAGCAAAAAGTTCTATCGGCTTTACAACCTTACGCATCGGCAATTCCAACACCATACCCCAAGGCTGCCACTTTCCATCGCGTACTTCGTATTCATGCCCCATCTTTATAAGGCACAACTTCTTTGCGGCTTTATAATATCCGTCTTTCGTAACCTCAATTTCAATTTCGTTACCCGTGGTTGTACCTTCTATGACAAACTGCCCCATCGCATCCGTCACACCATTGATAAAATATGCCTTTTCTCGGAAATTCATCCCCATCAAGACGTTTACACTGGCATTCGACACGGCGTTCCCGTCATCGTCCGCAGCGGAAACTATAATGCGAAGTTCACCGCCGTTCCGTCTGGCCTTGAGATATTCAGGGTCTTTCTTATGAGCAAAGACAGACATGGTTGCCATCAGTGCAACTATCGTGACTGTAAGATTCTTCATCATCGCAGGTTTCCTTTCTCCACTACTGTTTCATAGAACATAAAATTATAGAAATACGATACATCCTTCATGTCAGAGTGAAGCCAGCGGCCATTCCATTTGGATCGAGCAGGCCAACCATTGGGCCGCATCAATCCAAAGGAAGTGGCACTTTCATCCTCCTCATCCTCTGGAGTTGGGACATGGTCGAGATTGTAATTGGAACTACGATTGAGAACGGGAAATACCGACGTCCCTCCAGTCGGTCTTGCCAACGCGGGGATGCCCTGCGTGAGGTGTGCCGCGCGGACAAGCAAGCTGATGTTCGTCGAATTCATGCTTGTGGGGTAGCAGTAGAACACGGTATTTGTCTTGAAGTCTTCTGGCGACATCCGCAGCGCCTCCGACACGGATATCTTGTTGACGCCAAGCAAGTCCTCCTCTATGTTCCAGCCAGACCAAGTAGTACCGCCCAGCGCATTTGCGGCCCCCCGTCCTTTCCAAAGCTCCTGGTGGTGCCACGAATACTGCACAAAACCCGAAGTGCCCCTGTCTGTCATGGATACAAATAGCATGGCCGACCAGTCGCAAGGTTGTTCTCCATGTCAAACTCCAAATTCGGATCGTTGGGACGAGGATTGAAAACCATGTACTTAAACCACAGCCTGTTGTCAATGAACACAGGGCCAAGGATCTTCGAGTAGTTGCAGCTCGTCACTTCGCCGACCGCATTCGTCACCACGCGCGTCTTGAGAACCATGTACTCGTTCTTCCCGAGGATGCTCTGGGCGCAGACGACCTTTCCGCTGACACTGCTGTACTCGAATGGGATGCGGGATACAAAAGTCTCGTTGGTGTCAGCTTCGTATGTAGTCGGAAATGACGGATCCCCCGTTGTGTTCCGCTTATATGCACCACAGCCAGGCGCAAACTCAATCCATCCGAACAGAGTCTCGACCCCATTCGTATGCAACGCAAAACGTTCAATCCGAAAATCTGACACATGCCCTGCGGGCGGATCCCATCCTCGGATGTAATTAGGTTTCGTCGAAAGTCGCAGGTTGTCTTTCATGTCAAAATCAACAGTCTTGTATTTCAACACCTCCAGCCCATTCGTTATGACAACCGCAGGATTCTTCATGGGGAGAAAATCCCCTGCATATCCATCGTATGCATACATTGGCAGAGGATTGTGTTTAGGAGTCAGACAGACCGAACGGCAGACAACATTGCTCGGATACGCTATGCTCTTGGGATTGAACTTTGCGGCGTATGCCATATAGTCCGTGCTGTACAGCCGGGACAGCTCGTTGTACTTAGCCAAACCTTCGACAGTGTTTGTATCTATATTTGCATAGTCGCTCTCAGCAACTACACTTCTGAAGTGCTCTTGGCCATAACCCGAACCGTGCCTCCCGTTGAAATGTGAGGGGGCATCCACCCACCAGTCGAAATCATCGTCATAAAACTGAAACTGAACATGAGCAACGCCATTAGCATCAGTCTGCGCACTGGTTTTCGTGAAATCGCTCTCAAGCGTGCGCCCGATGTTGAACTGCGTCTGCGTTCTAACTGTTACCATAGCGTTCGTGATCGGTCCTCCTGTCTCTCTGTCAGTCAAGGTGACGTACAAATGCCCCGTATGCGAAGGACGCGCATTGGCGAGCATGTATCCTGCCAGCAGGATTCCAATCCCCAAGACAAATGCTTTATTCATTGCTTTCTCCTTTCCCTGGATTATTTAGCTTTGTCGATCCGATTTGCACCGCAAGCGCCTCGTACAAGATAGCCGTGTCAAAAAGCGAATTTTCTATGAAGTAACTGTGAATCCACGGCAACACCTCAACTCCTTTCTTGTTTGGAATGCAATTGCTTGCCATGTCTACATTGTGAATCACCCCTTGCTTAAAACCCACCTGTTTGAGTATATTGCCCTGAACAGGCTCTCCCCACTTCGGCACTGGGTTCGCCCCGGCGGCGAAAGACTCGGCTGGGATGCCGTGCGAGAGCGCGTACCAGAGGACGTACGGGTTGGCCTGCAGGAAGGCGCTTCCGCCTTCGCCGTACAGCTCCGCGTAGGGGGAATACCATGCGAACTTACGCGTCAGAGGCCACTTCCAGCTGCCGTCTCCGTTCGCGACCACCTCGTCCCGCGTTGAATAGAAGTTCACGGTGTTGTCCACGTCCATGAACAGTCCCTTCCACGTCAGCCCGCTCCGCTCGTCGCCCTGCACCTTGATCGCTGAAATTGCCGCTTCATCTTTCATCACTTCGGCTCAAGATTCGTGTCGTTGGGAGTGGGGTTGAATCGATAATTGACGAACATCTCCGCCTTGCCGTTGTATCCCCCTTCTATCATTATCGCTCTGACAAATCCATAATTGGCTTGCACAACTACGCCTTTATCATCAATTCTGCAGCGACTTCGCGTAACAAAGAGTTTCCCCTGAGGTATCTCTTGCGTTATGATTTTCCCATTACGACGAGTTGTACTACATATAAATTCTTTGCGGTACACTTCATTTGTGGATGCATTGTAGACGCCCGAGAAGTCGCTGCAAGAAGTTGTACTATCCATGTAAAACCCTGCACCATCCCCGACAAAACGCAGCTCCAGTATGGCAAAATCGGAAGAAACAACAGGTTTCCCGTCCCATTGAAGCTTAACCTCGAAATCTGTGACTTCCCCTTTACACCCATATCCAACCCAATCTCCCCGCTTCATGTCAAATCCAATCCATGCATCCGACTCGGGGACTGCAACTCCACCTTTTTTCTTAACCAATGATACAGGGTTAATTACCAAACGCATAGGGATGTTGACTTCCATGCCCCATGGTTGCCATCTACCGTTCGTTACTTCAAATTCTTTCCCCATTGCAATAAGACAAAGTTTGTCATGCCCTCTGTAATAGCCCCCTTTCATAATTTCTATTTCAACTTCGTTGCCAGTAGTCTTACCTTCTACTATAAATTGCCCATTTGTATCTGTCAGACCTGTGACGTAATACGCCTTTTCTCGAAAGTTCATGCCCATTAAGACCTTTACGCTTGCGTTCGTCACGGCATTCCCGCGGTCGTCAACAGCAGACACTATCATGCGAAGATCGCCGCCGTTCCTTCGGGCCTTAAGATATTCAGGGTCTTTCTTATGGGCAAAGACCGACATGACAACAGTTGGCAAGACCATTAGGAGTACTATTTTATTCTTCATCGCAGATTTCCTTTCTCTATCACTATATCAAAGAACTTGAAGTTGTAAAAGTACGAGACATCCTTAATGTCTGAATGCAGCCATCGATTCCCCCACCTCGGCCGAGTAGGCCAACCATTAGGCCTCTCTAGTCCCTGAACCATCGGAGGATTGTCACCCTCTGGACGAGACGATTCGTCAAGATTCAAATCATATGCATTGTCCCTACTTAACACATATACCAGATTGGTGGCCCCAGTCGGTCTTGCCAACGCGGGGATGCCCTGCGTGAGGTGTGCCGCGCGGACAAGCAAGCTGATGTTCGTCGAATTCATGCTTGTGGGGTAGCAGTAGAACACGGTATTTGTCTTGAAGTCTTCTGGCGACATCCGCAGCGCCTCCGACACGGATATCTTGTTGACGCCAAGCAAGTCCTCCTCAATGTTCCAGCCAGACCAAGTAGTGCCGCCCAGCGCATTTGCGGCGCCCCGTCCTTTCCAAAGCTCCTGGTGGTGCCAGGAATACTGCACAAAACCCGAAGTGGCCCCTGTCCACACATAGATGTCATTGTCGTCAGAGAGTTCAAGGACCTCGTCACCCGTCGAGTAGAAGTTGACCGCGACACCGGGCACGTTCAAAAAGCGCCCCGGCCAGCCAAGTTTGCGCCTGTCGTCGGACTGATCGCCTGCGAACAGTTTGTGCCAGTTGGACGCCCACGAGTTCGTCGGATACTCTTCCCATTCGGGGTGCACAAGCTGCGGAACCCGTATCGACTCGTCTCCCGCAGGATAATAGGCCTCCGACGGAACTGCCGAATCACACATGAGATACTTTGACACTTGAAGGCCGTGGTCCTGGATCATCGACGAAACGACCATGTTGCCGAGTGAGTGCGCCATGACGACCTTCTCCCCAGGGATGGCGTTCGTTATCACGGAGAAGAGGCGGCTCGCCACTACGAAAGCGTTGGACGCGTTCTGCTGGTAGTTTGCCGGCGAGCCGATGTCGCTTCTCCAGTCCACGTTGTAGAAGTCGACGTGCGCACCTGACAGCCACAGCCGCTTGAAGAGCGCGTCGCCCCACTTCTCCGCTGCGGCCTCCGACACGTTTGCGCCGTGCAGGAACAGCAGCGACTTGACATCCTCCCCGCCCCATGTCCTGTTGAGCGCAGTGGTCCTTGCCTCGCCTTCGCCGGAGAGATGCCGGCTGTTGATCCATCCGTACATCTCCATTACCGGCGATATCGACAGAGGCAGCCGGAAGCTGTACATCGCGATGCCGTCCACAAGAACAAGTAGCATGGGGGAATTGTATTCATACACGGGATTCGCCGCTTCAAATGCCAGTATTCCAGGCGCATTGCCATTTCCAAGATAGTCTCCAGGGGCAATCTCAGAGCCATCCACACTTATCGGCCTCAGCGTCGCGGCGACGATGTTCTCGCCGGTCGTGGCATACACTTCATTCGTCTGATGCTCCCAGACCGCCTCCGCACTCATGTCTGTCCCGCAGAAATGCAGGGAATCCCCTGCCTCCCACAGGACAAAAGTCGCCTCGCTCCCCCATGAGTCAATAAACGGCTTCAAGTCCAGTTTAAGCGGGAACAAGTTCACAAGGTCAAGTCGTCCGTTCACAAGAAGATCGGCGGCATTCGGCGTATCGTCAGATACTTGCCCCAGATAGTCACCCTTCGCCGTGTCCTCGTTCGTCCAGTACCGGAACGTGCAACCATCAAGATAGGCATCAATATCCGCCATGTCTATGCGCCCGTCGCGGCCGTAGTCGGGGAGCAGCGGCGGATTCACCGACGTGACGCGCTGGCGAGCCGCAGACTGTATCGCCGAGCCGTCGTCGTCGAAAACATAGGAAACAACAACGTCGCAGCGCCCAGTTGCGGACGCGAGGACCATAAACGGCAGCGACCGCCCGGCCCCTCGTTCGCCGACGAGCCCGCGCCACTGCCGCGTCGTGAAGTGCCGTTCACTCACATCCTCACTGTCGAGCAGAAGCATAGGCGGGTGCCAGACTTCCGCCCCAGCGAACTCGTCCCACTCCGCCCATCCTTCCGCCCAGAGCTGGAACGGAGCCGTCGCGTCCTCTACGGCGATGCGGAATACGCCGTTTGAAAGGAGCACATCCGTGCGGAACAAAAGGCGCGCCGCGCGTTCAAGATTGGTGCAGACGGTGACGGGGAAGCCAAACGACGGACTAAGTGCATTGTAGTCGACAAGCGGGACTCCCGTCGGGCTTTCGATTCCTACCCCGAGGACGGTGTACGTCTTCGCGATATACGGCGCACCGTTTGTGACGAAAAGAACTCCGTCGCCGTCAGGCTCCCTGCTCGGACTCGTCCCGCGCACCGACACCTGTACGTCCTCGCGGGATATCGAGAACTCCGCCCCCGCCATGTCTTCGACTGCAAGCCTCCACGACCGCCACGCCAGCGCGACGTAGTTGCTCCGCCAGTGGTCCGGGCACTCGCAGCACCGCACGGGATCTCCCTCCGGCGTATCAAGCGAAAGGACATCCGTGCGCCCAACGGAACCGTGGAGCTGAAGGACACCACTCGCCGAAGGAAGCGCGGAGATTCTGTCGTACTCATCCGCCGCGTCCTCCTCGATCGTCGCGTCCTCACTGTCCGTCGGATCATCGAACCAGGAATAAGGCTCATATTCATCCGCCACGGCATCTGCCACTTCCTCGGAAGATACGGAAAGACTCGGACAGAAGCGAATGGTCTGCGGAACCACAAGGGGCGACGGCGTGAGCCGCTTCGGATGGTCCACCGTGTACGAGACTGCGCGCGACTCGCGCGTCGAGAAGTTTCCGGTGATCTCCGCAGAGACGGGCGGAATGTCCCCGATGTCGACATCCTCGGACTCGCACGACCATTCAGCCGTCAGCCCCGCGAACTCCTCGCCGTGGACGAGCGAGACGGTCTTGCGCTTCGCGCTGAGGTCGTGTATGCATGGAATGGTCGCGTCCGTGTGCGGAAACGCGATCCATCCCTTCCAGCGCAGCAGCGTCGGAAGTTCGCCGATGAGCAGATCGTCGGAACTAAGCGCGACATCGAGGCCTTCAGGTTTGTCCCACCTCAATTCTTTTCGCACCCCCTTGCCGACTGCAAGAAGCAATGTGTTTGTCTCAAAACCAACAAGCGGCACGACAACATCGCCAACGAGAAGTCTTCCGCTCCCGCTTCCGGAGATCGTTATCTTCAGGACCCCGATTTCATCCGTGGATACAGGATACGCGAAGGCGCCGTTCGTCGTTCCCGAATAGAAGACATGCTCCAGCACGGAATTGGTCGAGCCGTCAGGACATGAGAACGGATCAAGCCCTCCCAGCGCAACCGCGAGCCTGTCGTTGTAAACGCCATCGGCAGAGTACGCATCGTTCGGATCGGTGTTCGTCTCGTTGATCTCGGCATAGTCGCCCAGTCCGTCGTGGTCGCTGTCTGAATCATACGGGTTTGTCCCGTATGTGAAAAGCTCGTCGGCCGTCGTGATTCCGTCACGGTCTGGATCCAGATCGTCGGCGCGCGTCGGGTCGAGACGCGCAAAGCGCAGCGAAGTCGTTCCCGCCGGAAGTTCGCCAAAGGTTGTTCCAGCGCCTCCATTCATTGCCCCGACGATGACATTGGAAACCACACCGTCATCAAGAGCCGACAGGTCATAGCGAAACTCCATGTCTCCGTTTTCGTACAACTCCGACTGGAAACTGACGAGACAACCTGGATTTCGGCCGAAAGCGACATTCTGCCACGTCATCACAAACGAATTGGACGGCGTAAGGCACGACCAGAACTGCGAAGCCTCTCCGCCAATCAAGCCCCAGTGCGACGCAGGGAGAATGCCCGAAACGCATTTTAGCGGAGATATCGTCGTCGACGCATTAGTCGTGGCAACGCATGCCTCTCCGTCGGAGAACACGGTCAGTTTCCGTATCATGTTCGTCCCGAACGGAAAGCCCGCATAGCCGTCGTATGCGTCGTCAACAAGGCTGATCCGCTGTCTGTCGTCTGCAGCCCCGAACCTGCGCCATTCCTCGCATACCTCGGCGTTCGGCGTAGGCGAGAAGTCGAACACCTCGCCTGTTCCTGCGCGAACAAGCGCGAAGCCCGCCGCGTAATCGGAATTGTTAATCGAGAATTGAGACTGTAGAATTGCGGAGTCGCCTCGCGACGCGCCTTCATTCTCCATTGTCAATTCTCCATTGTCAATTCGCGGGAATGTGCTGTGGATGCCGGTCTGCCCTACAAGGATTTCGCCGATGGCGGCGCGCTCCGCCGCGACTTCCGCCTGCGCAGCGCGCATCTGCTCCTTTTCTTCCCGCGTCGGAGGCGAGCCAGTTCCCATCATCGCCAATATCCACGTGCAAAGAAAAGTAACCGTCACGACTCCGCCCGCGCGGCGGATGCGCCGCGACGCGCACCCTGCCGCGCGGCATGCGCCAGTCGCGGCAAGGACTGCAAGCAGGGTCGCTGCCGCTGGCAGCGCGATCCTGGCAAGCAATTGCGAATACGCCATGCTGAATGCGTCAATCATGGCTACCTCACCTTGATGCTGAAACTGGGCCCGGAGTTCTCGACCGCGCACCACTCGTCCGCGGCGGATGCGCCGCGCCGTACAACCTTGACGAGGTTCCACGACGAGTCGCAGAGGAAGCGCGGCGGATGTGCCGCGAGCGAGGCGAAGCACGGACCCGATTCACATGTGAATTTCGCCGTACGGGGAACGAGGTCTCCATCCGTCGCGACGGACAGCGCGAGGAAGCGACGCCCCGACACAGGCTCCGCATCCTCGTACACGCGTTCGTCGGACGCAACGTCCTCGACGAAGCGGCGTCCGCCGCGCCATCCGAGGAGAAGGCGCATCTCCTCCGCCGAGAGGTCGCCGTTCCCGTCCGCGTCCCGCCCGAACGCCACTTCGACGCAGTTCGACTCCGATCCAGTGTACTCGATCCTGACGTCAAGCGCCTTCACGCCTCTCCTGCTCGTCCTGAACGCGACGTTCGTCGACACCTCCGTGTCGGCGTACTCGCCCAACGGAAGCATCGGCACCTCAATCCGCGCCGACGCAAACGCCGCCGCAACGCATGCCATGCACATAACTGTCATCAGTTGTTTCATCTGTCCCACCCATATTATACCATTTCGCGATTCCGCTGTGGCAAGGCCGCCCCGGCCTTGCTCAGCCCCACCCTGCAAGGGCGAGGGCGCCCTTGCCACATCAACCCGCGCCTCTGTCGCAACATTTATCGCCATCATTTCACCATCCCTTTCTCGAATAGCCGCGCCAAGGCGTCGCGTTGAAGGGAAAACTTTTTCGGGTTCGATCTTTTCAGCGATTCCAGGTTGTGCCGCTTCCAGCGAATCGCGGGCAGCTCGCCTAAATGCGGGATGCCCCACGAGCTCTCTTCGCCGGAAAGCGACACGAAATCCATGAGCCGCTGCTTGTCATCGTCGTCAAAGAGATCCTTCACATCGGACGTCAGGCGTTCAAGGGTCGCAAGGTGCTCGTCGTATGAAAACGGCTCGTCGGACATCCCCGAGAACTGCTGTTCGAATATCTCGCGCTGATCCTGTATCATCGGTCCAAGCAGTTCGTGCAGGGGGCGGTTGTGCCCAAGTGCCAGCAAGAGGAACCCTTCCTTGATTTCCTCCAGCGAATGAGACTTGTAGAAATGCGCCATGTCGAAGATATCCCGCGGATGCTGCAAAGGCCTGCCGAACCAGTAATGCGCGTGCCAATGCCCGCCTTGCGCAAGCGCGTCGCAATCTGCCCCAACGCGCCGTTTATCCCGGCAATGGCCTCGTCGCGTCCGCTTATCGGCAAATACGCGAGGTCAATGTCAACCGAGAGACGCGGCAAATTCAGTTCAAAAAGGTTGATCGCCGTGCCGCCCTTGATGGCAAAGCAGTCCTCAGTGGCAACATGCGGCAAGACATGCGCAACAAGCTCAACCTGTCTAAGGTAACGCTCGAGCATTATATCTCCCTCCACGGCTTGACGACGACATTGTATTTCGCGTCAAGCTCACCACCCTTGTCTATCATGCGGCATCCAGCTCCCAGATTTACAGCCGAAACATCGATTCGCCTAAACCACGGATGTCCAGCCCCTTCTGCCAGCATCAGGAAAAGCCGTTTCACCTTGACGGATGTGCAATGCAACAACAACTCTTGTATGACAGACGCCCGAAGACTCGTCATCATTTCAACAAGCTGATAACATTCGTTCACCTTCGCACCATGTGGAACAAGTTCGATAAACTCAAGTATGGCGCGTTCGGGATCTGACATCTTGCATTCAAACTGCCCCGTTTTCCGGCTGGAAATCCCCGCATTCGTCCTGAGAAACGATGTACCTGAAATGAGATACTTTCCAGCGAAGTATTTCGAGAACCACTTTGGCAGAGTAAGTCCTCTCTTGAGATACAGGCTCAACTTCTGCTCACGCATCGGGACAAAATGAACAAAACCATCAAGCGCAAGCGCACTACGACTTCCAATCCTGATTGGAAGACCGGACTGGTGGTTCAGAGCATCGACTGCGGCCTCAACACTTGGCGTTTGCCCCTGCCGGCAATATGCCCCATGACCAACCTCATCAATCCAGCCGCGCTTCTTATAGCCATACAATTGCTCATAGCTATAGCCCTTTGCGCAAAGGAAAGAAGACAGGGCAATTCCGTTTTCAGGAATCACCTTCATCAAGTTCTTTAAATTTGCGTCATTTTCTGAACTCATAGCACAGTTATTGTATCAAAAATAAAGTAGCCGCGCAAGGGCGTGGGTGCCCTTGCTACACCGTTTTCAAAGGAACGCACAGAGAAATCTATGCTCCCGAAGTATCACATTTCACTTGCGACCGTTCATCAGCATGCACTTGACCTTCGCGCTTGCGGCGAGTTCGTCGCCGACATAGCCCGTCACCTCGTAGACGCCGAGCGGAACGCGCTCCTTGACGATCTTCACGACCGTAACGAGCTTGTCGCCGGGCCTCACGGGCCTCTTGAAGCGCGCCTCCTCAATTGCTGCAAACGCAAACGCAGCCTGCTCGCCGAGAACGCCGCGCGCGACCACCGCCGCGCCGGCGACCTGGCTCATCGCCTCGACGAGAACGACGCCGGGAACGACCGGATAGTCCGGGAAGTGCCCCTTGAAGAAGTCGTTCTTCTCCGCAGTGAACGTGTACTCGCCGAGTGCGCCCGTCTCGTCTGCCGAGATAAGCGTGTCGACGAAGAGGAACGGCGACCTGTGCGGCAGCAGCTCGATTCCGGGCTTGTTGAATTCCTGCTTGAATTTCGGAAATTCCATGGTCAGTTCGCCTTCCTGAGCACGAGGATGCCGTTGTGGCCACCGAAGCCGAGGGAGCTGGAGAGCGCCACTTCGATGTCGCGCTTCACTCCGACGTTCGGCGTGTAGTTGAGGTCGAGGGGCGTCTCGCCCTTCGAAGCGTCGACCTCAAGGTCGGGCTTCTCGTAGTTGATCGTCGGCGGGACAAACCCCTCCTTGATCGCGAGCGCCGTGATCGCCGCCTCGATGGCGCCGGTCGCGCCGAGGCAGTGTCCGTGGAACGGCTTTGTGGACGAGATGTTTATCTTCTTCGCGCCCTCCTCGCCGAAGACGCGCTTGAATGCGTTCGTCTCCATCTGGTCGTTGAGGTGCGTCGAGGTCCCGTGCGCGTTGATGTAGCCGACCGCCGACTTGTCAGTGACGCCTGCGTCCTTCAGCGCGATCTCGATGGCCTTGACCGCTCCGTCCGCGGAGGGATCAGGCGCGGTGATGTGGTAGGCGTCGCACGTCGCGCCGTATCCGGCGAGCTCTGCGTACACCTTCGCGCCGCGCGCCTTCGCGTGCTCTTCCGACTCGAGGATGAGAACCGCCGCGCCCTCGCCCATGACGAATCCGTCGCGGTCCTGGTTGAACGGACGGCACGCCTTCTCGGGGGTGTCGTTGAAGTGGGTGGAGAGCGCCTTCTCCTTCATGAATCCGCCGACCGTGAACTCCATGATGACAGCCTCGCTGCCGCCGGCGATCACGACATCCGCACGTCCGGCGCGGATAAGGTCAAGTGCGAAGCCAAGAGCGTCGGTCGAGGACGCGCAGGCCGTCGTGATGACCTGGCAGGGCCCCTTCGCGCCGAGCGCAATGGCGACGTTGCCTGCGCCCTCATTGGCGATGAGTTCGGGGATGGCAAGGGGCGAAAGACGGTCTGGGCCCTTTTCGAAGAGCGTCTTGAACGCATCCTGCGTAGCCTCGAGACCTCCGATGCCGACGCCGAAGATCGTTCCGACGCGGTCCATGTCCGGCTTTTTCTCCTCGGTGAACCCGGCGTCGTGCCACGCCTCCTTGGCCGTTGCAACGGCGTACTGCGAGAACAGCGCCATGTGGCGAGCGGACTTCTTGTCGAGAAGACCGCCTCCAATCGCCCATTCGTCGAAGCCCTTCACCTCCGCGGCGACCTGGCTGGTGCAGCGGGAGGGATCGAACTTGGTGATCCTGCCGATTCCGGGCTTGCCGGCCTTGATGTTCTCCCAGGAAGCGTCACGTCCGTTGCCCACGGCCGTCAACATTCCGATTCCCGTAATCATCACTTTCTTCATCGTTCTTCTCCTGTTTTAAATCTCAGTTCTAAGACCCTTGAACTTTTGAACTCTTGTTATCTCACAGCTCCGGCCAGACGCAGTAAGTGCCGCCGTAGGTGAGTCCCGCGCCGAAGCCGACCATGACGATCTTCATGCCGTCCTTCAGCTCGCCCGCTCGGACGGCCTGGTCGAGGGAAATCGGCACGGACGCCGCGGAGGTGTTCGCGGTCGTCTCGAGGTTAAGCCAGAACTTCTCGAGCGGAAGCTTCATGCGCCGCGCCGTGGCCTCGATGATGCGTCCGTTCGCCTGGTGCGCGAACACGCGGTCAAGCGCTCCCGGCGTGGTGCCGAGCTTCTCGCAGAGGTCTCCGACGACCTTGGAGAGCTTGCGGACCGCGAACGCGAATACGTCGTGCCCCTGGAGCGTGAGCTGCGAAAGCTGCGGCTCCGGCTTGAGCGGGATGCCGGTGACGGGGTCGAGCGGAAGCGCCACGCGCGTTCCGCCGGTGCGCATGATGAAGTTCTGCCCCTTTCCGTCCGCCCCGAGTATCGTATGCGCGGCGGTCTTCGTGGAAGCGACGCCCGGCGCCTCGTCGTTGCCCAGCACAACCGCGCCGGCGCCGTCCCCGAAAAGGATGCACGACGAGCGGTCGGTCCAGTCGAGGATGCGCGTCAGGCACTCAGAGCCGATGACGAGCGCCTTCTTGTCGGGGTAGAAGTTGACGAATCCGCGCGCCTGCTCGAGCGCGTAGATGAACCCTGCGCACGCCGCCTGCAGGTCGAAGGCTCCCGCGTTGACGCATCCGAGCATGTCCTGCACGATGCAGGCCGTGGACGGGAACGTCGCGTAGTCGGGCGTGGAGGTGGCGAGTACGATGAGCCCTATCTCCTCGGGCGCGACCTTTGCCATCTCAAGCGCGGCCTTGGCGGCCTTCGCGCCCATCGTGGACGTGGTCTCGCCCTCTTCGGCGACGTGCCTCGCGTGAATGCCCGTGTGCGAATAAATCCACTCGTCGCTCGTGTCAAGAGCGGCGGCAATGTCGTCGTTCGTGACGACCTTAGGCGGCAGGTAGCTGCCGGTTCCAAGTATGCGAATGCCCATAACTTTCCCTTATCTGGCTTTGAAATGGTTATTATAGCAAAAATCCGCGCCGCCCGCTATGGGCGCACCTGGCCGTGCGAGGTGGTTTTCAGAATTTCGCGAACTTCAGGTCCTCGACGTCGCAGATGGACGCCTTTCCGTCGCCGGAGAAGCGAAGGTACAGCCCCTGCTTCCCGCCGATTTCGCCAAGCGCCGAGACATCGACCTCAAGCTCCGTCCTGACATTGCCGAGGTCCCGAGGCACATCCGCCGCGCCGACCTTCTTCCCCGAAATGGAGTTGCGCCCGACCCAGACCTCGACCTTCCCGCCCGTTCCGCGCGGGACAATGCCCAAGACGAGCTTGAGGCCCTTTTCTCCGGCGGTCTTGTCGAAGTTGAAGTACTTGTAGCCAAGAACCGAACCAGGCGTCACGTGGACGGCGAAGGAGCGGTTGACTTTCGCTGCGTACGGATCCTTCTCGCCGTAGCAGTCGGCGTAGAACGTCTGAATGTACGGACCGGTGTACCTCACATTGGGGTAGGACGAGACGGCCGGAGCGGGTCCGGTGTAGTGGCAGGCGATCCCGCCGGCGTGAAGCTCGAACGGATCAAGCCCGGCGGTCTCGAAGCCCTCCGAGGTGTACTCGCCCTCTGAAATGGTCACCTTCCCGCCGGGGCCGTCCTCGACCTCGACAGTGATCGGCGCAACCATCGCCTGGCGGGAGAACTCGTCCGTTCCGCTCTGGCGGTGATAGAAGACCCACCACTTCCCGTTGATCTCGCAGATGCTGCCGTGCGTGTTTCCGCTGGGGCTCGCCGTGGGGACGGTCTTGCCGTCGGACGACTTTTCGCGGGCGCGCGCGTCGATTATGGTGCCGCCGTACGTCCACGGACCGAGCGGCCTGTCGGAGTACGCATAGGCCAGCGTGTAGTTCGTATTGGGGAGGCCGAACTCGCCATCTTCGGTTATGCGGCTGTAGATGAACACGTACTTGCCCTTTATCTTGCGGATCGACGAGGCCTCGAAAAAGCGGAACACACCCGGCTGCTTGACGCCGCTGACCATGTCGCTGACGATTTCGGTCCCCGGCTTGACGGTCGCCATCGTCTTCGGATCAAGCTCCGCGGCAAACGACTGCATGAAGCCCCAGTATCCGTAGACGCGTCCGTCGTCATCGACAAACGCCGCCGGATCGAATCCGAACGGACCAACCGTCTTCTTCGGATCGTTTTCGTCCCAGTTGCAGACCACGAAGGGTCCGTCGGGACGGTCGGACTTCGCGACCATGTTGTTGCGCCCCGCGGCCTGCGTGTTGGGATAGAGGTAGTACGTCTTCTTCCCGTCGGGCCCAACGACCTCCGCGACATCCGGCGCGTACAGTATGTCGCCGAGCGCGCTCTTGTCGAGAAGCTTTCCGTCCCTGTCGAGGAGCGAGCGGAATATGACGCCGTCGAAGCGCCACTTGTTCAGGTCGTCGACGCTTGCGGACCACACGACCTGGTCGCGCCCGCAGTACGTCCCGCGCGTGTTGTCGTGCGAACCGTACAGATAGACCCTCTTCTTCCCGGGCACGTCTGGATCGTCGAAGACATACGGTTCGCCGTCGGGGATGCACTCCCACAGCGGCAGGATGGGATTCGCCGCCTGCACAGCGGCGCAGGCGAACATGGCGGACGCGGCAAATGCGCCGCGGAGACAGGTGACAACTTGCATTCCGAATTTCCTTTCAGTTCAGCGAATTGTACCAAACCTGCGTCCGCTGCGCAAGTGCCGCCGGGAGCACTTTCATCAGAGGCGGAATTCGAGGGTCTTGCCGGAAACGGAATCGCTCGTGATCCAGGCGCGCATCGGACCCGCCGCCGGAACGAGCCTGTCCTTCGCCCAGTAGGAGAGCTGCGCGACGGGGATATTCAAAACGACGTGCTGCGTCTCGCCAGGCGCGAGCGGAACCTTTCGCCAGGCGCGGAGTTCGCGGACCGGACGCGACTCGACGCCGACCATCTGGCGCGTGTAGGCCTGCACCGTCTCCACGCCCGCGACTCTGCCCGTGTTCGTGACGTCCGCCTCAAGCGTCAGCGTGCCGTCCGCGACAGTCGCCTTCTCGTTCGCATAGGCGAACGTCGTGTAGCTCAGGCCGTAGCCGAACGGATAGAGCGCCCGGAACGGTCCGTCGCGGTAGCAGGATAGGTACTGCGCGCTCACCTCGGTTGGACGCCCCGTGCGCAAGCGGTTGTAGTAGAGCGGAAGCTGCCCCGTCGCGACGGGGAACTCTGTCGTGAGGCGTCCCTCGGGATTGACCTTACCCGTCAGCACGTCGGCGATCGCGCCGCCTCCGCTCGTGCCAGGGCACCATGCTTCGAGAACCGCATCGGCCTTCTCCGCAAGTTCCGGAATCGCAAGCGGCCTGCCGTTCATCAGAAGCGCGACGACGGGCTTGCCGGTCGCCTTGAGCGCGTCGAGCGCCTCCACCTGGACCTTCGGCAGCGCCACGTCGAGAACGCTCCAGCCCTCACCGGACTCCGTACCGCGCTGTCCGAAGATCGCGACGACAACGTCCGCCTTCGCCGCGGCCGCCGCAAGCGCGTCCGAATCGACGGAGCCCTTCTTCCAGTCGTAGCACGGCGTGTAGGTGAAATCGACGCCTGCGCCGCGGAGTCCCTCGGGCAGCGTCATCTCGAAGCGGTTCTCTATGTATGCCGACCAGGTGCCGGAGATGCTGTCGCAATCCTCGGCGCCAGGTCCGACAAGCGCTACGCGCGCGCCCTTCTCGAGCGGCAGCACGCTATTGTCGTTCTTCAGCAGCACACAGCACTTCGCCGCGATGGCGCGCGCGAGGCGCGCATGCGCCGCGAGGTCGATCTGCGACGCGAGCTTCGCCTCGTCGATGTAGGGATTCTCCCAGAGTCCGAGGGCGTTCTTGACCTTCAGGATGTTGCGCACGCTACGGTCGATCTCGGACATCGGCACCTTGCCGTCCTGGATGAGCTGCACAAGCTCCCGCTGGTAGAGACCCGACATCATGTCCTGGTCCATGCCGGCTGCGAGCGCAAGCACGGCGAGGCCCGCGTGCGTCTCGGCCATTCCGTGCCGGTCGAACTCGCACTCCTTGACTCCCTCCCAGTCGGAGATCGTGAAGCCCTCGAAACCGAGATGTCCGCGGAGGATGTCCGTCAGCAGCCACTTGTTCACGCTGCATGGCACGCCGTTGAGCGTGTTGAACGCCGGCATCACCGTGAGCGCGCCCGCCCGTACGCCGTCCTCGAACGGCGGAAGGTACACGTTGCGGAACGTCGACTCGCTCATCTCGACGGTGTTGTAGTCACGGCCCGCCTCTGCCCCGCCGTAGGCGGCAAAGTGCTTGAGGCACGCGGCGACGGGCAGCGCGCCCGCGCGCGACTGTATGCCCTTTACGAGCGCCGCGCCCATCTTGCCGCCAAGGTACGGATCCTGCCCCGGCCCTTCTGCGATGCGGCCCCAGCGCGAATCGCGGCACATGTCCACCATCGGCGCGAACGTCCAGTTGCAGCCCTTCGCCGGAGTCTCGACCGCAATGAGCCTTCCGCAGTCGTACCAGAGCTTTTCGTCCCACGCGCAGGAAAGCGCCAGCGGAATCGGCGCCTGGGTCATCACGCCGTGGATCATGTCGTGTCCGACCATTAGCGGAATCTTCACGCGCGCCTCATTCATGGCGATGCGCTGGAAGGCGTTGAAGTTCGCGACGCCGCACGCGCCTATGAGCGAGCCGACCCCGCCCTTGCGCACCGTCTCCGCGACGTCTGCCGGAAGCGCCACGCCGGTCGCGTCCTCGCTGAGCGGACCGTCCGCCTTGCCGGCCGATGCCAGCTGCACGAGCTGGCCGACTTTTTCCTCGACGGTCATCTTGCCGATTAGCGCCTCGATTTCCGCATCCGTAATCGCCATCGCCGCGCCGCACGACGCTAGCGCAGCGACCATAACAATCTTCCGCATGAGAGAACCTCCGTTTGTTTCCAAAACCTGTTAGACAATTATATCAAAACATCAGGGGCGCGTGCGAAAAATGCGACGACGCGCGCAAAGTCCGCCGTCCGTCTTCAGCACGATTTCGTTCTCCCCTTCGCGGAGCGGCACGTCGGACCACGTGACGACCTTGACCTCATCCGGCTCCTTCGTGCCGACGGCCTCTCCGTTTACGACAAGCGTCACTGGTCCGCCGTTGCAGAACCCCACCACCGTGCAGACGGCGTTCGCCGTCTCCTCCGCACGTTGCGAACATACGTGCAGCACAGGCTCCTTCGACCAGTTTGCCTTGTAGAAGTAGAACACGTCCTTCTTCACCGCGCGGTCGCGCGTGACAAGCCCCTTGTCGTTGATGCCGTTCTTCCCGCCCTCGCGGCGCGCGTCCGCCGCGAAGTCGAACATCGCCCAGATGAAGGCGCCCCAGATGCGTCCGTCGGACGCGATCGCGCGGTAGTCCGCGGCGTGCAGCTTCACCTGGATCTCCTCGGGATGGATCGGCCCGCCCGGATCGAGCCGCCCATCGGGCAGAGGGTCGAGATGCTCAAACGGATTCCCTCCGGCGCCGTACTCCGCTATGCCGAGGATCTTCCGCCCCGAGGCCTCGAACCAGTTGGAGAAGTCCTCCTCCATCGTCGTGTCGCCATACCAGCCGGGATACGCGTTGAACGCGAGCTGCTCAGGGACGTCGTTGAGGGCGCGCTTGGCGGGACGGTCCGACGCGGCGACAACCGGACGCGTCGGATCGGCCGCCTTCATGGCGTCGCGTACCTCCGCCAGCATCCGCTCCATCCATCCCTCCTCCGCCCTCTCCGGCGGCACGTCGTTGTATATCTCGTTGAAGACGCTCCACGCGAACACGCACGGATGGTTCCTCCGCTGCGCGACCATCTCGCGCGCCTGCGCGACGAGGTTGGACCTAAACTCGGGCGAGTCCGTGAGCCAGTTCGTCGCCGGAACCTCGCTCCACACCAGTATTCCCTTCTCGTCGCAGATGTCGTAGACGTGTCCGCTCTGCGGATAGTGCGCGAGGCGAACCGCATCCGCGCCGACTTCGGCGATCAGCGCGAAGTCGCGCTCCTCGTCCTCGCGCTTCGCCGCCCAACCGCACAGCCCCGCGTCCTGATGCCGGTTCACGCCCCTCAGCCTGCGCCTGACGCCGTTGAGGTAGAAGCCGTCTTCTCGGAACTCGACTGTGCGGAAGCCGAAGCGCACCTTCACCTCGTCTCCGCTCGCGATCCTGAACGTCTCCTCGTAGAGCTTCGGATTCTCAGGCGACCACAACTCCGGATTCTCGATCTTGAAGTCGCGCTCCTCGTCTGGTCCGCCGAGGACGCGTATCCGCGCGTGCACCGAACCGTCCGCCTTCGTGTCCACCTCCACGCCGCACGCGCCGTCCGTCACCGGGTCGATGCACACCTGCGGCGTCTCGATCCATTCCACGTCTCGGTAGATTCCGCCGAAGAGCGTGTAGTCCGCCGAAAGCGGCGCGACGTCAGGATTCCACCTGTTGTCCACGATGACTTCCATCACGTTGTCCGACGGCTGCAGGAGCCGCGTCACCTCGAACGCGAACGCGGTGAACGCGCCGGCGTGGCGTCCCGCGAACTTACCGTTCACGTAGACCTCGGCCACGCGCGAGACGCCCTCGAAACGGACGAACTGGCGCCGTCCGGGGGTCGGATCGGGAAGCGGACGCGAATAGCGCGCCGCCTTGCGGACATACGATTCCGCTGCGATCGACATACCGCGCTCCGGCGGCGCGTCGCCCTCCGGCGAGCCGTCCGCTCCGTCCACGTCGTTCCAGGTGTGCGGTATGCACACCTCGTCTCCGTCGCAGAGCCACCCCTTCCCCGACAGCGACACCACGCTGCGCGGCGCATCCGCCGCGGCGGAAAGCGCGGCCAACGCGCATGCCGCCGCCATCATAGTTTTCATTTTCATAGTCGCATTCCTCCTACCACACTCCGTTCTTCCGTCCTTCGTACATCGTCTCGCCGATCTGCCGAGCCGCGCGGACGAGCTCGCGGTACGGCCTGTCGCAGACGTCGACGAATCCAACCTGGTACGCCTCGCCGTCGCCGCGTCCCTGCAGCGGCTGGTCGCGGTACTGGAACCAGTGGCAGCCCACGATGTTCGGATGCATCAGCGCGCCCTCGACG
Source organism: Kiritimatiellia bacterium (assembly GCA_016296065.1). Taxonomy (GTDB): domain Bacteria; phylum Verrucomicrobiota; class Kiritimatiellia; order RFP12; family UBA1067; genus UBA1067. Next base: position 26,487 of record JAEDKA010000014.1, read on the forward strand.
AAGCGGCGGTACAGCCTTGCGCGCTCCGCCTGCGTCCCCGCCGGACACAGCCCCGCGCTGAACATGCCGCGGTCGATGCAGCCGAAGTGGAACTCCGTGTGCAGGATAGGCTTGTCGTATCCGTTCCCGCTCAGCATGCCCTGCGGCACGTTGTACAGCGAGTTGCAGTATCCGTTCACCGACACGACGTCGCAGAACTCTCCCGCCGCGGCGAGGAGCGCGGACGACTGCCTGTAGCCGACGAAGCGGCATCCGAGGTAGAGCTTGTTCGGGGCAATCGCCTTCACCGCGTCGCGGCACGCGCCGAAGTACGCGCGGTAGAAGTCCCTGTCGTTTGCGCCCGATGCCGACAGCGCGCCGGAAAGAGGCGGCTCGTTGTCGATGAAGAAGCCGATGCACATCGGATCCGTCAGGGCCTTCTTGAGCGCGGAATCAGCCTCGGCGGACGCCTTGACCGCCGCCGCGAGGGACGACTTGAAGTTCGACGCCATGCAGTCGTACCATCCGTAGTTAGAAAGCGCCGGCACGCTGGAATTGCGCGAGTATATCGTGCACACATACGGCTTGCGTCCCTTCGAGTACAGCGCCCCGGCGCTCCAGTTGCCTATCGTGTTGAGCCCCCACGAGTTCATCCGGTCGATTAGGAAGTCGTAGTACGGCGACTCGTAGCTTGACGTGCCGAACTTCTTCTGGAGATTCCACAGCGTGTACGACATCGTGCCGTTTCGGTTGACGTCGCTCGTGTACCAGTCGCGGTGGGTCGGACCGTACGTCGCGTCCGTCATCGTGCGCGCGACGTTTACGCCGACGGAGAAGAAGAGGTGTCCTTCAGGCGTCACGAGCCACCACTTGCCGTCCACCTTCTGCGTGCGGAAGTGCCCCGTCGCCGCAAGCTTCGGTCCGTTCTTCCATCCGCCGTATGAATCCCACGAATCAGGTGCCTGCTTAAGCTCGGCGCGCTCGCTGGCGAGGTCCTTCGCGAACTCGTCGTCGCTCGTCACCTTCTCGGGCCATGTGTCGTGCACAAACTGCCCGTACTTGTCGACGAAGGGAAGGTACTTGTCCGGATCAACCGCCCTTTCGCGGCGCGGCATCTGCACGAGCCGCAGGTTCGAGAGCCTGCAGTCCGCGACGTAGTTGAACTCCTGCTCGTACGGCCACTGTATCTTGACCGCGATTTCCGTTACGTGGTGCGTGTCGATCGAATACACGCCGCGCGCGCCGTCGGGATAGTGGTATATCTCGGCGTGCGGGAGCAGAAGCATCATCGTCCCCTTTTCACCCGGGTTGAGGGCGATGCCGGTGTTCACCGACCTGTTCTGCGCAAGCACCGCGGCGGCATGGTCGTCGGAATCTGTGACCACCCCGCCCGCCGCGACATGCATGGTGAGTCGCATCTGGCGCGTCGCGGACAGGTTCTCCACGTCGAGCGCGAGATAGCGTCCGCGCGAGAGGTCCACGCCCTCTTCGGACGTGTACGAGAGACCGGAGTTCCACTCCGCGCTCGGCAGCCTAAGCCGCACAGACCCGTCGTCGTACTTCGTCACCTGCGCCTTGTATACCGTCGAGAAGTCCGCAATCGAGAAGTCGAGCGGATCTGGCTGCGGCTCGCCGATCTTGATGAAGAACCCCCTCCGGTGCTGGCGCTTGACGACGCAGTTCTGGAAGAAGGTCACGGCCTGGTGCTCCTTCGCCCACGACGAGCCGGCGAAGCCGACGTATAGCCGGTCCGGCCAGCCGGAGAGCGAACGCCTGTCGATCCTGCGTCCGTCGAGGTAGAGCGACAGCTTCCCCTCGAGCCGCTCCAGCCCGATGCGCGCCGTGCGCGTGCCGAGGTTCACCGACTTGTAGGTCGTCAGCTTCGCGCCCTTCGTCGCGCGCATCTGCGCCATGAGGCGTCCGTCCGCAAAAGAGCGCACCGCGGTTATCGCGCGCGACGAGGCGTCGGTCGGATCCTCTCGCACGCAAAGTCCGATTCGGCGCCACACGCCGCGTCCGTCGTTGTAGCCCGTCGGAATCGACACGTTCGCCTCCAAGAGGAAGTCGCCCTCGATCGGACGCGCGAGGAAATGGACCGCATCGGAGGTTAGCCCATTGTCGAACGACCCCTCCCCGGACGAGGCGAGGAACACGAGGTTGAAGCTGTCGGGCGCGTAGCCTCCGCGCGAGAGCGTCCCCTCGAGAATCGAATTGCCCGCGATCGTCGAACCTATGTCGTAGTCCCTCCACTCCCCGAACACCCCGGCGGAGTCAAGCCTCACAGGCGAGTCGGCGCGGCGCGACGTCGAGAGCCACGCCTTCGGCACGGCGCGCCATCCGCCGCCGTCGTGCCGCTGGACCTTGAACGAAAACGAGCCGCTGCCGGAGCCGTTGGCCTTGCGCCACATCACGGAAATTGGATACGCCCGTCCGGCGACGAGGCGAAACCATCCGCTCTCGTCGACGCGCGTCTCTGTGACGCGGTCGAAGTCGGCGAATACGTCCATGCCCGCAAACGACATCTTCGCGCATCCGTTGAGGTATTCCTGCCGGAAACGGTAGTATCCGCTTTCCGGAACGGTGAGCGCCCCCTCCCAGATGCTGAAGAAGTTCTGGCTGCCTGCGGCGAATCCGTTGTCCGCGACATACGCGCCGTCGGCCACGCTCCATGCGTCGGGTATGGACCCGAGCAGCGTCGTGTTCGGAGTCGCCGCGGACGGACCAGACTGCCACGACTGGTATATCGCCTGGAAGAGTCCGTTGCCGGAAAGCTCGAGCGGCGCACTGCCGACGGAAACCTCCATGTCTCCGAGCGCGAGCTCGCCGCCGGAGAATATCCTGGGCGCGGGGGCGGCGGTAACCGTGACCTGCGCGCCGGCGTCGCCGGACCAGGCGCGGAGGACGCACGAGCCGTCCCGTCGCGTGTTTGCGGAATCCGTTCGCGCCTCCACGCCGTCCGGCACCGATTCAACGGCGGAGACCTTCCAGTACGTCACAGGCGAGGCGTAGGAGTCCGACCACCACCAGGAGCCCGCTCCCATGCGCTCCGCCGCGCGGATGCGCTCCTCGGCGGCAGTATCCGTCCGCACGCGGCACGCGATCGTGCCGTCCGCGCGAGTCTCCGCCTCGAGATGCGCGGAGACGTCGACGGGGATCAGCGACAGCGACGAGAAGCGCGCGACGTCGGTCTCGCCAAGGGCGCGGGAGAACACGCCGAATCCCACGCGAATGTCGCCCGCCCACGCATCGGAGCCGGAGAACGACCCGCATTCATCCCATGTGCCGCGCGTCGTGACGTAGTGCGCGGAGATGACGGACCCTCGCCTGACGAGCCTGAGCATCACGTACGATCCAGCCTTGAACGTCATCGGGAAGGACGTCGCGCGCACGGCTCCGCCGGAAGTCTCCCGCACCGCGAAGACGAGTCCGTTCGGACGCACCGCAACCGACACGCCCGGGCACGACGCGTCCGCGAGATCTGTCCTCGCGACAAGCGCGGCCGCGCCCTTCGCCGGTACGCTCACCGTGGCCATGAAGACGAAGTCGCCGTTTCCGCTCGGCGCTGTAAGCGTGTCGATCTCGTCGCCCGAGTACATGAAGCCACGCCCTGCGCCTGTGACGGAGAACGACTTGTTCGTCGGATTGTACTCGACTCCGCCGTGCACCGACGACGCGCCGTGCTCGAAGAAGGTCCAGGGCTCTGGAACTGGCTCGAGGTGGGTGCCGGAGATCCATATGGTCTCGCCCTTGTCTTCGTCCAGCAGCCTTATCTGGCAAAGCTCGCTTCCCGTTCCCTCCCTGAACGAAAACGAGATGGGATACCCCCTTCCGCCCTCGAGGTCGAACACATCGCTCTGGAACTCGCGCCCCGACGAATACGCCGCCTGCGACACGGCGACCCTGCCGGCGAGCATCACGGAGAGCGCATCGTCCGCGATTATCTTCACGCGGTAGCGCCCCGAAGTCGGCATGCGCAGGATTCCGTTGCCCCTGACCTGGAAGTCGTCCATCCGCAGGAGTCCGTTCTTCGCAGACTCCGGGAAGCGCCTCGCGCCGTCTACGTCCCACGGCTTGTAGTACGTGCTCCTGTTCACGAAGGAGCCGCGCACCTCGCCGTCCTGCACGAAGGTGACCTGCATTCCTCCGATTTCGGCGGCACCAGCCGCCAGGCCCATCGCCGAAGCGAGGGCAAAGATGGCGATTCTGTTCATTTGAGGCCTCCTACCAGACGCCTTTGCGACGCTTTTGGTACATAGTCTCCCCGACCATCCGCGCGCTGCGACACAGCTCCGGATACGGCCTGTCGCAGACGTCGACGAATCCTATCTGATACGCCTCGCCGTCGCCGCGTCCGAGAAGCGGCTGGTCGCGGTACTGGAACCAGTGGCAGCCGACGAAGAGCGGATGCTGCAGGCAGCCCTCCACGAAGCGCATGTAGCTGCGTCCGCGCTCCGCCTGGCTCCACACCGGCGCGAGGCCAGGCTTGAACATGCCGCGGTCGAGGCATCCGAAGTGGAACTCGCCGACGAGAATCGGCTTCTCCTCACCCTTACTGAACATCCGGTCGGATATGTTGTAGACGGAGTTCGCATACGCGTTGACAGTGATGACGTCGCAGTACTTCGCGGCGGTGCGCCAGAGGAGTCCCGGCTGGCGGAAGCCGACGAAGCGGCTCCCGAGGTAGAGCTTGCCGGGCGCGAGGCGGTTGAGCTCCTCGCGGCAGATTCGGAAATAGAGCTCCACTCCCGCGGCGGCGCGTCCCTCGCCGACGTCGGGGATCCAGCGATGGAACTGCAGCTCGTTGTCGATGAAGAAGCCGATGCACATCGGATCCTTCGCCGCGTGCGCGAGAGCCGGATCTTCGGCGAACTTCTCGCGTATCGCCGCGCGGAACTTCTGCTCGAAGTCAGGCGCGGAGAAGTCGTAGAGATGGAACTTCTGCATCCGCTTCACGCCCTTCGCGCGCTCAAGGACGCTTATCACATACGGCTTCTTCGACTTGATCGTCAGGTCTCCGGAGCTCCAGTTGCCGATGGTGTTGAGACCCCACGAGTCGAAGCGCTTCAGGACGAAGTCGTAGTATTCGTCCTCGAAGTCCTTCCTGCCGAACTTCTTCTCGAGGTTCCATATCGTGAACGCCATCTTGCCGTCCTCCGGCACGGGCGACTCGTACCAGTCCGGATGCAGCTTGCCGTTGGAGATGTCGGTCATGACGCGAGTGACGTCGAGTCCGACGGAGAAGAAGAGATGCCCCTCCGGCGTCACGAGCCACCACTTGCCGTCGACCTTCTCGGTGCGGAAGTGCCCCGTGGCCCTGAGCTTCGGTCCGTTCTTCCATCCGCCGAAGCGATCCCATTCCTCTGGCGCGCCCTTGAGGTGCTTGCGCTCCGCGGCGAGGTCCTTCGCGAACGTCTCGTCCAGCTTCACCTTGAAGCGCCAGTCGGCGCGGGCGAACTGTCCGTACTTGTCGACGAACGGAACGTACTTCGCGGGATCCACCTTGCGCGTGAGGTCGGGCGTCCCCTCGAGCCTCAGGTTCGAGAACCTCAGGTCGGCGAGATCGTCAAGCTCCTCCTCGTAAGGCCACTGCATCTGGAAGTGGATGGACGTTACATGCGAGGTGTCGATGACGTACGGACCGCGCGCGCCCTCGGGCGCACCGTATATGGACGGATGCGTGAGAAGGAGCCGCATCGTGCGCTTCTCTCCCGGGTTGAGTCCGATGCCGGTGTTGACGGACCGGTTCTTCTTCAGTATCGCGACGGCGTGGTCGCCCGAATCGCCGTCCGCCCCTCCCGCCGAGACGTGCATCGTGATGCGCGACTGGCGCTTCTTCGAGAGGTTCTCGACGTCGACGGCGAGAAAGCGCGCGGACGAGAAGTCCTCGCCCTTCGCGGACTCCCACTTGATGCCGGTTCCCCATTCCGCGCTCGGGAACACGACGCGCACCTGGTTCGTGCCCTCGCGCTCGACCTGGGCCTTGTACACGCCCTTGAAGTCCTGGAGAATAGGCGCCGCCGAGCCCGCTAACGCGAGCACGGCGGCGACGGAGGCAAGGATCGTCCTTGTCATTGGCGTGTCTCCCTTATCTGATCGAGACGGAGAACCCGAGCTTGCGCTGGCACTCGTAGCAGCCGATGTCGATGCCCGCGAACATCACGCGCGGCTTGCCGGTGAGATCGACAGCGGCGGAGACGGTCGGAGTCGTCCCGACATCAAAGAGCGCGCCTTTCGGCTTCGGGCTGTAGTCGCCCTTCGCGAAGTTCTTGAACATCTCGTCAACTGTAGATACCGAGCAGTTCGAGTTCGCCTTGAGCGGCTCGGCGTCGTCGGTCACGCAGTAGACCACCGTGCAGTTCGTCGTATTGATCTTCGCCGAGGTGTACTTTCCGCTTTCGCCCTTCGCCGTCTCAAAGTTCCCGGCGATGACGTTGTTGCGAAATCTGGCGCTCCAGCTCGTGCAGTAAAGGCCGGCCGAGTCGTCCGATAGCGCACCCTCGACCGTGTTCGCGACGATCGTGCAGTTTTCGACGAGGGAGTTCTCGTTGGCGCCGCCGAAGAGGATGCCGGCGGCTCCGGACTTTGCGGCCGCACCTTCCGTGCAGACATAGCGGTTTCCTGCGACAAGCGTGTTGAGGATGCTGACAGGCTTGTTGTTGTTGTGAATGAAAATGGCGCCACCGGCGTTGTCGCCGTTTCCGGTGGAAGTTCCGACGACGACGTTGTTCGTCACATAGCAGTGCGTGAGGACCGCATTGGAGCGGAGCGACACGCCCGCGCCTCCGACATTGCCCGTGTCGCCGCGCGTCGCGGTACCGCCGCGGATGACGCAGTTGGAAACGGTCGCCGCCGAGACATCGAGGCAGCCGCCGTAGCCGTTGAACACCGAGCCGTTTTCGATGACAAGTCCCGTCACCAGCGCTCCGCCGGAGATCTCCATGACGCGGTGGTTCGTGGAACCAGACGTAGCACCGACAGTGTTGCGAACAACAACACTTCCTTCGCCACTGACCGTCACGGCCTTGTTGACCACGATTGGAGAGGACACTTCGTAGATGCCAGCGGCGAGAATGACTTCGCATCCGGCGACAGCCTCGTCAAGCGCCGCCTGGATCGTCGCATACCCACCCTCGCCGACGCGCTGCACCTTGTCGACGATCTTCACCGGGCGCGTCATGGGCTTCGAGCGCTCAACCCCAGAAACGGCCGTCACGGAGATAGTGTACGTGCCGCTCGCCGTGTAGACATGGGAGATCTGCGACTCCGTGTAGGTGGCAAGCGTGCCATCACCAAAATTTACGTCATACGACACCTCGCCAGGCGCGTTCTCGGCGGACGCCGTGAAGGTTGCGGTAGCGGGCGCGTAGCCGACGTCGAACGCCGGTGGGGTAAACGAGACTGTCATGTTCGAATGCTGGTATTCGTAGCAGCCGATGTCGACGCCTTCGCTCAGACGCGGCTTGCCGTCGAGGTCCTTGTCCGACGCATCCGCGCGCACGTCGGCAACGCCGGCATCCACCAGAGCGCCGTCAGCCGCGGGACGGTAGTCGCCGTTGGCATAGTCGGCGAAGGCGCTTGCCGTGATTGCGACGTAGCCCTCGGTGTTGGAGAGTGACGTGTCGTCCGTGGCAACATGCTTGATGACGGGCCGATTGCCGGTCCAGGCATGCGTCACGCCGGTAGAATTTGTATTGCCGAAAATGACGCAGTTGTAAAAGTCGAGCGTGATCGCCCGCCAACTGTTCACAGACGCCCCAGCGTTGTTGACGAACGAGCAGTTGTATGCCGCGAAGTCGCGGTTGCAGAAGATTGCGGCGTTCTCGTTTTCGGACAGAAGGCAGTCCTCCAGTACGCGCGTAACATTGTCGTTCGTCGTGTAGACGCAGTTGATGCCGCCGCCGCGAAGCGCGTCTGTTCCGGTCAGCTTGCCGCCTGTGATGCTGCACCGGGAAATGCGCCCGTTGTTCCAGAAGATGTTTCCACCACCGTCGCCGTCGCCGACATTGCCCGTAAGGACGCCATCGGAGATTTCAAGGTCCTGCAGCGTTCCGTTGCCCATGTAGACGTTTCCGCCCTTCGAGGTCGCAGTTCCTCTGCGGATCGCGCCTTCAGCAATTGTCGCCGCACCTTCCATGTAGATGTTTCCGCCATTGCCTGTGGCTGTTCCGTCCTCGCACGTGAGACCGTGAATCGTACCGACTTTCACATAGAGGTTACCTCCCTTGCCGGCGGCGGTACCGTTGCGGAGCGTCACGTTCTGGAGCGTACCATTCTCCATGTAGATGTTGCCGCCCAAACGATCGTTCGCAAAGGTGCAGGTGCCGTTTTGGCAGGTCGTGTTCCGGACGGTACCGTTCTTCATGTAGATGCAGCCGCCGTGCCAGGACATCGTCCCGCCCGTGCCGTCGATTTCGCAATCCACGACCGTGCCGCCCGTCATGTAGACGCCACCGCCGCTGCCGCGCGTGACGCCATTGGCGAGGATGGTGCAGTTCGTAACAGTTCCACCGGTCATGTAGATTTCGCCGCCCTCGTATCCGTCGCCGCCTGAAACCGTGCACGAGTCAACAAGACCGTTCTGCATATAGATGTTGGCGCCGTATTTCTCGCCATCATTATAAGAGACACCTCCAGTGATAGTGCAGCTTCGGATGGTTCCGTTGAGAAGGCAGACACTGCCACCGTGGTTTTTGCCTTCGCCGCCGGAAATCACACAGTCTACGACGAGCGCAGTGTCGGCATTCACATAAAGGTTTCCGCCAGCCTGTCTGTCTTTCGCGGTCGCCTTTCCGTCGCGAATTACGCAGTTCGTGACAGTGCCACCGAACATCTCTATCGCACCACCTCGGTCAGCCTGCCATGTTCCCTCGCCGACGACAGTGACATTCTCAAGCCACGAACCTGCCCCCATGCGAAGCGTGCGGTATGTACCAGCCGACTGGATGACGACATCATCGCGGCTTGTGCCGGTGCCGATGAGCTTGACTGTGAGATTCGGCCCCCACTGCGTCGTCGTGGCATATGTGCCGGGCTTGACGTGGATCACGTCGCCCGAAGTAGTGGCCGTGCTTATCGCCTTGTCTATTGAGGCGAACGGCGCATCGGACGAACCGTCGTTGTTGTCGTCGCCGCCGATAGCGAGGACGTAGTAGTCGGTGGCGGCGGCCGTAGCGGCTATCGCACCGGTAAAGAGAACGGACAGTAACTTTTTCGTGGCTATCATGGTTTTCTCCTTATGACACCAATAGTATAGCAAATGCGTACCTTTGTCTACAACCTAAACCGCATCAAAAAACAATCCAAAACCGCACCTCGCCGATTCAATCTGCCATGTCCCAGCCTGTGTTCGAGACAGAACCGCCGGACCCTCTGATGCGGATCCGGCGGCCAGTTTCGCAACACTTCCCGGTCGCGACTATTTCACGATGAAACAGACGCCGCGCCTTACCTGGCACTCGTAGCATCCGGCGTCAATCCTGTCGAATTGGACGCGAGGCGCTCCGGCAAGATCGACAGAAGGAGCAAGGACAAGCCCTGCGATCGTGCCGGCTCCGTAGGCGGCGGAGAACGGCTTAATGCCGAAATCGCCGTTTGCGAAGTCCCTGAACACACTGACGTGATCCGCCTCCGCTTCCGTTATGTTGCCGACATACGTGCCATGCTCGGTATCCATTTTCACGGCTGTGAATTTCTCCTTGCCGGTCTCGTAGTTTCCAAGGACGATGTTGTTGCGCAGGCGTCCATACCATGTCGTGCAGTGGATTCCGGCGGAATCGTCGGAGAGCGATCCCTCGACCGTGTTGGCGACAATAGTGTTGTTCTCGATCTGTGTGTTGTCGTTGCCACCGTTGAAGCGGATCCCGGCTGTGCCGGCCTTGGGTTCGTCGCCGCTCGTAACGTAGGTATTGTATGCAATCAGGCAGTTTGAGACACGTCCGTTCTTCACACCGTATGGGATGTATATGGCACCGCCGGTGGAACTGCCGGCGTTCGAAGTGCCTTGGACGGTGTTGTTCGATATGACACAGTGCGTGAGTGTACCCGCCCCTGCAAGTTCCACCGCCGCTCCGGCAGCGTCCCCGCCGTCGGCGGCGACAGCGAGACCTCCGCGGATCACGCAGTTCGAGACGACACCGGCGACAAGCCGCAGATTCCCGCCAAACTGGTTCCTGACGCATCCGTTCTCGATTGCGATGTTCTCGATGCGGCCGTCGGCGTTGTTCATCTCAAGAACGCGATGGTAGTAGGTGTTGGGCGTAGCCGTGGTATTGCGGACGATTACCGCATCAGGTGTTGCGCCGACTCCGCGCAGGGTGAGCGCCTTGTTGAACGAAACCTGATCCAAGGTTTCATGAACTCCTTCGCCAAGGAGAAGTGTATAGCCGTCTAGCGCGTTCTGAACTGCTGTCTTAAGGTTGCCGTAGCCCTTCTCTGCTGTATCATAGGGAAAGGTTCCCGCGCCGTTGCCAGGCGTCACATAGACCGTGGAAGATGCAATTTGCACGTGATTGTTGTAGACCATTACAGCAGGGTCGTCCTGTCCGTTCGATGCGGTAATCGTAACGGTATAGACACCAGGATTCTGATAGGTGTGGGTTATGGACGATTCAACCGTGGTCTCCTCTTCCGAATTGTCGCCGAAGTCATAGGTGAACGTCACCTGAGTTTCAGAATTCTCTGCGGTGTGCTGGAACGTCACAACGGAAGGCGCGTACACAGGCGACGGCGTTGCACTGTCAATGCGAACTACGAGCTCGGTCTTCTGGTACTCGTAGCAGCCAATGTCAACGGTGCCGCTGAGGCGAGGTTCTCCGGCAAGATCAAGCGAAGATGCGCTTGCACCGCGCGGATCGGCGGCACCTGAGTCGATAAGATCTGCACTCGCAGGCGAGTAGTCGCCGTTCGCGTAATCTGCAAAAGCGGAGGTGTCGGAAAGCAGGACTACTGTCGGGTAGTCGGTTTCAGAATGACGGCTACCGCTCGCCGTAACCGCGTTGTTCAGGAATTCGGCCGAGGTGTCATTCGGCATGTTCCCCGTCCAATCCTTGTTGTTGCCGCCTTCAGTGTTTCCGTAGATGACGGTATTGAACACATGCGCACTGTGGTTCCATGCCCAAATGCCGTATTTGTCGTTGTTGACGACCGTACAGTTGTAAAGGTAGGACGTTCCGACAAACAGGACACCACCGCATTCGCTACCCTCAATCAGGCAGTCCTCGGTGATTGCCGTGTCGGAGCCGATGGCGAGGCTGCCGCCATTGTATCCGCCGGAATGGGAGCCGCCGACAAGACGGCAGCGCGACATCTTTGCCGTCGAATCCATATAGACGTTCGCACCCTTTTTCGAAGCCGACGATTCAGACGTTATGACGCCATTGGAAATGACGCAATCGACCATCGTGCCCGAGCCATTCATACGCACGTTGCCGCCGTCGTTGAAAGCCCTGCCAGCATAGATGACGCAGTTGGAAACAGTGCCCTGGTAAATGTAGACATTGCCGCCAATGTTATCGTCGCAAACGCCATCGTGGATAACGCAATTGCAGACGAGACCATGGTCAAGATAGACATTGCCGCCGCGCTTGTGGGTGGTGCCTCCGTAGATTTCGCAGTCGGTGACGAGCGCATCGTTACTGTTCACGTAGAGATTGCCGCCTGCAACATTGCCGTTGGCCTTTGCCGTACCATTGCGGATCACGCAGTTCGTGATCGTCCCGCCCGTCATGTAGATCGCACCGCCCGTGGTCACCTGAAAAGTCGTTTCACCGATGACGGTCACGTTTTCAAGCCACGCGTTGGCCGTGTCCATCTTTAGCGCGCGAGAAGTTCCGCTTGGTTTGATAACCACGTCGCCGCGAGTTGAACCAGTCCCAACTAGCTTTGCTTTCAGTGTTGGACCATTCGCCGTCGTAGTGGCGTATTCGCCTGCGGCAACGTAGATGACATCAGCGGCATTCCCTGCCGCAGCAATCGCTTCGTCGAGAGACGTGTAAACCGTGGCGTCCTCGGGTGCACCTTCGTAGGTGCCGTCTGACGCGACGTAGTATTCGGCTGCGGCTGCCGTAGAGGCGAGCGCACCTGTGAAGAGAACGGACAGGAACTTTTTCGCGGTTGTCATAAAACTCTCCTTCGTGTCTATAGTCTACCAAAAGAAATATCAGTCCTGCAACCTAAACCGCACCAAAAAACAATCCAAAACCGCACTTTCCCCTTGCGCAAGTCCCCTTATGAATGATACAATAGCGACAAATGGACACGATCCTCTTCATTACCGACCTCCATGCGGGGTCGCGGATACCAGAACTCGCCGGCGCGCGCGACGCGGCCGCAGAGTTCGACTGGCATGTCGAAGAGATCGAAGTTCAGCGCCTCGCGCAGCCGATCGAGGAAATCCTTCGCTACTGGCGCCCGGTCGGATGCATCCTCGAAGGCTCGTCCAACCTGCTGCCGCCGAAGAGTGCATTCGGAAAAATCCCCACTGTGCACATAGACCCGAGCGACAGGGACATGGAGGACAAGCGAATATTCTCCGTGGAGAACAACGACGCTGCAATTGCCGAGCGCGCACACCGCGAGCTGTCTCGCACGGACTGCGCGTCGTTCGCGTTCGTCGGATGGAGCCGCCGCGTGAGGTGGAGCCGCCGGCGCGAGGACAGGTTCTCCGAAATAGTCTCCGCGACCGGCGGAAAATGCCATCTGCTCGAAGATCCGTGGACACTCGGCAACAAGAACGACTTCGTGGTCCGCCTCAAGCCCTGGATAAAGTCACTCCCCAAGCCCTGCGGAATATTCGCCGCGAACGACGACATCGCGTCCGTGGTGATCGACGTCTGCCGGGAGCTGAACATCTCCATCCCGGGAGACATCTCGCTTGTGGGCGTTGACGACGATCCCGCCGTGTGCGACAACATGCATCCCTCGCTGACAAGCATCCGGCCAGACTTCCGCAGAGCGGGAGGGCTGGCCGTCAGACTCCTCGCGCGGCGCATCTCCGGCGGAAAGTCCTCCCCGCCCGAACGCCTCGAATACGAACCCGTCTGCACGACCGCGCGCCTCTCCACGCGCCGGCTCGCCGTGGTCGGCAAGCGCGTCGCCGACGCACTGGATCTAATACGGCGCGAGGCGTGCTCTGGACTCAAGGCAGCGGACGTCGTCAAGGCGATGGGCGTCACCGAACGACTCGCCGAGACACGCTTCAAGAGCGCGGTAGGACACCGCATCACCGAGGAGATAGCGAACGTCCGCCTCGAGCATGCGCTTGAGCTCCTCAGAGACCCAAGGCAGGGAATAGCGCCGATTGCCAACATGTGCGGATGGGATTCCGAAGCCTATCTCAAGCGGCTCTTCAAGAAGCGGTTCGGAATGACCATGCGCGAATGGCGCGAGGCAAACATGGAGACTGCACAATGAACACGATGCTCTCACTCCAGCGCCTCGCGCTTCCGCTCACCTTCGCGCAGCTCGCCTTCGCCGCGAACACGTTCGTCACCAGCCTGTTCCTCTCCCGCTCTTCGACGACCGCACTGCACGCCTCCCTGCCGGGCTCGATGCTCGCCGTCGCAGTGTCGTCGCTCGCGATTTCGTCACTCGGCTACTCGGGAACCGTGTTCGCCGACAGACACGGATCAGGCGACACGCCCGGCGCGCTCGCCGCGTTCCGCTCCGCCCTCGTCCTCGCCGCGCTGTCGATTCCGTACTTCATCCTCGCCGCGCCCTTCGGACACGCACTCCTGGGCGTCTTCAACACCGCGCCGGAAGTCCTCGCCGCGGAATCCGCGTACTACGACGTCCTTCTCGCGAACGGATACTTCACAATGCTCGCGGCCGTGCTCGGCGGATACTTCACCGGACAGGGAAAGACGCGCTTCGTCGGCGCGGTGACAGTGTTCGGCTTTCTGGTCAACATGGCCATAGTGCCGATATTCATCAACGGACTCTTCGGCGTGCCGACGAACGGAATCAGAGGCGCCGGATGGTCCGCGACGATTTCGCACATCGTCCCGTGCGTCATTCTCGCCGTAGCGATCCGCCTGCATCCGCTCGAATGCAGGGCGCGGCAAATGTGCCGCGCCGACTTCCGCACGCATCTCTCGCTCGGCATCCCGAACGGCGTCCGCGCCGTTATAGACATCGGCGGATTCTTCGTCTTCGCCGCTGTCCTCGCGGAATGCGAGGGCGCGGCAGTCGCGGCGAGCACCGCGGCGTTCGCGGTGAACGGAATCTACCAGGCGCTTCCGCAGGGACTTTCCCAGGCGCTTGAGATCATGACCGCGCGCGCGGCTCGGGAGAACAGGAGCGCGCTTCTCGCCCCGGCCCTCAGGCTCGTTGCGATCCACGCGCTCGCGTTCATCGCGGTACTCTCCCTTTTCGGACGCGAACTCCTCAACGCCTTCGCAACGAAGGGAGACGCGGCATTCGCCGACGGATTCTCCGCCACGGCGAAGACGCTGGTCCTGATCCTGTGCGCAAAGGCCGTTTTCGAGTCCGCAGTCCAGGTGCTGCAGGCGCACCTTCGCGGGCGCGGCGAAACCGCCGCGGTATTCCGCATCCAGTGCGCGACGTCGCTTCTCTTCTGGATTCCGCTGTTCCTTGCAGTGAGGGCCTTCTCCCCGGGCATCCCGGCCTACTGGCTCACGATGCTCGCGTCGTCGGCCCTCGCCAGCGCGGCGCTGTTCCTCACTCAGTCTCGCCTTCCGAGCGCGCCTCGGACTCCACGACGACCTTGAGGAAGCGGCGGCGCGCAAGCGCAACCGTCGCGTCAAGCTCGCCCTTCGTCCCGCTCGCAAGGTACTGCGACGCGTCGAAGTCGACTGACGACACATACCCCATCTTCGAGGTAAGGTTCTCCGAACCGAAGACGTGTATGAACTTCGTGTCCACCGGCATCGCGAGCTCGTTGCCCTTGCCAGGATCGATGCGGATGCGCATGCGCCCAGAGGCGGGGTCGAATCCGACGATGCTGACCGTCGGCATCGAGTAAGTCGCGAGAGCTACGCCCTTCGAGTCGTCGGAGATGCTCGGCGCGATGCCCATCCATGCGGACAGCGCGACGACGCCCTTGGGACCCGTGACCTGCAGACGATCCCCGGCGCCAAGGCGGCCCGCCACAAGCGCGCGGATGCGGTCCTTCGCCTCCGCGGAAAGCTCCTCCGAGTCGCATTCCACGGTGAGGACAGACGCCTTCGCGAGCGTGACGCGAGCACGCTCTCCGGCGCGGACCGCAGCCGTCACCGTGGTTCCCGCGCCGAAGGTCTTCGTCTCGGACGCGATCTGCGCGCCGCCCGCCGCGAAACGCTCGACAGTGACCTGCATGTCTGAATCAAGCGTGAAGTCAGCGGTGTGAGTGCACTCGAAGACGCGACCTTCCTCGACGACGCTCACGCCGCGGTCGGTGTAGGTGACGGAGCCGGAGGTCTTACGCCCGGTGACGCAGTCTGCCTCGACTTCGACGAAGCCAGTGCCCCTCGGATCTGATCCGTCCATCATGCGGAACTCGACGTGTATGCCCGTGACGTTCTCCGCGATGTACTCCGCGCTCTTCGGGGCGAGACGCAGGAAGAGGTGTCCCGACGAGTTCGAGCCGCCCATCTTCACGGCGGATGTCCATCCGCTCGCGTCGTCGTATCCGTCGCGTCCGCAGTCGCCCGTCGGAACGCCCGAGTCTCCGCCTGCGATGTCGCGCCACGCGCCGTTCACCTGCACCTGCACGGAGCGCACGTACATTCCGTCGTGCTTTCCGTCATCCCAGAGCGAGCGGATCGTCAGCGACTTGAGCTTCTCGCCGCCGAGGGGGAACCAGATGTGCGAGTAGTCGCCGAGTCCGACTACGTCCGTCGCAGTCTTCGCGGGCGGAATGAATCCGTCCGTCAGCGAGGCGACGTCGTTCGCGAGAGTGTCGCCGGCGAAGTACGAGAGGTTGTCCGTCGAAGTGCGCGCACCGAAGAGTCCGTTTTCGGCGGACGGGACCCAGGTCGCGGGGTCGTAGCTGCCGTACTCCCACGCGAGGTCGTCGAGGTCGCAGATTCCGACAGGGAAGTCGAGCCTCCAGACAGTTCCGCCGCGGTAGTCGATGAACGTGTTGTCGTGCTCCGTGAGCGACGTGCGCGGATACGCGCCCTCCTCGCCGATCGCAATCATCACGCCGTTAGCCGCCGTCTCGGCCTGGACGAACGTGCAGCCCGTAATCGTGACGGCGCCTCCGTTCGGGCAGTTGAGGAGATAGCTGGAGCGTCCGTCGTGTCCGTCGTCGAAGACGCAGTTCTCGACAGTCGTCCTGTGCGCGCGGCTCTTGAGGTTGTGGCCGATCCACGCGTGGTCGGAGATGCAGTCGCGGAATATGAGCTCCTTGATCGCGCCGATGTAGATGTTGTGCGTGTCGCCTTCCATCCCGCCCCACTCGGCGTGGTTTCCGTTTCCGCGGAAGACGCAACCCTCGACGGTCATCGTCGCATTGGGGAACGCTCCGCAGAGGATGCCGTTCTGGCTGCCGGTGAACGAGCAGTTCCTGATCGTCACGTCTCCGTCAGCCTCGTAGCGAAGCCCCGCGCCGTTGTGTCCCGCGTCGTCGGGGATGCGCGCGTTGCGGAAAGTTATGCCCTCAATTGTCCAGCCTGGAGCAGTGACGACCCAGATGCCCTTCCATCCGGCGATGTGCGGACGCTCCGGGTCGCCGTAGTACCGCGCGTCGAATGCGCTCGCGTCGAGGATCGTCTTGTCGATGCCCGCGCCGCGGATCGTGATGTTCGGCGTGTCGGGGCAGTAGATCGTGTCGTCCGTCCAGACGCCCTCGTCGATGATGATCGTGTCTCCGTCCATGGCGGCGTTGATCGCCTCGGACGGCTTCTTGTACTTCTGGTTCGCGCCGACGTACAGCACTCGCGCGACGTGCTGCTCGACGTTGACGAGCGTTACGCGTGCACGCTCCCCGGCGCGGACGTAGACCGTCTTTGCCTCGCCGGCGGTCCAGTTCTCCGTCGCGGACGAGATCGTCGCGCCGTCGGCGCCGATCCTCTCGACGAGAACTTCCTGATCCGAGTCGAGCGTGAACTCTGCGGGATGAGCGACGAGGAACGAGCGCCCAGACTCCACCACGGTAACGCCGCGATCCGTAAAAGTGGCAGTCCCGGAAGTCTTGCGTCCCGTCACGCAGTCCGCCTCGATTTCGGCAAATCCCGTTCCGCGCGGCTCGTATCCGTCCATGATGCGGAATTCCACTTCAATGCCAGTGACGTTCGACGCAATGTACTCCTCCGTCTTCGGCTTCAGGTGCAGGAAGAGATGTCCAGAGGAGTTGGATCCGCCCAGCTTCACGGCCGAGGTCCATCCGCTCGCGTCGTCGTATCCGTTGCGTCCGCAGTCGCCCGTCGGAACGCCGGGCGCGTCCTCTCCTGCGATGGCGACCCACTTCCCGCCGATCTGGATACGGACGTTGCGCACGTACATTCCGTCGTGCGTGCCGTCCTCCCAGAAGGAGCGGATCGTCAAAGACTTCAGCTTCTCGCCGTTGAGGGGGAACTTGAGGTGCGAGTAGTCGCCGAGTCCGACGACGTCCGCGGAAGTCATCGTCGTCGGGATGTTTCCGTCAGTGAGCGCGGCGACGTCGTTGGCGAGCCTGTCGCCCGCGAAGTACGAAAGGCTGTCGGTCGACGTCTGCACGCCGAAGAGCGCATTCTCCACCGACGGCTTCCATTCCGACGGCTCGTAGCTGCCGTACTCCCACACCGACGTGTCGTTGAGTCCCTCGGTGAACTCGAGCCTCCAGGTCGTACCGCCGCGGTAGTCCGTGAACGTGTTGTTGTGCTCGATGAGCTTCGTCATCGCATACGCGCCCTCCTCGCCGATCGAGATCATCACGCCGTTCGCCGCCGTCTCGGACTGGACGAACCTGCAGCCCGTGATCGTCACGATGCCGCCGTTCGGGCAGTTCAGGAGATAGCTGGAGCGTCCGTCGTGTCCGTCGTCGAAGACGCAGTTCTCGACCGTCGTCTTGTACGCGCGGCTCTTGAGGTTGTGTCCGATGCAGGCGTGGTCGGAGATGCAGTTGCGGAAGATGAGTTCCTTGATCGCGCCGATGTAGATGTTGTGCGTGTAGCCGCACTCGCCGAGGTTCCATTCGGGGTGGTTGCCGTTGTCCCGAAAGAGACATCCCTCAACGGTCATCGTCGCGTTCGGGAGCGCGCCGCAGAGTATGCCGTTCTGGCAGCCGGTGAACGAGCAGTTGCGGAAAGTCACGTCTCCGTCCGCCTCGTAGCGGATTCCCGCGCCGTTGCGTCCGGCGTCATCCGGAATGCGCGCGTTGCGGAACGTGATGCCCTCGACGGTCCAGCCCGTCGCAGTGATGACCCAGATGCCCTTCCAGCCCGCGATGTGCGGATGCTCATTGTCGCCGTAGTACTGCGCGTTGAAGTTGATTGCGTCGAGAACGGTCTTGTCAATGCCCGCGCCGCGGATGGTGATGTCCGGCGTGTTCGGACAGTAGATCGTGTCGTCCGTCCAGACGCCCTCGTCTATGACGATCGTGTCGCCGGCCTGAGCCGCGTTGATCGCCTCGGAAGGCTTCTTGTACTCCTTGTCCGCACCAACGTAGAGAACGCGGCCGGAAGGCTCTTCGGAATCGTCGCCGGAAACGGCGGAATAGGAAAGCGAGTCAGCCGAGGCCATCGTCGCGTACTCGGCGCGCGCCCAGTCGGCGTTGTACGAGGCGAGGCGCAGACGCGCCTCGTCGAACGCGCCGTGGAACGTGGAGTCGTTCTGGTCGGAGTCGTTGCCGAGGGCGATGTCGAGGTCTTCGCGCACCCACTGCGGAAGCGCCCAGTCCCTGTCGGACGGAAGGTCGCCCGAGGAGAGAAGCTCGCCGTTGCGGTAGACCCTGCGGTTGAATCCGTCGTAGACGATCGCGAGGTGATACCAGACGTCAGCTTGCTCTATTCCGTGCTGCACCTCCACTGCGCTCTTCGTGGTGTTCGCCTCCCAGCGCCCGAAAACGAACAGATTCGCCGCCGCGTATCCGTTCATCTCCATGCCCCAGTCGTTGCCGTCGGTATCGTAGCCGGAGGAGCTGTTCTTCTTGTAGAAGAGATGGTCCCATCCCGCATCCGTCGTGTTGCGGCGGAACCACGCCGACGCGGTGAAGTGCGTACCGTCATCCGGATGGAGCATGCCGGTTCCGCTGAACACCACGCCGGAGCCGGTTCCGTTGGCCAGATCGCCCGCGCCGACTTCGCGCTTGCCGTCGTTCTCCCTGTAGCCGCCGGCGCCGAGCGGATCTCCAGCGCCGCTAGGAAGACCCGTCGTCCACGCGGTCGCGGATTCGCATTTCGCGGTGAAGCCGTTGGCCGTGGAGTCAGCCGACGTTCCGCCGACTCCAACCTCGTCGAAATGCCACGCGCCCGCATAGGCGCGCCAGGCGTCCGTCGGATCGTTCGCCTCGCCCACTCCGTCGCGTCCGTAGCTGCAGGTGATGCGCGTATTGGGCGTGAGCGAAGGGACGCGCACCCAGACGAGCGACGTTCCCGCGGTGTTCCACGCCTGTATCTCGTAGGAGAGCTTCGTCCCGTTTTCGTCGGAGAAGAGAATGTCGAGACCCGAGGGGACCTTCTCGCCGGACCCGAGCGCGGCGTTCCGGAAGTCCCCGTAGCTGAATCCGTCTATGCCGGGCGAAAGCCGCACAAGCAGCGGGAAGTCCGCGAGGGCCGAGTTCGCCGAAAGGCCTAGCGCCGGCGCGGGGGTTATCGTGAAATTCTTCGCATAGCCGTCGCCCGCCGCCGCGCAGCACGTGCTGCCGATCAGGAGAGCCGCCGCAAAGACCTTTACCGATTTTTTCATACAGTACTCCTTTCGATTGCCCAAATTGTATCACAACGAAGCGACCACAACAGGGACATTTGCGCAACAATAAACGGGACATTTGCGCAAACGGTTTTTGCCGTCCCGCGCCCGTTCTTGACGGCGGAAATTATATCAAAGGAATTCTGAGCGCAACGGAAATTACGCGCAAAAGAAATCGGAAAAAATAGCCTATGGCGGAAACATCCAACATCTACGCCGCCGGCAGCTCGCCGTTATTCCAGCGAGAGGCGGAAGAATCGGAATGTCCCGGTGGAGTCTCCTGTCGCGTCGATGACGGGGAACTTGCCGTCCGTGAGCGGCAGGTCGATTACGCTGGGCTCCGCGCCGAGCGACTCGTAGCGGTACAGCCTGAGCGAGCCCTTCACGCGGTTGCGCCAGTATTCGCCCAGAACCTCCAGGTCTCCGCCGAGGCGCACGCTGCCGTCTTCGATGCGGATGTCGACGAACCTGAGCTCCGCCTCGGGGTCCACGAGCGTGTCCATTCCGACCAGGTACGCGGCCTTCACCGCGTCAGCCTCGCCGGAGAACTCCGAAATCGCCGCCTGCCCCGCCTCGGTCGCGCCGAGCGAGTCCATCCACAGCCGAATGCGTTCGTCGTCCGCTATCGCCGCGGAAACCGCTTTCTTGCCCTTCTTGGCGGACGGGGGAAGGAACGACGGCTTCCACTGGGTTTCCTCGGTCACGGTCTGCCCGAAATCCAGCGCGATTAAGTGCGCACCCGTACCGTCCGTCGCATTGTCGAACCAGTTCGCGTCGAAATGGAGCGTCTGCACCTCTCCACCCTCCGCATCGTAGAGATGCATGTCGACGGCTCCGTTCGTGATCTTTTTATCCGGCCAGTATTCCGCCTTGCGGAGGACGAGGGATCCACCGGCGGGGATGGAAAGCCCTTCGCCGAACGTCAGGTCGAGGGAGGGAGTTGCACCCGTCTTCTCCGACGTAAGGCGCATTCCGGAAATATCGAGCGCGGCGGACGCGTTAATGTTCGTGAGGACGACGAACTCGGCGCCGTCTCCGCTCAGGTCTGCGGTCGAGCTCATCACCCCGGCGACGCGCACGCTTGCCGGGGGAACGGCTTCCCCCATGAGGGAGACCTCCTCCATGGCGCTCCACTCTCCGCTCGCGGAACGAAGACGCGCCTTGATCGTGATGCCCTTCGCAGGGACATGAATTCCGCCGTCGATGGCCGCGTCAACCTTATACTCGCAGTCAAGCGACATGTCGAACGCAGCGTCGCTGCTCGTGCCGTGGCACTGGTGAAGCTCGACGGCGATCGTGTTCTCGCCTTCGTGCAGCACGCCCGCAGGAACGGTGAACGAGAACGTGCGCACCTCGGGATCGACGTAGTTCGTTCCGGTCTCGTTGGAACCGGTGGAGTACGAGAGCGTATATCCGGCGCCTAAGTTCGCGCGACCGACCTCGGTTCCGTTGACGTACATCGCATAGCCGTCGTCGTACCAGTCGATGCCCGAAAGGACGACTTCACGCGACGGGTCGACTTCCGCTGGCAGGGTGAACTTTCTGCGGAAATAGAACGTCATCACCTGGTTTCCGGACGACTGGTGGTTCTCGTACTGGGATAGCGTCGTATTGAAGTCATGAACATCCTTTTTTTCGAATCCGAGCGGAGCGGCTCCAACTCCCCAGGCGTTCGAGTCGCCGGAGAGATTCGCGGAATCGTATGCCTCGTCCTTCCACGTCCTGCCGGAAGCGTCGTCGCCCGGCTGACGGCCCCAGTCGTACCACTGCCACTGCGCGCCGCGGGCGAAGATCGCCACCTTCTTGTCGGGGTTCTCAACCGCGCCCGTGAACAGCTTCGCCTCTGGATTGACCGCGCCGCCTTCGAGGCGCGGATCCGACCCGTCAGTCGTGTAGTATATGTCCCCCGCGGAAGCGCATGTCAAGAACGCACTCGCCACCGTATCGGCCGATCCGTCCGTGAGCTCGGTGCCGTACGCGTCCACCGCCTTCGGCGCGTCGACCGAGGGATACCAGCCGAGATTGCGGTAACCCTGGATGAGATAGGGCGTACGGTTACGGATGAAGTTTATGCGCCCGACGCAGCCGTTGTTCATCCAGGTGGCATAGGTCTGGTTGTTTCGTCCCCAACGCGCCGCCTCGCACACAACCGCGTCGTCGATCTCCGCCATGCGCGAACGGAAGCGCGCCTCGGCGACAGGTGCGGTCATAGCGCCCCCAGTCTTGATGCAGTGCCTGTATACCTGGTCGGCGTACTTCATCTTGTACTCATCGTTGAACATCAGCTCGTAGTGGAGCTCTGCAGGATTGAAGTTGCCTTCGGCTGTGCTGTGATTCGCGCCTCGCGTGCCCCACTTGAAGCACTCGTCCATGTTTTGCACTCCCCCGCCCATGCCGAGCGAATGCTCCGCGTCGTGTCGGTTCCAGATGAAACCATCGCGCTTCCCGATGCCATCAAAGCGGTTTCTGAACGCCGCGAGGTTGTTTGCCATTCCCCCGGTGTTCGCAGGCGCATCGGCATCGGCGGCGAAATGCGTGGAGATCATGTAGACCATCAGATTGGTCTCATTGAGGTATGTCGGATAGCTCGGATTTCGCGTTCCGTCGGCGTTGAGTCCGCGTACGCGGTTGTAGTTCGCGGCATGGGTTCCCGAATACCCCTCGTTCACCGTGATGTTCCACAGATTGTGCCAGGACGCCGAATCGCCCTCGACGGTACCAGTGTTGTATCCAGGCTGCGAAGTGCGCACCACGTCATATTCGGAGGAGTCGCCCTTGTTGTAGCTTTCCGCGTAGTGTTGGTCGACGCGCTCCTCCGTCTGGAACACCCCCCAGTATACGCCGTTGATAAAAAGGTTGTAGTAGCGGCTGCGGTTGTACGGCTCGCCCATGGCTCCCTGCGAGTCACGCGAGAAGCACTCCTCGATGAACGTGAACTCGTTGACGTTTCCGTTCGCCCACGAGTAGTTCTGGGCAGTCCTGAGGTCGATCTTCTTGAAGGAGTCCGTGCCCTCGTCGCCGAAGAGCGGGAACTCGAGCTTGCTCATTCCGTATTCGCCGCGGAAGAAGAGCCTCAGCGAATGCTTTGGAAAATCACTCCCGCGACTGTACGCGCCGCGTATGCGGATTCCCGCCGGCGCCGAGAACTCGTTCGCCGCGCCGTTCACGGGGTCTATCTGCTCGACCATCGTCTGACGTTCCCAGGCCTTTCCGTCGTTGCCGGCGTTGACGTATATGCCGTGGCCGGACGAGAACAGGCTCTCTGGGTCGATCACGAGCGAAATGGTCTGGATCGTGTTTGTGAAGCCGCGCAGAAGCTTCGCCTGCGTCTCAGCGTCGCCCTCGACGATGTCGCGGCGCATTCCGTACACCATCTTCTGATTGTTCGCCGCGCGGTCGCCGGGGAAGCTGTCCGGAACAACGCCAGGCTGCGCGGCGAGGATGTCGGAGAGGTACAGGTAGGAGGCGGAGGAGTCCACCTGCAGGATCGAGTCCGGATCCGGCACCGCCGCGCGGACGACGGTGGTGGAGGATATCTCGATCGGACCCGTATAGCGCGTCGAAGCGCTCGAGGGGGATGTTCCGTCGGTCGTGTAGTATATCGACGCCTGGCTGTCGTCCGGACACGAAAGGGACAGGAGGAACGGCTCGGTCTTGTATCCGTGCGGCTCACTGAACTCCACCTTCGGCGTGAGCCCCGCCCTTCCGGGCGTGTCGTTCGCCGCGCGCGGCGTAGGAGTCTGGAAGTAGAGCAGCTCCTCCTCAGCCTTGTCCACGACAATCTCGGGCGAGAGGAAGAACTCGGTGTCGGCGATGTCGTTGTTGTATCCTGTAACCTCGAGAGTGTTCTCGCCGGAACGCAGCATGGAGTTGGGAATCGCAAAATAGGAATAGTCCAGCGCCTGCGCGGCGTTGCGCGCGCCGCTCGCTGGGACGGACGCGAATTCGGCGCCGTTGAGCCTTGCCGAGAATCCATCCGCATAGCGTATGCGCAGGCGATAGACGTCGCCCTCCGCCGGACCGTCTTCAAGATCGAAGTTCGCGCGCCAGTCGAGCGACGCGGACTTGCCGACCATCTCGGACGAGACGTCCTGCGCCACCTGCGAGCCGAGCGCGCCGGCGTGGATGAGTCCGGAAGCCGCCGATCCCACGAGATGGAAATCTCCGGTGCTGAATTCCTTCGCGCCTTCGGCCGCGCTGAAGTCGAGCGACGCGCCGCCTCCGCTCTCGAAGTACACCAGCTTGACGTCGTACACCCCGGCCTCGGGCAGATTGAACGTTCCGGTGCTCACGCTGTAGCCCCTGCCGCCGCGGTATTCAAACGAAAAGGTCTCGCCAAGTCGGGACACGCTGCACACGAAACCGTCGTCCGAGCCGACGGCAAAAGTCCACTGCCCCGCGCGCGGCACATAGACCGCGCCAGTCACGACCACCACGAAGTTGTCGCCGCTTACGCCCGGGAACGCATAGTACGGCGCGAAATTCGACTGGTTGTCGGAGTCCTGGTACGCGATTGTCTCCGCGTCGACAGTCTTGGGATATCCGCTCTTCCACTTGGAGCTGTCGCGAAGGTATGCCTCGGCGTCGTCCATTGTCGACACGTTCGCGTTCATCGCGTACGTGGTCACCTTGAACATGCCCTGCTGCGCGGACATTCCGACCGGACCAGCCACGCTCTTCCACGAACCGCCCCCGACGCGGTATTCCGCGCTCCCGTTGGCGGAAAGCACTGTCTTTGTGCGCCGTCCGTAGCCGAACGACACGTCGTCGAGCTGCTGCCCGAACGCAAACTGCGAGACCACCGTCCCCTCGGGCGTAGCAAGCGCTATCGATTCACCGCCCGAGGAAAGGCCTATAGGCGCGTGCGCCTCGCCGAGCAGCCACGTGCAGCCCTCCGTCGAGTCAAGCCAGACGACGAGATAGCCGTTCGCCGGAACAATCGCCTGTCCCTCTATCGGCTTCCACTTCGAAATCTTCTTCGTCGGGTCGTCCGTCATCAGCCATCCCGAGACGTCGATGTCCGTCGACGTCAGGTTGCGCAGCTCCGCCCAGTCGAGCCCGGAGGCGCCGGAAAGCGTATTGAGGACGGTCTCGTTGGACGCCATGATCTCGTTGATCCTTATTGTCTCGGACGCGACAAGCGCCTGCGGACGCCCCTCGGACGGAATCGCCATTTCGGAGCCCTCCGCGATGAACCCCATGGAGCGGGAAGTGAGGACATACCCCGACTCCGGCGCAAAAGCGACGACAACGCGCGAAAGCGCATCGACGACATATGCTCCGGACTCATCCGGCTCGACTTCGACTCCTCCGACGGAAACCGACGCCACGCGCATACCGAACATCTCGGGCACCGTGATCGCCGTCTTCCCGCCCGCGTCTGCCACCGTCGCGGAGAGCGAGGCGATTTCGCCGACGCCCGCATAGGCGACGGCCGAGATGCGTCCGTCTCCCGTCGGCGCGGACTTGATCCACTCCGAGCCGCCCAGTTTCAGCACCTGTCCGTCGACCGCATAGCGCACCCACAGCGCCCCGGCGTCGTAGGCAAAGGAGATGGCAAGCTCGACATCCTCGCCGGGCCTGGGGGTAGCACCCTCGAGCCGCGCCCAGTGGTTGGTCCCGCCGACGGTATCCGCCGCAAGGCCATAGTAGTACGCAACGCCTTCCTCCTCGACGACGGTGAGCGCCGCCTTGTCCTCGCCGGAGAACGCCGCCGGGACGTCGGAGGAGGAGAAGCGGACCGATGTCGCTACGACGGGATTCGACTGTTCGACGGATTTCGCCACGGCAGGCGTGAACACCAGCACATCCTCTCCGTCCTGGGAGAACTCGATGCGCGCCGCAGGCGCGGAGCCCTTGATGTAGGCCGACGCCGTGCCGGACCACGTCCCCGCGCCGCGCACGACTACGTCGGATCCGTCGGAAGGCCACTGCCCGTAGCCGGATATCCCCGCGTCGAACCACTCGGCCGCGAAGGCGTTAGACAGCGCGGCGACAGCAGCGCACATAATTTTCAGCTTTTTGTGCATGGCACACCTTCCCACTTAAGCATGGTCCCCTTCCTGCAAGTCTCGATATTATCGCATTTTTCGTCGTCACTGTCCACAGTGAATGCGGAAAATGTTGCACAAGGCCCCAACCCCGGCGGGGCCCTATGACCTCGCCCCCATGGAGACGCGGCTTCCAGCCGCGTCAAAGTCGCCTCTGAATTCGCGATCTGATCGCCCACCTGACGCGGCTGGAAGCCGCGTCTCCAACCAATTCCTCGCATCGACTAACGACTAACAACTCCCTCACTCCTCCACTCACCCACTCCCAACTTTTGACATGCATACGCCTATCATCTGTAAATATCAGCAGAAATACTTTCGCTCACCGAAATGCTCATCCCATTTCGACAATACTTCATCCACCCGTGCCTCGATTATTCGTTCTATGTTCGCAAGAATACGGCGATTGATGCCGGAATTATTATTAGCCAACAGGCATTTGCCGGATGCTGTTATCCATATCTTCGTCGCATTGGCGGACGGCGCTCCTTGCGAAACATGGACATGCACCGGCTCCAAAGGGCGATTCTCGTTGGACCAGAAATAAACCCAATACGAACCAGCCTTAAAAACCTGAGGCATTCTCAAACCCTCCGGTGTCTGCAAATTCGAGGATAAGGTGCGCCGTAGATCTTATCACCGACTCGATTCGGTTCAACTCATCAGAGGAAAATCCATTTACGTCCTCCCAAAGATACTGCGGCAGCCAGCATGTTGCATTTCGAAAGCATATCTTTTCATCCGGCTTCTCAACGTAAACTTTCACACGTCCATCCGGCTTGCGCTCAGAATGGACGATCTCAGTGCCGTCATCAAGTGTCAAGAATGGATACATCATGGTGTAGTTACCTCCTTTCGCTTGTATTATATCAAACTCTATACGATACGCGCAACTGCGTCATCCGTTGGAGGTTCCCCAATTTTACTTTGGGCTGCCGAACCTTTGCGACCCCCCGCGCGGTTTTGGGAAAACTCCGATGGTTAGGGTTCCCGCTAACGCTTCACTGCTTCGCGCTTTTCAACCACAATGCCCAAGGCGTCGGGTCGGGTGAGCGCAAAGCGCGAACTGCGAAGCAGCCGCAAGGCCCCGCGCGGGAGCCCCAACGCTCGGAGTTTCTATTACTTAGAGGCATGCTGTTCCTCTAAATTTTTCGATGAACCATTGATTTAAAAAAGGGACAAAAAGTGTTCGCTCCCCGGGAGCGCATTCATTCCCACCGGCTTCGGCGTGAAGAGCAGCCCATTTATCAGGACAATATCGAGCCAATGAATGTCAACCCTCCACCTCTCCACTTTTGAGCAAAGCCTATTGGATCTGCCATTTCATCAAAAGGCACACAAATGGCAGAGCATGAAATTCCCCGATGCTCTTCCAATACCGCTGAAGTAAGGGTGCCGTGCCTTCCTTGCAGAACAGCTCCAAGATACTCAATATTATTATAGCAGACAACATTCTGAAAGTGAAACACACCACAAGAGAAATCATCATGTAGATGCAAATCACCGACGAATACAGGCCAGCCCAGCTTTTCTCCAATTTCCCATGGATCAGATATTGATAGTTTGCATTGTCTAATCATTTATACACCTCGATAATTCTGACAGGTATTATCCCCGAAGCTGTTCGCTCCAGCCCGCCTCCTGGCATTGCTCTCCTGTAAAATGGTTAGCCAACATTATCGGCAACCCGATTGAACACGAACTTCCTGGCGAATGCCAGAGCTGCATTTGTTGAATCCAGCAACAACTTCTTAAAGGAATCGCGATCCATTAATACAGGCTCCAATAATTGTGTTCACCGCATGATCTCATACACCGCCTTCATTCTCAATGTGGCATGCGGGGCAGTTAGCGTCAAGTCCATCAAGTATCTTCACCGCCTTTTCGAAATCAGGCGGCTTCACCCTGACGCGCATTAGCGTGCCAGTTCCGCCATGCCCGCCATACACAAAACTTCTATCCTCTCCGCTACGCTCAATGCTGAACCGGATACCGGAACTCTCCAGTTTAGATGCAATCGCCTCAACTTCACGAACCAGGACTCCATCAACCAGCGCAGGCATTGAACAGGCACACTGAGATTCTGCGCAACGCGCTGATCCAGACTCCGCATCCGTGGTCTCATCATCCGACATTTCCGACAATTGCCGCCGCTTGCTTTTGTTTGCGTAGTGCCATACAACCATGAAGAACAGCAAATACAACACGCCTCTTGCCGCTTCATCGCCAGCAAATCGACTGACAACGACAACAGCAAAAAACAGCCCTATGGTTGCAACCAAACAGCCACTACATCCTTTCACAGACAACTTCATGCGCCGTGCTCCTTTGTTCCAGTTCCCGTCAATGCCGAAAGCTGTTTCGCGGGATCCCAGTCCTCGGGCTGAGGCATGCTGTCGTCCCACCACTTCATACCGTGGGGATTCCTTGGCCATTCTCGGCCTTCTCCGAGGAAACAGCGCGGCTGTCAATAACAAAGGAATATATTGATTGCCTCTCCTCGCCCGACAATATGTCTTCAAAGAAACCTCTGACCATCGACATGTTTCTCCGACGGGAAGACTCCGTTGGCGTCCGCATATCATCCAAACGCCACTTCTCGCCGCAAACTGTCATATCACGTAGCTTGTTTTCTAAATATGAGACGATCAGCAAAACCTGTTTCCCATTGCCATCTATAATATCGAGAAACTCAGGGATATCTTCTGATCGGACCCCGCAATCCAGAACCCCAAGTTCCTTCAGAGATACCGCATGACCTGCAAGAAACCTTCTGATATTCACATTGGCCACATCTGCGAAAACATCGTTACTTTGGGCTACAAAGTCGAATCCGTACAGACGTTGCGACAGTTTCCGTTGGATATCAAACTCCATCTCTGAAGCGATATTCTTCAAGTCCGCCAGTAGCTTTTCATACGATGCATCTACTGGCGCAGCAAATCTCGAGACGTTGTCCCTGTATAGACTCACCTGTTCAAATCCCGGGGCGACCTCGCGAATATCATATGCCCAGTTCGCGAACCCAACCAGCGGTTTCAAGTTTTGATTCGTCGTATCCATATTATCGAATCTCCCGTAGGATTCCGCGATCTAACAAAACTCCAAGGCTAACCGGTGCCTTGTACTGAACCCCAAGTCCAATTTGGTCAAAGGCCGGAGCAACTACGCCCTGTTCCACGGGGAACGGCTTCTCAACGATGAAAGTCCTTAACTCGCCGCCTAAAGACGATTGTGGCAACGCTCTCATTTCTGCTGGAGTACCGACTGGCGAGAAATATCTCGAATTTGATCCTCCGCCATATCTATCTATACGCACCCCCTTGTAGAGGTATGTGGTGCCTTTTTCACCAACAACGCCATCGCTTGCGGGGAAATAAGTACTCACAGCTGTAGTTTTTCCACCGACAGCCTCCACCCTTGCCGCGCTGCTGACGCCAGCCGTGCGAATAACTGCGTTAACCCCCATCGGTCCAGCCACAGACAACCCGGCGTCAATTCCGTTTGCCCAGTCCCGCGGAATGCCGACAACCTGCATCCCGCGCGAGGTGAAGGTGTCGTAATCTCTCCCCGTGACCATCTTCATCCATCCAGCCGCCGCCTGGTCGCATCCGTGGAGACCTACCGCAACGCCGGCCGCGATTCCGACACCGGTCTCTTCAGTGCCGAAGCGAACCGCCGCGTCGCCTCCGTCGCATGTCGCGGCAGAGACAGTGCCAAGGAGCAATGCTAATACCAATAGGACTTTACGCATGTCAGGAACTTTACAAGGTCATTGTACCTAAGCACGGCATTCGTGCCGACTGTTATACCGAATTTACCATCCCCCTGGCTGGTTTCACCTTGCTTCCCCCGTTTTTGTTGTTGTTTAAAAAAGTGGCGGATATTCTACTCTTTGCCACGCACGGCGTCAAGGGGGAAGAGTGTTGGAGGTTCCCCAATTTTACTTTGGGCTGCCGAACCTTTGCGACCCCAGCGCGGTTTTTGGAAAACTCCGACGGTTGATGTTCTCGCTACCGCTCCACGGCTTCGCACTTTTCAACCACAATCAGGTGTCGCCGTTTTGTAGTGATTAGAGCGGCCTTCGGCCGATTTATGCGACGCAGTCGCATCCCAAAATGCGTACCCTGGCACATATACAGTCGTTGAGTGGCGCGAAGCTGCGGAGCGGTAGCGAGAGCCCAAACGCTCGGAGTTGCCTATAAAATCAAGAACGGTGTTTTCACTTGTAGCAAAATGGAAATCGCCACTTCACCCTTTGTTTACAGGTGGATGCCCGTTTTCATGCCAGAAAAAGTGGGGAACCTCCAAGGAAGAGTGCCGTTCCGCGACAGATGCCGCGCGCGTCAGACGACGAGCAGAACTAGCCAAAGGACTGCGAGAGCGCCTGCGACGACGAGGAAGCGCGTCTGGCGGGCGCCGAGCTCCTCCTGCTGGACGGTTCGGCCGAACGTGCGCATTCCGCCGCCCGAGATGTAGTGGAAGAGCTTCCAGCCGAAGCGCTGGCCCTTCGACGTCTCGCCGTACGCGTCGCGGTACTCGTCAAGCCGCCACGGCACCTTCGACTGCGTGTAGGAGTGGAGCGTTCCGACGAGGGATGTATGAATCTTGCTCATTTCGGCAGCTTTATCGTCATGCCCGAGCGGACGCGCCCGTCGGTCGAGATGGACTCCTTGTTAGCCTCGCGTATCTGCTTCCACGCCGAGGTGCGTCCGTAGAACCGGACCGCGATCTTGTAGAGCGTGTCGCCTTCCTGTACGACATAGGTGTCGGGAATCGACGCCTTCATCGCCTCGCGAGCGGCCTTCATCTTCCGCTCGGACTCCTCCGCGGCCTTCTTCTTGTCCTTCGCGTCCGCGGCCTGCTGCGGCAGAAGCGACGACGCGGAGCCGGAGTCCGCCTCCTCGGCCTCGGCAAGCGCGTTCAGCGCCTTCGCCTCGTCGAGCGCGGCGGCGCTCTTCGCCTCCTCGGAGTCGTCGTCGAGCAGATCCTTCACCGACGTGATGTCCGCCTGCTTCGCGACGTCCGCGCCTTCGTCGCCTACGGCGGCGATGAGCTTCCTCAGGCGCGCGTTCTCACCGGCAAGGCGTCCGAGCTTCTCGTTCGAGTCCTTGAGCGCGGCGGCCGCCTTCGCGCACTCCTCCTTGAGCCGCGCAATCTCCTCGCCCATCGCAGTCGCCTGCGCGGCGGATGCGCCGCCTTCGCCGCCAGCCTTCTTCGCGAGCTCCTCGCCGAAGAGCTTCTCGCAGATCGCAAGTCTCTCCTTAGCAAGCTTCGCCTTGTCGCTCTCGGGCGCAAAAAGCAGATATTCCCTGTAGTTGCAATAGGCCCCGAGGTAGTCGTGGCGGCTGTCCTGCTGCAGGCACGCGAGCTGGAAGCGCGCGCTCGCGTTGGAGGGATCGGCGCGCAGCACCTTCTCGAACCCCTTGGCCGCGGCTTCGATGCGTCCGGCCGTGTAGTCCTCCATCGCCTCCTGATACGCCTTGTTCGCACGCTCCGCCTTGAACTCGCCGACCGTGCGCGAGTCGCACGCGGCAAGGCACGAAAGCGCGAGAACGGCAAGAAGACTATTCCTTGTCGTCATCTTCGTCCTCCTCGTCTTCTTCGTCTTCATCCTCTTCGTCGTCATCGTCATCGTCGTCGAACTCGTCCGGCGTGTCGTCAATGAAGATATCGTCGTCTGATGCCGGGGCGGCGGATTCGGACGCCTCCATTCCGGGCAGCGCATCCTGCGCGGACTCCGGTTCGGCGGAAGCCGGCTCTTCCGCCTTCTTCTCCTCTTCCGCCTTCTTCTCCTCCTCGGCTTTCTTCTCCTCCTCGGCGGCCTTCTCGAGCTCGGTCTTCTTCTCGACCTTCTTGTAGGACTCGGCCTTGAGGCGCGGATTCGAGCGCTGCAGCGTCGGATCGAGCTCGTTTAGCTGCTGGAGGTTGGAGAGCCCGAAATGCTCGAGGAACACCTGGGTCGTTCCGTAGAGGAACGGATGCCCCGGGAGTTCCGACTTGCCGACGAGGCGGATGAGCTGAAGGTCCATCAGCGTCTTGACGTTTCCGGAGACGTCAACTCCGCGAATCTCCTCGATCTCGCTCTTCGTGATCGGCTGGCGGTACGCGATGATCGCAAGCGTCTCTAGTGAGGCGCGTCCGAGCCTGCTCGGACGGTCGAGCTTGAGCATCGCGCGCACGTACCTGCCGCAGCTCGGCACCGTCTGCATGCGGTAGGTCCCGCCGGTGCAGACGAGCTGGAAGCCGCATCCCGCGACCTCAAGAGCCTTCTCGAGTCCCTTGAGCGCCTGGTCGATCTCGCGCGACGTGCAGCTCCTGTAGACGTCCATAACCTCCGCGTTCTCGCCCTCCTCGGGCTCGACTGCGCGCACGGCGGCGCGAAGTTCCGCGGCGGTGAGCGGATCCGGGCTCGCGAACAGAAGCGAGCCGACGATGTCCTGGAGGCTGCGGGGCAGCGGAATCTTTACCTGTTCACTCATAGTCGTCCGGCCTTTCAAGCGGCTTGTCGTCCGGCTCCTCCTTGGACGGCAGAATCGTTATCTCGTGGAAAGCGGCGTTCTGGTAGACGATGATCCTGTGCTGCCTCAGGAGCTCCAGCAGCGCGAGGAACGTCACGATTATCTCGCCCTTCGGGGCGTCTTCGGCGAAGAGGGTCACGAACGAGACCTGCCCCTCGCGGCGCGCGCGCTCCAGCACAAGGTCCATCTTCTCGGGAACGGAGAAGCGGATGCCCTTCAGCTCCTCGTGCGGCATCTCGTTCGCCCGCGCGAGGACTTCCTGGAAGGCAGTCAGCAGGTCGTTGAGATCGAGGTTCGCGAGCGCGCCGCGCGCGTCCGCGGCCGTCTTCTCGAACTTGGGCCGCCCGCCGCCGTAGTCGAAGCTGTTGGCCATGTACGCCTCCATTGTCTCGAGGCGTATCGCCGCATCCTTGAACTTCTTGTACTCGATGAGCTGTCTCACGAGATCGAGACGCGGATCGACCCACTCCTCCGTCTCGTCCTCGTTCGCCGTGCGGCGCCCGACGGGGAGTAGCATGCGCGACTTGATCACCATCAGCGTCGCCGCCATCACGATGAACTCACCCGCGATGTCGAGGTTGAGCCTCCTCGCGTCCTCGATGAACTTCATGTACTCGGCGGTGATGTGCTCGATCGGGATGTCGTATATGTCGAGCTCCTCGCGGCGGATCAGGTACAAAAGCAGGTCGAGCGGACCTTCGAAAACATCGAGGTTCACCTTGTACTCGTCTGCAAAGAGCTGATCCTGGGCCATAGGGAGTATATTATATCAAAATTACGCCCTCCCTGCCGTCGGCGCATCATTGCCCCGCAGGCTGGGCGAAGACGGACAGCATGACGTTCCCCAGTCCATCGGAGACGCCAACAGATCCGACGACGCGATACTTGACGACATAATCGCCGACACGGACCATTATCTCGCGGTTGATGAAGTCGATTGCGTCGGCGGAATCGACACCTCCCGACTTGGACGCCCTTCTCTCCAGCTCTACGGAATACTCCGCCGCCGCGTCGGACTTCTCCCTGCCCGACACCTCCTCGGGCTTGACGCCAAGCCGCTTGCAAAGGTCTGCGGCAATCGCAGTCACGATGTCCCGGCAGTCGGGGAGCGTCAGCCCCTCGCCCGCGCCGAAGAACGTGCCGCGCGTGAGCGCGACCTGCGCGAGCCGCCTGTCCGCGCCCTTGAACGTCAGCGACGCCGTCTCCATCCCGTAGTACGGCCTCGCGAGGCGCACTATCGCAAAGCTCGTCGCTTCGTCAAGCTGCAGGTCCGCATCTGCCGCGGAAACACCACTCCCGAGCTGGCGCGCGTACTCTGTCGACCCGATGCGAAGCTCGAACGGCGAGACGATCTCGAACGTCCCGTCCTTCTCGCGCAGGCTCTCCGCAAAGGCGAAGTCCTTCGGAAGCTCGAAGACGCGTGGCCCCTTCCCGCCACGGAGCTCAAGCTTCGGGAACGACGCCGCCTGCGCCGAAAGCGCCTTCGAGAAGACGAATCCGCTGAACGCAAAGGCCGCCGCGCCAAGGACTATAAGCAGCGCAAGCGCGGCGCGCTGAAGACGCGGATCCCCCGCCTCTGGAATGTCCCCGCGGTCTTCCGCGCGCATTATGAACACAAGCCCGGCAATGCAGATGTAGAGTCCCGCAAAGTCGCTCAGAAGCCCCGTCGCAAAACGGAGCACGGCGCGCGGCACCTCCCCGCCCAGCATCGGTTCGACGGCCCCGGGCACTCCCGCCGCGCCGTAGAATCCGACGACGCCGGGAAGGAATCCTATCCCCGCCGCGACGACATACGCCGCAATGCTGAAGAGAAGGCACTTCAGGAACCTGCCGGACACGAACCTCGCCGAAGCCCTCATTGCGGACGGACCTGCAAACGGATACAGCACGCTCATCGTCACGGAGAACGTCCAGCGCACAAGCGCCCAGACGGCAAGGACCGCCAGCGCAAATATGCCGCCTCCGCCAATGGCCACGACCGCCCCGAACGCCGCCCCGCCGATGCCAGCGGCCGGAGAGCCGATTCTGCGGGCAAGGAAGAACGACGCCAGTCCGACAACAAGCAGCATTCCCACGAATGCAATCGCATAGAGGACCGCCGTGCCGACGGCACGCCCCCATGCGACGAACAGTCCGCCAGACTCAGAGTCTCTCCTTCCGCAACACAGCCTGCACGTTCCGTCGATGGCAATCGCGACCGCAAGGACGCCGAGCGTCAGTCCCAGGGCGGAAGAGAAGACCCTCTCCCACGCCGTCAGGTCGACGACCGTCACGGACGGCATCCTCACGAACGCCATCGCAAGCTCCACCGCCGCAAAGACCGCCAGCAGCGGAAGCCAGCACCTTCTCAACACAAGCAAGTACACCGGCAGGGATTCCGCCAGCGTTTCGAATATACCAGGTGAATATCGCTTCATACCGATATTATAGCATATCGTAATCTTCCGCGCCGCGCTAAAGGAAGTCGAACTCGCACTGCACGACGCGGCGCGGCGCATCTGCCGCGGACGGCACGGGTGGCGGAGGAGGCGCGGACGGAACGACCGGCGGAACGGGGGCGAACTCCCTCTTGTTGAGCCGACGCCGCAGACGCTGCCAGCCCGGGAGACGCTTATCCATCAGCGCATAGAACCTCGGACCGTGGCTCGCGGCCTTGAGATGGGTGAGTTCGTGCACAACAACATACTCCACCAGTTCGCGCGGGACCCGTGCAAGCTCCGTGTTATACGTGATGCGGCGACGCACGATGTGGCAGCTCCCCCACAGCGTCTTCATAGCGCGAAGCGTCCATGTGACGCCGCCCTCCGATAGCCGCGCGGCCCACTGCGAGGTAAGCTCCGCAAGAAGCGAACGCAGCGCGGCCAGCTCGTCCGCCGATGGCGGAGCGGCGTCCTGAGGCGGACGCGCGAGCACAGCCGCGCGGTGCTCCATAACCCACTGCCACTTGGATCGCAAAAAGGCTTCGGCCTCGTGCAGCGTCGCGCCCCATTTCGGAACCGTGACCGCCACCGTTCCGTCGTCCTTCACGCGAATGCTTATCCGCCGCGCGCGTCGGCGCGCGACCTCGACGGGAACTCCGTCGACAAGACACTCGCCGAAGTGCATCATGCCTCGTTTCGGACAGGTGCCCTGGCGGACTCCATCAGCTCCGCCCTCTCGCGCCAGCGTCCGGAACGCCACCGGCGCAGGAAGACGAACGCAAGGAACGCGAGATAGACCGGCATCGTGAGCCACAGCGCCGGCAGGGACGGCTTCACCCCGGCAACAAGCGCAACTGCGGGCATCCACACGAAAAACCCGCACATCGTGCGCGTGAACATCAGCCACCGCGTGTCGCCAGCGCCCCTTAGCGCGCCCGCGCACGGCTCGACGAACGACTCGGCAAGCGCGCGGAATGCGAGTATGGAGAACACGACGGAAGCGAGGGATCGAAACGCCTCGCGGTCGAACGCGGAGTCTGCCGCCCTGAAGGAGTCCGCAAGCCACCCAGCGCCGAACGCGACAAAAGCGCCGAACGACGCGGCCACCGCGACCGAGATTGCAAGCGTGCTGCGAAGCGAGCGTTCGGCCGCTGCGTAGTCTCGCCGTCCGCAGAATCTCCCGACAAGCACCGACACTCCGTCGCGCAGTCCTGAGACGAGCGCGAAGAACACGCAGTTGACGCCGAACACCATGTTGCTCACGGCAAGGCTCATCGCGTCGAGACGTCCGGTAACCATGACAAACGCCATGAACGTGAGGTTGTCGAAGAACGCCATCGCGCCGTTTTCCGATCCGTACCTGAGCACGCCGAAAGCCAGCCGCGGCTCAAGGCGCAGAAGACCGCGCAGCGCGCCCATACGCGCGCGGACGTGCGGATCGCGGAACAGCGCGACCGCCAGCACCGCGCAGGATACGAGCTGTCCGAGCGCAAAGGCGTACGCCGAGCCGTTTAGCCCGAGCCTCGGAGCGCCGCAGTTCCCGAGCACCAGCGCCCACGCGAAGAACAGCGCCGCCGCGAAGCCAGCCGAGCCCGCGACGCCGAACACCGACGTCCTGCCCTGTCCGCTGAAATATCCGCCGGCGACTGCAGCCACGGACTGCAGCCAGAGCCCGGGGAGGTACCTGTCGAGGAAACCCGACTCCGCCGCCGCAAGCTCCGGCGCATGCCCAGCTACCCATATCGCGAAGTCGCCCGCGAAGTGCGCGAAGAAGTAGAGCGGTATGGAGGCAAGAGCCAGCCAGAGTCCCTGCGCGAAACTGCGCAGCGCGCCGTCGCGGTCTCCGCTTCCATGGCTCTGCGCGACGAAGACAGCAGAGTACCCGACAGCCGTCACCATGAACGCAGAGAGCGTCCCGCCGAGGACCAGCCCGGGGACGGACGCCTCGAGCGCGAGGTCGGAGCACTTCGCGAGGAGCATTCTGTCGACGAACGCGTATGCCGCGCTCGATGCAGCCATGAGCTGCAGGGGCAACGTGACCCGCAGCACCTGTGCGAGACCTCCAGGCGAGTTCCAGACATTCATTTGCTTCTCACCGCTCATGGCAACATTATACCATAAAGCGGCTATTCCGCGACGGTGAAGTAGGCTTCCTGTCCGTAGGGGAAGTCGCTCGGAACGTAGTTGCCCACGCGCGGGCGCACGAGCGAGTTTGCCTTGCCGAAATGGGAGAATATCCAGGGGCAGTCCTCGCGTATCATCTCCTGGCACGCCGCCCAGTGGCGGTTGCGCTCCTCCGCGGTGGAGGCGGACATCGCGGCGTCGTATTCGCGGTCGTACTCTTCGTTGACGTAGTACGAGTGGTTCGGACCGGGGCTCACGTTCTTCGAGTAGAACAGCTGCAGGAAGTTCTCCGCGTCAGGATAGTCTCCCACCCAGCCCATGTTGTATATCTGCACCCTTCCCTCGTTCACGGCCTTCAGGAACGCGTCCCACGTCTGGAACGAGAGCTCGAGCTTCACGCCGATCTTCTCGTAGAACGACGCGAGCAGCTCGCCCATCTCGCGGCTTCCCGTCGAGGCGCGCCCGAACGAAAGCGTCAGCACGAGGCGGCGCCCCGTCTGCGGGTCTATCCCGTCCGCATACCCCGCCTCCTTCATGAGCCGCTTCGCGAGGTCGAGATCGAACGCGTACTTGAACGGCGCGGAGAGCTTTCCGTCGACGCCGGGCGGAACCGGCCCGTCCGCCTGCACCGTCCGCTTCGAGAAGTACTCCTCCCAGCGCGGATAGTCGAACGCGGCGTTAAGGGCCTGGC
The DNA here is from genome assembly GCA_016296065.1 of Kiritimatiellia bacterium. Lineage (GTDB taxonomy): Bacteria > Verrucomicrobiota > Kiritimatiellia > RFP12 > UBA1067 > UBA1067. The sequence continues at coordinate 64,099 of JAEDKA010000014.1, forward strand.
GGAGCTTTCTGTTCCCCCCAAGAACGGGATCGCGCATGTTGACGCCCATGTAGAAGACCTCGAGCGTAGGAATCGAATAGAGCTTCACGCCTTCCGCGGCGAGACCGGGGTCGAGGTTCCCGTCCTTGCCCATCACAACGTCCCAGTTGTCCTTCGATATCTCGCCGAGAAAGTCGATCTCGCCCTTGAGGAACATGAGCCACTGCGTCGAGAGGTCGTCTATCACGAGATAGCGCACGGTGTCGAAGTGCCCGGGCGAGGGAGTGCGGCGCCTGAACACCATTTCGTGGTTCTTGCGCCAGGAGACGAGTTCGAAGGGGCCTGTCCCCGAGCCGTCCGGACGCCTCACGGACGCGGGGCTCATCGCCATCAGCCACGGGAAGAAGTGGCAGCGGTTCTTGAGGCGTATCTCCACGGTCCTTTCGTCCTTCGCCGTTATCGTGTCCACGCTCTTCATCAGCCATCCGTTCGGCGTGACGATCTCGGGGTCGCGCAGCCGCGCGAGGCTCGCGACCATGTCCGCGGCGGATCCGCCGCGCGTGCGGAACGTGTAGACGAGTCCGTCGTCGCTAACCTCGGGCAGCTCGCAGTATCCGGGCGAGAGCCTGTACGGCCTCGCGTAGTAGTCGATGTTCAGCGGCGTCTCGTAGAGGAGCTGGACGACGCGCGAGTCGTACACGGACTGCGCGAACACGGGGTCGAGCGTGGCGACGCGCTCCATCGGACGCGTGAACGCGGCCGCGAGGAAAAGCGCCGCGGCGATCATGAAACGTGCGCCTCCAGCTTCAGGTCGATCTTCTTCGGCGCACCGGGGAGCGCCGCGAGCTTCCGCCGTATCATCGGCAGGCGCGGACGCATCAGGAAGAGCGTCGGGGCGTTCTTCACGTACAGGAAGATCTTGCCGTCCTCGTAGCGCCCGGGGCGAGCCGGCTGGTCCGGGAAAAGCCGACGCCAGTTGTCGGCAAGCGAGTCGAAGAAGGCATTGCGCTCTACGGTAAGGTCAGAGAACGCCGCGCCGATGGCAGAGGAGAACGTCTTGTGCCGCCCCCTCTTGTCGGGCTCTATCGCCCTCCCGTATAGGTTCCTGTCATCCATCTCCGACGACCAACGACTAACGACTACTTCGCCGCTTTCATCTGGAGCCAGGCCTCGACGAATGGCTGGATGTGTCCGTCCATAACACCGTTGACGTCGCTCGTCTCGTACTCGGTGCGGAGGTCCTTGACCATCGTGTAGGGGCAGAACACGTAGGAGCGGATCTGCGAGCCCCAGCCGTTCTCGGACTTCGCGCCGTAGAAGCGGTCCATCTCGGCCTTCTTCTGGTCCTCGTAGTACTCGTAGAGCTGGGCCTTGAGCATGTTCATGGCCTTCTCCTTGTTCATGTGCTGCGAGCGCTCCTTCTGGCAGGCGACGACGATGCCAGTCGGAAGGTGCGTGAGGCGCACCGCCGAGTCGGTCTTGTTGACGTGCTGACCGCCCGCGCCGCCGGAGCGGTAGGTGTCGACCCTGAGGTCCTCGTCCTTGATCTCGACCTCGATGTCGTCGTTGATCTCCGCGACGGTCTCCATCGAGGCGAAGGACGTCTGGCGGCGCTTGTTGGCGTCGAAGGGCGATATTCTCACGAGGCGGTGTATTCCGCGCTCGGCCTTGAGCATTCCGAAGGCGTAGGGACCTTCCACCCGGAAGTAGACGTCCTTGTATCCCGCCTCTTCGCCCGGCTGCACGTCGTATTCCTCGACCTTCCATCCCTGCGACTCGGCGTAGCGCTGGTACATGCGGTAGAGCATCGCGACCCAGTCGCACGCCTCAGTTCCGCCCTGCCCCGCGTGGAGCTTCACGAACACGTTGCACTGGTCGAACTTTCCGCCGAGGAGCGACTGCAGCCTTAGCTTGCCGAAATACTCGTCCGCCTTCGCGCACTCCGCGAGGGTGTCCTTGAGCGCGGCCTGCTGCGCCTCGCCATCCTCCATCTCCGCGAGCTCGAGCATAACGCCCGCGTCCTCTACGGTCTTCGTGAGCGAAGTGAACGGCACGACGTACGCGCGCTCCGCGTTCGTCGCGGCGATGACCTCCTTCGCCTTGGACTGGTTGTTCCAGAAGTCCCCCGACGCCTGCTGCGCCTCGAGCTCCGCGAGCTTCGCGCGGCGGTCGTCGATGTGGATGTAGTCGGCCATCTCGCCGACCTTCTTCTTCAGGTCCTCGATCTTCTGCCTGACCTCCTCGGTCTCTAGCAACTTTTCTTTTGCTTCTTCCGCCATAACCAGTAAATTATACCAAAAATCCCCGTTCCATGCTTTGGCGACTCATCGCTGGGCAATAAAGGCTCCGCGTCCATCGGTCCGAGCAACCTCAGACTTGGACGCGCGCCTTGTCAGATCATGCCCCCGTCGGGGAAGCGCCTATCGCAACTCCACCGAGACGGAATGGCCGTCATAGCGGACCGACCTCGAAACGCCGCCGCAGGCGACCTTGAACTCGCGCGTCTTCGGCATCCCGGGGAAAGAACCCTCCCTCGCGCCGATTGTCAGCTTCTTCTCCGCGTCGTCCCACTTGAGCGGAATCTTCTCGAACGCGCCCTTCTCGTAGGCATACGTCTCGTTGTCGTCGGAGTACAGCGTGAACGACGCATCCGCGCCGGGATAGACGCGAAGCTCGATCGGCTTGTCCGTCTTCTCCGTCGCGTACTGCACGTCGGGTCCGAGCGGAAGCACCGACCCCGCCTTCACGAAGAGCGGGAAGCTGTCGATCGGATACTCCCTCTGCAACTTCGTGCCGCCGGCGAACTTCTCGCCAGTGCGGAAGTCATACCAGTCCGCCCCGACGGGAAGCGCGACCTCGATCTTGCGGCTCTCCCGCTCAAGCTTCGCGACTTCCTCGGGCGTGCGCATCCAGAACTTGACCGAACGCGCGAACTTGTCGTTGAAGTAGTCGATGCGGAAGTCGAAAGCCTTGCCGCCTTCCGGAACCGTCACGCGCGTCGCCTTGCTGCGCGCGGCCTGCTTCGCCCAGTCGCGGAACTTCTCCTCGCCGTCGAGCCAGAGCGCGAATCCGTCGTCGCCTTCGACGCCAAGTTCGTAGACCCCGGGCTTGGAAAGCGTCAGACGTCCAGTGTAGCGGGCCGAGAAGTCGTCTCCGCCGGTCAGGCCCTCCGGCCACTCGACGAGGGGCGGACCAGGCCACGTGTCGTTGACCTGCGCCACGACCGTTTCGGAGACCTTCTCCTTGAGGTCCTGCCCCCTGAAGTACTCGACCTTCACGCCAGCCTTGCCGTCGGGCGTGGACAGCATTTCGGACGGAACGGGCGAGCCCGAGCCAGTGGTGTGTCCGGTGTAGATGGGACGCGTAATAATCGAGGTGTAGAGCGACGGACCGAACACGACGGACGTCTGGTCGTCGTTCGCGCCGGGCGTTCCCGGGAAGTCGATCCACGCCGGGCGCACGAACGGACGACCCGTCTCGTGAACGTCGCGCGCAAGCGAGTAGATGTAGGGCAGAAGCCTGTACCGGAGGCGCGCCGCGGAAAGGAACGACTCGTAGTATTCGGGATGCTTCTCCTTCGCGCGGAACGGCTCCTTCGCGACCGGGCTCGACACGTGCCAGCGGTAGACCGGGTTGAAGATCGCAAACTGGTTCCAGCGCGCGAGAAGCTCGAGGAACTCGGGGTTGTTCATGGCATCGCGGCCATAGTGTCCGCAGAAGAACCCGCCCGTGTCCTGGGTCCAGTAGGGAAGTCCGCTCATGGACGCGCCCAGGCCGCCCGCGATCTCGTCCTTGAGGCGCCCCCAGCTCGCGCCGGTGTCGCCGCTCCACGGAATCGCCGCGTAGCGCTGGAGCCCCGCCCACGCGGTGCGCGTCAGCGTGAAGGTGCGCCGGTCGGATGTCGCGCGGCGGCCCTCGTAGTTGCCCATCGTCGTGACGAGCCCGTATGTGTTCAGGTAGCGCGTGAAGTCTCCCATCTCGTTCCTACCGCACGCCTTGATCTGCGCGACCATCCTGTCCGCGTTGTGGCAAGCGTCGCCCGTCTCGAGCTCCGAGCCGTCCATCCACATCGCATCGACGCCGACGTCGAAAAGCCCTTTCTTGAGATGCTTGAAGTAGATTTCGCGTCCGAGCTTCGAATAGGCGTCGTAGACATGCGACTTGCCCTTCGATATCCAGTGCCCCGGGGCGTAGCGCAGCTTGTGCGAATCGAGCTCGCGCGCGACGTCGGTATCGTCGCCTACGTCGGGCCATATCGACGTGATGAGCTTGACGTGGAGGTCGTTGTGCAGCGTGTCGCAGAGTCCCTTCGGGTCGGGGAAGCGCGACTTGTCCCACTGCATCGCGTTCCAGCGGTCGTCCCTCGCATCCCAGTACTGCCAGTCCTGGACGATCCAGTCGATCGGATACCCAAGCTCGCGGAAGCGCGAGACGACGTCGATCAGCTCCTGCGCTGACTTGTAGCGCTCCTTCGACTGGAAGTATCCGAACGCGGCCTTCGGGAACATCGGCGCCGCGCCGGTGAGCATGCGGTACTCCGCGAAGCGGCGGTCGGGATCGCTGCCGTACATGAAGTACCAGTCGCTTCCACCTGGCGCCGATTCACCCCAGAGAGAGAGCCCGTCCGCCTTGTCGTGGAAGATCGACTGCGAATAGACGTCCCAGAGAATCATGTATCCCTTAGAGCTCGACCACACGGGAGAGAACGCAGGGATGTTCGTCTGGACGATCTTGATCTTCTGTCCGCGGAGATTGAACTTCCCCGACGCGGCTTGCCCAAGTCCGTAAAGTCCCTCGCCCTCCGCGAGCTTCCAGCTCTGCGTCACCTCGTAAGTGGGCTCGCCGTCGATTTCGATCTCCTTGATTGTGCAGGGGTCGGACGGCTCGCGGAGAAGAATCTTGTCCGCGTCGGAGAACGCAAGCGCGCCAGTCTTGCGGTCGATTGAAACGGTGAACGCCGCGCCCTCGACGACGAACGCGTCCGCCGTCTCGCGCAGCTTCGCCGCGACGGCGGCAGGCTTCGCGACGATGGCGAGCGACGGATGCTTCCAGTGGTCGCGTCCGAGGTCGGTCTTCACGCGCAGCGTGTTCGGTCCGTAGAAGTCGAGCGTGCGCCGGACTTCGCCGTCGCGAACGACAAAACCCGTCGCGGACTTCTCGACCGCGACATCAGCAGCGGCGCAGAACGCCACGATGCTTCCAACAGCCGCAATGAGCGGCGCGATTCCGATTTTCATGCGTCTTCTCCGTTTCTGCAGGGCAACATGCCCTTTGCGCCGCTATTATACACAAAACGGAGAAGCGCAATCAATCACCCGAACGGGGAGTTCAGGAATTGTGGATGCGGTCGTTTGCGGCGGCTACCTTGGCGCGGAGCTCATCCTTGTGCGCGCGGAACTTCTCGCGGAGCGATGCGTCAGCCGTGCCGAGAATCTGCACAGCGAGGAGCGCGGCGTTCGTGGGACCGGCCGAGCCGACCGCAACAGTGGCGACGGGGACTCCGGACGGCATCTGCACCGTCGCGTAGAGCGCGTCGAGACCGTTGAGCGCGCCTCCCGCCACGGGGATGCCGATGACGGGCAGCACCGTCGCCGCGGCAAGAACGCCGCCGAGATGCGCCGCGCCGCCTGCCGCCGCGATTATCACCTTGAGCCCGCGCTCCTCCGCCGTGCGCGAATATTCGATTGCGACGTCTGGCGTGCGGTGCGCGGATATGACGCGCGTCTCGTACGCGACGCCGAACTTGTCGAGCGTCTCGCACGCCTTCTTCACGAGCGGCCAGTCGGAGTCGGAGCCCATTACGATGCCAACGATTGGATTCTGCATTTCAATTTCCCTTTCTGAACGTTGGGGAGATTATACCAAATCCAGCCGCAGTCCGCCACGCGGACACCCCGCCATGTTTTAGGTTCTTCAAAGAATTTAGTGGAACAGCATGCCTCTATGTAATAGAAACTCCGAGCGTTGGGGCTCTCGCTACCGCTCCGCAGCTTCGCGCCACTCAACGACTTTGCATATGTCGATAGAAGTATTTGGGGATGCGACTGCGTCGCATAAATCGGCCGAAGGCCGCTCTAATCACTGCACAACAGATGCTACTAATCGTGGTTGAAAAGCGCGAAGCTGTGAAGCGGTAGCGAGAACCCTAACCATCGGAGTTTTTACTAATGCGCTTCCACTAAAAATTCCGAAGAGCCATGTTTTACTTCTCGTGCTCCTCGCAGGAGAAGTGGAACCAGTCGAAGTCGACGCATCCTCCCGGCGCCTTTGTCGGATAACAGAACAACGCGAATCGCGAGCCGACGAAGTAGCGCTGCCAGTCGAAACGCAGCGGGAAGCGCGTGCCTATCCTGCGCCAGCCCTTTCCGTCAAGGCTCCAGTCCATCTCCGCCCAGTCCTGCCCCGCACGGAAGTCCGCGCGCACGCGCATGTACACAATGTCCGACTTGAGCTCAACGGACTCCCTCTCCGTCTCCTCTGCGCGCGCGTTTCTGCGTCCGTCGTCGAAGACGCTCTTCACCTCGCTCATGACGAGCCGCTTTTTCCCGCCTTCGCAGACGACGGCGAGAACGGCGCTGTCGGACTGGAACGCGGCGAGTCCCGCTCTGTCGCCGTCCTTCATCTTCGACACGTCGAGCCTCGTCTCTCCGGCGCACGCCGGGCCGACCATCCGCTGCGTCAGCGTGTTGCGCGCGGTGACGATGCTCGGGGCCACCTTCTGCGCCTTGAGGCGCAGCCAGCCCGGACGCTCCGATAGCGACCACGCGCCGTCGAGCGGATTGTGGTTCCACTGCCAGCGGAGGTCAAGGGCCTTCTTCGAAAACTCGTCCGAACCGACGATGCCGGAGAGCGACGGATACAGCTTCGCCGTGTCGTTCGGGATCTTCCCGTCTTTGTCGCCGAGCATGGGCCATCCGTCCTTCCACGTCACGTCCATCAGGCACGGAACGCGTCCGACGCCGCCGCGGTCCTGGAACACCAGAGCGCGCCATTTCCCGTCCGGACACTCCACCACGCATCCCTGTCCGACTCCGCCCCAGCTCTCGAACTCCGTCTCGAGTATGACCTTCTTCTCCCACTTCCCCGTGAGCGAACGCGAACGGTAGCAGACCTCGCGCCGCGGATGGCCGGGAAGAAACGCCGAGACCATCATGAGGTAGTAGTATCCGTCCTTCTTGAACGCAGCCGAACCTTCGAGAAGCGAAGTCTCCTCGCCGCGCTCGAAAAGCTGGCGGTCGAGCCCCCCTGGCTTGACGCCAGTGAGATCCTCCTTGAGCTCCGTGACGTGCCCAGAGCCGTGGAATACGTACACCCTTCCGTCGTCGTCAAAGACGAGCGAGCCGTCGTGCAGGTGCGCGCCGCGGCTCAGGAGACGCCACGGACCCTCCGCCTTGTCCGCAGTGTACATAAACCCTCCCGCTCCGTTCACGATGAACCATGCGTAGAACTTCCCCTTGTGGTAGACAAGCGACGTCGCCCACTGTCCGGCGCCATACCCCGTGCGCCCGCCGTCCGCCTCGAACGAATACTCGGGATTCGTGTCGATGCGGTCGAAGAGGTAGGAGACCGTCTCCCAGTGGACCATGTCCTTCGAGCGCATGACAGGTCCGCCAGGCATGAAGAACATCGTCGTCGTCACTAGATAGACGTAGTCGCCCGCGCGGCACATCGTCGGATCGGGGCAGTCGGCGAACAACACCGGATTACGGTACGTCGCGCCGTTTCGCGGCAAATCCGCCGCGCCCGCCACGAGCATCACGACAAGCGATGCAAATGCAATAAGAGCTCTGTTCATGCTGCCTCCTGCTGCTGGTTGAATTCGCCGCCATTATACACGAATTCCCAGCGGTGTGTAAATCGTCCATTTGGGTGAGACAATTCCCGGGGACTGTCCCCGCTGTTCATAAATCGTGATTGGCATCCCGCTGCGGAAGATGCGCCACCCTGACTGGGGGAAGCGTATCCCCCAAGGCCGAAGGCCGAAGTCGCCGAAGGCGAGCTCAATGCGGGGTGCGTCCCGCCGCTTCGGTAAAAAAAAGAAAAATCGGAGCTTTCTCCGATTTCCGTAAAATTGGTGGCCAAGGCCGGGATCGAACCGGCGACACACGGATTTTCAGTCCGTTGCT
>JAEDKA010000091.1 GCA_016296065.1 Kiritimatiellia bacterium
AATGGGCTGATTTATGAAGACGATTGTTGTCGGTGCTGGATTTACGGGTGTTCGACTGTCGCGGGCTTTGCTTGCGGCAGGTCAGCAGGTCGTGGTGATCGATCGCGACGCTGAGCGTGTCCGCGATGTCAGCGCACAGCTTGACTGCACCGTTCTCCATGCCGAGGGGAACAGTCTCTCGGTCCTGGAGCAGGCGGGCCTCGCGTCGGCGGACGCCCTGGTCGCCGTTTCGTCCAGTGACGAGGTGAACGTGATCACGTGCGCATTGGCGGATGCGATCCGCCATGATGTCCTGAAGATCGCGCGCGTTCGCAATTACGAGTATTACGCTGACGCCGTTGCCGTGTCGGCGAAGCTGGCCGCAACGGCAAACGGCCGGCGGCCCGTGTTCGGCATTGACTGGATGGTGAATCCGGATGTCGAGGCAGCACGTGTCCTGTCGCAGACGTTGGCGCACGGGGCGGTGGGTGACATCCAGGAGCTCGGGAACGATTACGGCATTGTCACGTTGCGCGTCGGCGGTGACGCGCCCATCGTCGGCCGTCCGCTCCGGACGCTGGACTCGGTCCCGGGATGGACGTTTCTGATTGCCTACGTGGAATCGGGCGACGGCTCGCGCCTGCCCTCGGGCGAGACAGTGCTGGCGGCCGGGGACCGCATCGGCGTTTTGGCGAAGATATCGGAGATGGAGGCGGTCGCGGTCCTGTGCGATTCGCGCGCCGACGTGGCCACCGGACTTCTTGTCGTCGGTGCGGGCCAGGTCGGATCCCTTGTCGTCTCGAGTCAGCGCGCGCGCGTCGGCGGCTCGACGTTCGGTCGGTTGCTCGGCTGGCGCCGTTCCGGCGCGTCGAGGCTGGACGTCACGGTCGTCGACGAATCTGCCGACCGCTGTCGGTCTGTCTCGGAACAGTATCGTGGCGTGCGGGTCCTGTGCGGGGACGTGACGGACGCCAATCTCGTCGCGGAGGAGGGGCTCGGACGGTGCGACGTCGCCCTCGCCGTTTCCGAGAACTTCGACCGCAACCTGATTGCGGCGGCGTATCTCAAGTCACACGGCGTCGGGCGGACGGTGGCGCTGACGGCAAGCGCCGATGCCGCGGGAATGGCCGCCCGTCTCGGGGTCGACGTGGCCGTCTCCATGGACGCGACGGTCGTCGACGGCATCATGAGCCATCTGCGGGGTGTCAACGTCCTTTCCGTACACACGGTCTGCGGCGGCGCCTACGAGATCGTCGAATGTACGGTGCCGCGTGATGCGAAGGCGTCCGGCAAGCCGCTCAAGGAGCTTGAACTCGCCGGCCGGGCGCTCGTGCTGATGGCGCACGGCGCGGGTGGCGGAAGCGTCGTTCCGCGCGGCGACACCGTGATCGAACCCGGTTCGACACTCGTCCTGATCGTGCCGTCGGGGGATCGCCGCATCGTTTCCGCCTTTGCGGGAGACGGACGGTGAAGTCGATTCTCGCAAGGTCGCTTTCGACGGTGCTGGCGCTGGTCGGCACGTCGTTCCTGCTGCCGATGTTCGTCGCCGGCTGGTACGGCGAGTGGCGGAACCTGGCGGACTTCGGCGTGCCGCTCGTGATCAGTTGGACTCTGGCCGTCTGGTTCGCACGCCGCAGCCGTGGCCGGATCCGGCTTGTCGGCGCCCAGAACGCCTTCATGATCGTCGGAAGCGTATGGGTGGCGATCGGAATCTTCGGCGCATGGCCGTTCTACGCGAGCGGGTGTTTCCCCGGACTCGTCGATGCGATCTTCGAGAGCGTGAGCGGCTTCACCACGACGGGTGCGTCCGTCCTGTCGGATGTCGAGGCGCTCCCCAAGTGCATCAACTTCTGGCGGTGCCAGACGCACTGGCTGGGCGGCATGGGCGTCATCGCCTTGGCTGTGGCGCTCATTCCGCTCCTGGGCGTCGGCGCGTTCCGGCTCATCCAGGCGGAGACAAGCGGTCCTGAGAAGGGCAAGCTGACGTCGCGGATCGGCGACACGGCGCGCGTTCTCTGGCTGATCTATTTCGTCCTGACGGTTGTCCAGGCCGTGGCGCTCCATTGGGTCGGCATGGGCTGGTTTGACGCCGTGTGCCATGCCTTCTCGACGATGGGTACGGGAGGCTTCTCCACGCGCAACGCTTCGCTCGGGGCGTTCGCAAGCCCTGCGGCGGAATGGATTTGCACGCTGTTCATGGTTCTTGCCTCTGTGAACTTCGGCGTCTACTACGCAGTTTGTGCGGGGAAATGGGCCGAGGTGAGGGACAATACGGAACTCCGGGGATTCGTCTTTCTGCTGGTGCCGGTCATTGCCGCCCTGACGCTGTTTGAGTTGCCGCAATTCGGTTCAACTTCGGCTTCGCTCAGGAACGCGGCCTTTCAGGTCGCGTCGATTGTCTCGACGACGGGTTTCATGACAAGCGACTTTACGTGCTGGACATCGGCGGCGCAGATGGTCATCTTGCTCCTCTTCCTCGTGGGAGGTTGTTCCGGTTCGACCGCCGGCGGCATCAAGGTCATCCGCTGGTCGATCCTCGCCAAGGCGCTCCGCAACGACATCATGAAGCTTCTGCACCCGCATGGCGTCTTTACGCTTCGCGTCAACGGAACGCCGGCGAAGCGCGAGATCGTGTCGGTCGTCGGTTCGTTCATCTTCGTCTACATGATCGTCGTGTTCGCCACGGCCTTGGCGGGCGCGGTTTGCGGGTTGGACGTTCCCACGGCGTTCACGGCGGCGCTGAGCATGGTGGGGAACGTCGGGCCGGCCTTTGGCAGCCTTGGTCCGGCACAGAACTACGGTGCGATTCCGGACGCATTGAAGATCGTCTATTGCATCGCCATGCTCGCCGGACGTCTTGAGATCTACACGCTGATGATCCTGGTCGGGCAGTCGCTCTCTCGACCGAAATAATCTGCCTCAATGCGCCCGAATTCTGGACGCTCAAGTTCGATTTTCAAGATCTCGCCGGCCGACGAATGTCTACGGCTTTGAAAGAACGTGGAAGTTCTGAAAACCTTGGAGACGATTCCACTCGGGATTCTCAAATTTTTAATGCAATCCTAACGGAAAACAAATCGTTCCGTAACAGGTGTTTGCGATAATGAGGCCATCCAAGAGGAGAAAGACAATGGATCGTGAAAAGAGAACAAGAATTGAAATCGGCATTGGTGTTGCCGTCGTCATCCTTCTTTATCTCATCAACTGGCTCAAGTGATAGGGAAGATGAGGAACGACCATGACGGGAAACATGCAGATCGCAACGACGGTGTTGGGCGGACTCGCCCTCTTCATCTATGGAATGGGGCTGATGTCCGAAGGGCTCACGCAGGTCGCTGGAGCCCGGATGAAGGCCATTCTCGGCTATGTGACGAAAAACCGCGTTGCGGCAATCGCGGCGGGTGCTGGCATTACGGCACTCATCCAGAGCTCCTCGGCGACGACCGTCATGACCGTCGGATTCGTCAACGCGGGGCTTCTTTCGCTGACGCAGGCGATTGGTGTCGTCTTCGGGGCGAACATCGGAACGACGGTGACAGGCCAGCTCGTTTCGCTCAAGGTGACCGACCTGGCGCTCCCCTCCGTCGTGCTGGGCGTGGTCGGGCTGATGGTCGCCCAACGCTCAATGATGCGCGGGGCCTGGCGGACGGTTCTGGGGTTCGGTCTTCTCTTCTTCGGCATGAACATGATGAGCCACGAACTCAAGGCGTTGGCCAAGCTGCCCGAGTTCATCTCCTTCTTCTCGCGCTTTGACTGTGCGCCGTCGGCAAATGGATACCTTCCCTTCGGGGCGGTCCTGGGCGCGATTGCGGTCGGGACGCTCTGCACGGTCGCCGTGCAAAGCTCGTCCGCGACCATCGGCCTAACCATCGCCCTCGCGAACGCCGGGGTCATCAACCTCTGGACGGCGGTTCCGATCGTCCTGGGCGACAATATCGGGACGACCGTCACCGCGCTGCTGGCCTCGATCGGGACGAACGTGAACGCCCGTCGTGCGGCGCTCGCGCATGCGCTGTTCAACATCCTCGGCACCTTGCTGCTGGTGATGACCTTCGTGCTCGTCTTCGCAGAAGGAGGCGTTAGGGCTCCGGCGTTCTTCCATCTGGTCAATGCCTGCGCCGAGGGGAATGCGTTCCTGGGCGAGAATCCCGGTCGGCATGTGGCGATGGCGCATACGCTCTTCAACGTGGCGAATGTCGTCGTCCTTTCGTTCTTCATTCCGCTCTTGGCTCGGCTTTGCACGCGATTGCTGCGGGATGGAACCAGCCTGAAGGTGACGTCGCTTGAGCCGCGCCTGCTGGCCAGTCCTGCGTTGGCGCTGATGGCGGCGCGGCGGACGCTCGGGGAGATGACCAGGCGTGCGGCGACGGTCGCTTCGGTCGCGCTGAACACCTGTCTTGGACGGGCGAACGTCGCGGAGGAGTCCGTTCAGGATGCCGAACGCGAGATTGACGGATTGCAGGCGAGTCTCCGGGACTATCTCGTTGAGATTTCGAAGCGCGAGCTGACAGAACGTCAGGCGCAGGCGCTGCCGGAGATGCTCCATTGCGTCAACGACGCCGAACGAATCTCCGACATCGCGCTCAAGATCTTCAGGAAGGCTTCGCGCGTCCAGCGGGAGGGGCTTTCCGACGAGGTCCTGCAGCTGACGAACGACCTGATGGGTGAGATGAGGTCGATGGCGGCCGACATTGTCCGCGCCTTGAAGTCCGGAGAGGCGCTTGCGCTTGACCCGGATGCGTCAGGGAAGCGGATCGTGGAGACGGCACGCGACCTGACGCGCCGGTTTGCCCTGAAGCTGAAGGAAGCCCCCGGCGATGCTCCGCATGACATGGCGTTCCTGACGGTGATGTCCGCCGTCAAGGACGTCGCACGTCATCTCGAGAACAT
>JAEDKA010000059.1 GCA_016296065.1 Kiritimatiellia bacterium
CGATTTTACCCACTTGACTTTTGTTCTCATAGGAGAGCCCAAACGCTCGGAGTTGCTTAGAAAATCGGGAAAGGAGTTTTCACTTATCGCAAAATGAAAATCACCACTTCACCCTTTGTTTACAGGGGTGTGGCCGTTTTCATGCCCGAAAAATTGGGGAACCTCCAAGACCGGCGACGGTTTGGCAGCAGTGCGTCGGACATTACATTTTCCGTAACGGCAATCCGGCCTACAGTCCCGCAATTGTAATACCATCTGGCGCAGCACCAGATATTCTACCGCTGTACGCACATTGGCACGGGTTGTGCTGTTTTATATCCGATATGAAGCGTATCGATCTTAAGAAGATTCTTGTCATAGGCTCCGGGCCGATCGTCATCGGACAGGGCTGCGAGTTCGACTACTCTGGCTGCCAGGCGGTGAAGGCGCTGCGCAGTGAGGGATACAAAATCGTCCTCGTCAACTCCAACCCCGCCACGGTGATGACCGATCCCGAAATGGCCGAGGCGACGTATATCGAGCCATTGACCGTAGATTCCGTCTCCGCAATCATCCGCAAGGAAAAGCCGGACGCGCTTCTCCCGACGCTCGGCGGACAGACCGCGCTCAACCTTGCGATGGAACTGAAGCGTTCCGGCGTTCTCGCGGAATGCGGCGTCGAGATGATCGGCGCGGATGCGGACGCGATAGCCCGCGCGGAAGACCGCAATCTCTTCAAGGACGCGATGGAAAAGCTCGGACTCGACATGCCGAAGTCCGGAAGCGCCCACTCGCTCGAAGAAGCCGAGTCGATCGCCGCCAAAATCGGCACATGGCCGCTCATCATCCGCCCGGGCTTCACCCTCGGCGGAACCGGCGGAGGCATCGCGCACGACGCGGACGAGTTCCGCGAAATCGTCTCGCGCGGACTCGAGGCCTCGCTCAACCACGAGGTCCTTGTCGAGGAGTCTCTCATCGGCTGGAAGGAATTCGAGATGGAGGTCATGCGCGACAGGGCGGGAAACGCCGTGATCGTCTGCTCCATCGAGAACATGGATCCGATGGGCGTCCATACCGGCGACTCGATAACCGTCGCGCCGATACAGACCCTGACCGACCGCGAGTACCAGGCGATGCGCGACGACTCCATCCGCGTCCTGGAGGCGATCGGCATCGCGACCGGCGGCTCGAATGTCCAGTGGGCCGTCAATCCTAAGACGGGGCGGCGCATCATCATCGAGATGAATCCGCGCGTCTCGCGCTCGTCCGCGCTCGCGTCCAAGGCGACAGGATTCCCGATTGCGAAAATCGCCGCCCTTCTCGCCGTCGGCTACACGCTCGACGAGCTCAAAAACGACATCACCGAGGTGACGCCCGCATGCTTCGAGCCTGCGCTTGACTACGTCGTCGTAAAAGTGCCGCGCTTCACGTTCGAGAAGTTCCACGGCGCAGACAGGCGCCTTGGCACACAGATGAAATCCGTCGGCGAGGCGATGGCCATCGGACACACTTTCAAGCAGGCGTATCTCAAGGCGGTGCGCTCACTGGAGGCGCCGCTTGCCGGACACGACGTCGCGAGCTTCGATCCGTGGTTTAAGCGCGAGCTCGAAGAAATCGAAGCGTTCAGAAAGTTCTTGGCGAGCCAGAAGAATCTTTTGACAGGATTTACAGGATTAACAGGATTGATGAGTAAAGATAATCATGTAAATCTTGTTAATCCTGTCGAAAAAGACCGTGAAGCAAGCTTGCTCCTTCGCCAGGCGAAGGCGTTTGGATTCAGCGACAAGGAAATCGCCGCGGCGATCGGCTCCGACGAGATTACGGTGCGGGACAATCGCCTCGCCCTCGGCATAAGGCCCGAGTTCGGCGAAGTCGACACCTGCGCCGGCGAGTTCGAGGCCAAGACGCCGTATTATTACAGCTACTACGGTTTTTCGACAGGATTAACAAGATTTACAAGATTACCACATCCAACGAATTCTTCTAATCTTGTGAATCCTGTAAATCCTGTCAAAAAGAAGATCATGGTCTTGGGCGGGGGGCCGAACCGCATCGGCCAGGGAATCGAGTTCGACTGGTGCTGCTGCCACGCGGCCTTTGCGCTGCGCAAAATGGGCATCGAGGTCGTGATGGTCAATTCCAACCCCGAGACAGTCTCGACCGACTACGACACCTCGGACAAGCTCTACTTCGAGCCGCTCACCTTCGAGGACGTGATGGAAATCTACGAACGCGAAAAATGCGACGGCGCGATCGTCCAGTTCGGGGGACAGACCCCGCTAAACCTCGCAGAAAGGCTAGAATCGGCGGGCGTAAACATTCTCGGCACGTCGCCAAAGGACATCGCGCTCGCGGAAGACCGCGACTTTTTCCGCAATCTCGTCGCGGAAGTCGGCGTGAAGCAGCCTCCGAGCGGAATCGCACACACGGTCGACGACGCAATCAGAATCGCCTCCGAAATCGGCTATCCCGTCCTCGTGCGTCCCTCGTTCGTCCTTGGCGGACGCGGAATGGCGATCGTCTACCACGAAGACCGTCTCAGGGAATACGTCGAAGAGGCGGTGAAGATTTCCGAAGGACGGGCAATCCTCATCGACAAGTTCCTCACCAACGCCATCGAGCTTGACGTCGACTGCGTTTCGGACGGAACGACGACAGTCGTCGGCGCGATTCTCGAGCACATCGAGGCGGCCGGATGCCACTCCGGCGACGCCGCGGCGGTTACGCCGCCCGTTTCGCTCGCACAGGAAACGATCGCCGAAGTCGAGCGCATCGCCCGCACGTTCGCGGAGAAGCTGCACGTCGTCGGACTGATGAACATACAGCTGGCGGTCAAAGACGGCGACGTCTGGATGATCGAGGTCAATCCGCGCGCATCCCGAACCGTGCCGTTCGTCTCGAAGGCTGTCGGCTGGTCGCTTGCGGGCGTGGCGTCGCGCTGCATGGCGGGAGAGAAGATGCCCACCCAACTACCTAACCACCCAACCACCCAACCCTATTTCTGCGCCAAGGAGGCGGTCTTCCCGTTCGTGAAGTTCCCGGGTGCGGACATCACGCTCACGCCGGAGATGAAGTCGACGGGCGAGGTGATGTCGTTCGGACACGACGCGGCGACGGCGTACTACAAGAGCCAGGCCGCGGCGGGAAGTCCCCTGCCGCTTCCCGGACAGGGCGGCATCGTCCTTTGCGTGCGCGACGAAGACAAGTCCGAAGTCGTCGAACTCGCGAAGAAGCTCGACGCGATGGGCTACGAGATGTGGGCGACGCGCGGCACATCCACCGCGCTCTGGCGCGCGGGCGTCGAATCCAACGCGCTCTACAAGATTCCACTCGGGAGCCCCAACACGATAGACCTTATAAAGCGCGGCAAAGTGAAGTGGATCGTCAACACGCGCGAAGACGGGGAGTCTGCGGCGCACGACAGCGTCAAGATACGCGCCGCCGCGGTCGCGGCAGGCGTTCCCGTCACGACGACGCTCGCCGGCTTCGCCGAGGCCGTGAGGGGGCTCGAGGCGATCCGCAGCGGCACGGACGCCGCGCCGCTGTCGCTGCAGGAGTGGCATGCAAATCTACACTGAAAAAACGAAGGCGCGGCTAGTGTGCCGCACCCCATCTACGCCTTGAAGAGTGGCATGGACAAGATGAACGCGACAGCGGCAAGCATGAGCGCGGAAGCGAGTTTCAGGAAGGCCGTGGCCTTCGCTGAGCCGAGCAGACGCGAACGGAAGAAGTCGGCGGCGAGGATGATGGGGAAATAGATGAACGGCACGAGGGCGCAGAACAGGGTGCCGAGAAGCAGCACCTGGATCGCGGGCGACAGAGAAGCCCCCTCCTTCGTGAAATTCGGCAGGAACGCCAGGAAAAACAGAATCGTCAGCGGATTGGACATCGACATGAACACCCCTCGCCCCACAAGCCGCCAGCCTTTTGCAGTTGCGGGAGAAAGCGCGTTTTCGCCGCGGTGCCGAAATCCCGACCACGCCTCCCTGAACGACCCAAGCGCCAAGTAGCCGATATATGCGATGCCGACAATCTGTATCGCCGTCATTACCGTCGGATGGGACGTGAAGAACGACGCCACCCCTGCCGCCAGAAGCCATATCCAGAGCCAGCAGCCAAGCACGAGCCCCGCCATCAGCGTGGCGGCGCGCGCCTTGCCGTCGGACAAGGCGGTCGCAAGCGTACACATCAGGTCCGGCCCAGGCTTGATGATCAGCGCAACACATCCGATTATATAGGTCGTCAACATGGCGGATAGTATATCATTTCTCAGGCGGGCCCGAGCTCGGGATGCCACGTGAAGGCGGTGATGTTCCGCCAGCGGACGGCCGTGGGCTGTCCGTTGAATTCAGAGAGGACTTCGACTTCAGGCGACAAGATTGCCGTGATCGCCGGCGCGCGGATGAACGTCATCGGAACATTACTCTTCCCGTCGAACGTGCCGACCGTCCTGAAGCTGCCGAGCTGGCGTCCGTAGGCATTGCGCCTGACGGCGACGGGGAGGACGCCGAACCACCTTTCGGGGCGCGTGTCGTCGCTCCGCCCGGGATCGTCTATTTTCTCCGCGAGCAGTATGAGCCCCGCGCACGTCGCGAACACAGTGAGTCCGCCTTCGATCTTGGCCTTCAGCGGATCGAAAAGCCCCAGCTCCCCGAGCAGCTTTCCCTGCACGGTCGATTCGCCGCCGGGGAGAGCGAGAACATCCATGCCGCGGTCAAGATCGGACCGCTGCCTGATCTCGAAGACGTCCGCTCCACGTGCGCGCCAGTACGCCGCCATCTCGGCGAACGCCCCCTGAACAGATAACACACCTACTCTCATCTCGTCATACCAGTTTTCAGACAGGATTAACAGGATTCACAAGATTAGTATGAACCACCAACAATCCTGTAAATCATGTAAATCCTGTCAAAAAGCTACTTCCCTCGCTCTTCCATGATCGTTTCGATCTCGTCGGCGTTGATGCCGACCATCGCGGGGCCGAGGTTCTCCGAAAGCTTCGCGAGAAGCTTCGAGTCCTGCCAGTTCGTGACGGCCTGCACGATCGCAGACGCGCGCTTCGCGGGATCGCCCGACTTGAAGATTCCCGAGCCCACGAACACGCCTTCCGCGCCGAGCTCCATCATGAGCGCGGCGTCCGCAGGCGTCGCGACTCCGCCGGCCGCGAAGTTCACGACGGGGAGCCTGCCGTTTTCGTGGACATACTTCACGAGGTCGAGCGGCGCAGCGAGCTCTTTCGCCGCCTCGTAGAGCTCGTCATCGCGGAGCGAGACGACGCGGCGTATCTCGCTCTGCATCTTGCGCATGTGCCGCACGGCCTGCACGACGTCTCCCGTCCCGGGCTCGCCCTTAGTGCGGATCATCGTCGCGCCCTCCCCGATGCGCCTGAGCGCTTCGCCGAGGTCGCGCGCGCCGCAGACGAACGGAACGTTGAACTTGTTCTTGTCGATGTGCCGCACGTCGTCCGCGGGAGAAAGCACCTCGGACTCGTCGATGTAGTCGATCTCGATCGCCTCGAGGATGCGCGCCTCGGCGATGTGTCCGATGCGGCACTTCGCCATCACCGGAATCGACACCGCCGCCTGTATGCCCTTGATCATCGCGGGGTCGCTCATGCGCGAGACGCCTCCCGCCGCGCGTATGTCTGCCGGAATGCGCTCGAGCGCCATCACGGCGCACGCGCCGGCCTGCTCGGCGATCTTCGCCTGCTCGGGCGTAGTAACGTCCATTATCACGCCGCCCTTCAGCATCTGCGCGAGATTGCGGTTCAGCTCCTGTCTGTCTTCCATTTCGAATCTCCTTCTCGTTGTCTGTTCCCAAAATTATATAATACCAGCCGACGAAGCGATAATCGGAAATTCCCGCATTCATCCATAGGCAGAGCCTATGCCCGCCGCGTCACAGCCGCGAATAGTTCATGTAGACCATCTGGTAGTCTTCGGGGTTGTGGATATACTCGTTTCCGTGCGGTGCGCCTTCGCGGACGAACCTGCCGTCCTTGGCCGCGACGAGGCTGGTGAACGGCAATGGACTCCACTCCCCGCCGGAAAGCGGCTGCGTGGAAAACGCGATCGAACCGTCGTCCTCGAGAAAGTGCAGCGTGCCGCGGAAGTTCGTATGCGCGTACATCACCTCTCCGTCGAAAAGAAGCAGATTGAGCTTGTTTCCCTTCGCAAGCGCGGCTATGGCGGAAGCGAGAACGTCGAAGCGCTCCTGCTCGTAGAGCGGACGCCCAAGCCTGATCTGCTGGCGGTTGACGCGCGCGATGAAATGCAGAAGGACGCGTTCGGAGTCCGTTTCGCCGAACTGCACGCCGAGATAGGCGTTCAGCGACGCGCCGGAGAATATCGTTCCGTTGTGGACGAGCGTCCAGACGCGGCCGGAGTTGTCCGCCTCCGAAAACGGATGGCAGTTGGCGTATTCTATCGTTCCGACCGTCGCGAGGCGAATGTGCCCGAGTAGTGTTTGCGCCTCCACTCCGCCGTCAAGGATCCGCCGCAGCGTCTCGCTCTCCGTCGCCTTCACCGGCTCCTTCTCGACCTGCGGGGCGGACGCGTCTTCGAAGCGCGCAAGACCCCATCCGTGCGGATGCCGCTCGGCGTGCGAGAAGAACTCCTTCAGGAGCGGCGTGACGTTTCTACGCCGACGCGATGAAAATCCAAGAAGCTCACACATTGGCGTCCTCCGTCAGCTTCCGGGCGAGCGCCAGCCCTTTTCCGGCGAACGTTCCGCCGAAGCGCTCGAAGACCTGCGCCGCGTAGCGGCTTTCCGGACGCTCCAGCTTCCTGCGCTCGAACGCGATTATGTCCGCCGCCTCGCCGCGCGGGAAGTCCGCGAAGAACCGCTCCATCGAATCAAGCAGCCTGAGCCCGATGCCGCGTACGGACGCCGACGATCCGTCCGGCAGGGTGATGTCCGCAAGGTCAAGGTCGTAGCGCGCTGCGTTCTTGAAGTTGCGCACCGCCTGAACCTGCGCAAGCTCGGTAAGCCGAGCCTGCGGACGCGCCGCGCACCACAGAAAGAGGAGCTGCGCGAACCTTATGTCGTGTGCGTCGACGAGTCCGCCGGCAAGCGGGTTCAGGTCGACGCATCTGAGCTCCAGATGGTCTATCCCGTCCGATTCCAGCGTCTCGAGTCTGTTCGCCCCGCGCGGCTTGAGGCGCACGGGATAGTAGAGTTCGCTCGGCGCGGCTATGAGGCCGCGGCGCACATGGCCGCGTATGGCATCGGCGTACGCCTTTACGCTTGAGTAGTCGTTCACGGGAGCGAAGTGGTTCCAGTATCCGAGATCGCCGCAGCGCAGCGACGCAAAGCCGGAGAAGACATCGCCGCCCCCACCGCCAAGAAGGAACAGAGACGAATCCGCAACCGGACTCGCCGCGGTGAGGGCGACGACGATCCAGCCCCAGACGACCGCTTCGGACGCGACATGGAGATAAAGCGCGTTTCTGTCCACGCCGGACGCGGCGAGAAGGCGCTCGCCAAAGGAGAAGTTGACGTGGATTCCGCAGTACGTCATCAGGTAGCGTCCGTACTTCGCCGCAAGGTAGTCGCGATACGCCGACTTCCCGGCGCGCGATCCGGTGAACTTCGCGGGCACGACGTCTTCAATGCCTCCGAGCGGAGGAGGATTCGAAAACGGCCAAAGAAGCTCTCCGTTCTTCGCGGCGATCTCCCGAAGCATGTCCGCGTTCAGCGCCTCGAGCTCCGCCACCGCCTCCTCCGCGCTCGGCCAGACGCGCGTGTTGATCTCGGTCTGGTTCTCGCAGAAGTCGCGGACGATGCGCGGATGGTCGGCAGGGAACGGATGCGGCGTGCGCGCCATCCGCCCTGCGTCCGTCACGCGCAGCGCCTCGCGCTCGAGTCCGAATTTCCCCTCGAACGCGTACGCCCGCAATTCTGGAAGTCTGACGTCTATCATGGCAGAAACTTTTTCCACCATTATAGAAAATCGACCGCCGAAAAGATAATCGGAATTAGATGCGCCTCACCATAGGCTCGACCTATACCCTCCAGTGGTGTCGGTGTCCAATTGGCTCCTGCGCTGCATATTTCTCGCGAAGAAGCTCGACGCGATGGGCTACGAGATGTGGGCGACGCGCGGCGCTGCAGGAGTGGCATGCAAATCTACACTGAAAAAAACGAAGGCGCGGCTAGTGTGCCGCACCCCATTTCGAGACACCGAGACCGTGTCGGTTCAATCGTTCGCTACTTCGCCTTGAGCGACTTCTTGAGCATCAGATATAGCGTCTTGCGCTCTTCCTTTGAGAAGGACGCAATGCGTTCTTCCCACTCGCGCTCGAACTCGCTCTTCTGGCCGCCGAGCGCGAGGAAATGCGCCTTCAGCACCTTCTTCGCCTCGTCGAGGTACATGCGCACCTCGGGATTGAGCTCGTCCATCACAAGCGCGTTCTCGCGGTGCAGCGCGGGGAAGCGGTCGGATATGAGGTACGCAGTGAAGGGAACGCCGCCGGAGCGGACGATCGCGGACTGCTCGTGCAGCTGGAAACCGTCCGTGCCCGCGAACACGAGCCTCCCCGCGCCGGTGAACTTGCGCTTCCACTCGATCACCTCGAGCTTCGCCGTCGCGCCGTTCTCGAGCGACAGCTTGTAGTCCGTCGTGCTTTTCTGCACGATCACCGGCGTGACCGGCAGCCCGTTGAAATAGATGCGGACATCCGGATAGCTCTTGAGGTAGAGGGCGAACTTGGACGCCAGCCCCTGCACCGTCTCGGCGGCGTTGAGGAGCGAGTCGCAGTTTGCCTTGGCGTTCGTGACGTAAACTTCCGTTCCGGTGCCGGGCCCGGGCTGTGCGGCCTCGTCTATGTCGAAGACGCCGGGAGCCGTGATATCGCCCGAGATCACGTAGGAACGAAGCGAGCCGTCGTGCGCCGACGTCGTGCGCCACTCGACGTGCGTACCGAGCGCGAAAGCCTTGAAGCGTCCGCGCCCATGGCGCCCGTGCAACCTCCTATGCTCGAGCCCGGTCTGCGTCGACATGCGTTTCCAACTGCCGCCGAGCGAGCCGAAGGTCGATTCCGCGTTGGGGACGTCGATGCCAGTTCCGTCGTCGGATACGCGCACCGCCTCGACGGCGCCGAGCGGATTCGTGACAAGGTCGACCTTGACCTCCTTCGCGTCCGCGTCAAGCGCGTTCCATACCAGTTCCTCAATGGCCGCCATGGGGGCGGACTTCGCCAGCGATTCGATGTGGTCCGGCTTCGCCTGGACGTAGATCTGTTTCATGAAAGGTTCAAAAGTTCAAAGGTTCTAGAGTTCAAAAGTTCAAGGATTCATCGGCTCGACGGCGCCGCTCTTCGTCACCTTCTCTATCCTCTGTCGGATGGACTCGAGATCCTTCTGGCATTCGTCGACGAGCTTGCGTCCGTCCTCGAACGCCGCGATCATGTCGTCCAGCTTCATGTCGCCGGACTCCATTTTCGCGACGAGTTCCTCGAGCTTCTTGAGGTTGTCCTCAAACTTCATGACCTCACTCCGCGCCGAGGGCGATACCGATGGACTTGATGTCGCATGCGTCAAGCGCGTACGCCGGATCGATCTCGACCGGAACGCCTTCCTTCACCGAGACGCCCGCCTCGTCGAGCCAGCGGCGCCACTTCGCCTGCATGTCGGCCTTGCACGTCGCAGGCGAGTCGGACCCCTCGGCGTTCTTCACGGGCGAGAACTCGTCCTTCTGGTCGAAGGCGAGGAACGCCGCGCGGCGCGCGTTGGGAAGGACGTCGAAGATGAACTTCTCGAACTTGTATCCGTTAGGTTCGGAAGGCTTCACGACCTTGCCCTTCGCGTCGACGAACGGAATCTTCTTGAACGCGAGGTGGAGCGGCATCGCCTTCCCGGCCTCGCGTTCGAGGAACGCGCGGTCGAAGACGTGGATCGCGGGCGATCCGTACAGGAAGTAGAGCGAGCCGTCCTTCGCGCGGCGGTTGCACTGCTCGTCGGTCATCTCCGTGTACTCGACCATGCGGAACGAGTCGCCGAAGCGCATCGGCATGCCGACCTTCTCCTTCGGGTCGCGCTTTGCGCAGAGCTTTAGGGAGTAGTCGGACTTCTCCATGACATGGTAGCCGATGAACGCGGGGTCCGCGATCTCGACGAGGGGATTGTCGACCTGGAAGAAGAACACGGACTTTATCCCGCGCTTCTTCATGTCGTCGAGCGCTCCTGAGCGCTTGAGCGCGGCGAGGAGCCCGCCGTGTCCGTCCGGGCTCATGAAGACGTGTCCCGGCGCGTCCATGATGATCTTGCCGTCCGCCGTCATGCCAGGCCACATCCCCTGCGTGAAGAAGAACACGTCGTCGGGGTTGAGACCGAAGTAGTCGTTCTCCTCGAAGCACCTCACCGTCGCCTCGTTGTTCGCCTCGCTCGTCATAACGTAAAACGGGATGGTGCGCCCGTAGCGGATCGTCCTCGCGAGGATCTTGCGCGCGTGGAAGTAGAAGAGCGGCGCGCCGGTGATGGGACCAATCGAATAGCATCCCTTCGGCCCGTCGTACCCGAGGCGCGAGCCCTGCCCGCCCGCCACGAGAAGCGCCGCGACGCGTCCGGCCTTCAGCTCCTTCTCGCCTGCCGCGACGGCCTCGGCGAGCTTCTTGCCCTTGAGCACAGCCACCTTCGGGGCGACGCCCTTCGAGTTGTCGACCGCGGCCGTCCCGGCCTTGAGCGCCTTCTGGCAGTAGCCGAGGCTCTTTGGCTCGATCTTCGCGATCTGAGCGAGGAGAGCCTTCTGCTCCTCCTTCGAAATCTTCTTCCACCAGGCAAGGACGTGTTCCTGTCCGCACCCTTCAAGCATCTTCTTCGCCTCTGCGTAGTTCATTACGGTCACTCCTTTTGGATTTGCGCAATATTATACCAAAAATCGCGCAACTATATCACACCGTCTCCGTCAGCGGCGGGGGAGCGTGACGGATGCGGGGCGCACGCCTTTCGCGGACGCCGTGAGCTTCAGCGGGAGCCCCGAGCCGCCCGTGCGCCGGACAATCACCAGGGCGCGTCCGTAATAGAGCGGATGCGACGACGTGTCGGCGAACGAGTCGAGTCCGTTAGGCGAACCGTTGCCCACAGCGACAATCTCGCCCGGTCCTTCGAGAACAAACGACACGCGGTCCTTCGCGAGCGGCAGCACCGTCCCGTCGTCGTCCTCGATCTCGACCTTGACGAAGCCCAGCTCGCCGTCCGCCAGGTCCGCCGCCTCGGGCGTTAGCCTCACCGCAGCCGGCTTGTACGCCGTCTTGCGCGAGTCCTCGCCGATGGGGTGTCCGTTGCGGAAAGCTATCACCTTGATCTCGCCGGGCTCGTACGGGACCTCCCAGGAAAGGCGGTAGCGCTCGGTGACCTTGTAGTAGTCCGGGCTGTTCTTCCACTCCACCTTCGGCAGCTCGGCGAGCTTCTTCCTGCGCCCCGCGCTCTCGCCGTTCACGAAGAGCTCCGCCTCGTCCCCGCTCGTGTAGCACACGACCGTGATCTTCTCGCCCTCGCGTCCGTCCCAGTTCCAGTGCGGCAGCAGGTGCACCGTCTCCTTGCGCTCGTTCCAGAGCGAGCGGTAGAGCCAGTAGCGGTCCTTGGGCATCGCGCAGAGGTCGCAGATCCCGAAGAACGAGCTGCGGCATGTGTTGGGATTCGGCGTCGGCTCGCCGAGGTAGTCGATGCCAGTCCACACGAACTCGCCCGCGACGAACCTGTCGCGCTCCATGCGCGCGAACTCGGCGTCGGGTATGTCGGACCAGTCGGCGGCGCAGCGGTCGTACGAGTCGAGTTCGACCACGGTCTTCGGATCGTAGTCAAGCGGCTTCGCGCTCGGCTTCGGCGGGAAGTACCCCCAACTGGAGAGCGCCGAAGCGGACTCGGAATACACAATCGGCTTGTCCGGATACTTCTCACGCATCGGCATGTAGCGCTCGCTGTAGTTCCACCCCGTCAGGTCCATCGCGGCGTAGTCGCCGCGGCCGACGGACTCCGTGAAGCAGCAGCCGATTCCGACCGGACGCGTCGGATCCTCCCTGCGGACGATGTCGCGGAAGTGCGCGCAGCGCTTTTCGTTGACGCCCTGCGGATACTTCTTGCCGTCCGGCGCGATTTCGTTTCCGATGGACCAGCACACGATGCACGGATGGTTCCGGTCGCGCCGCACAAACGCCTTGAGGTTCCGCTCCACGAGCGCCTCGGGCGCCTCGTCCTTGCCGAGCCCGGCCGTGCCGTCCCACTTGTCGAAGCACTCGTTCCACACGACGATGCCCATCTCGTCGCAGAGATCCAGGACCTCCTCGGCGCACGCGTTGTGCGAAGTCCTCAAGGCGTTCACGCCCATCTCCTTCATGACCTCCAGCTGACGCCGCATCGCGCCCTTGTCGAACGCCATGCCGAGCGGACCGAGGTCGGAGTGCAGGTTCACGCCCTTGAGCTGCAGGCGGCGTCCGTTGAGGTGGAAGCCGTCGTCGGCGGTGAACTCGGCGGTGCGGATTCCGTACCTGTACGTCTTGCCGCACACCATTGTCTCGTAGAGCTTCGGATTGGTGACGTCCCACATCACCGGGTTCTCCACGTCGAACTCGTTCACGATCTCGCTCGAGCTGACGGGCGTTTTGTACGTGACGCGCACCTTCGCGCGCTCGGGCGTCACGTCGGTGACCGTTATCTTCACAGAGCCCCATATCGCGCGGTCCTCCGCATCCTCCACGACGAGCTTCACGTCGCGGTAGATGCCGGCGCCCGGATACCACCTGCTGCCGTGCTTCGTGGTGTCCGCCTTGACCACGAGCTCGTTCTTCTCGCCGAACTTCAGCTTCGCGGTGAGGTCGACTTCGAACGACATGTATCCGTAGTCCCATCCGCCGACCTTCTCGCCGTTGAGGAACACCTCCGGATTCGACATGACGCCACCGAAGCGGAGCGCGACGAACCTGCCCGCGACCTCGAGCGGAAGCTCTATCGTGCGGCGATACCACCCGACGCCCTTCCAGGGGAGCTTGCCGGTATTGCCGTCGCCGTTGGCGTCGAACGGGCCGGCGATGGCCCAGTCGTGCGGGACCCTCACCTTCGTCCACTCCTTCTGGTCGCGCGAGAACTCCCATCCGTCGTGAAGGACGAACTCGCCCTCGACAGGACCCTCCTCCGCGGCGAGGACGGACTTAACCTCGGCCCTTATCGCCTCCCTCGCGCTCTCGTCCTGCGCGAGGACGTATCCGCGCAGATAGTAAGGCATCCACCCCTTCGTCCACGACGTGTCCCTGAACGGCTCGTCATAAAGCGACCGGTCCGGAAGCACGTCGTCCGTCGTCCCGGCCTTGCCGTCCGGCCCCATTGAGTAGAGCGTCGGATACTCGCCCTCGCCGTTGCACACGTATACGTAGTCGTGTCCCCACGGATCCTGCACGACGTGGTTGATGTACGGACCGTTCCAGTTCTTTTTCTTCGGCGTAATCGCCGCGAGCGCCTCAAGTCCCTCCTCCGTCGATGGATAATTCCCGACGTGGTAGCGGTAGCGCCCCAGCGCCTCCGCCAGCGAGTCGACCGACTTGCGCACCTGCAGCTGAGCGCGAGAGATGCGCTCAGGCCCGCCCTTCCCGGCGACCGACAGCACAAGAGAGCCAAGCACCGCGAGCCCCAGCACGACGACGGCATAGAAGACGACGCCCCTCTTGAGCTTCGGTGCACCGCCTCCGAGCGCCGCACGCTTCATAGCGTATTCGCGCTCGATCGCCTTTATCGCCGCGATGCGTTTTCTCTTCTTCGGGTCCTTTGTCGGGAACTTCTTTCTCAGTGCCGAGTAATCCACCATCGCCATGCCCTCTCTTTACATCCAGAAAACCGCTATTCGAGAATCCCTCCGACAGCGAGCGAAATCGCCTCCGCGATGCGCTCGTGCCCAGCCGCGGACGGATGCAGCCTGTCGCGCTCGCCGTTGCTGAAGAACGGAACGTGCGCGTCGGAGACGGGATAGAGTCCGCTGTCCGCGTTGATGTCCACCACCTTCGCCGCCCAGACGCCGCCGGCCTCCTTCACCGCCTCGACGTAGTCGTCGATGAAGAGCCCGAGTTCGTTCGAGTGGAACTCGTCCGGCTGCACGTTGTTCGCGCCGAACGTCGCGAATCCGCGGTGGATCGGCGTGAGCAGCACGAAGCGCGACTTCGGGAAGCTCGCCCTGAGGAACGACATCGCGGAGTTGATGCGTCCGCGCAGCGTCGAGCCGTCCATGGAAAGCGCACGCTTCTTCACGGCGACCTCGCGTCCGTTCCTGTTCACCTTCGCGTCCGAAACCTCGTACCACTCGCCAAGCGGGACGTTGGAGTTGTAGTCGTTCGTGCCGGCGAAGACGAACACGACGTCAGGACACTCCTTGTGGTCCTTCATGTACGCCCGCGCCTGGTCCGCAATGTGCGACCACTGCTGTCCGTTGATTCCGTACACGAGCGGGCTGAATCCGTACCAGTCGCCGAGGAATCCCCAGTAGTTCTTCGTGCAGCCGATGTGGCGCCTGTCTGTGATCGAATCGCCGAGGAACAGCACCTTCTTCGAGGGCTTCGCGAACTGCGCAAGCCAGGCGGCCGCCTCGTCGGACCACACGTCCGTCGCACGTCCAATCCTGCGCAGCCCGTAGCCGTGTCCGCCGTTCGGATATATCTTCGCCGTCGACTTGACGCCCGCCCTGCGCAGATGCCAGTCGTACGTCACCGTCGTCTCGATCTGGCAGAAGTCGTCGATCGACTGCGCGATGAACGCAGGAGGCGTCTCGGCGTCGACGGGATACTCCGGGCGGATGTCCATCCCCTTCCAGCCCTTGGACGGATTCGACGGATCGTTGCGGAAGCGGATGTCCCACGGATAGATCGGCATCTGGAAGTCTGGACGGCACGAATAGTCGTCCGCGTCGTCAACGCGCTCGTAGAGCCTCTTGCGCCAGTTGGTGGACGCGCGGATCGCGAGGTTGGCACCCGCAGAGAAGCCGATGACGCCTACGCGTCCCGGGTCGATGCCGTACTTCGCCGCGTCGCGCCTCAGTATGCCTATCGTGCGCTGCACGTCGCAGAGCGCCGCGTCGCGCTGCTCCGGTGCGCGGTAGATGAGAACCGCCGCCGAGAAGCCGAGCGTGTTGAGCCACTCCGCGATCTCCGTTCCCTCCTTGTTCCACCCGAGCTGCCAGTAGCCTCCGCCGGGAAGGATCACCACGACGCCCTTCGCGCCCTCGCCGGCGGCGGGGAAGAACGTGAAGAACGGATCGTTCACGTCCGACACGACGAGGTTGCGCTGCCAGAGCTCGTGTTCCATCTTCTTGAGCGGCTTGTCGTTCGCCTTCATCGGCACCCTGCCATCGGGCCAAAGCTTCGTGTCTGCGGCGGGATCGTGCTTCCACAGCTCCTCGATGAGCGCCGCGCGCGCCTCGGGCGTGCTGTCGTCCGCACAGTACCGCGCGGGATAGTGGCGTTCCTTCGAAACCTCCTCCGGAGTCTTCGCGAAAAGGGATGACACGGCCATCAGGCACAGTGCCGCGGCAAATGCGCCGCGCACGGGCGACGCCTCGACGAGATTATTCTTCTTCATGCTAAGATTTTACCACACATCGCCCCTCCACGCAATAGCGGCGGGTTCTTCGGGGGTGCTAGCGCGTCTCAAGGAGCATCTTCGCCCGCGCGTTGCCGAGACGAGCGGCGCGGTAGAGCCACGTCTCTCCCGCGGCAGTATTCTGCTCGACGCCGCGTCCGTCCAGATAGCATTCCCCCACGAACGTCTGCGCCGGGGCGTGTCCGCTCTTGGCCGCCTCCAGCGCGAGCGCGAACGCGCCCTCCCGGTCCTGGTCTATGCCGATTCCATGCATCTTGCAGAACGCGAGGTCGCTCATCGCGGCGAGGTTCTTCTGCTCCGCAGCGAGAGTGTACCACTTCACCGCCTCGGCAACGTCCCTCTCGCAGCCCCTGCCCCTGTGGAGACAGAGCCCGAGCGACGCCTGCGCGTCGGAGTTGCCGGCCTTCGCCGCCATGCGGTACCACCGCACGGCCTCCACTTCGTTGGTCCACGTTCCCTGTCCGTACATGTACGCCTCTGCAAGCGCGCACTGGGCTACGGGATTCCCCTCCTCCGCCAGCCCCTTCAATCTCGCGAAATACGCGGCGGCGGGCTCGTTCGGACCCTTCGCGACGGTGACGAGGCGCGGCGGCGGATTAAGCCTTCTCGCCGCCCACTCGCGCAGCTCGCCGAGGTGGCAGAGCGCGATGCACGATGCGACTAGCGCGACGACGGCGAGCGCGGCAAATGCGCCGCGGACGAACCGGCCTCGCCGGAGCGCTGCGGCGAACGCGGCCGCCGATGGATATCTGTCGCCCGGAAGCTCGCGCGTGGCGGTGCGTATCACTCCCTTTGCGAACGACGGCGGACTTCCCGCGTACATGGCGCGGAGCATCTTTCCGAGCGCGAACACGTCGCTCTGCACTGAGGCCTCGCCCTTCAGGAGCTGCTCGGGCGCGGCATAGTCGAGCGTCCCGACGCCGACGGGCTTGCCGTCGATTATGGAAACGCCGCGTCCGTGGCGCACTATCGGATCCGTCACGGCCGTCCCGCGGCGTTTGATGAGTCCTAGGTCGATCAGCACCGGCTCGCCGTCAGGACGCACCAGCACATTCCCCGGCTTCAGGTCGCGGTGGATGTACCCGGCGTCGTGGAGATCCTGCACCGCCTTCGCGACGCGGCACATGAACCACGGAACGTCGCGGCGCGGCATGGGGTCTGGGATCGGAAGGAGATGCTCCATCACATAGTATGGCGAGCCCTCGAACTCGCCGCCGTCCATATAGCGCGGAAGCGACGGGAGGGATAGGAACTTGAGCGCGTCCGCCTCGGACATGAAGCGCTCCTTTAGTCCGCGCGAGCCGTCGACGAGCAGCTTCAACGCGCCCTCGTGTCCGTACCGGACGTTCGTCACGCGGTACACCTCGGCGGAGAGACCACGCCCGAGATACGCCTCGACGCGCCAGCACCCGACGACGTCGCCGCGCGAAAGCCGCGCGGACGGCTCCGCGCCGAACGTGCCGGACTCAAGCCAGCTCTCTACTCCCTTAGCGTCCAAGTGTGTGAATTCCTTTCCCTATCCGCTGAGAAAGTATACCATTTTCCCCTACACCGTGAAAGCGGCCGCGATAGCAAACATAGTTGCAACAACAAGACTCTTTTTCAAATTCATATTCGTGTTACCGTTTTTGTTTTAGACAGGATTTACAGGATTGACAGGATTTTCCGGCAGGCACCTTCCGTGTGATTCTGTGTGTTTCATGGTTCAATATAATTGGCTCTTCGGAGTTTTTAGCGGAACATAATGAGTAAAACTCCGACGGTTGAGGTTCTCGCTAACGCTTCACAGCTTCGCACTATTAAACCACAATCAGGAGACGCTATTTGCTGCTGATTGTAGCGGCCTTCGGCCGATAGAAACATAATCCTGTTAATCATGTTAATCGTGTCTAAAAGAACACTCGCTAACGACAACGGCGTTTGTCGGCGGGTCGAAGAACTCTGGCGGATCGACAAGTTTAAGCCGCGCACCCTTAAACCGCCATGCCGACTCAGCCGCGCCACCACAACACCGCCGCCTCCATCGCCAACACAGCCATCCCCGTCCTCGAATACGTCATCGCGAGCATCACGCAAAGCGTAACGCCGACAAGCCGTCCCGCCCACCGCCCCTTGCCGCGCCATCCACAACAGAACGGGAACAGCGCGCAGATCGCGGCGGCGGCATGGTTGGGGTTCGCAAAGCCGAACCCCTGCCGGACAACATCACCAACGACAAAATCCACTACGCGCCAATCCTCTGCCGCTCTTGATGGCCTCAAGCATCTGCTCAGCGATCAAAACGGCCTTCGTCACTCATTAGGCGTCGAGAGATTATCCATGTAGCGCTTCATATCCTGCAAGAACTTTTCGATTTCAGTTGGCGTTATTTTTTCGTTTGGGAACCCAGAGAACGCCCTCCCGCAGAAGCTGACGCTCACCTCTCCGGTGGATTCGTCACACAACATTCCGACGCCGCATTCTCCATCCTTGCCGGGAACAATCTCGATCTCAGTCCCCGTAGCGACTTTCACGGGGCAAGATCCCTTTGCATCCAAGAGCTTTCCGCCGCGAATCAAGCATTCGACTCCATACACCGTCTTTGCTCCAACCAGTCCGAACACCATGACCATCCAGCCGTCTTCGCACACGAAACACGCGCGATTGCACCGACGCCCCGACTCCCAATCAATATGAACGCAAGAAGCGAATTCCATCGACTTGCCATGAGGCTTGCAGAATGCATCAATGCCACGCTGCAAGAAATCAGGAAGCGTATCGGTCCCATCTGCGACCGCGTCAATATACATTCTTGGAGCAGAAAACGCACGCCCGACGACTCCGCCCTTCTTTGTCCTCCGCGGAACGCCGACACCGCTGGGCTCGACCCGTATTCGGTGAGCCACGCCTGACAGCTTTCGCTCAACAGAGTCAAGCGACATACGAATATCTGCGCCCAAGAGGCCGGACTGCACATTCGCGGAGTCAACAACTACCGTTCCACACACTGGAAGCCATAATGGACCGACGCATTCCTGGCACCCCGAATAGATATCGCATCGGGACCCTCTCAAAACGCCACATTCCTTCTCTTGACTCTGAAGAGGTATCTCAATCCTCGTCTCGCTCATCGCGCAACAACTAGCCCCCATCAAGCTAGCAACAACAGCTAAACGCATCATCTTCATTTTTAACTCCTTGTTTTAGAAGAATTTAAGAATTGCGTGGCGTCCAGACTTTCATTCTGCCTTGCGCCTTATCATGTGTTGACCAGATTCCAAATTTGTTGTCCATTCGATGTGAGCCTTGCTTTCAACCTCGGCACCATTGGAACGTTTTTTCGTCACCGTTACATCCATACTAATTTTAGCAGCCCACTTCCAGTCTACCGCCTTCGTATTTTGATCAATTTTAACGATTGGTGATTTGGAATCTGGACTAAGCGTCATTTGGGCTGATAATTTGCACTTCACACCGTCTTTGGCATACTGAGTAACATATAACACACCATTCCTCTGACCTATACCCAATGTCGCCTGCGGATTATCATAGTTATGATTGCAGTCCAACCAAACATCACCCAAATAAACTTCATAGTCAGGATCCTTGGCCTTATCAGGATCTATGTCCTCATCAGAAAATAACGCACCCAAATTGTACGTAACTCGGCCAATAATCACAATGTGACACCCCCACAAATCCGCTGAGCTCGTCACGCCGTTGTTGCAGTACGCCAACGCATTCCACCCATCCGGATACCCCATGGGATCGGCGGTCTGCCACTTGGCGAGGCCAGCGCGGTAATTGCGCATGAGGAAGGCGTGGCCGAGGCCTTCGACGTAGGGCTTGCCGGTATAGAAGTTGGAGTTCTGAGTTGGAGTTGGTAAGTCGACGGACAGATTCTCTCCGAATGCCGTGAGTGCGGCGGCGGAGTACTTGCCGTTTGACTTGGAGCCGACGGTCGTACCGAGCATGTCGTTGAAGTACGAAGTGCCCTTCGAAGACGCAATCGGGTTACCTCCTCCGACGTGCGGCTCGTTGACGAACTGCTCGTCGCCGCGCTGGATGAGGGCGAGGCCGTCCCAGAGGAAGGTTTCGGTTTGCGGCGTGCGCATATCGCCCGAGCGAAGCGAGCATTGCGAAGCAATGTCGCTAGAGGCGTGCGCGCCCGCCCTACCAATGCCGTCGCAGGATGCGGAGGTGAGTTGCCCGTCGGCGTGGTAGGTGAAAGTGCGGGTCGTGTCGACGTCGGTGACGGAGAGGCGAGCAGGAAACAACGAGGACAACTGAGAGGACAACCTGAGAGAGGACGGCTCGCAACCGCGAGCTGGTTCCCGCCGCGCAAGTTCGCGCGGCGTCTTTCTTATGCTGTTCTTCAAGTTGTTCACGCTAATTCTAATTTCTTCGCGGGCTTAAATCAAAATATCTGCCGTTTATCAAGCGAGCAGTTCCCCGTCGCTTGCCATATGTCACGCTCTTCAGGCGGCTTTGACAACCAATCTTGAATGCTCTGTAGATTTGGCACAGAGATGCGAATATCATCACATGAAACATCCGCACTATTCAGGAAATCTCGATTATACGCAATCCGCAAACTAATGGTTTCAGGGTCTGAAAGACGTAGCGAGAGAGCTGGTGACGACGAATGAATTATCGGCGTAGCGTCAAGCGGTCTTCCGTTCTTATTGATTTGATTTCCTTTTTTGGCATTAAAACTGCAAAACACTATGTCCATCAAGCCATTGACAGAAAATGCAAAAGTGGCCTCGCCCTCTTTGTTCATCGTTAAGCCATACATCAATACGCCGCGACCACAATTGATTTTAATCCGCCCCGACGAGCACAATATCTCGTTCAACTTCTTTTCACGGCGACTGCCATTCTCCAACAGACAAGTCAGAGGGCTGCTCGCGTCTCGCCCAAACCATGCGAATAAATCTCCGGCATCTATATCGAAAACATGTTCCACGCTCCCCTCAAATGTAACATTTGTTTCGGCACTTGCGCCAAGATATTGGATTTGATACCTCGTCGACGGTTCTATTTCTGCAACCGCGTTCTTTTGGGAACAGTCCCAGCCCGACACAGTCGCACTCTGCTCAACTCGCCGCAAAGGCATAACCGACCAAACCTTGCAGGTTCGACTCTCACAAGGAGAATCAACCTTGCAGGCCGCGGTCGGGAACCATATCATCTTCCCCGGCCCTTCCCTTTGGATGGTGTAGCAATCGCAGCTGAATGCGCTGGTTAAATCCCCTTCCAGCTCTCGTTCAAAGCTCAGGCGCTGGTCGGCCACCGACGACGAGGCAATGGCACAAGCAAGTGACAACACGAAGATCCTGATAGTCATAGTTATAACCTTCATTTAATCTTTATTTCTCATTCTTACTTATTCCAGGATACACGCCTATTATATCAAATTTCCGCCCCTGCAAACGGGTGAAAGTCAGGGCACGTGAGCCGCCCCATCCCCAGCAGAACGGGAACAACGCGCAGATCGCGGCGGCGGCGTGGTTCGGATTGTAGAACCCGGCCGCTAGGCTGGAAATATCGGTGCAGGCGAATTCCATATAACGCGTTCTGAAGAAAGGCTCAGGGGATGGCGTCCGCATTGGCGGGATAACCGAACGGCGTCAGCCGGATAGTCAATTCGGCAGGCTCATTCGACGAGCTATACCCTTTCGCAAGTGTATATGTCCTGGAAGGCAGCCGCTGATCGCCCAAAACCGGCGTCAAGTCATCCTGCACGACGAGTCCGTGCAAATCGAACTTCGTCACGCCGGTGCAATCTTTTCCCATGCTGTTGTCAAAAACTCGAACTGTAGTATTGCTCACGGCATATGATTCCGTAATGAGCAATGTATACCTGTTTCTTGGCAACGCAATCGAGCGACGCTCCTGCGACCCTTCACACCAGATTGCCAGGTCTTCGTCGAATTCCAGAACATCTATGTTGTACGAGACAACACGTTTGTCCTCGAATTTATAATCCCTCAGCGGCGTAACACTAGCGTATTGATAGTGATGCAGCTTTGGCTTCCCGCAACCCGCCACGATAAGCATGACGCATGCAGCCAACGTATACGTTAGACTAATTCTCATTTTGCTCACTCCACATATTCTTTCCACTCACTTGTCGTTGTCGATGGTGCCTTAATCGCACCTATATAATTCGTAGCCTCAGGATCAAAATAAATCACCGTGCTTGTCCACACTTCATATGCCCAGTAGAGGAAGGTTTCGGTTTGCGGCGCACCCGGAGTGTGCGCCCTACCAATGCCGTCGCAGGATGCGGAGGCGAGCTGCCCGTCGGCGTGGTAGGTGAAGGTGCGGCGGCAGCGAACCGCCGCCGTCGACAGCCGGATGCGTGGATTGTTGCGCTGCCGCATCACGCCATCGACGCCTGAAGCTTCTTGACTTGCGCTAGCGAAAGTCCGGAACATTCGGCGATCTCTTTCAGCATGAGCTTACCGTTGGCAAGCAATCGCTTCGCCGTCTCAATCATAGTTTCTCGCTTGCCCTCGCGTTTGCCGCGGGCCTCGCCGCGGGCCTCGATTCTTTCCATTGCTTCGCACATATAGAGCCTCCCTTCTTCTGAATTCTTGAATTGACTTACTCTCTTCTTGAGAAGATCGAAATGCATCTTCGCTGCATCAGGGCACAGCAAATCATGCATTAGCCTGCCTATCTCGGTCGCGCTTCGCGTCGCTCCGTTTACGTAGACTGGGCATCTTTTCCCTCTCCTCTGAATTACCTACGTCACACACGAATCGGGATACACGCCTATTATATCAAATTTCCGCCCCTGCAAACGGGTGAAAGTCAGGGCACAGTGGGCCGCGGGTGCAACGGGCGATTTATGCAAGGATTCAGCAAAGTGCCCGCATCTGCGCATAGCGCATATATTGGCGTATATGTGTTTGCG
>JAEDKA010000060.1 GCA_016296065.1 Kiritimatiellia bacterium
GCACAGCCAGAGACCATGCCGCCTGACGCGCGTAAGTTCAAATGCGTAAACCCTGGGCGTGAGTTTGCATTGTCCGCGCCGCAAAACCGCCGCCTTCAACGGGGCAGACAGCGGAAGCTTCAGTTCTCGACTTCGCCGCGCGCCCGGCGCTCTACGTAGTCCTTCGTCACGCGCCAGACCACCGGCGAGAGAAGGACGAGCGCCACGAGGTTCGGAAACGCCATGAGTCCGTTGAACGTGTCGGCAATGCCCCACACCACGGAGACCGTGAGGTACGGCCCGACGAACACGACCGCGACGTAGAGGAGGCGGTATATCCTGACGACGCCCATGCGGTTGGACCCGACGAGGTACTCCAGGCACTTCTCGGAGTAGTAGTCCCAGCCGAGAATCGTCGTGAACGCGAAGAACGCGAGCGCCGTCATGAGGAAAAAGGACGCGATAGTGCCGGAGTTCGGGCCGAGGAACGCGAGTCCGCGGCTGAACGCCTCAATCGTGATGTCGACGCCCTTGAGCCCGAGCGACGGCTCCCACGCGCCGGTGACGACGATCGCGAGACCGGTCATCGTGCAGATTACGATGGTGTCGATGAACGTTCCGGTCATGCACACGAGGCCCTGGCGCGCAGGCTCGTTCGTCTTCGCCGCGGCGGCCGCGATCGGGGCGGAGCCGAGGCCCGCCTCGTTCGAGAAGATTCCGCGCGCGATGCCCTTCTGCATCGCTATGAAGATCGTGCCGACCATGCCGCCGGTGAATGCGGACGGATTGAACGCCGCTCGGACAATGAGCTCTATCGCCGACGTCACCTTCGAGAGGTTCCCGAAGAGAAGGAGGACTATGATGACGAGGTAGAACACGGCCATGAACGGGACGATCACCGTCGAGACCTTCGCGATGCGCTGGAGTCCGCCGATCACGACGAGCCCGACGCACACCGTAACTATGACGCCCGCAATGACGACAGGGGTCGAGTAGGTCGTGCCGAAGAGCTGGATCCCAGTCGTCATGTCCGCCGGATTGAAGCCCGGGTCGAAGAAGCGCTGCACGGCCGACGTTATGCCGTGGATCTGCGTGATTGTGCCGATGCCCATGATGCCCGCCGTGACGCCGAAGAAAGCGAACAGGACCGCAAGCCACTTCCATTTTGAGCCGAGACCCTTCTCGATGTAGTAGAACGGACCGCCCAGGACGCGCCCGTCCGGCGTGATCTCGCGGTACTTGACTGCTAGAAGGCCCTCGGCGTACTTCGTCGCCATGCCGAAGAAGGCGGCGACCTCCATCCAGAACAGCGCGCCCGGCCCGCCCGTGCCGATGGCCGTCGCAACGCCGACGATGTTGCCCGTTCCGATCGTCGCGGAAAGCGCGGTGCAGAGAGCCCCGAACTGGCTCACCTCGCCGCGCGCGCCCTTCCCCTCATCGCCGGCGAACATGATGCGGAACGCCTCACGCAGGTTGAAGAGATGGGTGAAGCGGAGAATGCAGGTGAGGAGAAGCCCCGTGACGAGAATGGCGCCGATCAGAGGGACGCCCCAGACGTATCCGTCTATCTTGTCCACTATGGCCGTAAAGCCCGCAAGCCAGTCGCTCGTCGCCTCCACCGTCTGCGCCACCTGCGCAGTCTGCGCGGCTTCCGGTTCCGCCGCAATGACCTTGAGTGCTGTTGTAGCCGTCGACACTATGTTCGTCATGTTTCTCCTCGCTTATCGCGTTTTTTTCCATTATATCATATTATGCGCCCGCCGTGCGGAAAAGATATATGGTATAATAACCGACCGACGGATCCGGAAAGCCCTGTGGAACCCAGGCACTGTCGCGCAGCCGTTACAGCCGGAATGCGGAGCCGCCCACGAACAACAACCTCAAGTACCCTCGCAAGAGGGGGAAAGAAGAACACAGATGAAGAAGCTGATTCCCGCGGCCATTGCCGCGGCGGCGGCGCTTGCCGCGCTAGCCGAAACTAACGAGACCGAATCCGCCGCGGCGGAACTGCCGCGCGTCGTCGTGGAGGCCTCGCGCACAGGAAAGACCCCAGCCGAGATGCCGTCCGCAGTCCAGGTCGTCACGCGCGGCGAAATCGCCGCGAGCGGAGCGAGAGACCTCGCGGACCTCCTCCAGAAGAAGTCCGTCTCGCTCGACTTCGCGCACCTCGGCGCAAACAACCCCGCGCTCACCCAGCTCGCGCCGCGCGGATATGGAGAGAACGGATTCGGACGCCTCCTCGTCATGGTCGACGGCGAGCGCCTCAACAGCCCCGACATGAACGCGCCCAACCTCTCGCAGGTCAGCCTCGGCTCAATCGAGCGCGTCGAAATCCTCCAGGGCTCGCAGAACGTCCTCCACGGCGACGTCGGTTCCGCCGGTATGATCAACATCGTAACCACCTCCGAAGACTACGACACGCACGGACACGTCGAAGTCCACGGCGGGAGCTGGAACACTATCGGAGCCTCCGCCTCCTACCGCGGCGGAAGCGAGGAGAGCGGCACGCGCTGGTGGGCGAACGGCGGATGGGACCATTCCGACGGATACCGCCACGACAGCGGCTTCGACATCTACTCCGCGGGCGGCGGAGTCAGGCAGGACTTCGAGGGCGGCTCCTACGTCCGCCTCTCCGCGTTCTGGTCCGACGCCGACAGCGAACTCCCGGGCTACCTCTCCAAGGAGCAGTGGCGCCACAACGCCAAGGATTCCGACGGATACGGCGACTTCTACCGCCGCACGACGTACGGCGTCAACGCGACGGCCTTCGGCGTCATAAACGACGAGAACTCGATCCGCCTCACCCAGACCCTCTCGCGCCGACACCTCAAGAGCCGCGGCTACGGATACTGGTACACCGACTTCGACATCTACTCGTACGCCATCACGCCCGAGTGGATCAACACCGCGCGGATAGCGGGCTTCGACAACGAGCTGATCGTCGGAGCGACGTTCCGCTACGACCGCAACGACGCCGCGAACTGGGGAACTTCCTCCTACGGCTACAGCCACTCCAAGTACGAGTACGACCGCCAGACGATGGGCTTCTACGCGCAGGATACGTTCAAGCTCACGGACCAGGTCTCGATCGAGGTCGGCGGACGCTACGAGCGCAGCTGGAACAAGTGCACGATGGCGAACGATCCGCGCCGCACATACGACCTCGCGGCATACGACGCCGCCCTTCTCTTCGCGCCCATAGACGGACTCAAGACATACTTCAAGTTCTCCGACTTCTACCGCATGCCCTTCATCGACGAGGTCGCGTTCAACTCGCGCGACGACCTCCTCTCGCCCGAGCGCGGATGGCGCGTCGACGCAGGCTTCGACTGGTCGTTCCTAGAGGAGTTCAACCTTGCCGCGAACGCATTCGTCTCGCGCACGAAGGACGAGATCTTCTACGACTCGCTCTTCCCCTACTCGAGCTTCGGCTGGACCTACTACGGCGACAACGTCAACTCTCCGTCGCCCGTAATGCGCGAGGGATTCGACCTCCGTGCCGCCTGGGAGCGCGACAAGGTCGCTGGCGTCGCGATCGCGTACAGCTACGTGAACGCGGAGTTCGACGGAGGCGAATACGACGGCAACGACGTGCCGATGGCGGCGGAATCCGTCGTGTCCGCAAGCGCGAAGGTCTGGCTCTGGGACGACTGCTTCGTCTTCGGCGGATACCGCTTCCGCTCCGAGTGCTTCTCGACGTCCGACTTCGCGAACGAATACGAGAAGGTGCCGAGCTGCGGACTCTTCAACGCCGGAGTCCAATACTCCCCGAAGTTCTGGGACCTCGACGGACTCGTCGTCACGTTCGCGGTCGACAACCTCTTCGACAAGGACTACTGCGACTACACGACGTACGGACGCTGCTACTGGCCCGCCGCCGGCAGGAGCTGGATGCTCACCGTCCGCTACGAGTTCTGACGGCGCCGCGCCGTCCGATTCCCTTCGATTAAGCCGCGCATGGCGGAGACGAAAGCCTCCGCCGCAGGGGTGAACGACACCCCCGCGCGGCGTATGACGCCCACGCGTATCTCGTCGTCCAGCGCCAGCGGGACCGATATTATCTCGGCGTTGTACGCCTTTGCGTGCACGCCCGACGCCACGGTGAAGCCCTGCAGCCCCAGCACGAGGTTCGTCATCGTTGCCCTGTCACGGACGCGGATGCTCTTCTTGCGGTCGATCGCCGGCATCACCTCCTCGGCAAAGTACAATGCGTTCTCCACGCCCTGCTCGTAGGTGATGTACGGATACGCATCCAGCTCGTCGGGGCTTATCGACTTCTTCTTGGCAAGTGGATGCTTCCTCGAGAGGAACACGTGCGGCTTCGCCGTGTAGAGCTCCTCGAACTGCAGATCCTCCTTGCGGAGTATCTTGCGGATGGCGGACTCGTTCCTGTTCGACAGGTACAGCACACCGACCTCGCTGCGGTGGCGAGCGACATCCTCTATGATCTCGCTGGTCACCGTCTCGCGCAGCGTGAAGTCGTACGCGTCCGCCCCGTTGGCCTTCACGACCTCCATGAACGCCTCCACCGCGAACGCGTAGTGCTGGCACGACACGGAGAACTGCGGACGCCTCACGGCCTTTCCGGTGTACTTCGCCGCAATGCGCGACGCGTCGTCCAGGATCTGCCGCGCGGAGGAGAGGAACTCCTCCCCTTCGCGCGTTACGGTCACGCCGCGAGCGGTCCGCGTGAAGATCGCGGTGCGCAGCTCCTCCTCGAGGGCGCGTATCGACTCGGTGAGCGTCGGCTGGGTCGCGAAGACGCGGCGCGCAGCCTCGCTGATGCTCCCGCAGGTCGCCACCGCATCCACATACTTTAGTTGCTGGAGTGTCATGCGAAGTATTATATCATTTTGTATCGCACCTCGCACACCCCCCCAGGCAAAAGAGAAGACAGGGGGGACAGTCCCCGGTAAATTCCTCTCCATGATTGCACCACGAGCACTGACTGGGGGAAGCGCCGTCTCGGCGCTTCGCAGCTTGGTAAAGCGCGCTTCCGCGCATTTTCAATCCGGTCCCCGTACTCCTTCTTGAACTCGCGCGCAAACCGCCCGGCGTCAACTGCCCGCATCTTCACCTTCACGTAAACAAGGAGACGCAGCGTCCCGCTGCGTCATCGGGTAGCACCATGTCCGTGGCGGTGCTTGCCTGTCAGCGAGAACGGACACGTCGATCAGTATTATGTCCGATACGCGCACGACGCATCCCTCAAGCGCGAACGGGAACACCTGGCGGTCGAAGCCGGGGATTATGAGGGAGACTGTCCCCGGGAAATACTCGATTTTTTAACGCAGAGGCGCAGAGCCGCAGAGTTCGCAGAGTCAGGTGGGAACTTGAGATTTTATGGTTTGAGGTTGAAGTATTTGCGGACGGTCTCGGCGGAGAGCTTCGGGCGCCGCAGGCGGTCGAAGACGCCGGCGATCGAGCCGCCGAACATCGCGGACACCGCCTTGCCGCCGAAGCGTTCGCGCGTCCGGCCGTCGTTCATCTGCCAGATCGAGAACCCGACGACGTCGGGGTTCGCCCACAGCGTCTCGAAGATGTCCGTCAGGTACTCGTCCTGGAACTCCTCCGTGTTCGGCGAGGCGTATTCGCCGCGTCGCCCGAACTCGCCGCCGCAGCCAGACTCGGACACCATGATCGGCTTGTCGGGATAGCGCGCGCGGAACTTCGCGACGATTCCGTTGAAGTTTGAGGAAACGGATTTCCTGAACTGCGCGTTGTCGCCGGGAACCATCGGTATCGTCCCCGGATATGCGTTGAACGAGACGATGTCCATGT
This sequence comes from Kiritimatiellia bacterium, assembly GCA_016296065.1. Taxonomy (GTDB): domain Bacteria; phylum Verrucomicrobiota; class Kiritimatiellia; order RFP12; family UBA1067; genus UBA1067. The sequence continues at coordinate 5,761 of JAEDKA010000060.1, forward strand.
TCGTGCAGCAGATGTCGCCGTCGGTGATGTTGCATGCAAACGTCACGAGGCGCCCCGGATTCTCGGCGCGTATCGTCTCGGCGAGAGTGTCGACGAGCGACTTGCATTCCTTCTTGTGGCTGGCGCACTCGTTGAGGAATCCGTAGATGATGACCGACGGATGGTTGAAGCTCGCGCGCACCATGTCGCGCGTCTCCTTCACCTGCATCTCGCAGAACTCCGCGTCCTTCAGCTCGCTCGGCGGGAAGTTGTTGTTCGTGTAGTCCTGTCCGTTGCCCCATCCGAGCGACTCCTCCCATACGAGCACGCCGTTTTCGTCGCAGAGGTCGAGGAAGCGTTCGCACTGCTGGTAGTGCGCGCCGCGTATGAAGTTGCCGCCGAGCGCCTTCAGGCGCTGGATGTCCTGCAGCATGAGCGCTTCGCCCGTGGCCGCGCCGTTGAGCCAGTCGGACTCGTGCCGGTTGAAGCCCTTGAGGAACAGCTCCCTGCCGTTCAGGTATATCTTCCTGTCCCGCGCCTCGATCTGGCGGATACCGAAACGAGTTGAAAGTTTAAAGTTTAAAGTTGGAAGTTGAACGGACAGCCTATGAAGGTTCGGGGAGTCGGGAGACCACAGGCGGAAGTCCGGAACGGTGACGGCCGCGCGGCCGTCGCTCAATTTGACATTGACCTCCTGCCCGCCGTCAAATGCAAGCGTCACAGCGGAATCGCCCCCATTCTCAACTTTGACCTCGACCTTGCCCGTCTTGTAGTCCAGCGTGCGGACAAAGACCTTCGGCTCGCGCTCGACGAGCTTCACGCCGTGGTAGAATCCGCCGTAGAAATAGAAGTCGTAGTACGGACGCGCCAGCTTCACGCGCGGCCACGAAAGAATGTTGTCGACCGCCGCGAAGACGGAGTGCTCGCCCGCGGCGAGAGGTCCGACGGGGATCTCGAGGCGCGCGTATGGATACGGATGAAGTCCCAAGTCCTTCCCGTCCAGCTCGAACTTCGCGCGGACGCCCATTCCGTCCACGACGAGGACCGCGTCCTTCATCGGCTTCGCGAGCGTGAACGACCGGCGGTAGAGTCCGGTGCCGCGCTTCATGTACCACTTCGGCATCATGTCGTAGCACGCGGGGACGGGAATCGAATCCGTTGCCACGAAGTCGCCCTTCGCGGCCTCCTCTATCGGCTTACCCTCCTCGAAGCGGAAGCTCCAGCTCCCGTCAAGCGAAAGCGACTCCGCAGCCATGCCGCATGCGGCGGCAGCACAAAACAACAACGACAATACATGCGACTTCATTTTCATGCAACACATCCCATTAATCATTTTTCCACTATTATACCACAAAACACCGTGAGAGAATCACGCAACTCGTTGCGAAGATATGAGAGAACATGAAGACAAGGGGGACAGTCCCCGGTAAATACCCGAGGCAGATGGCGGGCACCTCGCGAGGTAGGCATAGGGTACCTCCCGAGGTGGGAATAAGAAACCTCGCGAGGTAGGCATAGGGTACCTCGCGAGGTGGTTTTACGGTTTACTGTCGCGTTGCAACAGCAGAACTGGCGTCGCGCTCAGCGGTTGGTCGCGTAGAGCGGACCGAAGTTCGCGCACGCGCGGTAGTCCGCGCCGGTCGGATCGTCGCTCGCGCCGAAGAGTCCCCAGCAGTGCGGCTGGAAGACCTGCTCCTCCGGCACGTTGTGCATCGCGACCGGAATGCGCAGCATCGAGGCGAGCGTGATGAGGTCCGCGCCGATGTGTCCGTAGGCGATTGCGCCGTGGTTCGCGGCCCAGGCGTTCATCACCGAGTAGACGTCCTTGAAGAAGCCCTTCCCGGTGAGGCGCGGCGTGAACCAGGTGCACGGCCATTCGGGGTTCGTGCGCTCCATCAGCGTCTTCTGCTGCTTCGCGTCGAGCTCCACCGACCAGCCCTCTGCGATCTGCATGACCGGACCCTGCCCCTTCACGATGGAGATGCGGATCATCGTGAGCGGCATTCCCTTCGGGGTGAGGAACGACGACGAGAAGCCGCCGCCGCGGAAGTACTCCACGCCCGCCGGAACCCACTTCGTCGCCTTCAATGTCGCGTCGATGTCCTTCTGCGTGACATCCCACCAGTTCTTGAAGACCGGCTTGCCCTTCTCCTTCATCTCGCCCGCCGCGTCAAGGCAGCAGGAGCCCGAGTTGAGGAGGTGGATGATCCCCGCCTTCGCGTCCTTCGGAAGCCCCTTGCCCGTGGCGCGCTTGACGGCCGCGTCGCTCCAGTAGGTGCGAACGTCGGCGAACATCGACGCCTTGTTCGTGAGGAGCCACATGAGGAGCATGCAGATTCCGTTGAGCGAGTCGTTCTCCGTCGCGAGGATCTGCGGCATCTTCTTTCCGTTCCAGTCGAACGAAGTGTTGCACATCACCTCCGCGACATCGCCGTTCGGCCAGTGGTCGGTCCACTGACGCTGACCCTGGAATCCGCCCGCGATGGCGTTCCTGCCGACCGCCTCCTCGCCGAAGCCCATCTCCTTGAGCTTGGGGTTGCCGGCCATCATGTCGCGGACGATTATCGCCATCTTGGCGATGAACTCCCAGTCCTTGTCCTTCTCGGCGCGAGACTTCTGAATCTTCAGCGGATTGTAGTCCTTCCCTTCCTTGAGGTTCTTCTTCATCCACGCAAGGGCCTTCTTGTACTCTTCCTTGTCGTAGATGCCTTCCTCGATGCGGCGGAGGATCTCGCACTCGTCCATGTTCTCCGGCGCGATGCCGAGGTAGTCCTGCATGAAGTTGACGTCGACGAACGAGCCCGCTATGCCCATCGCGGAAGTGCCGATCGAGAGGTAGCTCTTGCCCTTCATCATCGCGACGGCGAGCCCCGCCTTCGTGAAGCGGAGGATCTTCTCGGCGACGTCGGCGGGGATCTTGTCGGACTCGTCGCGGTTCTGCACCTCGTGCCCGTAGATGCCGTACGCAGGCATTCCGCGCTGCGCATAGCCCGCGAGCATGCAGGCGAGATAGACGGCTCCCGGACGCTCCGTGCCGTTGAAGCCCCAGACGGCCTTTGGCATGACGGGGTCGAGGTCCATCGTCTCCGTTCCGTAGCACCAGCACGGCGTCACGGAGAGCGACACGCCGACGTTGTTCGCGGCGAACTTGTTCGCGCACTGCGCGGCCTCGAACCTGCCGCCGATCGTCGTGTCGGCGATAACGCACTCGACCTTCGAGCCGTCGGGATAGCGGAGGTTGTCGCTGATGAGCTTGGCGGCGGCCTTGGCCATCGCCATCGTCTGGTCTTCGAGCGACTCGCGAACGCCGCGGCGGCGTCCGTCGATGATGGGGCGGATGCCCACCCTGGGGAACGGGTTGTGCGTGAATACGGTCTGGTTCATTTCAGAGTCCTTTCGTTGCATAAGATTTCATCTGCGGCCATTATAGCACAACGACAACGGGCACTTCTATTTTTTCGTCCTGAAATTCACTGTTTTTTCATCCATTGTTTGGCGCACCGAGACGGTGCACCTCCTTGCGGCTAACCCAAGGAGGTGGAGCATCTTGCTCCGCCCTCCACTCGTGGCGCACCGAGACGGTGCACCTCCTTGCGGCTAACCCAAGGAGGTGGAGCATCTTGCTCCGCCCTTCCTCGTGGCGCGGCGAGACGCCGCACCTCCTGAGGTGGAGCTTCCAGCTCCGCCGCATACGGCCATGCTATGCGGAAAGGCGGCGGCGAATCCACGCGCCGCTGCGGAAGCGCAGGAAGAGCACCGTCGAGAGGACGGCGAAGAACGCCGGCATCGTCCACCAGAGCGCGAGAAGCGAGCGATGAAACGCGGCGACGGCAAGTACCGCCGGCATCCAGAGGCAGATGTCGCAGCCGAGCTTCGCGCCCATGACGAACTTGACGTCGCCTACGCCGCGCAAGGCCCCCTCGAACACCATGCCGATACCTTCCCCAACCTCGCGCACGAGCATTATGAGAAACAGCATGCGCACGGAAGCGCGCCACGCCTCCGCGGTGAACTCCGCGTCCTTAGGGAGGAACACGTCCGCAACCACGCCGGAGAGCGGCAGCAGAACGCAGTAGACGGCCGCAAGCAAGCCAAGGCAAAGGAACACTCCCGTCCGGACGGTGCGCCTCACCGCCTCCGTATCGTTCGCGCCGTGCCTCCTGCCGGACACTATGCAGACGCCGTCCGATAGCGCACACATCACGCAGTAGAAGAGGTTGTTGACGGCGAACACGACGTTTGCCGAACCCGCGCCGAGCGCGTCAAAACGTCCGAGGACAAGAGTAAAGACAGTGAATGCGACGCAGGAGGCGAACGCCGTCATTCCGTTGAACGCGCCCGTTCGCAGGATTTTCCACATAAGCGGGAAGTCCGGCCTCAGCGCACCGTCGCGTCCATGCGCGCGGACGAGCGCGTCGCGGCATACCGCCGCGCCCTGCAGCGCGGCGACGGACGCAAGCGAGATGACGCCCGCGATCGCGGCGCCCGCGTTGCCCATCGCGGGGACAGGGCCCCAGCCGTCTATAAATATCGGGCTCAGGGCGATGTTTACGAGAACGCCGGCCACGCCGCAGACCGAGACCCACCCGGTGCGTCCCTGGCCGGTGAGGAGTCCGGCAAGAACGCCGCTCAGGATCGTGAAGAATCCGCCGGGGACGTAGATCGCGATATACGCTTTCTCCCCCGCGGCGACTTCCGGCGCATGCGCCGCGACGTCGACAAGCGCGAACGCAGCAAACGCGAGGAGCACGAGGAGCGGAATCGAGAGGACCGAAAGCCACACTCCCTGCGCGAACGCCCTGACCGCGTCGCGTCCGCGTCCGGCTCCGTGGAACTGCGCGACGTAGACGGAGGTGTAGCCGATTGCCGCCGAAAGGAGGCATACGAACATGACGGAGACCATTGACGCCGAAAGCGACGCCTGCAGCGCGGCGCATCCTCTCTGGGAAAGGAGGAAACGCTCCCAGATGCTGTTCGCCGCGTAGACAAGCTGCATGGCGGCAAGCGGCAGGACGACCTTAAGCGTCTCCGCAAAGCCTCCACCCGGCACCACATCTCTATTTTCGTCAGACATCGTCGACTCTATAATGTTGTTTGGTTTCTTTGCTATAATAGTTTACCATAATTTTGGCGCGGCGAGACGCCGCACCTCCTTGCGACTTACCCAAGGAGGTGGAGCATCTTGCTCCGCCTATCGTGGCGCGGCGAGACGCCGCACCTCCTTGCGACTTACCCAAGGAGGTGGAGCTTCCAGCTCCGCCGAGTAGGTGTGGCAAGGGCGCCCCGCCCTTGCAGCAAGGCCGAGGCGGCCTTGCCACATCGTACCGAGACGCCGCACCTCCTTGCGCTTCGCAACTTGCCCAAGGAGGTGGAGCATCTTGCTCCGCCTATCGTGGCGCGGCGAGACGCCGCACCTCCTTGTGCTACAGCACTTCGCCGACGGCATAAGGGGTGTCGCTCGCGACAATGGAGAGAAAGAGAGCGGGATAGGACTTGGCCGTGGCAGGGTCAAGCGTCGAGGCCACGAACAAATGCGCTGTGCCGTCGGAATACCAGCTCTCCGTCGCCGCAGTCCACGGACCGCTGATCGACTGCGCGACAAAAGGCGTGTAGTAAATTCCCTTCACGGTCGTCGCGACGGCGGCGCTGAGTGTGTCGTCGACAAGGCTCATCGCAGGGACGGCACCCTCGCCGGAACCATAACCGCTAATCACGGGCGGCACGCCCCCAAGCCGCTCGAGGAGGTCGTCTCCGTCGGGCGCGCTCTCCTGTCCCTTCGCCACCACGTCGACGCGGAGCCGCCCTATGACCTCGCGCTCCGCGTTGCGGCACTCGTAGACGAGGAACCTGCCGGTCGCCGTTGTCGCGGGCACAGTCAGGACCTGGTCGAGCCCGATCGGATTGAACATGGGCATGTTGCCGCAGAACCAGTAGGCGTTCTTGTCGGACGCGTTCGCGGGGGAAAGCCGGCACCTGAGCTTCCGCGTCTCGCCCGGATACATCTTGATTTCATAGCGGCTGTACTGCGCATTCCAGACAAGGCCGTTGTTCACGAGCTCCAGCTTCGTCGTCTTGACGTATGACGCCTTCTCCGCGTCGATCTGGGCCTGCGTCTTGTAGTTCGCTGGCAACGTCGCGGCCTGGACGAGTCCGAAGCCATAGACCTTCGAACGTCCCTCCGCAAGCTTGCGGCTGGCGTCCTTCAAGATGCCGTAGATTTCGTCGCGCGTAAGTTCGGGATTCTGCTGCAGGTAGAGAGCGATGATTCCCGTTACCATCGGCGCGGCGAAGGACGAGCCGCCGTTCACGCCTGTCGCGCCGGTGCGCGAGGTGAAAACCGGCACGTTCTGCCCGAACGCGCAGAAGTCCTTGGCCCAGTTGTCGTTGAGTCCGGCGGACTCAAGCGCGCGCGTAATGCCGCCGACGTTGATGACGCCCTCCATGTCCTGCGGAAAGGACAGTGTCTCGTTCGGGGCGTTTCCGCCTGCCGCGACGAGGATGAGCCCGTAGTCGTCGATCATCGTCCGAATCTGCTGCCGCGCCCATTCGAGCTGCGACTCAGTGTAGTCGAACGGCGTGTATCCGCCGCTGAAGTTGACGACTTTGCAGCCGTTCGTGAGGCACCACCAGAGGCCGTTGATGTCGTCGACGAATCCAGTTCCCTCGTAGGCGTAGAGCGAACACTCGGGCGCAATGCCGAAGGTGTCGGAGGCGATGATTCCCTCGACGCCGGTTCCGTGCGGCGCGCCCGACGGGTTCCCGTGTATTGCCGCGCACTTGAGGTTCGTGTGTGTGCCGGTAACGATGTCGCCAATCCCCGTATCGACCACGCCGACCTTGACGCCGCGCCCCGTGATGCCGGCATTGAGCAGGTTCGTGACGCCGAGCTCGCCGAGATACCACGCCTTCGCGGCGTCGTAGGTCGGGACGTAGGACTTCGGACCGTCGTCCGAGCCGTCGTCGTCCGCCTGCGGCAGCGCGAAGCGCCAGATCTGCCCGGCCTTGTCCGTCGTTGGCTGCGCGTCGGAGCGGGAATACGCGGAGTAGCCGAGCTGGGCGCGGCCGTAGCCGAGGTAGAAGTGCCCCTTCGCGTAGGTGAACGACTCGAAGTACTGGTCGCTCCGGACTGTCGCAAGCTTTTCGAACGCCGCGCCGTCGCGCGTCTTCCAGATGCCGTGCTCGATGTCAGAGGTCGAGTTGCGCTTCACCGTCATCACGTAGAGGCTGCCGCCGACGGCGGCGAAGTCGATCGGGTGCGCAAGGCCGTCCTCGAAGGCGAGGCGCTCGGACGAGATCGCGCCGTTCACGTCCATCGTCGCGGAGAACGCGCCGAGCGGCAGGCCCATCACGTAGTTCTGCGTGACGATGTAGTAGAGCCGTCCCCTGAAGGGCGTGATGCGGCGCACGTTGACGAGCGCGCCCCAGTGTCCGCCCGACCTGAGTTCGCCGTCGGACATCTGCCATCCGTTGAAGAACGCGTCCCAGGTTGTCGCCTCCTCGTGGAACCGTCCGTCCGCTTCCGAGAGGCGCCAGAGCGTCGGATCGTTGAGCTCGGGGGCGACTGTGTTGTAGTAGAGGCACGTCAGGACGACGCAGCCGTTCTCGAACGGAAATATCGAGACGAATCGCCTGAGGTCCTGTTTCGTCTCGAAGTTGACGTTCGTGCTCACTTCGCCGGTCACGTTGTTCGTCGTGAAGGAATAGTCGACGAGCTTGCGGTACGATCCGTAGGCATCGTCGTACCCGGTCGTGACGGATCCCATCTGGCGCGAGAACATCGTGTCGTCCTTGAGCCAGTACGGACTTCCGGCGATGCCAAAGCCAGTGAAATAGAGGTTTGTCTTGTATTCGCAGAAGTCCCAGAGGTGCGTGTAGGTGCCGTAGTTGCCCGAGCCGCCGATCAGCTTGTGGAACGGATTCCAGTCTACGTTGGCGGTCTTCGACCACGTGCCGTCGGGATCGCGCACGAAAAAGAAGCCGTAGTTCGCATCGTGCTCCTTCGCGTCCGTCGCGCGCGTCCAGACGCGTCCGTCGGAGAACTTCTTGAAGTCCTCGATCTGTTCCGAGCCGGCGGAGTACTCGTTCGTCCAGGACGGCGTCGCGCCGGGAAGGATCGTCACGATTGGAATGGGGCCGGAGTTGTTGTTCCACTCGCCCGCGCCGACGTAGATGCGTCCGTCGATGTACTTGAGGCAGTGGACGGCGCGCGCGAGGAGAGTGGCGTCGTCCGTCCCCGTACCCCAGCGCGCCTCGGCGGGGGCGAAAAGGTATTCGAGCGAGGCGGTCGCGTCGACGGATTCTGCGCGCGTTGCAGATGCAGTGAGAAGCGCCGCGAACGCGGCAACGGCTTTGATCGTTTTCATCATGCGCCCATTATAGCGAAAATTTCGCGGCGCACTTATAAAATCATCTTCGGGTATTTTTGATTTTATCGCCAACCACCACTCGTGGCGCACCGAGACGGTGCACCTCCTTGCGACTTACCCAAGGAGGTGGAGCTTCAAGCTCCGCCGTTCCCACTCGTGGCGCGGCGAGACGCCGCACCTCCTTGCAACTTGCCCAAGGAGGTGGAGCATCTTGCTCCGCCTATCGTGGCGCGGCGAGACGCCGCACCTCCTTGGCGGGGCACTCAGCGGGCGGAGACTTCGAGGAAGTCGATGTCCGGCAGTGTTTCCGCGCCTGTCACCTTGACCTCGTTGTCGCCGGGCTTAAGCGTCACGGCGGCGGCAAGGTCCTTGAGCGCGACAGGACGGCCATTGAGCGAGAGGACTATCTTACCGCCCTCGCCGAGGGTGTGGAGCTTGAGCGAATACTTGCCGCCCTTCGCGCTCCAGATGTGCCTCCAGACGAGAGGTCCGCCCTTCCCGCCGACCTGGGACGCCACGACGCCTCCAGACGCCTCCGGAACCTGCTTGTAGTAGGCTGTGCCGGCCTCAACCGGGTTCTTGAGCTCCTGATAGGTCTCCATCCACGCCGTCTCGCCTTCGTAGATACGGCGCTCGAGACGCTTCTCGGCCGTCAGCCTGTAGATGCGCGTCGCATGGCCAGGCACACTTACGGACAGCTTGCCCTCGACCGGCGAGAGATCCTTGCGCTCGAACAAATCTCGGACCGCGGTTTTGCCGGCAAGCTCGATGTCCTTGAGGTCGATGCTCATCTCCCGGTTCGCGTTCTCGGTGTTGAGAAACGCGACAGCGCGAGTCGTGCCCTGATACGTCTCGATGTCCTTCACGAGTACATATGTCTCGCCGTCGCGCTTGGCGACGTACGCCTGGAGGCAGAGCGGATCCTGGTCGAGCGCGATGAGCTCGCGGTTCTTGAGAAGGTCCATCGCGTAGCTCTTCCCCTTTGAGTAGCGCAGCTGCTGGAGGTCGCATCCGATGAGAAGAGGCGAAGCCATCATGCACCAGATGCCGAAGTGCGTCTTGTCCTCCTCTTTGGCAAGTCCGCGCCCGACCTCGAGCATGTCCATGTCGTTGAAGGCGCCGGGACCGGCGTAGGCCGAGAGATAGAGCGCCTGGTGGATGATGTCGTTGACGCTATTCCACCGCGGCGCAATGTCGTGGCTCATGCGCCAGGAGCTGCCGATCTCGCCGACCCAGGTGCCTGGATAGTCCCAGCGGCAGATGTTGATCCTCACGCCCGGCTTCACTGCGTCGAACGTCTTGCGGATGAGCGTGTAGCGCTCCTTCGCGTCCATGTCGACCTTCGCCGTGTTGCCGCGCTTCGTGCCGCCGCAGAAGTCGATCTTGATGAAGTCGAAGCCGAGCTCCTTGAAGAAATACTCCGCGTCCTGGCGCTCGTGGTTCCAGAGGCCGACGCCGATGCCCATCTTGTCGTTGTCGAAGATGCTGCCGCAGGTGTTCTCGCCGCCGTCGGAGTAGATGCCGGCCTTGAGGCCAAGCGAATGGATGTGGTCGACGACGGGCTTGAGTCCGTTGGGGAAGCGCTTCGGGTGCGTCTTGAGCCGTCCGTTCTCGTCACGTCCGCCGAAATAGCCGTCGTCGATGTTGATGTATACGTACCCGCACTTGTCGAGCTCCAACTCCTTGACAAGGTCGGCGTGGTGCTTGATCGTCCCCTCGCTGATGTTGACGCGGAATGCGTTCCACGAGCTCCAGCCCATCGTCGGCGTCTCGACGGGAGCCCCCGCCTCGGACGCTAGAGCGGCAAACACGGCTGCTCCCGCGAAAACAGATCGACGAAATCCCTCACATAGGCTCACAAGACACTCCTTTCGCTTTGCTTGGTCTTAATGGAACACAGTATACCATAATTCGCCGTCCCCTCGTGGCGCACCGAGACGGTGCACCTCCTTGCGGCTTACCCAAGGAGGTGGAGCTTCCAGCTCCGCCGTCCCCTCGTGGCGCGGCGAGACGCCGCACCTCCTTGGGCTTTGCGTCCTTTGCGGCTAACCCAAGGAGGTGGAGCATCTTGCTCCGCCATCCATCGTTACCTGACGATGATGCTGAAGCCAACAAGGTTCTTCTTCTCCACCTTTACGCCGTAGGTGCCGTCGGGGAGCGCCACGTTGTAGGAAACTTTGTAGCCCTGAATGCCCCTGCCGTTTGCACCGGCATTGGCGAAGGAGCCAGTCGTCTCTTTGCCTGTCTTGAGGACAATCCATGGGCCATTGCCGCTCTTGACACGTCCCGCTTCCTCCAGCACGAGGTCGCCCGCGAGCGTGACGTCGAGGAAGGTGCCCGCCGACTGCGTCTGGGACGCGTCGAGCCACGAGCACGTGCCGTCGGGGCGAAGCGTGACCTTGAGCTTGGCCCCGTCGCGGAACTCGAGCGCGCTGAGTTTCGGAAGGTCACCGTTCGGGGTCACGTAGGGGATCGAGAAGCAACCGCGACGCCCACCGTCGTAGTCGATGCAGCCCGGCTTGACGAGGCCGCCGTGACCGACGACAACACGGCCCGCCAGCGAGTTCGTGCTGTAATATTCCTGGTCTTCGGTCGACGCCAAGTCGCCGAGCCAGAGACCGCAGTTCCACTTGTCCTGGAAGTTGATCGAGCCAACGCCGGACACCCCGCGGAAGAGGGACTTCCGGCCGTGATCGCCGCTGCGGCGGATTTGGCCGCCGCGCATTTCGACGACCGCGTTGGTTCCGCGCATGCTGTCTGAAATCGAATAGTTCTGATTCGGCGGGGCCGCGAAGGTTCCGACGAAGGTGGCGTAGGTGGCATAGCAGTTCCACCCCATCTGCTGGGCGTTGTGCGCGAGCATGCCGACTTCGGGGTCGCCGTTTCCGTCCACTGCGAAATCGACCTTGTTGCGGGCATCGCTGTTGTTCGTGCCGTCTCCGAGGGCGTCGGGACGGCCGAGCTTGACGACGCCGTTCTGGATGAGATGATTGTACATGCCGCCGTCGCCTTCGCGGAAGACGCCGGAGCGGACGGTGACCGTGTGCCCGCCGAGGTCGATGTTCGCCCCCGTGAAAAGGAGGGCGTTGACGGTGACGTCCGCGTCGAGCGTGCAGTCCGAACTCAGGCAGACGTTGTCGGTCTCCGTCGCGTCGGCGAGCGTCGTCAGCATCGTCGACTGCGGAATCTTCCGCACTTCGCCGTTCACGATCGTGCAGGCGCCCTTGCCATACAGGGTGTCGGTGTCGTTGAGCATGAAGTTCGGGCAGACGGGGATCTTCGACGTGGCGTCCGCGAGCGAGGCGGTGCCGCCGACGAGTTCGATGCCCGTGGCGTCGTCGAAGGCGACGAGCGGACGATCCCCGGTGTTGGCCGATTCGCGGATGCTGACGACCGGAACGCCGGAGCCGGGGAGCGCCTCGAAGGAGGCGAACCGGATGCCATACGCCGTGTACTGGCTGAAGCTGATGCGGTTCGGCCCGCCGACGAGCTTCAGCTTGCCGTATGTCCGCTGCGAACTGGACGAATTGCCGCCGTAAAAGGTGCCGCCGTTCACGAGGACGATGTCCGTTGCCGCGCTCGACGCCGCCTCCGCCCAGCCCATGTTTTCGATCACAAGCTGCTTGAGTCCGGCGAGGTCGGAGATCTGACTCTCGAACTTGACCGAATCGAGGACGAGGGTGCCGCCGCCGGTCCCGGACATAGTGACGGAACCCGTGAGCGTGCGGGCGGTCATCGTCTTGTCGGAGCGGAACGCGTGCGTGCCGACGGAGGAGACCGTGAGGCCCGCGACCGTGACGTTGGCCGCAAGCGTGACGTCGCTATCCGCGTCGCCGAAGACGACCGAGGAGGCCGCGCTCGGGACGCCCGCCGCGCCCGTGTCGGAACTCGTCCACATCGAAGCATCGGACCAGGATCCTGTTCCGCCCTTCCAGGTGTAGGTCGAGGTGTCGGCGAGCGACTGCGAGGTCGTCGTCGTTTCGCGGACCCATACGATGTCGTTGTAGGTCGTCGTCGCGCGGATCGCGACATAGTAGGTGCCGATCGGCTCGGTGACGGGATCGAAGGCGACCTCCATGTTCGCGGGCGCGGTGGAGAGGTTCACCGTCTGGACGCTCACGAGATTGTCCGCCGAGGTACCGACGAGAAGCTCGACCACCGTCGTGCCGACGCCCCAGTCGGTCATCGTGCCCGTCACGGTCATCTGGCAGTTTTGCGCCGAGATGTCAATCTCATCGGAGAACCGCGTCGAGGCCTCGACGACGAAGGAGTTCGTCACCGACCAGGCAGTTTCGGGCGTCGGGGCGTTGTTGACGGCCTTGTAGGCGTAGTAGTAGGTCGCTGCAGGCGTGAGGCCGGGGAGCGTGTTGGAGAGGGCCGCCTTGTCGTTGTAGGACACCGGGCCGACGGCTGTACCGCCCTCGATGTTAGCCGACGTGCCATAGTAGAGCGTGACGTCGGCGGACGTGGCGTCGGTGCCGAGGTTGGCAAGGCGCCCCGTGATCGTCGCCGTCGTGCCGGAGAGCGTCGCGCCGTTCGAGCGGATCGCGAGCGGCTGCACGCCACCCACGGCCGTGACGTCGTCCATCGTGACGAACGAGGCGGACGCCATCGTGTCGTAGCAGGCCTTGACCCAGTCGGCCGACTCCGCGTCGCGGTGGATGCGGATTTCGTCGAGCGAGCCGTTCCAGAAGTTGCCGGTCCCGTTGAGAGAGCCGATCCAAAGCTTTTCCGTTGGCGTAACGACATTGTTGAGCTTTTCGCTATACGCCAGGGCGCCGTTGACGTAAAGCTGCGTATTTCCGTCCTCGTTATAGACGGCGGTGAGATAAACGTTGCCCGAACCGGGGCCCACGCCGCTCGCCGTGTACTGGTATTGGCTCTTGGAGGACGATCCAACGGTGATTTGATCGATGCTGGCATTCTGAATCGTCAGTTCCCATCCGGCGGGTTTCTGCCAGTCCGACATGCAGGAAAGCATGCGGTTATAATTTGCGGAACCGAGGTCGTACTTCGCCCATGCGGAGACCGTAAGCGTGGAACCCTCGCCAAGCGTCGTCCACTTGGCATCCACATTGTATCCGAGCGTCGTATTGCCGGTCGTCTTGAAGCACGTGCCGACACCGAAGGTCGTGGCGGTATAGGTCGGGTTTCCGCTTGAACCCGAATCCGTCAGGCCGTTCGCCGACTCCTTGGCGCTGCCGGAGAAGTGCCACACGGCGTTGTAGTTCGCGTTCGTCCACACGTCGGCGGACGTGACGGAGGAAAGCGACGCGGGGGCGGCGGCGCCGTAGTACATCGTAAGCTCCGTCGCCGTGCCGGAAAGTTTCGAAACGCAAACCCAGACGAGCGACGTGCCGGTCCGATCCCAGGTGTCGATTTCGTGCGGAATCATAATGCCGTTCACGTCGGTGAACCGGATGTCCGATCCGTCCGCCGCGCAGTCCTCGTAATTGAAGCCGACGGGCGAGTTTGCCGCGAGACGCACGAGGACGGGGAAGTTCGCGAGGGTCGTCGAACCCGCGTACCCGCCGACGGTCGCCGCGCTCTTGTAGGCGAAGGGGCTGGTGTCCATGCGGGTGTCCGCACCCGTCGCCACCTCGACGACCTCGGACCGCGCCTCGTTGTCGAGATTGTCGACCGCCTTGACCTGGAGATAGTACGTGGTGGAGAAGCCAAGCCCCGACAATGTCCGGGTCAGGGATCCCGGCGCCGTTATCGACCCAAGGGAAAGCTCCGATGTCAGCGCGTCGGCGGACGTTCCGTAGAGCAGGGTCAACGACACCGAGGAGGCGCCTGCCTCAAACGCTGTGAGGCGCGTTTTGACTTCAATCGAATTGAGCGTGGGCTCGGCCGAGAGAATCTGCGGCGTGTAGCTCGTGACGGCGGGCTCGACATCTCCCGCGACGACGAACGAGGCATCCGTCATCGCCTTGTAGCTCGCCGCGACGAAGTCGGCGGTCTCGGCGACCGCGTGGATGCGCGATTCGTCGCAATAGCCCTTGTACCGGCCGGCGTTGGCGTAGCCCCAGGCAAAGGCGCTCATCACCGGCAGCGGCGTCGCGACCATGCCCTCGTAGGCGCCGTTGGCATAGACCTTGGTGACGGCGCCGTCGCACACGAACGTAAAGTAGCACCACGTGGCGTTGGAATCGTTCGCCAACGCGAGAGACTTGGTTCCTCCCACGCCGGCCGCAACGGTAGCCAACGGTCTGTTGCAAACAAAAAGCTTTTCGGCGTTTACATGGATGAAATAGAGACCCGTGCCGTTATAGTCGCCAAAAACAGGACGCGTGCCATCCGTGGTGTAGGCCCAGGTCGAGAACGTGATGGGATCGCCCTTGCCCCACGCCGCGTCGCCAAGGGTGAAGCGAAAGCCCGTGCTGCTGCCGTTGGAGGAATCGGCCCCGTCGCCAACTTTTCCCTTGGCTGTTCCAAGGGTCGTGTAGGTCGTGGTAATCCCGGTGTTGATGCCCGTGGAATCATGGCAGCCGGCCGCGTCCATGGTGCTCTGGTAGTGCATCACGTTCTTGTAGCAGGCATTCGTCCAAACTGCTGCCGAGTCGTTGGCTGCGAGCGTCGCGGAGGTGTCGAAATAGAGGTAGATCGTCGTGCCCGTTCCTTCGACATACGGCACGGTCACCCACGCATTCTTGCCGCTCGTCGCGTCCCAGGTGTCGATCTCGAACGGGAGGTTGTTACCTAAAGCGTCGGCAAAACGGAAGTTGCTGCCGTCGGAGGCAAGTGTCGAAATGTCGAAGCCCGAAACCGAGATGGAGCCGAGTCGGATCAGCACCGGCAGGTTCTCGATCGCGTCGGAGCCGTCGTAGCCGGAGATCGTGAGCGGGATTCGCGAGGCGAACTGGGTCGCGTCGAGCAGCGTACCCGTCGTTCCGTTGGCGAAGGTCGGGGCTGTGGTGGCATTCGCCTCGACCGGCGCGGCGGCAACGAAGTTGGCGGCATTAATCGTGTCATAGCACGCCTGGATCCAGTCGGGCGTGTCGGCGACATTCCTAAGGCGCGCCTCGTCGATGGA
This sequence comes from Kiritimatiellia bacterium, assembly GCA_016296065.1. Classification (GTDB taxonomy): domain Bacteria; phylum Verrucomicrobiota; class Kiritimatiellia; order RFP12; family UBA1067; genus UBA1067. Next base: position 21,142 of record JAEDKA010000060.1, read on the forward strand.
ACCCTTCCAGCGGTTCGAGCCGTTGGAGCCCCAGTAGAGGGCCGCGGACGCGGCCGCTATTGAGCATGATTTCGATTCGGCAAGTGTGCCGTTGATGAAAAGAGAAAGGTCGGAACCATCAAGCACAACGGTGTAGAGATGCCAACCACTCGCCGAAGGAATCGCTCCCTCCACCGTTGTCCCTCCAACATTCGCCCTAAAGGTCAAAGTTGAGACGTTTGCTTCGCCATAAGCCACGGTTGTTCCAAACAGATGGCGTGACGTACCATCCACCCCGCACTTCCCCCACGCGGAGAAGGTGACCGTTCCGCCCGCTGCCCACATCCAACTGCTGTCCGTTTCGACCTTCAGGCCATTCATGCCGCCGGAGCCGGTCGCCAGGGAGCTACCGAGGACGCCAGCCGGATCGACGGTGTTGGCTCCCTGCCGTGTCACGGTAAGGTTATTCGCAGAGGATTCAATGTCCATGTATCCGCTCGCGTCGGAGAAGTGGTGGACGTTCTGGTACCCGGCGAGGCTCCAGACGCCGGTCGAATCGACGGGCGGGAGCTTTCCGGTGATCGCGCCGTAGTACATCGTGATTGTCGTGGCCTGCCCGGAGAGCGACGGAACGCTCACCCAGACGTGCGACTCGCCCGAGGGGTCCCACTTCTCGATCTCGAAAGGAAGGGAGTTGCCGTTCGCGTCGGCGAAGCGGATGTCGCCGTTCGTCACGTCCGCGTAGGCGAACCCGCTCGGGCTGCCGGCTGAGAGCCGCACGAGGACGGGGAAGTTCGCGAGTGTCGTCGAGCCGGAATAGCCCGAAATCGTCATGACGCTCTTCTTTGCGAAGAGCGTCGTGTCCAATGCGTCGGCCATCGCGGCCGCTGCGGCGAGGACTGCGAAAAACATGGCTGAGATCAGCTTTTTCATAGTCAGGTTCCTTGTGTTTTCTTGTATGCCCGAACTTCTGATTGACATTTTACCAGATTTTCCGACGCGAGGAATGTATTTTCATACACAATTTTTTATTATTTTATGAACTATGCTTTGGCGCGGCGAGGCGCACCTCCTTGCTTTGGCGCACCGAGACGGTGCACCTCCTTGTGCTTTGCGACCTACCCAAGGAGGTGGAGCTTCCAGCTCCGCCGTTCGTACGTGGCGCGGCGAGACGCCGCACCTCCTTGCTTTGGCGCACCGAGACGGTGCACCTCCTTGTGCTTCGTGACCTACCCAAGGAGGTGG
>JAEDKA010000092.1 GCA_016296065.1 Kiritimatiellia bacterium
TGCAAGTTTGTCTTCGGCTATTTGGTTCCTCCTAACTGGCCCATTGGAGACTTTCACTCCAGACCTTGTATCATGTCCTGCGTACTAAGAAAAGGCCGCAATCGGTATTGCGGCCCTTTGTCTCAATTCTGTCAGAGCGCCTTGAAGCGGTACTCTGTCGAAGTCTTGTACGTCTCGCCGGGACGGAGCGTCGTGGACGGGAAGTCGGGACGGTTCGGCGAGTTGGGATAGTGCTGCGTCTCGAGCGCGAGCCATCCTCGGCGCACCATCGGCCTGCCGCCCTTCATCGTCCAGGCATCCTTGATGAAGTTGCCCGCGTAGAACTGAAGTCCGGGCTGGTCGGTCCAGACCTCGACGGCGCGCTTCTCGCCGCGAAGCTCGGCCGCCTTGCGGAAGCCCGTACCGTTCAGGCACCAGTTGTGGTCGTAGCCCGGTCCGAACTGAAGCACCTCGTCCGGATCGTCGATGCTCTCGCCGACCTTGCGGAACGCGCGGAAGTCAAACGGGGTCTGCGCAACTGACTTCGGAGCCCCGACCGGCGCGAGGTTCTTGTCTACGGCAAGGAACGTGTCGGCGTCGATCATGAGCTCCTGATCGAGGATCGTGCCCTCTCCGTTCATGTTGAAGTAGACGTGCTGCGTCAGGTTGAGCGGAGTCGCGGCGTCCGTCGTGGCCTCGTAGTCGATGCGCCATACGTTCTCGGGAGTGATCGTGTATGTGACCTTTGCCTTGACGTTGCCGGGGAAGCCCTGCTCGCCGTCGGGAAACGCCTTCTCGAAGACGATGCCGACATTGCCGCTCTCCTTGCAGGCGAAGGTCTTCGCCGACCATACGTACGCGTCCCAGCCGCGCTTTCCGCCATGGAGCGCTGCATTGTGGTCCTTGTCGCTCACCGGCACGGTGTAGTCCTTGCCGTCAAGCGAGAACTTGCCCTCGGCGATGCGGTTGCCATAGCGTCCGATGATCGCGCCGAAGTAGGGATCGGTGTTCTCCCATCCGGACGGAGAATCGAAGCCGATCGTAACGTCGACAAGCTCGCCCTTCGCGTCGGGAACCATCAGGTTGACGACCTTGCCACCGTCATCTGTGACGTCCATGACGAGTCCGCCCTTGCCCTTGAGCGTGTAGAGCGTGGCCTTCTCGCCGTACTTCGTTTCGCCGAACGGGGCGGACGAAACGGACGTCTTGCAATCCTTGCACATGCAGCCCGCGAAAGCGGCGGACAGCGCGACCATCATCAGCTTCTTCATCTTTTACCTCCTTGTTGTTTCAAAATCCCCCCGCGGCGCGGACGCATCAGACGAGTCCGCGCTTGATGAGGTGCTCCGCGATCTCGACGGCGTTGAGCGCCGCGCCCCTGAGGAGCTGATCGCCGGATACGAACATCTCGAGACCCTTCTTGTCGTCGCGGCTGATGTCCTGGCGGATGCGTCCCGCGAGGACGTCGTACTTCGCCGTCGCGTCGAGCGGCATCGGGTATCCGCCGTTGAGCGGATCGTCCACCACCCTCACGCCCTCGCACTTCGAGAGTATCTCGCGCGCCTCGGCGGGGGTTATGTCGTTCTCGAACTCGAGGTTGAGCGACTCGGAGTGGGCGCGCGCAATCGGAACGCGCACGCACGTGCAGCTGAGCTTAAGCTCGGGATGGTGGAGCATCTTGCGCGCCTCGTTGCGCATCTTGAGCTCCTCGAGCGTGTACCAGTTCTCCTCGTCGAACTTGTCGATGTGGGGAATGAGGTTGTACATCAGCTGGTGCTGGAACGCCTTGACCGTCAGGGGCTCTCCCTTCGCGTATGTGTGGATCTGGTCCTCTAGCTCGTTGAGCCCCGGCTGGCCAGCGCCGGACGCCGCCTGGTAGGTGGAGGCGATCAGGCGCTTCAGGCCCTTCGCCCTGTGCAGGGGCGCGACGGCCTCGAGCATGATCGCAGTAGTGCAGTTGGGGTTCGCGATGACGCCCTTGTTCCAGTCGAGGTCCTCGGCGTTGACCTGAGGGACGACAAGCGGAACCTCGGGGTCCTGGCGGAACGCGCGCGAGTTGTCGATCATCTTCGCACCGGCCTTGACGACGGCGTCCTTCAGCTGGATCGCGACGTCCGTCTTGCCCGCGAAAAGGACAATGTCGAGTCCCGCAAACGAGTTCTCGTCCGCCTTCTTCACATGATACGTCTCGCCGAGGATCTGCTCGTCGCGCTCGCGCGACGCAAAGACTTGGACCTGCCCCTTAAGCGGGAATGCACGCTCCTTGAGAACCTTGATCATCTCGGTGCCGACAGCACCGACACCCACGAGACCTACGCTGTACTGCTTCATTTTTCTCTGTTGCCTTGAGATTTGTAGAGTTTATCTTTCGTTCTGAGATATTATCGGGGCGCGATTCGCCGCGCTTGATTGGATATTATAGCAAAAAATGGACGCGCGTGCGCAGAACCGTCAGTCGAGCATCTCACGCGGAAATATTAAGGCAGCGAACATGCGCCGCAGACCGGACGCTAGAGCGCGAGCAGTTCCTCGCGGAGGAACTTGCACGCAAGCGCCGTGGAACGTCCGCTCTGGTCCAGCATCGGATTGAGCTCCACGTTGTCCAGCGCGACCACGTTGAGCCGCGAGCACACGAGCAGCACGTCCTTCACAAGACGCGAATAAGAAAGCCCGCCCGCCTCCTGGGTGCCCGTCCCGGGAAACTCCGAAGGATCGAGGACATCCATGTCGACGGTCAGGTACACCGGCGCGCCGGGGCCGATAGATTCCACGACCGAGGCGAGCGTTTCGTCAGAGAAAAGCTCAGTCGTGACGTGTCCGTCGCGCATGAACTGCCTCTCGTCGCGCGTCCCGGAGCGGATTCCGAACTGGAAGATGCGTCCGTCTCCGAGTATGTCGTGGCAGCGCCGCAGCACGCATGCATGCGAGAGCGGATTGCCGAGGTAGTCCTCCCTGAGGTCGGCGTGGGCGTCGAAGTGGATGATGCGCAGGTCGGGATGCCGCTTCGCCGCTGCGCGCACCGAGCCGAGCGTGACAAGATGCTCGCCGCCTAGGAGGAACGGAACCTTCCCCGCGGCGAATATCTCCTCCGCTCGACCTTCGATCATCGCGAGCGCTGGCTCGGGGGCTCCGAACGGAAGTTCGATGTCGCCCGAGTCGAAGACGCTCGCGTCCTCCTCGAGGTCGCGGTCCTGCAGCATCGAGTACGTCTCGATGCCGAACGACTCCGCCCGCATTGCCGCCGGTCCGAAGCGCGTGCCCGGACGGAACGACGTCGTCGAGTCGTACGGCGCGCCGAAGAGGACTACGCGCGCCTTGTCAAATTCGGCGTCACAGCCGATGAACTGGTTGGCCTGTGCCTTCATGTCTTGTCTTTCCTCCTGTCTTCCGTCACAGCCGCGAGGCGAAGTCGTCGTAGCCAAAGGTGCGGAGCGTCTCCTCGCGCCCGTCTTCGTGCCGCAGCACGATGTCGGGCAGGTTGATTCCGTTGAACGTGTTGTTCTTCACCATCGAATAGATCGCCATGTCCTCGAACGTCACGACGTCGCCCTCCTTCAGCGGACGGTCGAAGGCGTAGGTTCCGATCTCGTCGCCGGCGAGGCACGTCGGACCGCCGAAGCGGTAGAGATGCGCGCTTCGTGGCTCGTGGCCTGCGGGATCGTGGATGGTACCGCCGACAACGCGCGGCGTGTAGGGCATTTCGATGACGTCCGGCATGTGGCACGCGGCGCTCGTGTCGAGTATCGCGTTGGCGATTCCGTCCGCGCCCTTGGGCTGTATCTCAAGAACGCGCGACTCTAGCGTGCCGGCGTTGAGCGCAATCGCCTCGCCAGGCTCGAGGTAGACCTCGAGGTGCGGATGCCGGGACCGGAATGAGTTCACGAGCTCGACGAGTCCGTCGACATCGTAGTCCGCACGCGTTATGTGGTGTCCTCCCCCGAAGTTCACCCACTTCATCTGCGGAAGGAATTCGCCGAACTTCTCCTCGAATCCGGCAAGGACCTTTCTCAGCTCCTCGACTCCCTGCTCGCAGAGGCAGTGGAAGTGAAGCCCGTCAACCTTTGCGCCCTTTGCGTTCTTTGCGGCCTGAAATCCCGATGCCTCCAGCGCGGAGCGCGTCGTGCCGAGTCGCGAGGAGGGACGGCAAGGATCATACGCCGGCGTCGTCGCGACGGAGACCTCGGGATTCACCCTAAGGCCAACCGAGACGCCGCGTCTCTTCGCCATCTCGCCGTAGAGCGACACCTGGCGCGGCGAATTGAAGACGATGTGGTCCACGAGGGAAAGAATCTCGTCCATCTCCTCTGCGGCGAACGCAGGCGCGAAGACGTGCGTCTCCCCGCCGAAGTTGTCGTGTCCGTGCCTCGCCTCGAAGAGCGAGCTCGCCGTCGTTCCGGCAAGGTACTTCGCGCAGAGCGGATACGTCGCGGCGCAGGAATACGCCTTCTGTGCGAGTAGTATCTTCGCACCCGTCCTGTCGGACACCCCCTTCAGGATCTCCAGATTGCGCCTTAGCGCCCCTTCGTCTATCACGTATCTCGGCATTGGAAGTAAATTACGAATGTTTGATGGCGGGTATTATACCATAAACCATAATGCCGGCGTGCATAATACCGACATTTTCTTCTTTTCCGGGTGCACCGAGAGATTTATGCGATAGCGTGGCAAATTGCCAGGATTTGCGCATTGCGCATATATTGGCGTATGTGTGTATGCGCCTGCGTCGACGGAGCGACGCAACCCCCTGCCAAGATTCGTGGTCCCGCGAAGCGCAAAACATGA
>JAEDKA010000061.1 GCA_016296065.1 Kiritimatiellia bacterium
CGCCCAGATACCGCCGCGACCTCAGCGATTTTTCAACGAATTAAAATCGCACCCTGCGCCTGATGGCACTCACGGCCCATTATGCGCTGCGTCATACAGACGCGGCGAGACGCCGCATCTCCTTGGTTCATCCGCCTGCCTTCGCACCTCAAGGAGACGCGCCGTCCTGGGGGCTACTTGGCAAGCGCCTCGTCGATGCGCTCAAGCGTACGTTTAATCTCGGGGGAATCCGGCCCCAGTGGCCCCTTCTGGGGATTCGGCGCGCTATCTGCGTCGCTGCCAGGAAAGCAGGATGCAGACGACCGACATCGCGGCCATGCCGATCCAGAAGACGGCAAGCCAGTCGAGCGTCCAGCCGTTGGAGAACGTGTGGCTTGCAAGGGTCGCGGTGCCGTCCGCCGCGCGGTTGACGAGATGCCCGGAGACGATGGACTGAAGCCCGGCGCCGATATAGTTGCCCATGCCCGCAATTCCGAGAGCCGCGCCAGCAGCGCACTTCGGCACGCGGTCGACCGCCATAAGTCCGCCAAGGAACGTGAGAAGGATGCCCACCGCGAAGCCGAAGAGCACCATCGCCGTGACATCGACCCAGACATGCCTGCCCGGGACGAGCATGAACAGCGCGAGCGCTACGACGTTCATGATTCCGGCGGAAAGCGCGAGCTCCTGACGGCTCGACTTGAAGAAGCGGTCGGATATCACGCCGGAAAGCGCGGACGACACCGCGCCAACGACGGAGTTGACGGAGATCACCGTCGCTGCGCCGGCCTCGGAATACCCCTTCTTGACCTGAAGGAAGAACATGCCCCAGTCGATGACTGCGTAGCGGCTGGCGGCGAAGAGTCCGCCCGCGAGCGCGATCATCCACACCACCGGAGAGGTGAGCGCGATCTTCTGTCCGCCAGTCGTGTCGACCTTCGCCTCGGTCGCGTCCGCAGGGACAGGCGGCAGGCCCTCGTCCTCGGGAGAGTTTCCGAAGAACAGGAACGCCGCAGCTATGCCGACGAGTCCGAACGCCGCAGCGCCCCAGAAGCAGCTCTTCCACGCCCAGTCCGGACCGAACGCCTTGCCGACCCAGACGACGATTCCGGCGGAGAGGACATACGCGAACACCTCGCCGAGGTTGTTCGAGCAGCTCCAGATGCCGTAGTACGTCCCGCGCTTCTCCTTCGGCCACCAGCGCGATAACGCGACGACACAGCACGGCGAGCCGGACGCCTGCGCGAAGCCGTTGACGAACCAGACGACGGCAAGCATGAGTGCTGGCACATGGAAGCCTACGACCAGATTGGCGAGAGCCGAGACAAACAGCCCCAGCATGATGTACTTCTTGACGTTGACGTGGTCGGCGATGAATCCGTTGACGATCTTGCCGATTGCGTAAGCGAACAGCATCGCAGAACCCACATAGCCTATCTCCGCCGGAGTGTACGCGCCCTGCTCGATCATGCCCTTCTTGGATGCCGAAAACGCAAGTCGGCACACGTAGAATATGGCGTAGACGAACAGCATCGCCGACACCTGGCGTATCCTAGCCCTCGCGAGCGCGCCTTCGCGCCCGCGTCCGGAACTCTCCCCTGTCATTTAGACTCTCCCCTTTTACCTTTCTTTGTTATTTCAGTTAAATGTGTTCCTTCTTCACAAGCGGCCTGTCCAGCATCCTCTCGTAGAGCTTGATGTACTCGCGGGCGCACGCCTCGTGGTTGAAGCGGCGGAGCGATTCGGACATGATGCGCGAGACCTCCCTCGCGCGGACGTCCTGAGGCTCGTGGAAGAAGTCCATCGCCTTGTCCATCGCCCAGAATAGACCGTTGGAGTCGTATGTATCGAAGATGAAGCCGTTGCCCTTTGAAGCGCCGACGTCGAGCATCTCAACCGTGTCGTGGAGTCCGCCCGTGTTATGCGCGACGGCGAGCGAGCCGTAGATCGGCGCCTGCATCTGCGGGAGTCCGCACGGCTCGAAGAGCGACGGCATGAGCGTGAAGTCGCTGCCGGCGAAGCCGAGCTGCGAGAGGCGCCCGTCGAAGTTGTGCACCGCAAGGCGCTCGGGAATGCCGTGGAACGCCTGGATGTCCCAGAACGGCTGCTGGTACGGTCCGTTCGCGATGATCGCGAGCTGCGCGTCCGGATGCTTGTCGAGGAAGCGGAACGTGATGTCGGTAAGGAGCTGCGGCCCCTTCTGCATGGGGTCGAGGCGGCTCGGCCAGAAGAAGAGCGCCTTGTCCGGATCTTCCTCGAGGCCAAGCGCGTGCTGAAGCGCAAGCTTGTTCTGGCGCTTCATCTCGACATGGTTCTCGGGACCGTACTTGAACGGAATCTTGTCGTCGGTGAGCGGATTGTCCGCCGGATCCGGCGCGTTGAGAATGCCAGCCGCGCAGCCCGCGTTGAACTTGTTCCTGATCTCGTTGCGGATCGAGTCGGGGATGAACGAGTGCCAGCCGTTCACGATCTCGGTGAGGAACGTGGGCGAAACGGTGTTGATGAAGTGCGCGGCAAAGCAGCCGGACGCCTGCAGGTCGACGAGGTTGTTGTTGCGGCTTTCCTCGTAGTTGTAGGGCGGATAGCTGTAGTAGAGGTTCATCCAGAACTCGGCCGCGTCGATTCCCGCGTCCTCGACCTGCGCGAGCGTGAGCTTCTGCGTGTGGATGTTGTGCACCGTGAAGAGGCACGGAATCCCCTCGCGCCTCGCGGCCGCCGGGATGAGGCCGGTCATCCAGTCGTTGCAGTGGATGAGGTCGGGCTGAACGCGCGGAATGATGTTGTTGATCACCTCGCGCTGGAACGCGAGCGCGAGCTTGACGTTGCCGTCGCCGCGCGAGTACACGGTGTCTCGGTAGTAGAAGCAGCGGTCCTCGGCAAGATGGATGCGCTCGTCTGGGAGATGGCTCTTGTACTTCCTCAGTTCGTCGGCGACGAGCTGCGCCGTCTCGACGTGGAACATGCGTCTGTAGTGCGGCAGCGCCACATGAACGTCCGCGCCGAGGCTGTGGAGCGCCTGCACGAGCGACGCGGAGACATCGGCCATGCCGCCGGCCTTCGCGGACATCTTGCCAGCGAGGTTGCCCATGCCGTCCGGCAGATACGTGATCTCCGGCGTTACGATCAATATTCTCGGATTTCTGCTCATCTCAGCCATTTTGTTCGCACTCCTAAATTGATTTTCGGTGAGTATTATACCATAAAAATCAATGTGCGTGGAAAATTCGCGCGGGTGACCATCCGTCGGAGCCCCTGAGCATCCCAAAGGGAACATCGGTGCAGCCGCGGGAGGAGAAGTATGCGTCGCGATCCGCCGTGGAGCCATGCGTCCAGGCCGGGCGCTCCGAGCGGTCTGCGCCGGTACCCGTGCAGTCGAACTCGGCGTAGTACGCCGTCTTGTCGCGCCCGTCGCCGGGACGCCATGTCGTCCAGCCGACCGGCTTTATGCAGTCGCCTATCTCGCACTCGAGGAAGACCGTCTGCGCATACTCGCGCCACGGACGGCCAAGAATGCTCTTCTGGTCGTTCGGAGCCGACACGCGGCATTTGTGGAAGACATATCCGAACGGCTGGCCCTCGGGCGTCGCCGCGGCGGTCACGACGCCGGATATGCGCAGCACGAGGTCGCAGTTCTCGAAGAGCGCGGTGGACTGTCCGAACACGAAGTCGACGCTCCCTTCGATGCGGCAGTTCTCGAAGTACTGACGGCAGCTGCGCGCATACGTCGGCTTCGCGTCCCACTTCGTCACGCTCTGCGTCGTGTAGAGCGTGTCCTGGTAGCTGCGTATCGTGCAGTTCCTTACAGCGATTCTGTCTCCGTCGACGTGCAGCGCCACTGCCTGCCCGACGCCGCGTCCGCCGGCGGAAACGTTTTCGTCGGACGCCGTGTTGACGATCGTCAGGCCGTCAAGCTCCACGTCATCAGCCTCGACCTTCAGCGTGTAGCTCCGGAAAGTTCCGAGATCCGTCCCGTCCGCGCCCTTCTTCCCGGCATAGTCGTCCCACGTTACGACGGCCTTGCCGCCGCCGAGAAGGCGAAGGCCCTTCTTCTCGCGCGGAATCAACACCTTCTGTCTGTATGTGCCGGGCGGCACTTCGATCGTGCTGCCCGGAGCCGCCGCGTCGATCAGCGCCTGAAGATTTTGACCGACGGCCGTAAGCGAGATCGGACGCGATATGCCCGTCGGAATAAGGTCCGCCTTCTTCGAGATGTGCGGCTTCATGTCGTACTTGTCGATTCCGGGCGAAGTCGTGAACGCGGCCTTTCCACCGCGGTCCTGGAAAAGATCGCCGATGAGCCTGTTCCGCCACGGATTCGTCACCCGTACCGTGAATCGCAGCTTCGGCGCGAGGCGACCACTTTCCGTCGCCGCCTCGGTTATGTCGAACGGCGCGTACGGATCCCACATCGTCCCGACCTTCTTGCCGTTCACCGTCACCTCCGCAGTCGCGCCGAACGCCGGCATGGAAAGAAGAAGCCTCGATCCTTCGGTCGGCGCATCGAGCGTGAAGTCGTAGCGCAGCACGCCGGAATAGTACTTTACGTCCGGATCCTTCTCCTCCGTGAGCGAGCGGAACTTCCCGATCGGCATCGGCCCGATGCCGGGATCGCTCTCGAAGGTGATCGTCCCTTCCGCGCCGTTGTATTCACGCCTCGCGGCGATTTTCGGATTGACCACCTCGTCCTGGTACGACGGGAGCCCTGTCGCGTCCTCTCCGAAGATCACGAGCAGGGACTGGCGCGGACGAAGCTTCAGCATGCACCATCCATCCGAGTGCAGCGCACTCGTGACCGGGACGTGCAGCGCGTAGCGTCTGCCGTCCACCGGATCCAGGACGACCGCAGTCGTCGCATGCGGTCCGGTGGCATGTTCCGGGAAATCGAACTTCACTCTCAACCACCGTTCGGCGAAATCGAAGGCGCTTGCAATGAAATAAATGTCGCGTCCGCCCTTCCTGACATGTCGCGCGAACACCGTCTCGACGTCGCCGTCAGAACCGAACGACATGTCCGTGGCGAACGCGACGCCGTTAGCGCTCCTGAACGCCTCGCCGCCCCAGATCGCGTCCGAAATCTCACGCAGACGCGCCGTTTCCGCCTCGCGGTTGGAAAGCCGAAGCGTGCGCGTTGGCCTGACGCCGCACACATGCGCGCCGTCCTTCGCTAGTTCTCCGAGCTTCTCCATCGTCGCAAGGTCGAGCGCGTCATGGCGCACGACAAGCGCCCCATACGACTTGTCGTCGTCGAGCATAATGCGCCGGCTGCCGGGATCAACTCGGACGCGGCCCGAAAGCAGGACGTCCTGGTTGATGTACTGGAAACTCGCGCCGTGCGGAATGAGCCGCGCGATTTCGTCGTCCTTCATCTCGAACGCGGGAAGTTTGTCTCCGATGTAGACGAGCAGGTCCGCGCACTTGACTCCGCCCTGGAGCGCCTTCTGGATGCGCTCGTGGTACTGCCAGAAGGAGTCGGAGAAATTGTACCACGGATTCAGCCTGTTGAACGCCTGTCCGTAGATGCCGAGCGTAAGTCCCGGCGCGGCGTCCGTCGGCTGGTGGACGTACGAATGTAGTATCATCCGCGAGATTCCGTGCGCGAAGGCGCGGTCTCCGTAGGGCTTTAGGTCGAACGGAGCGTCGGAGTAGAGTCCGTAGCCGGTATACGACTCCCCGGCCACGACGGGCTTTCCGTACAGCACGGCGGCGTGCTGCGGGGAGAAGTGCTTGATGGGCTCGACGTAGCTCATCTTGAACGGATACGTATGCGCGGCGACCTTCGCCCAGAACTCCGTCATCGGAACGTCGCAGTACTTGTATGTCTTCAGGACGTCTACCGCGGGCAGGTTGTCCCATCCGTAGATGCCCTCGGACCACAGTTCCATTCCGTTTTCGTGGCACAGCTCTGCGAGGCGCTTGAAGTAGTTGTCGATTATGAGGTCCGAGCACGTCAGGCGGAAGTCGTGCCTGAACGCCTCGCTGTCCTCCGGCGAGCCGACGTTCTCCCCGGCGAGAGCCGGGAGCCACGGAATCGGATCGTACCCGCGGCGCTTCCTGAATTCCTCTGGGAACTTCTCCGTCCACGTCTGGTAGCCGCACTCCCACGAGTCGACGAGGAAATAGCGGAACGTCTTCCCGGCGTGGCGTCCCGCCGCGTCGAGCAGCCACTTCGGATAGTGCTTGAAGTGCCATTCGAGCGCCGCTGGGTCCATCTTGTCGCATTCGAGTCCGCATCCCTCCGGCGAGGCGGGGTGATTCTTCTTCCCGTTTGTCGCATATCCGAACCGGAACTTCTTCCCGTTCGCCTCAACGACGGCGATCTCCCTGTAGAAGTCGTAGCGTATCTCCGGCTTCACTGCGCCGCCGATCTCCTCCCAGACGAGCTCCTTCATCGAAAGCTCGGGCGTGATCCATGGTCCGCCCGACTCGCTCCATCCGTCGCAGTTCGCCGCGCCAATCGTGATTCCGAGCCGCTCCGCCTCGTCAAGCGCAAAGCGGAAGAGGTCGAACCACTCCTTCGACGCGAACTTTACCGTGGGCATCGAGCTCTCGTCTATTTCGCGGACGTTCTCCTTCGCGACCTGCGAGAAGGCGGTGAACTGGCTGCCGAACGGACGGAAGGCATTGAATATCGTCGCGTTGTCGATCCCAGCGCGCTTCATCGCCTCGAGGTCCTTCGTTATGCCCTCGCGCGTGATGTGTCCGTTCATCCAGTGCCACCATGTGCCGACGCCGGACGTGCCCGCATTCTGCACGTCGGCCAGGAGCGGGGTCGTCAGCGAGAGCGCTGCGGATAGGAGAATCTCAAACTTCATACCAGTCACCCCCCCCTTTTTATGCTTCCTTCGGCAGCGCCACGCGGTTGCCCGGGAAAAACCTTATGCGCCCCTTGAGCCTAAGCGCCATGCAGAGCGCGTTAACCTTGTCCGCGGGAAGACCCGTGCGCCTTATCAGCACGTCCATCGACACGCCGTCCGAGTTCACCTCGCGCATCACCATCGCCTCTTCTATGGAGAACGGGGCGCTCGGTGATCGCCCCCTACCGTCGGCGGCTGGCGGGGCGCTCGGTGAAGCTGGGGGCGAAGGCGGCGCAACGGCGCGGCGGATGCGCCGCGGAGCGGGTTTGATTTCTGTTTTCGGCATCAGCTCCGAAAGCTCCTCCTCGACGTCGGCGGCGTTCCTGACGAGCCTCGCGCCCGCGCGGATGAGCTCGTTGCAGCCTCCGCTCGCACGCGCGTCGACGCGACCGGGAACCGCCATGACTACGCGGCCCATGTCAAGGGCAAGCGAAGTCGTGATGAGCGTTCCGCTCTTGTGCGGCGCCTCGACCGCGACGACTCCGCGCGCAAGCGCCGCGACGACGTGGTTCCGCTGAGGGAAAGTCTGCTGGTCCGGCGGACGCCCGAAGGGAAACTCGCTCGCGACAGCGCCGCCCTTCGCGACGATCTCGCGCGCGAGTTCGCGGTTCTCCTCGGGATAGAAGCGGTCCAGCCCCGAGCCTATGACGCCGACAGTCTTGCCGCCCGCGTCGAGCGCGCCGCGGTGTGACTGCGCGTCGATGCCGAGGGCAAGCCCCGAAAGCACAGTCCACCCGCGCGCCGCGAGGTCGCGCGAGATGCGGAACGCCTGCTCGAGTCCGTACGGCGTCGACCTTCTCGTCCCGACCATCGCCACGCACGGCGAGGAGAGAAGCGACGCGTCGCCCTTCACGTAGAGCGCGAGCGGATGCGAAGGCTGCTCGAGGAGCCGCGGCGGATATGCCGCGTCCGCAGGCGTCACGATCTCGACTCCGTACTTTTTCGCGAGGGCAAACTCCGCGCCGACATCAACCTCCCCTCCGGCACGCGCGACCTTGTTCGGCCATGACTCCCATGCAACAGCGACGGAACCCGCGGCAAGAGCGAGTTCTGCGACCTTTACGGAGCCGATTTTGTCGGTCAGATTGAAGGCGACGTATGCTTCTCGTTCAGTCAAAATACCCCCTTGATTCTCGGCGGAGAATTATGGTATACTATTTCAGTTTTTTGGCCCCATCGTCTATCGGCTAGGACACGAGCTTTTCATGCTTGGTAGAGGAGTTCGACTCTCCTTGGGGCTGCCAATCCCTAGCAGATCAGAACACGCGGTTGTCTATCAGGCGTGTTTTGCCGCAGTAGACCGCAACAAGCACGCAGACCCCCTTCTCGATCTTCCTGCGCGGCTCGAGCGTCTCGGCGTCGACGCATTCCACGTAGTCAACCTTGAGTCCGGCCTTCTCGAGCGAGCGCGCAAGCGACGACAGGCGTGCGCCAGGCTTGAGCGCCTTGAGTCCGCGGGAAATCGCGAGCGCCTTCCCGTGTTCCTCGGGGGAGAGGTACGCATTGCGCGACGAGCGGGCGAGTCCGTCCGCCTCGCGCACAATGGGCGCGACGACGACCTTGAGGTCGAAGTTGAGGTCGCGGACCATTCGCCTGATGACCTGCGCCTGCTGGTAGTCCTTCTGTCCGAAGACGGCGAAATCGGGATGGGCGAGGTTGAACAGCTTGGCGACGACTGTGCAGACTCCGCGGAAGTGGCCCGGACGGCGCGCGCCGCAGAGGCCCTTCGACAGATCCTCCTCGTTGACGTAGACAGAGTGGCGATCGAGGTACATGTTCGCCGGCGTCGGGAAGAATACGGCCGTAGCGCCCTCTGCGGCGCACTTCGCGAGGTCCGACTTCTCGTCGCGCGGATACTTCTCGTAGTCCTCGTTCGGCCCGAACTGCACCGGGTTCACGAAGACGCTAACGACGATTTCGTCCGCGCCGCGCTTCTTCGCCGCGCGTATGAGCGACATATGCCCGTCATGCAATGCGCCCATGGTTGGGACGAGCGCTATCTTCGCGCCTGCGAGCTTGCGCTCGCGGCACCATTTCTGTAGTTTTGCCGGATCTTTGAACACCTTAACGCTATTCACGATTATATCCTCCTTGATGTCGACATATTATACCAAATTGACAGCATGCCGCAAAGGGAGGCAAATTGCAATATCTCAGTTTGCCTTCAGAATATCCCCATAATTCCGTTCACAACCCGCCTTTGACGAGCGTCCACACAATGGCGACGGCCAGCGACGGCAGCAGATTCGCCACGCGGATCTTCTTTTCGCGCCAGAGGATGTTCCATCCGACGCAGAATATGAGCACTCCCCCCGTCAAGGAAATGGCGTCAAGCGCGTCCGTCGTCATCACCGGGCGGAGAGGATATGCCGCGAGGGTGATGCCCCCTTGATAGAGCAGGATCGGAATAGCCGAGAATACGACACCCTTTCCGAGCGAAGCCGTGAGCGCAATGGTGAAAATGCCATCCATTACGGACTTCAGGTAGAGTAGCGATGGGTCTCCCCTAAGCCCGTCCTCCAGTGCACCGAGTATCGCCATCGCCCCGATGCAGTATGTCAGGGATGCTGTAACGAAACCGTCAAGGAACGAGCCGTCGTTCTCGTTGCGCGAAACACGGCGAAGCCATACCCCGAAGTGTTCGAGCTTGCCGTCGATGTCTATGATCTCCCCGGCTACCGCGCCAATCGCAAGCGACATCACGAGCATAAGCGCGCCGCGACACTCCACGGCACCGCCATCGCCGACCGACAGCATCTTGGAGAATGTCGCACTCGCACCGACGAACAGAGTGCCGACGGCCATTCCGGAAACAAGTGTCGCCCTTGCACGCTCGCTGATCGTCTTGCCCGCGACTAGCCCTACGCATCCTCCCACGACTATGGCTGCGGCGTTGACTATGGAACCCAATCCGATCATTGTCAACATTCTCCGTTCATCATCATGCCTCGTGAACACGTTTGCCCGTGATGTGTTCCGGGACGAGGGCGAAGACCTTGACTAAAGCGCCGAAGTTCTTTATCTCGTCCTCGATGTACTTCTCGTTCTGCGTGAACCGGCGCGATAGGCGGCGGCATATTTCTATCACCTCCGCCTGGTCGTCGATGAACTCCACTCTTCCGAACACGACCACGCTCTTGAACGTGTACGCCCAGCCGCCATCGTCCTTCACGCCTTCGTCAATTACGGTGAACGAGGCGCGAGGGTCTTTGCGCAGGGCGTCTATTTTGTGTCCCGCCTTGCCGCCATGGAAGTATATCTTCCCGTCTTCGTAGTGAGGATTGATGTAGATTCCGTACGGCCAGCCATCGTCGCCGATCACCGAGAGGACTCCACGCTTGGCGTTCTTCAGGACTTTCAGGGCTTCGTCTTCGGAGAGCTGCTGTTTGATTCTTCGCATCTGTCTGAACATGTCGTTGCAACCTTTCTACTTTGCGGTGAGTTTGTGACCTACGATTCCCGCAACGATGAGCGCGACGGAGGCGATGCGCAAGGCGGAGGCGGATTCGCCGAATGCGATGATGCCCACCACACTAATGATCTTCCCCGTGTACTTGCGCTCGGTCGCGAGCGTATTTTCAGTCAGGCCTGTCATTTCGACATTCCTCACATCAGTTCCTTGCCGCACGAAAACGCCTTGGCGACGGTCATACCCATAAGGCGATAGACGTGCTGGCAGGTGTCGAAGCAGACGGGCTTCATCTTCTCCGCGTCGGGCTTGCCGTCCGTCATCGCGGACTCCTCCACCGCGCAATTGACGATCTTGCCGACGACGTTGCAGTTCTCCTCGTTCATCGAGACGAGTTCGCATTCGAGGACGAGCGGCAGTTCGTTGACGACGGGCGCATCCACGAACGCGCTCTTCGTCACGGTGAAGCCGCTCTTCGCCACCTTGTCGGGCGTCTTGTTGCCGCTCGCTATGCCGAGGTAGTCGCAGGCCTTCACGGCGTCGGCCGTGCCGAACGCGACGGTAAACGCCTTGCGCGCGGCGATGTTCGCCCACGTCTTGTGTCCGGTGTCGATGCAGATCGTGATCTCGTCCTCGAGCGTGATCCCGCCCCACGCGGCGTTCATCACGTTGGGCGTGCCGTCCACGCCATACGTGCCGATCATCAAAACCGGCATCGGGAACATCCAGTTCTTCTTTCCAAGGTTCGTTTTCATGTTTTTGCCCTTTCTTTATGTTGTCTCACGCGGAGTCGCGGAGGCACAGAATTTATCTTAGTTGTTATGTTCCTGACAGTTGCCTGTAGCACTCGTACGCGGCGATGGAGACAGCGTTTGCAAGGTTGATGCTTCGCGCATGTTCGCCGGGCATGGGGATCTTGAATAGCGATTCTTTGTAGCGGTCGTAGAAGTCCTTTGGCAGTCCTGACGACTCATTCCCGAACACAAGCGCGTCGCCTTCGGAAAAACGGCACTCGTATAGTGACTTCTCTCCGTGCGTCGAGAGAAAGAAGAGTCGTTTGGGCTTTGCCGCCGCAAGATACTCATCCCAAGTATCGTGAAGCGCGACGTCGAGATGCGGCCAGTAGTCGAGACCTGCGCGGGCGACGTAGCGGTCGTCGAGGGCGAAGCCGAGGGGTCTTACTAGATGAAGCGGCACGCCCAGCCCCACGCAGAGCCGGCCTATCGCCCCCGTGTTGTGCGGGATTTCAGGGCGAAGAAGTACGATTGAAAAGCTATGCTTCATTCATTCATCGAACAACTGCCAGGGCATTCCATGCATTCCGCGCCTCCCGTTGTCGCGAAAGCGGCTGTCGCGGCGAAAGTGGCGTTGAGCCAATTGACGACGTCGTCTTCCGTGTGGTGCGAGGTGACTCCGGTTCCGAGGCGGCGCTCTATCTGGTTCGAGCCGCGAATCGTGAGTCCATCCTTGACTGTCGCGTCAGGACATGCCTTGCGCACGTCCACGAAGTAGCGTCCCGCGCCTCCGCCGCCGTGCGTACAGAACGGCACGACCGTCTTGCCCGCGAGCGAATGCGCCTTGAAGAATTCCGCGACCGGCGGCGCGTAGGTTCCGTACCAGATCGGGGAACCGATGAACACCACGTCGTATCCATCAAGCGAGGGAACGGCCCGTATCGCACGCGTTCCGCCGTTCTGCATGTCCTTTTGCGCCGCCTTGAGAGTGTCGCCGTAGGCATCCGGATACGCCTCGACAGCCTCTATCGGGACAAGCTCGCCGCCCGTGTGCTTTGCGATCCATTTTGCAACCGTCGCCGTGTTGCCGACCTTGGACTGAGAATAGTAGACGACCGCGACCCTGCCCGGCACCTTCGCCGTTAGCGGAACCCTCGCCTCCGTGGAGCGACATGCGAACAACTTGCAGCCTACGACCGACGCGATGGCGACTACTGCTGCGATTCCGGCAACGATTCCAATCATTTTCATTTAAGTCCTTTTTTCGGGTTGAATTATCTCGCAATCTCTACGCTTCCACCATGTGCATGCATTATAGTATAATTCTCCGCGTCGCGCAAGGGCAGGATTGGCCTGTCCAAACAAAGATAAGGAAGATAAAATGAGAGCGAACATCGCAGACTACAACGCGGTTGTCGAGGCCGCTTCAAAATTCACGCGCTCAGAATTTCTCGACGAGCGCGGCGGACTGTTCACAACCGTCGGTTTTCCTGTATTCGTCAGGCGCGTGAAGGCCGGGGATGAGGACATGTCCGACATCCTCCATCCCGAGGATCGCACACGTTTTCTTGAACGAGAACACAAGGCCGTCCATTGCCGACGCATCAGGCTCGCCACAGCTCGCGATGAGCGCCGCCTTCTTTCCCTTCATGTTGAAGCCGCCAACGAGAAACGAGTAGAACCGGTCGAGCGTCGCCTTGATCTGCCACGGCCAGGAATACCAGTAGAGCGGCGTCGCCAGCGCGATGCCGTCCGCCTCCAGCACGGCCTTCGCGACCTGCGTGAAGTCGTCGTCGAAGACGCATGTGCGCCCCGCGACCTTTCCGCAGGCGTTACAGTTCCTGCACCCACCGACCTTCAATTTCGCTGCGTTGAATCGGACGATTTCGATTCCACTGGATTCGGCCGCCGCCTGGAAGGCGTCGGCCATTCCCTCTGTCGCGCCTTTACGCGGACTGCCGGTGATGATGACGATTTTCTTCATGTCTGCATTTCCTTCTGGTCAAGTTTTATGCACAATGAAAGCGCACACATGCTCTAATTTTCCGCAGGTGGACGGGGCGGGCCCATGAAGAACTCGCTGATGCGCTGGAAGCAGACGTAGAGCGGCGGGACGAGGAGCATGCCCGCCACCGTCGCGACAAGCATTCCCCAGAACGTCACCGTTCCGACCGAGACGCGCGCGCCCGCACCCGCACCCGTCGCGTAGAGGAGCGGCATCACGCCGATCACGAACGAGAGCGCGGTCATAAGCACGGCGCGGAAGCGCATCCTGAGCCCCGTCACGGACGCGCGGTATATCCCGACGCCCTCGTCGCGGCGCTGCTTGGCGAACTCGACCATCAGAATGGCCGTCTTCGCAGTGAGGCCGACGAGCATGAGAAGCCCGAGCTGGCAGTATATGTCCATCGCGTGCCCCGAAAGCTTCAGCGCGGCAAGTCCGCCGCCCACCGCCGTCGCGATCGAGAGGATCACCGAGACGGGAACGGTCCACGACTCGTACTGTGCGGCGAGGAAGAGGTAGGCCATCAGGAGGGAGAGTCCCAGCAGCCACACGATTGCGCCTTCGTTGCGTTTTTCCTGGTAGGACATGTCCTTCCACGCGAGCGCGTAGTCCTTGCCGAGCTCGTCGTCCTTCAGCTCCTCGCAGAGGCGCATCATCTCGCCGGAGCTGACCCCCGGAAGCGCCTGGCAGGTGAACGCGGCGGACGAGAACATGTTGAACCTCTCCGCCTGACGCGAGCCGAGCGTCCACTCGAAGGTGCCGAGCGCGCTGATGGGGATCTGCGCGCCGTTCCTGCCGGTCACGTAGATGCGGTCGAGAGACGCCATCGTGGCGCGTCCCGACTTCTCGGCCTGTATCTTGACCTGGTATGTCTTCCCGAACTTGTTGAAGTCGTTGACGTAGAACGAGCCGAGCTGCGCCTGGAGCGTGTTGAAGACGTCCGAGACCGGTACGCCCATCGCCTCCGCCTTCGCGCGGTCCAGCCTGAACTCCACCATCGGCGTGGAACAGTCGAACGACGTGAACGCGTACATCGCCTTCCCGCTCTGCATGATTCGTCCGACGAGCCTGTTCGCAGCCTCTGAAAGCTCGCGGAAGCCCTGGCCGGCGACGGCTTGGAGCGCGAACGTCACGCCGCCGGAGTCGCCAAGCCCCTGGATTGGCGGCGGAACGAGCGCGAGCACCTGCGCATCAGGGAACTGCGCTCCGACGGCCATGGCCTTCCCCTGGATCGACTTGATGTCGAGCCCAGGCGCGCGGCGCTTCGACCAGTCCTCGAGCTCCATGATGACCATTCCGACGTTCTCGCCCGTGCCGGACGTCAGCGAGTGGTGCGGCACTTCGAGGATCGTCGCGACGCCGGGGATCTTTCCGAGCGCCGTGCCGACTTCGGCGAGCACCTTCTCGGTGCGGGCGAGCGACGCGCCCGGCGGAAGCGCCACCTCGGCGATCACCGTGCCCTTGTCCTCCTCGGGGAGGAATCCGCCCGGAACGCGCGTAAACACCCACACGTCAAACGCGACGATCGCGGCGAAGGCGATGAGCGTCAACCACATCCAACGGATGAGGAATCCCGAGACGCGCTCGTACACGCGTCGAAGCCAGCGGATGCCCCAGTCGAACGCCGCGAGCGGAGCGGTCACCACCTTCATGAAGCCAGTCGGCTCCTTCGGCTCCTTGAGGACGATCGCCGCGACGGCCGGCGAAAGCGTGAGCGCGCACACTGTCGAAAGACAGAGCGCCACGCACATCGTGACGGAGAACTGCAGGTAGATCGTGCCGACCATGCCTCCGGCGAACGCGATCGGCGCGTACACCGCGAGCACGACGAGCGTCGTCGCGATGAGCGCCCCCGTTATCTGCTTCATCGTGTCGAAGGCCGCCTGGAGCGGCTTCTTGCGCTCCTCGACGATCATGCGCACGCACGACTCCGTGACGCAGATCGCGTCGTCCACAACGGAGCCGATGACGAGGATGAGCGCGAACATCGTGAGCGTGTTTATCGACATGCCCGTCATGTGCATGAAGAGGAACGTGCCGACGAGCGAGACGGGGATCGCGACGGCGGGGATGATCGTCGCGCGCCAGCTTTGGAGAAAGAGCCACGTGATTACGACGACGAGGACGAACGTAAGAAGGAGCGTCTCGACGATCTCCTTCATCGACGCGTTCACGAAGCGCGTCGTGTCGTAGGCGAACTCCCAGTGCATGCCGTCGGGCATCGTCTTCTCGATTTCCTCCATCGTCGCCTTGATGTTCCGCTGGATCTCGAGCGCGTTGCCGTGGTTGAGCTTGAAGATCGCGAGCGCTATGGACGGCTCGCCCTGGTAGCGTCCGACGCCCTCGTATGTCTCGGACCCCAGCTCGACGCGCGCGATGTCGCCGAGCCGCACCTGGCGGAGTCCGTCGGACGACGAGCGGACGACGATCTTCTCGTATTCGCCCGGCTCGGTAAGGCGTCCCTTCGCGTCCACCTTGAACTGCATGAGGTTGCCGGAATACTCAGTGCCGATCGCTC
This sequence comes from Kiritimatiellia bacterium, assembly GCA_016296065.1. GTDB lineage: Bacteria > Verrucomicrobiota > Kiritimatiellia > RFP12 > UBA1067 > UBA1067. The sequence goes on from JAEDKA010000061.1 coordinate 15,500, forward strand.
CGGTCGCAGCCTGGACGTTCTGGGATGCGATGGCGGACCGCACCTCGCCTGGCGAGACGCCCATGGAGCGCATCTTCTCGGGGTCGAGCCACACGCGCATCGAGTACTTCATCTCGCCGAAGATGACGGCCTGCCCCACGCCCTCTATGCGCTGGATGGCGTCGAGTATATGGATGTCGGTCCAGTTGGAGATGTCGAGCAGCGAATGGCGCGAAGACCTCACGGAGATCACGGAGAGGATGTCGGGCGAGCGCTTGACGACGATGAGTCCGTTCTGGACCACCTCGCTCGGAAGCGAATGCTCGGCAAGCTTGATCGCGTTGTTGACGTTGACGAGCGTCATGTCCTCGTCGGACCCCGGCTCGAACGTGACATTGAGCTCGTACGTCCCGTCGTTTCCACACGTCGAGCTGTAGTAGATGAGGTTCTCTACGGAGTTGACCTGCGCCTCGATCGGCGCGGCGACGGTCTCGGCGATGGTCTGCGAGGACGCGCCGGGGTAGTTCGCGATCACGAGGACGGTCGGAGGGGAGACGAGCGGATACTCCGCGACGGGCAGGAATTTCGCGCTGATTGCGCCCGCCAGCACGAGGACGAGCGAGATGACGGTCGCGAGGATCGGCCGCTTGATGAATATGGAGGAGAACATGGCCGCCCCCTACTTTGCGACGACGCTCTGTCCGTCGACTACCTTGTGGATTCCCGTGACGACGACGCGCTCGTCCGACGAAAGCCCCGATTCGACGAGCTGGAGGTCTCCTATCTGCTCCCCCGTCTTGATCTCGCGGCGTTCCGCGACTTCGCCGGCCCCCACGACGTAGACGAACCTCTTTTCGCCCTCGAACATGACGGCACTCACCTTTACCGCGATTTTCGCGGGCTCGAACTTCTCGGTGAGGAGGACTTTGGCGTATCCGCCCGGAACAAGCATGCCGTCGGCGTTTTCCGCGACGAGCTGCACCATAATGGTGTCCGTCGCGCGGTCGACCTGGTTGTCCACGAAGTCGACTTCGACCTTCCTGCAAACCGGCGCGCCGTCGGCGCGCAGCACCTCCATCCTCACGCTGCCCTTGAGCGCGCGCCCGTCAAACGAACGGTAGAAGTCGTTTTCGGAAAGCGCGAACTGGATGTTGATGGGGTCCGACTGGACGATTGAGACGAGCTCCCCCGTCTGCGGGCCGACGTTGTTCCCGACGCGTATCTTCGTCTCTCCGACGGTCCCCGCTATCGGCGAGAGGACCTTGGTGTACACCATGTCGTTCTCGGCGAGCGCAATCTGCGCCTTCGCCGTATCTATGTCCGCGAGCGTGACGTCCCGCGCGTTCACCGCGCGGTCGTAGTCGTTTTCGGAGACGCCCTTCTTCTCGAGCGCCCGCTTGTATCTCGCAACTTCCTTCTCGGCGAGGACGAGCTGCGCCTCGAGACGCCTGAGGTTCGCTTTTGCGGTTGCAAGGTTGGCCTTGTAGACGGTGTCCTCGATCTCGAAGAGCGCCTGCCCCTTCTCGACGTGCCCGCCCTCGCGGAAATTCTGCCGCCATATCTTGCCGGCGACCTGTGCCGTAACCGACACGCGCTCAGACGCCTTCAGTACGCCGACATAGCTCTTCGGCTCGCCTTCCTTCACAATGACCGGCTTTTCGACGCCGACCACCGGCGCAGGGCGCACCTGCGCAAACCCAGTCGCGGCCATGCAGACGCACGCCGCGGCAACCAACTTCTTCATTCCTGATCCTTCGTACCGGGCCGTGCCCGGCTGATGGGGCGGTTTACGGCCCGCCGAAGCCGCGTTTGGGTGATATTCTACCATATTCCCGCCGACCGATGTAAGCGGAATTTTATCCGTCCATTCGCCGTAATGGCTTCCGCCTTTCTGCGGCCGATGTCGTAGGCGCGCTGCATGGCGTCCGGATCGTGGCAGACGCGCGATATGTCGAGCGATGCGTCGGGCGCAATCAGCATCGCCGCGCCATCTGCAACCCGCGAATCGATGTACTTTAGCGTCTCGTTGTACCACTCGTGACGCGTCTTCAGCGCCTTGTAGACGGCTGGATAGCGGCGGAGAAACGGCTTGGCAAGGCGGTGTTTCCACGAGGGGAACTTCCTGTAGCCGTGCGGACGCGTCGTGACGACAACGTTGAAGTCGTAGCCAAGCGACTCGAAGTAGCGCAGCGGGATTCCGTCCGAGAGCCCGCCGTCGAGATAGAGCCCGCCGTCGATCTCAACCGGACGCGACACCACCGGCATCGAAGCGGAGGCGCGTATCCAGTCGAACGCGCGCTCATCGGCCTTGTCTAAGCGCCTGTACACCGCCCTTCCCGTCGCGCAGTCTGTGGCGACAATGTGGAACTCCATCGGATTCGCCTCGTATGCCGCGGCGTCGAACACGTCAAGCTCCAGCGGAAGCGTCCGATAGCAGAACTCCGCGCCGAAGAGGTCGCCCGTCGTGAAGAGCGACTTCCACGAGCAGTAGCGCGGATCGCGGGCGAAGCGTTTGTTGTAGCGGATGACGCGTCCGACCTGTCCCGACTTGTAGTTGCATCCGAAGCAAGCGCCTGCGGACACTCCGACAATTCCGTCGAACTTGACTCCGCGCTCCATCAAAACGTCGAGCACGCCGGCCGTGAACAGCCCGCGCAATCCTCCGCCTTCAAGTACAAGCCCGCGTTTCATTGCGTTCATTTGCGGTTATTCTTATTTGTCACAGGTACTTTCAAATGGAGCTGAACGCACTTTGCATGTAGAGCTTCCGAGAACCCAAATTCACGATAAAGTCGATCTCGAGGTTCCTGGTTATGCGCTCATCGCCGGATGCCGGTTATGACCTTGACCAGGTCGCCGCCCATTCGGGATACGAGCTTTGACAAATAAAAGTTTCTTTCAATGTCCATATGTGCAATCCTTGTTGACTTGTCAAGTCAGTTTGTACACCAAGCATTCTACCAAAAGTCGGCGGCAAATACAACGGGGCCATCTGGTAAGGTGTAAAAAGTAGGCCGCCTTGTCAGTCTAAATGCAACATGGGGGACTATCGGTATCTAATCAATGGCAGCGGCCGTTGGCGCGAAAATAACTGACAAGTTCAACCTTTGAAGAAACCGGTGAATGTCTGAGTCATGGCAGATTCGCCAATGCTTCTAGCCCGATGCGCCAGTTCGTTCATGAGGGCATCGCATTTCCCGCATCGGTGACAGTTGTGCGCGTCTGCACAATCGCGTATGGACGGCCACAGGGCTGACTTCCCCAGCGTCGCATTGTCGATAGGGACAGGGAAGTCGAAAAAGGGATCCATTATCTTTGCCAAGTCACCGTCGTACGAATGCGTGGCGTACGCGCGTATGATACCCTCTGGGTCGGGATGCCTGCGCGTCGCGAGCTTCACGACTCCCGCAATGCGTTCGTATTCCGGCAGTTCCTCGGGGCGAATCCAGTTGGCCCTGAGGAAGTCGGCGTATCTGCCGCGTTCGTAGTTCGTCCGGCACCTGAACGCCGAGAAGGAGAACTCCTCGCCCACGACCGACTGTCCCATGCGGTTGTGCCCGTGTAGGTTGTTGTGGAACTGACGGAACGGACAGTCCCTCAGGCATCCGGAATTTGCATAGACGCAAAGTGTCTTGCCGTGGCGTGTGGACCAGTCCGCCATTTTGCGCACATACTCGAGGTTGCGGTGGTTGTCGATGCTGACATAGAACGAGTCGAAGAGCTCCCCCATGTAAGAAAGCGATTGCGTGCTTTCGATGTACATGTTGACGCTCAGGCGTATCTTCACGCCGGGAAACCGCCGACGCACCACAGTCGCGATGAACGGAGAAGTCGTGGTCAGGTGTTCCGGGAAGAGCCCTTTCTCTCCCATTTCGCCCAGTACCTCGGAGACATGCTCGGCAAGTGCCTTGGATATGGCAATGTCGCCATAGCAATTCGCGTTGAAGATGGCGTCCAGCTCCATTCCCTCGGCTCGGCACCAGGCGATATCCTCAAAGAAAAGCTGCTTTCTTTCAGGCGTCCATTCCGCCATCGGGCGACTCGCCGTCACGCCCGGCCATGCGAAAAAGACCTCCTTGATGCGGGACACGTACTTTCCGCAGATCGCGCGAAACGGCGCGTTGTCGAACCAGCCGACGGCCAGTGTCCGACTTGAGGGCTTGTTTTCATTGTAGCGATTCATAATCTGTTAAACGAGGCAGACATACCGTCGGTTCAACGAGCCGGAACAGTCTTAATCACACTTCAAACGTCTGGACGGCGGCGATGGTGCGCGTGATGAGGTCGTCCAGCGTCCAGCCGAGCTGGTCCGCCCCGCGCCGTATCACGTCACGCGAGCAGCCGGCGGCGAATTTCTTGTCCTTGAACTTCTTCTTCACGCTCTTCAGGTTCAGGTCCTTCGCGCTTTTCGAGGGATACATCAGCACGACGGCACCGAGAAGCCCCGTCAATTCGTCTACGGCATAGAGGATCTTCTCCATCTCGTGTTCGGGAGCGATGTCGTTTACGATGGCGTAGCCGTGCGAGGCGACGGCCCGGTTGATGGAGTCCTCGACCCCAAGCTCTTTCAGCAGGGTCTGGCTCTTGACGCAGTGCTGCTGCGGCCATTGCTCGAAGTCGATGTCGTGCAACATCCCCACGATGCCCCAGTAGTCTTCATCTTCGGCGTATCCGAGCTCGCGCGCAAAATATCGCATTGTCTTCTCGACCGTCTCGGCATGATGGAGATGGAACGCGTCCTTGTTGTAACGCGTCAAGAGCTCCCACGCGGCGTCGCGCGTGAGATGAGTTGTGCGTCTGGCGTTCGGTTCCGACATGGCAGCCTTCTCTTCCTAAATCCATCCTCCGGCTTCCGGTTCCCCTTCACAGCCGAAAACCGAAGGATGGGATGCCACGCAAAGCGGTTTCGGTTTTTACCGAGCCTTGCCGACCTCGGTCGCGGCCGGGACTTCAACAAGCGCACCTGTCTTCACGTCGTAGATGTAGCCGTAGATCGGGATGTACTTCGGCACGAGCGGATTCTCGCGAATCTTGCGCACGTCCTCCACCACGCTTTCGGCGAGGTCGGAGATGGGCTGGAAGTCGATGTGGCGGGAGTCGGCACCGCCGTTCTTCGTCTCGTTGTACCATCCATCTGGACCGAGCGACGCGGTGTCCAGGCTTTCGTCCAGCAACGAATGGATCACGGGGTTCGTGAACGTCAGCATGCCGCAGTCGCTGTGGTGTATCACGAACCATTCCTGCGTGCCAAGCAGCTTGTGGGAAATGATGAGGGACCGGATCGTCTCGTCGTTCACCCGTCCGCCGGCGTTACGTATCACATGCGCATCTCCCTCCGCAAGACCGGCGAACTTGGCCGGGTCAAGCCGCGCGTCCATGCACGTGACGATGGCGAAATGCCGCCCGGGTGGAATCGGCAGTTTTCCTTTCTCCCCAAAATCCTTCTGGTAGGCGGCGTTTGCCGCCAGAACTTCATCTAGTACTTTGCTCATTGTAGTTGCTCCTTTCTTGTGGTGTCAACGGCGAATATTATCCCTCAATCTGGAGCCGATAGGGTAATCGGAAATAGTTTCGCATCTGCATAGTCTATTCCTATCGCATAAGTCATCCTACCTCATTGCCGCTCGCAGGCGATTTTCGATTCCTCGTCGGTCGCTTCGAGCTTCATGATGACGGGGCGAAGGCCGTCGTTGCAGCTCACGATTGCGACGCCGGGCTTCAAGTCAGTGGCAGCGTCCGTTGGCGCGGCGAGGGCAGTTCGACTTGGCCGATCCGCCCGGTCCGAGGCAGCGGTAGCAGATTTCATTGGCAAGCGGCGCACCCGCGAAATAGTCGTCAAGGTTCTTGAGCGTCGTTTCGGCGATGTTGGCAAGCGCCTCGTGCGTGAGAAACGCCTGGTGCGATGTGACGATCACGTTCGGCATCGAGACCAGGAGAGAGAGCGTCTTGTTCTGGCGCGTCACGTCTGAGCGGTCCTCGTAGAACCATTCGCTCTCCTCTTCATAGACATCCAGCCCGGCCGCCCCGACCGTTCCGTCGCGCAACGCCGAGAGCAATGCCTCCGAATCGACGAGTCCGCCGCGCGACGTGTTGATGAGCGTGAAGCCGCGCTTCGCCTTGGCGAGCGCCGCCGCGTTGATGAGATGCCTGGTCTCGGGCAGAAGCGGACAATGCAGCGACACGACGTCCGACTCCGCGAGGAGCTTGTCGAGCGTCACGTATTCGAGTCCACTCGCCGGATTCGGGAATGCGTCGTAGGCGCGGACTCGCATTCCGAATCCTTTGCAGATGTCGGCGAAGATGCGTCCGATCTTGCCCGTGCCGACTACGCCTGCCGTCTTGCCGTGAAGGTCGAAGCCGGTCAAGCCCGCCAGCGAGAAGTTGAAGTCGCGCGTCCTTGCCGCCGCCTTGTGGATGTGGCGGTTGAGCGACAGGAGCAGCGCGGCCGCATGTTCCGCAACGGCATATGGAGAGTAAGCCGGAACGCGCACGACCGTGAGCCCAGCTTCGTACGCCGCCTTGAAGTCGACGTTGTTGTATCCGGCGCATCGCATGGCGAGAACCTTGATGCCGCGCTTCACGAGCCCTTCCACGACGGCGCGGTCGATCTCGGCATTCACGAACGCGCAAGCCGCGTCGCATCCGTCGGCGAGCGGCAAAGCCGCCGCCGTCAATCGCGTCTCGAAATACTTGATCTCGTACCGCCCGTTGTTCTGCCGCTCGAACGACTCCTTGTCATACGGCTTGGTGT
>JAEDKA010000062.1 GCA_016296065.1 Kiritimatiellia bacterium
AGAGTGAACTCCTTTCATTTCGCAAGTTGCTATCGAGCTTTGCTTGGCGCACCATGTTATTCTCCTTCACTCCCTGCCGAGAAAAGGCCCGGCTTCCCTGTCGGTGGCCTCGAGTTTGAAGTAGAGCGTGCAGACGTCCGCCTTGCCGTTCTCGGCATACGCCGCCGCGATGATCGCGGGCGTCGGGGAAACGACCGCGCGCAACTTGAGAGACATCTTCATTTTGCATCCTCCTCAAATCCAAACCGTTTCATCGTCTGACAGAATAGCAAACATGCAGAGACCCTGCCATTACGAAGTCAATCCATCTTCCGCAGTGCCGTGTGCTATCTCGCAAGCTTCCAGCAAAGCCAGGCGGAGAGCGTCTTGGAGTCGAAGATCGCGCCATTGCGGATTCCGTCTTCGACTTCCGCCTCGGAAAGAACGACCGGATGCACATTCTCGTCGGGATCCTGGTCCTGCGCGTGGGCCGTCTCCGAGAGCTCCGCGAAGTAGAGGTGGATGCGCTCCTCGCAGTAGCCGGGCGTGCAGATGATGGTTGTGAGGAACTTGATGCTCGTCACTTCGTAGCCCGTCTCCTCGGACGTCTCGCGCTTCGCGCCTTCGACAGGATCTTCACCCGGTTCGAGTCCGCCCGCGATGACCTCGACAAGCGCCTCTTCAGCCGCCTTGCGATACTGCTTCACGAATACGAACTTGCCGTCTGGCCGGCGGGCGAGGATGGCCACCGCGTTCCCGTGGCGGATTACCTCGCGCTTCGCCTTGCGTCCGTCGGGCAGTTCGATGTCGAGAAGATCGACGCTGATTATCTTCCCCGTGTACTTGCGCTCGGTCGCGAGCGTCTTTTCTGTCAGGTCTGTCATTTTTAGTATACCCTTTCCGCAAGAAAAGCAGTCGTGTTTTTTCATTAAAGTGCACTCAATACCGCTGCTTGCGCATTCACCGCACGGGAAAATCGAAGTAGGTGTCGGGATAGGGCTCGTTCGCGAGCGTGAAGTGCCACCACTCTTCGGCGATGGGCTTGAAGCCGTGGGCGAGCATGATCTCGCGGAGAAGCATGCGGTTGGCGTACTGCTCCTTGGTTACGCCCTTGTAGTCGGGATGCGATTCGAGGCCGAACCAGTCGAACGTGCCGCCCATGTCCACTTCCTTGCCGGTCTTCATGTCGAAGAGCGTAAGGTCCACTGTGCTGCCGCGGCTGTGCCCCGACTTCTCTGCGATGTAGCCGCGCTCGAACAGCACGGACTTGTCGAGGTCGCGGTAGAAATACGGCTTCATCCGCGTGTCGCCGAGATCGGACGCCCAGCGGACGAAATGCGCGACGGCGCGCTGCGGACGGTAGGCGTCGTATATCTTCAGCCTGTAGCCGCGCCTCACGCAGTCGTCGCTCGCCGCACTGAGCGCGCGCGCGGCCTCCTTCGTCAAAAGCGCGCACGGCTCTTCGTATCCGTCGATGCGTTCGCCGACGAAGTTGTATGTCGAATAGTACCGCGGCTCGAGAATTGCGTCCGGCACCGCCTCGGCGAGCGCGACAAATCCGCCGCGCCCGGCGACATCCATCTGCACACACCCAGCCAGCACAACCGCCAGTGCCCCAACGATTCCGAGCAAGTTCTTTTTCATCGTTTTTCCGTTCGCTTTAGGTTTTCATCTTAGTTTACCCATGCTTTATCTTGCCTGAAAAAGTCGAACGACCCAGAACAAAGAATTCGCACAAAGTACCGTTAACATTATCGGCGTGAACCACGCCGACAGGTCCGCACTGCAGCACCTCGTACATCAGGTACTCGAAGAGCCTGCGGTCGTTCCGGCACGGCGTTCCCCACTCCTTGTCGTGGTACGCGCGCTCAAGGTCGTTCAATTCGAAATATGGGCAGCTTATCTTTTTCATTGTTTTGTTTTAGCCGCAAAGACCGCGAAGGAGGTTCTCTTTCATGATTGCATTGTTTCTCCTCCCTGTCATACAAGGTGATCGTCTACTGCTCGTCCTCCGACTTAAACTTCCGCAAGAGAGGCCACCAACTCTTCACTGAAGCCGTCAAGATCTGACATCGTGATGGCTTTTTCGAGTAGAAGGCAATGCAAGTTGAAATGCATTCTCGAACGTCTCATTTCCGCCTGGACACCGACGCGACTGATGTCCTGCTTCAGCCGCCTCTCAAGTTTCCAGAACTTCGTAGAAGGCTCCTCTGGGGCGGCGATTATTGCGGAATACTCATCAAGGAGTGACTGCATGCAGCGCTCTTGCCATTCAGGCAGTCTCTTGCGAAACAGTTTCCAGTCTCTTTCACTTGACATGATGCCTATCTCCTTCTTAATGCTATTCGCAATCACAATGGAATTTTAATCTGTAGCTATCTCTTTCCCACAGTGAATACACTGAATCGGCAGGCGGCTTGCTATTCGCCTGGCGCAATTGCGACCTGTTGCGTCGCGTCCCAGCCATTTTGACATGACAAACTTACCGCAGTGCGGGCAGCGTAGATTTTGAAAGACATGAAGGGAGATGAGATTAATGATTACCCCCAGCAGGCAAATTACTCCTGCAATTCGACGAACATCGCGCTTCCCAATGTAGGCAAAATCCGTACATGTCGATAAAATGGCGGCAAGAAGAAGCACGGCCAGCAAAACACATGCGATCGCCACAAGACAGCGACGCCATTTCCTGAACTTGTCAAAATCGTTTTTCATATTGCTTGTATCCCTTAATCTTGTTGTATCGTGCGCTCCGCCTCGAGCGCGCAGGCGAGCTGGTCTGGGCAGGAGGTGCCGTTGCGGCACTGTATGCCCTTCAGAAGCGCAACGACATCGTCGACCTTTCGCCCAACGACGAGCTTCGCGACGCCCTGCGTGTTGCCGGGGCATCCCCCGACGAATTCGCACTTCGTAACGACGCCGTCCGCGACCTCATAGTTGATCGCCCGCGAACACGTTCCTGCTGTGTTGTATGTCGTCATTGTTTTCTCCTTGTTTTGATTACTTCAGTCACGGCAGGACCTCGGTTAGCGGAAGCCTGCGGAACGACTTCTCGCAGGCGACCGTCGTCTTGTTGTCGGCAAGGTATCCACCATGTATGAGACGATCGACGAATCCTGGACGCGCCCTTTCCAGGTTCGGCAGCGCCAGCACGTCCCGCGCATGGTCGCTCACGGCAAAGCCCTTCGCGCCTGAAATCTTTCTCAAAAGCAGCAAGGCGTCCGCCTTCGAAACTCCGTAGCTCGCCTGGAGGGCATAGTAGGCTTCGGATAACGTCGTGTCGGATATCTCAAAGACGCACCCCTCAAGAACTCGCTTGTAGGCAGTCTCAATAACCTTCAGAGAAAGCGGCTTGGGATGATTGGTGAGAATCCGCATCAGAAAGGAGGTGTCGCATCCGTACGTCATTCACCAGCTCCTCTTCTGAACGCAACAATGTCGTCGCGCATCTTTTCCGCGTCAAGAGGATCGTCGGGAAACCTTGTTATGAACGGCTCGGCAATTCCGGCCCATTCCGGCATCTTGGAAGTCGCCGTCTTGCGGCTTCGAGACGCTGAAACCGGGACATGCCATTCGTCCGCGTTGTAGGCCACGATGAACGCAAGGACGGCATTTCGCATCTTCTCGCCGTTTTGCGCCGTCTTGACCTTAAACTCGCGGTATACGCTGTCAGGAATGTCAAGTGTTGTCTTCATGAAACCATTATATACTTTTTTATGGTTTTATGTCAACCATACATCGGCTATTTCTGATCTGCTTCGCTGCGCCGCGAATCACATCAGTTCCTTGCCGCAGGAGAAAGCGGGGACGACGGACGCGTCCATGAGACGGTAGACGTGCTGGCAGGTGTCGAAGCAGACGGGCTTCATCTTCTCCGCGTCCGCCTTGCCGTTCTCGTCATACGCCGCCGCGATGATCGCGGGCGTCGGCGATACTACTGCCCGCAGCTTGAGTAACTTCTTCATGATATTCATGCCTTTCAAATCTTCAATGTCGCGCGGCACAGTACCCGAGCGCGACGGCTGCGATGCCGATGGTGACGCTTCCGATGGCATATGCCGCAAAAGCGCACCAGCGTCCCGCCTCCGCAAGAGCGAGGGATTCCTTCGAGAAGGTGGAGAACGTCGTGAAGCCGCCGCATAGTCCCGTTGTCAGCAGAAGCCGCATACCCTCGCTCCACCCGAATCGCGACGCCCATCCTCCGAAAAGACCAATTGCCATGCTGCCAATGACATTGACGACGAAAGTGGCTAACGGAAACATGGCCGAGGTTACGACAAGCCCAGCGCCGTATCTCAGCGCGCATCCAATTCCGCCGCCAAGGAAAACCATGAAAACATTTGTCATGCGTCCTCCGTAGATTCAAATCGACAATGCCGCCGCCGCTTGGACGGCGTCCCGTCGCAGAGACGGGAGACAACAGCCTTGGCAAGAAAGAATAGGCCAGTCACAACCATAGCCGCAAGGAACGCCCACCACGCGGTGCCTTCGCCGTTACCGAAGAACGCTCCCGCAAGCGCATAAAACAGCGATACCGTCGCATTCCCCAATGCCAGCTGCAAAGCCACCTGCGTGATAGGCTGGCGTGCGACACCGGACATGACGGTGGATGCCTCGGCAAGAACAGGAACAGGTCGAAGAGCGAGCAGCGTCCACGCGCCGAACCGCTGCTGAAAGCAGGAAAGCGAAGCCATGTCGGATGCGCCAATAAGCTTTTCGGCGGCGGTTGACGAAATTCGTCCAATCGCATATCCTGCGGCGGAACTGACCGACATCGCTGCGAACGAAACGGCAAATCCCAATTTCCATCCGAGGAACAGGCCGCACGAAATACTTGCGAGGCTGGACGGAACAGGCAGTATGATGTCGCTTGCTAGAACAAGAAAAAGGACGAGCGCCACAAAAAAGCGATTGCCGTCTGTCGAAGCAATGGCATCATTCACCCAGCCATTGATTTCGTCGCCCCATAGAATGAAAGACACCACGACAGCCGCAGAAACGGCGAGAAACAGGAGAAACGCACGCAAAGGGAGCGCTCTGCGATATTTCCTTCGGTTTTTCATTTCTCCAGTCTCCATCCAAAGTCGTTGTGGTAGATCATGTTGCGGGTCATGCCCCCGTCGATGCAGATGTTCTCGCCGGTGATGAACCCCGCTTTGTCCGAGGCAAGGTAGAGAACCATGTTCGCGATGTCCATAGGGTTTCCGACGCGCCCCGCGAAATGCTGCGAGGCGTCAGGTCCGTCGTAAGTCGTGCCTGTCGTGTCTATCCAGCCGGGCGAAATCGAATTGACGCGGACGCGACCGGCGAGGCTGGCGGCCAGCGCGTGCGTGAGCGCGGCGATTCCACCCTTTGCGGCGGTGTAGCTCTCGCTCTGCGGCTGGCTCATCCTGTCACGGGAGGATGAGATGTTGATGATGGACGCACCATCGGAGAAGTTGTCCTTGAAGAGTTTAGCAAGGTAGAACGGCGCGACCACGCCGACGGCCTGCGCGTATGCAAACTCCTCGTAGGTGCATTCGTCGATGCCCTTGAAGAGAGGCATTGCGTTGTTGACGAGGACATCAACCTTGCCGCTCTTGGCGATGACGTCCGCGGCAAATCGCTCAAGCGTCGCCTTGTTCGCCAGATCGCCCACGAACCAAGGTCCCTGCTGCTTGTCGATAATGTGGACGGTAGCGCCCTCGTTCCGGAAACACTCGGCGATGCACTTGCCGATACCTTGCGCCCCGCCCGTCACAACAACAACTTTGTCTTTGAACTGCATATTCACACCCTCAAATCGACTTTGACACATTCGCGGCAGATTTTCACTTTCCGCAACTGGCGCATAATTGCACAAGTGCAGCCTTCAATATATCGTAGCGTCGCTTCTTCTCCGCCTTGGCGAAATGTGCCTCGCGGCTCTGGGGAAAGTTCAGCGTGTATTCGAGCGGATGGTCGAACTGCTCGTTCGTCAGGTCGAACACGGCATCGCCCACCACATTGAAACAATGGTAGTTGCCGTCGCCGAGCGGCACGCCATATACTTCGCCCCCGAAAATATCCTGCGCGAGAAACGCGGTGATGGAGCATTGTCCGCAGGTTGGATTGGACACGCTCCATTTCTCTCGCATACGCGGTGCGCAGGTCTCCCGCCGCCAACAGCCAGGCAGTAGCCGGTAGAGACCGTCGAGCGAGCCGACTAACGCATACTCGCTGTTCGCCGGCTTCAAGTCTGAATGTTCGCTTCCATAGAACATATCAAGTCAGCCTTTCGCCGTCACAAGAAACAGAAACATATTGCTTGATGTCATCACTGAAATCGTCGAGGTCGTCAATTGTGATTGCACCCTCGTTCAGGAGGCAGGTGATGTTTAGGCGCATTCTCGAGCGCCTCATTTCGGCGCTGACGCCTGTATGTCTAACATCCTTCCGCAGTCGCTTCTCCAGTTCCCAAAATCTGTCTGAAGCAAGACCGGGCGAGGCGATGATGCTTGCGTAGTCGTCGAGCAGTTTCTGCATATGGTGCTCCTGCCACTGCGGTAGTTTCTTCCGAAACAGCTTCCAGTCGCTTTCTTCAGACATTGGTCAATCCTCCTTTTGTCAGCAATGCAGTTTTCGTGCCTGATCCTTCACCCTTCCCATAAGGGAAGTATAGTACATATTAGTGCCTACCTACTTCCCTGTATGGAAATATTATAGTATAATTGTGCGCGTTCCGCAATGGCAGGGAGCGTCTTCCTGTACGAGACGGAAGGTAAAACACGAAAGGATATCGAAAAATGGCAAAGAAAGATTTGGGCGTAGTCCCCGCCGTGTATCCGATGCCCGTGCTCATCGTCGCGGCATACGACAAAGACGGCAAAGTGAACGCGATGAACGCCGCATGGGGCATGGTCTGCGACATGGACAAGATCGCGCTCTTCATCAGCGAGGGTCACAAGACGACGAAGAACATCCTCGCGACAAAGGCGTTCACCGTCGCCATCGCTGACAAGGCGCACATGGATGTCGCGGACTACTTCGGCATCGCGTCGGGCAACAACACGCCCGACAAGTTCGCGCGCACGGGCTACACGGCCGTCAAGTCGCAGCACATCAACGCGCCGGTGATCGACGAGTTCCCCGTCACGATGGAGTGCAGTCTTGCTGAGGTCGTATCGACTGAGACGATGTACTGCATCGTCGGGAAGATCGCCAATGTCGTCGCGGACGAAGCCGTGCTGTCCGACAACGGCAAGGTCGATCCCGCGAAGCTCAACGCGCTCATCTTCGACCAGTTCCAGAGCGGCTACTACGTCACCGGCGAGAAAGTCGGCCAGGCCTGGAACGCCGGCAAGCCGCTCATGCAGAAGAAGTAAAACCCGATTTCGAGCAAAGCGCACTTCGCGCACAAAGCCCGTCACGCTGTCCCGTGGCGGGCTTTTCTTTCAATCAGGCATTCAGACCGGCTTCATGCACCTTGCACCCACCAGTGAGCACAATGTCTTGAAAGTGTTCCTCGTCGATTCGCCGTCGGTTGCGAACGATGTCGCAGATCATTCAGATTCGATTTAACACGATTCTAACACAATCCTCACGGGCGAGTAACATGGATTTGGGACAATCTCTGGCGATAGGAAAAAAAGACAACTATGATTCTGGTTTTACGTGCAAATCGCTAAACCAGTCCACCAATGACAGGAGGGACAATGACAGGAAGTGTGCGGATTGCCGTGACGGCGGTCGGAGGACTCGCGCTATTCATCTACGGAATGGGTCTGATGAGCGACGGCCTCAGGGAGACGGCCGGGAGCAAGCTGAAAGCCGTGCTCGGGTACATGACGAAAAACAGGTTCTTCGCGATAGCGGCGGGAGCCGGGGTGACCGCGCTCATCCAGAGCTCCTCCGCGACAAGCGTCATGACCGTGGGATTCGTCAACGCCGGCCTGCTGTCGCTAGAGCAGGCGATCGGCGTGATATTCGGCGCCAACATAGGAACGACCATCACGGGACAGATCGTTTCGCTGAAACTGGACGACCTCGCACTTCCGGCCATCACGATAGGCGTGGCCGGACTGCTGGCCGCCCGCGGCAAGTCGACGCGCGGGATTCTGCGCACGGTGCTGGGATTCGGCTTCCTCTTCTACGGCATGCAGGTCATGAGCCACGAACTGAAGTCGCTGACGGAAATGCCGGCGTTCATCCGGTTCTTCTCGACGTTCGACTGCACGCCATCGGCAACGGGACACCTTCCTATGGGGTGCGTGCTCGGCGCGATAGCCGTCGGCACCCTATGCACGATGCTCGTCCAGAGTTCGTCGGCGACAATAGGCATCACCATCGCGCTCGCGGAGGCAGGAGCCATCAACATATGGACGGCAATCCCGATAGTCCTCGGCGACAACATCGGCACGACGGTCACAGCCGGACTGGCGGCGATCGGCACAAATGCAAATGCAAGGCGCACGGCGCTGGCCCACGCGCTTTTCAACCTGCTCGGGACGATGATACTGACGGCGTCGTTCGCCTTTGTGTTCACCGCGCCGGGCGGCGTCGGCGCGCCCGCGTTCTTCCACCTGGTCGACCTCTGCGTTCCGGGAGACAGTTTCGCGGGCGCAAATCCGGGGCGCCACGTAGCCATGGCCCACACGCTCTTCAACATCGGAAACGTCATCCTGCTATCAGCCTTCATCCCCGCGCTTGCCCGGATCTGCGAGACGATCATACGTTCCAAGGGGGAATCGCGCACGCTCACACTCGAACCCAATCTGCTCGTCGCTCCCGACCTGGCTTTGCAGGCGGCCGCCTCCGCAGTCGCCGAGATGACACGACGCGCATGGACGGTCGCCTCGGTTGCGCTCAACAACAGTCTCGGCAAGACATCTGTCAATCCCGAGTCGATCGAGGCGGCCGAACGCGAGGTCGACAAGATGCGCGAGCAGATAAAGGCGTACCTCGTGGAGATTTCCCAGCGCAAGCTGTCCCAGCGCGAGGCGCTGATGATTCCGGAGCTCATCCACTGCGCAAACGACGCGGAGCGAATCAGCGACCTGGCGCTCAAGGTCTGCCGGAAGGGAGACGTCGTCAAAGGCGGCATAGCGCACCCCGGTGCCGTTTCCCTCGTAGCAGGCGCGGCGGCACAGGTCAGGCAGTTCGCCCACGACACAATCGACGCGATGAAAAACGGCAAGCCGCCCGCCTTCGACCCGAAGAGCATCGACGGCGGAATCAGGTCAGCCGCGCGCATGGCGACTCTCGAGCTGTGGAACGACCAGCCGTCCCGCGGCGCGCACACTCGCGAGTACCTTGCGCTGGTGTCGGTATTCAAGTGCCTCGGCGACATTTCCCGCCACATCGGAAACATCGCCGTACGGGCCAGGGGGTTTTCGAGCGCCGTCTAGGCCGCCGCAGGCCACGGTGAGTTTTGGTATAATACAAGTCATGAATCAGCCAAAGATACTCGTCGTTGAGGACGATCCGTCCATTCGCCGCGTAATCGTGCTGGCACTCAAAAGCGCGGACTACGCGAAGATAGCGGAGGTTGCATCGGGCGATGCGGCGCTTGAAGCCGCGTTCAGGATGCGTCCCGACCTTGTCCTGCTCGACATCATGCTCCCCGGAATGGACGGGCTGTCGGTGTGCCGGGCCCTTCGGTCGAATCCCGAGACGGCCTCTGCGGCAATCGTCATGCTGACCGCCAAGGGAGCAGACCGGGACGTCGTGGCCGGACTGGACGCAGGAGCCAACGACTACATCGCCAAGCCCTTCTCCAAGGACGTGCTGTTGGCCCGCATCAGGGCCGCGCTGCGGACAAGCGGCGCCACAGACACGACGCATTTGTCGCTCGACGGTCTCGTCCTCGACAACACCACCCACCGCGTCACGCTGGACGGAGCGGACCTGAAGCTCACGCTCACCGAGTTCAGGATACTGGAGCTGCTGCTGCTCAACGTCGGACGCGTGTTCGAGCGCGCGCGGATCATCGACCGCATATCGGGCGGGGAGAAGATTGTCACGGAGCGGACCATAGACGTGCAGATGGTGGGTTTGCGCCGCAAGCTGGGTGCATGGGCCAGACACATAGAGACGATCAGGGGAGTCGGATACCGGTTGGACGAAAAATGAAAAAACGATTTGACAGAAGTCTGGCGGCCGCTGCCGCCGGCGGCGCGTGCATCGTGGTGTTCTCGCTGATCCTCTTCGCCGTCGCTCGCAGCTTCCGCTCGTCGATAGCGGAAATGGCGGAGTCCGGCACCCGCGTTACAATCGTCAACGCCGACGGATCGGTTTTCTACGACACCGACGACGCAACGGACAACCACGCAACGCGCGAGGAGGTGCGACAGGCATTCGCGCGCGGGCACAGCACCGTGCTGCGCCACTCCGACACCATGAACCGCGACTTCCTCTACTGCGCGCGCACAGTCGACGGCCGCGTTGTCAGGCTTGCCGTACCGTACACAGGCGTGATAAGGTCGCAGCGTCTCGCCTGGGCCGGGCTTTGCGCCGCCGTGGCGATGGGCGCATGCGTTATCGCACTGGTCTTCGTGGTGACACGCAGGCTGACAAGGCGACTCGACGAGCAATCCAAGAGGCTGGAGATCGCAGCCGCAAACGAGAGGTTCCGCCGCGAATTCACGACAAACGTCACGCACGAGCTGAAAAGCCCCCTGACGGCGATACAAGGCGCCGTTGACGTCCTTGGTGACGGATCGTGCCTTTCGGAAGAGGAACGCAAGGATCTGTTCGGGATAATACACGGCGAAAGCGCAAGACTTGGGTCTCTTGTCGGAGACGTGCTTTCTCTCGCCCAGATAGAGCAGGAGGAGATAGAACATTCCCACGACTTTGCGCACGTTTCCCTGGCGGAACTGGTCGATGCAGTGGCGACCCGCGAGCAAGCCAAGGCGAACGCCGCACATGTGAAGATCGCGGTCGTGCGCAACGACGACGTCCACGTCAAGGGTGACGTCGGCAGGCTGGAGGAAATCCTCGAGAACCTGATAGACAACGCCCTGCGCTACTCCGGATCGGACCGCATAGACGTTTCTTCTGCGGCCACGCCGACGGAGGTGACCGTATCCGTCACCGACTTCGGAATCGGAATACCTGCGGAGCACATTCCGCACATCTTCGAGCGATTCTACCGCGTCAACAAGTCGAGAAGCAGGTCGCTGGGCGGCACCGGGCTCGGGCTGGCGATTGTGAAGCACCTCGTCCAGCTGCACGGCGGATCGGTTTCGGTGGTCTCGTCTCCCGGACAAGGCACGACATTCTCATTCACCCTTTCGCGCCTGCCGAATCCAGCCGCTCGCCGCGCCGGACGCGCTGTCGCGCAGGCAGCGCTGGCCTGACGTCCTGTTCATCGACAACCTTTACGTCACATGGAACGGTGCGTTCGACGTCCTCGACTTCAAGCTCGGACGGCAGGACATGTCGTTCGGCGCCCAGCGCATCATATCGGACGGCACGGCTGGCGACGGATCGAGAAGCGCGTACTTCGACGGACTGCGCGTCACCCTTTTTGCCACGGCAAGCGCCTCGTCGCGAAGGCGTCCGCATAGAAAACACCCATTCTCCGCTTAACGGAAATTTAATCCTATATTCATGCGACGCTAAAGGTTTTTTGCGATACTGTGCGCCGCAATGAAAAAGAAAAACATAAAGACACAAACCGCGCTCAAGTGCATGCTTGCCTTCGGCGCAATGCAGGTCGCACACGCCCATTCGGACGCAGCGACCAATCTCAACGTGACCGCAGGAGCCGAGCTGAGGCTACGCTACGACGGAACGGACAACCTTCCCACGTCATCGCGCGGTGAATCCGGTTCCACAGAATACGCCCGTATCCGCATAAGACCTTGGATGATGGCTTCTTATGAAGACTTCGGCTTCTTATTCCGCCTCGCCGACGAATTCCGTGCGTACCGCGTACCGGACTCGATGTCGCGCAAACAGCGTTGGCCCGACGTCGTCTTCATCGACAACATATACCTCCAATGGGAACGTGCCTTCGACATGCTGGACTTCAAACTGGGACGTCAGGACATGGCCTTCGGCGCAAAACGGATAATATCGGACGGCACCGGAGGTGACGGATCGAGGAGCGCCTTCTTCGACGGGCTACGCGTGACATGGCACGCAGACGCCAATCGTACGATGGACATCTTTGGAATCTATCAGGCATCCGACGATTGGCTGCCTACCATCGGCAAGACGCACGCCAACGGCAAGAAACCCGACGACTATGACCTCAACGGCTATGGTCAGGACGAATTCGGGGTAGGTCTCTACTGGCAGGACCGTTCATGCACGGATCTCGGATACGACGTCTATTACGTAGCGAAGGGCGAATGTCGTCCGACGGAGGCGAAGTACAGACGGGAAGGAAGGTGTTCCTACTACCATACCTTCGGCGTTCGGCTTCTTCCGAGGTTCACGGAGACGCTCCGTGGCGAGATGGAGATATCCGGACAGGTCGGTTCGGACGCCGCAATCGCAGGGCAAGGATATGCCGGTCTCACATGGGAACCACGCGTATCCGCCAAGCCATATCTGACAGGAGCATTCTGGATCCTTTCTGGAGACGAAGACGGCGAACGCGGCAACAACGCATGGCATTCCGTCTTCAACCGCGAGACAGGACTCGGCGAATCCATCGCACCTATGTACAGCAAGTACAACTACACGAATCTCGCCTATCCTCATATCGCGTCCGGATGCGCGATTGGGGATTTCTCGAAGGTCAAATGCCAGCTAGGGCCGCTGTTCACGGCCGTGAAAGAGAATGATGCGGACGGTTCATACCGTGGACTATATGTTCAGGTCAAATATGAAATACATCCGGAAAAGCTTTTCGGCATAGACCTTCTGAAAGGAGGGAAGATTTCCTTTCAGGGCGAGTATTTCGGGAAAGGCGACTACTTCAGGGATGGTTGCGACCATTCCGCCGTCTTCGGGCGTGCAGAGCTTGCATGGAAGTTCTGACATGCCGAAATCTTAATACAATTCTGATGCTACACTCATATGAACCTTACATATTAATGCCATACTATCGGCGCAACACAAAAAAAGGAAATGAAATGAACTCAAGAAAGATAACGGAAAACATCCTCTCGGTCTCGACGGCCACACTGCTTATAACGGGCATCGCCGTGTTTGGCTTCGGATGCAACAGCAAGGGAAGGCAGAAGATCAACGGAGCGGGAGGAAGCTTCCCCGCCCCGCTCTACCAGTCATGGTGCTTCGACTACTCCCAGGACATCTCGCACCCGAAGGTCAACTATCAGTCCGTAGGCTCCTCTGCTGGCATAAGCCAGATTAAGGCAGGGACGGTAGACTTCGCCGGTACCGACGCGCCCCTTTCGGAGGAGGACTGCGAAAAGTCCGGCCTCGAGCAATTCCACATGGTATCGGGTGCGGTCGTCCCGACCGTCAATCTACCTTCTCTCGCGCAAAGCACCTTTACGCTCGACGGCGATACCCTCGCGGATATCTACCTCGGCAAGATAGAACGCTGGAACGATACGCGGATCGCAGCCCTCAATCCCGGTCTCACCCTCCCCGACCTGAAGATCACGGTCGTACACCGGGGCGACGGATCGGGCACGACACATATTTTCACGACATACCTTTCGTCCGTCTCAGAGGCTTGGAAGAAAGATATCGGCATAGGGACGCTTGTGAAGTGGCCGTGCGGAATCGCCGGGCAGAAGAATCCTGGCGTGTGCAACAACGTCTCGCGCATCAAGGGGGCTATCGGATATACCGAATACACGTTTGCCCTGGAGGCCAAACTGCAGATCGCCTTTCTGGCCGTGGACGGCAAAACGGTAAAACCCGATGAGGCGGCATGGCCGATCCTCGGCAAGACGTACATCCTCACCAGAAAGGACACCCCAGCGGACAAGATGTCCGCAATGGCCGATTTCTTCTCATGGTGCAAACAGTACGGCGGCGACACGGCGCGCAGGCTCCACTACATTCCAGTCTCGAAATAACGGGCAATCCCCGAGAGATGAAACGAATTCTTGACACGGACACGGCATTCCGCTGGTTCTGCAAGGCAGGCGCTATCGTCGGGCTAGCCGTCGCGATCGCACTCGTTGCAGTTATCCTCAAGGAGTCCATGCTCGCATTGCGAACCGCAGGTTTTTCACTCGTGTTCTCAGCCGAGTGGAATCCAGCGGACGGCTCCTTCGGCGCAGCGGGCGCTCTCGTCGGAACGGCCGCGACGACCCTGCTTGCGCTTCTCATGGCAGTCCCGCTGGCCTTCGCCGCGGCGCTCTTCGTGAATGCCGCACCACCGAATGTCGCCGTCCCTGTTGCGCACGCACTGGATCTGCTGGCGGCGATTCCAAGCGTCATATACGGAATGTGGGGATTGTTCGTCCTCTGCCCTCTTTTGCAGAGCGTGCTGTCGCGGTTTGGAATAGAGTATACTGGATTTGGGCTGGTCCCCTCATCGCTCGTCCTTGCGCTGATGGTGCTTCCGTACGTGTCGGCCGTCATGCGCGACGTCCTCGCCCAGACACCGGTTGCGCTCGTCGAATCCGCAATGGGCGTAGGCTGCACCAGATGGGAGGCGACGTGGGACATCGTGGTCCGTTCACGCAAGGCAGGACTGCTCGGCGCGATCATGATCGGGCTTGGCCGTGCACTCGGCGAGACGATGGCCGTCCTCTTCGTCTGCGGAGGCGTTTCCGCAATCCCGACGGGGCTCCTGGACGGGTGCACGACGATCGCCGCCACACTCGCGAACGACTTCGCCGAGGCCGATGGCGTCCACAAGAGCGCATTGTTCGCGCTTGGCGGCATACTTCTCGCGTTCGAATTCGCAATACAGGCCACGACAATTCCTCTCATCGGAAGAAGGAGCAAGAAATGAAAACACGGGCCACCTTCTTCAGGAAGACGAAGGATTCGCTCATGCGTGCGTTTTCCGGTTTCGCGACATCCATGGCCCTCGTGCTCATGGCCTGGGTGATATTCACGATCGTCCGTGAAGGACACTCCTCGATTTCAGCGGAACTCTTCCTGAACGCATCCAAACCATTCGGCGAGGTCGGGGGCGGAATCGCCAACGCCCTTCTAGGCACTGTGATGATCACTGCCGGAGCCGCCGCGCTAGCGCTTCCGCCGGCCCTCGCAGCTGGGATATGGCTCGCGGAATTCGGCAAGGATTCCCTCCTCGCCCGGGCAGCCCGATTCACCGTGAACGTCATGATGGGCGTGCCAAGCGTCATCGTTGGCCTCTTCGCGTACGGAGTACTTGTCACGACGACCGGACACTTCAGCGGTTTTGCAGGTTCCTTCGCGCTCGCTATACTGATGTTTCCTGTAGTGGTGCGCACTACAGAAGACCAGTTCTCAGGCATAGGTGACGCACTCAGGGAATCGTCGCTCGCTCTCGGCGCAAGCAGGGCGAGATCGGCACTTACGGTCATTTGGCGCGCCGCCCGCAGCGGAGTCGTCACCGGTGTCCTTCTTGCCGTGGCGAGGGTTTCGGGCGAGACCGCGCCACTTCTCTTCACGGATCTTTTCGCCGACACGTGGCCCACAAGCTACTTTTCCGGACCCACGCCATCAGCGCCGGTCCTCATAACAAGCTATACGATGGATTCCCCTTTCGAGTCGATGCACCGTATCGGATGGAGCGCCGCGCTCGCTATGGCCGTCATTCTTCTTGCCGTCAACATCACGGCAAGATACTTCGGCGCAAAGCGCGCCGCCAAAAGGAAATGACTTCATGCAAAAGAAAAAATACAAGATAGAGACAAAGAGACTGAACTTCTTCTATGGAGACCACCAGGCGCTCTTCGACAACGACCTCTCCATAGAGGCCAACAAGATAACGGCCGTGATCGGTCCGTCAGGATGCGGCAAGTCCACCCACCTCAGGGTATACAACCGCATTTTCGAGCTCCACCGCGGACAGCGGGCAGAAGGCGAAGTCTTCATAGACGGGAAAGACATTCTTGACCCTGGCATAGACCTCCTCGACCTCAGGAGGAGGGTCGGGATGATATTCCAGAAGCCGACTCCGTTCCCGATGAGCGTGTTCGACAACGTGGCATATCCGATACGGCTCCACTTCAAGGCCAGCCAGAAGGAAATCGCAGAACGGGTAGAGAACGCCCTGCGCGGAGCGGCGCTATGGGACGAAGTAAAGGATAAGCTCCGGGAAAGCGGACAAGCGCTATCCGGCGGACAGCAACAGCGTCTGTGCATCGCACGCGCCATAGCCGCCGAGCCCGAGATTCTTCTGATGGACGAACCTACGAGCGCGATCGACCCGGTGGGAACGTTGAAGATAGAAGAGCTGATGGATCGACTCCGTGAACGCTTCACGATCGTAATCGTGACACACAACATGCAGCAGGCGTCGCGCATCTCGGACACAACGGCGTTCTTCTACAAAGGCAGCATCGTCGAGGTCGGCCCGACAAAACTTATATTCACAAACCCAAGAAACAAACAGACGGAAGACTACGTCTCAGGGAGATTCGGATGACAATGAAAGTGCACTTCGAAAAAGCTACGCGGAATCTCAGGGAAATGATTACCGAGAACGCGGAACGCGCCAAGACCGCGGTCGGGGCCTCGCTCAAGGCTGTACAGACAAAAGACCTCGAATTCGCAGAGTCGGTCGTCGATGGAGACATGGCGATAGACATGGCCGAAAACATGATAGAGGAACAGTGCCTCAACATCCTCGCCCTCTACCAGCCTGTGGCGGAGGACCTCCGACGCATAGCGGCCATATTGAAGGCGAACGGCGAAATAGAACGGGCCGGAGATCTCGCATCGAGCATAGCCAACCGCGTCCGCGATATGGCGCGCGAGACTCCCCGTATCAACTGGGACTTCACGGAGATGGCCGAACTTGCATCGGGAATGTTCTCGAGGGCGCTCGGTTCGCTGGAGACTGAAAACGAAAAAATCGCGAAGCAGGTAATCGACGAAGACGACAAGGTCGACGAACTTCACCATGCAGACTACGCACGCGTCGCGAACTGCCTTGCGAACGACCCGACGGCGTCCGCATACTACCTCAGCGCGCTCACCGTCTCACGATGTCTGGAGCGTCTTGCCGACATCGCGACGAACATCGCAGAAGATGTCGTGTACCTGAAGACTGCGGAAATCGTCCGGCATCGCGCACAAAAATAGGGAAACGGCATTCTGACAGAATTCTGACAGTCGCCGCACCCTATTCTAACATTCATTTGCGACAATACCGACCGTAGAGAAAAAGCAAAATGCTGGACATGACATGAACTCATGCAGAATACTGGTGGTCGGGGACGACCCCTCCATCCGTCGCGTCATAATGGTCGCATTGAAGCGGGACGGTTACACGAACATAGAAGAGGTGACGGGCAGGAACTAAGCCGTCGACATGGCATTCAGGTTCCGTCCTGACCTGGTCCTCCTCGACATCATGCTTCCGGGCATGGACGGCATGTCCGTGTGCAGGGAACTTCGCGCAAACCCCGAAACGAAATCTGCCGCTGTCTGGCGAGACTCGCGCACATCGGTCACCCTCTGCACGCCTCACCGTCCTAACTGTATGCTGACTTCTTTACAGTGCAGACTCCTTTCATTCTGCTAGTTCAGCCGAGTTTTGCTCGGCGTACTTGACCCTGTCAATTCCTGGTGCGCTGAGGACGATGCCGACGGATCCTACCGAGGGTTCTACGCGCAGGTCCAGTACACAATCCACCCCGACAAGCTGTTTGGCGCCGACATCCTGAGGGGAGGCAGTCAGAATTCAGTCGTTTGGGGACAAATGCAGATTTCCGTTCACCGCTCATCCCCGCGCCGATTTCTTCACTTGCGCGTGGTAGATATAGTTATTGTACAGTTCCTTCCTCGCGGCGAGGCGCGAGGTCGTAAACCTTACGCATGACGCCGATAAGGATTTCGATCGAGTGCGCCTTCCATGCGTCGCTCTTCTGCGGGATGTCGTAGATGCGTCCATAGTGGCGGGCCATCGGCATCACGAAAACCGGATCGGCGGAGCTCTTCACGTTGACGATCGAAGCTTCAGCCCTGCGTCTCTCGGCGGCCGTGAGACGCGCCTGCAGCATTCGCGAAAGACCCAGTCCGTTGAAGGTCGTTCCCGTAACACGCCCCTTGTCGTCGCTGCACGCCGCGACCACGTACGTGGTGAGGCCTCCGCCAAGCGAGTGGCCGACGACCTCCACGCGCCCCGACGTGGAAGCCAGCACGCCGTTCATTATCTTGAGCGCCTGCACGTACTGGCTGTCGAGATATCCGAAGTATTGCTTCGACACGGATGATGCGTCCGTGAATCCGCTGGAGCCGTTGTCGAAGTCGCATCCGCTCCACGCCACTACTATGCCGTCAGACTCCCTGGACGCCATGAGTCGCGCGCGAAGGCCCGTCGCGTAATGCAGATAGCCGTCGCCGGCGTACGGAACCATCGCGACGTCGGAGAGTCCGCACGCGCGCCATTCCGCATCGGTGAACGGCCTGTATCCGTCCGGAATGTCGACGCCTGGATACGCGGCGTTCGCGCATGCCACAAGACGGACGAGATTTGTCTGGACCGCAAGGGGCTGGTCGAAGAACTTCTCCTCCTTCATTTCAAGGGAAAACATGTTCGGCGCAGACGGATCTACGGCATCGGCGGCGTCGGATAGCGTGTCCGCGACTCCGGAGCGCACCATTTCCACTCCTGACGACACGACATCTGCATTCTTGTTCTGCGCGCAAAGGTTCACGCCGACAAGCGCAATGCAACATCCAATGCATAATTTAATCATTTTACTGCTCCTATTCCTCGAAGTAGTTCTGCGATGCCTACTTGTCCATGTGGCTCGCGATGACCGTTGCGTTTGACGCGGCGCACCTACAGCCCGCGCTCGCCATACAAAGCGCGGTACACGACCATCTCCTCCAGCGTCTCGGAGTCCTTGGCGAGCCCTTCGAGGCGGTAGCGGTGGCCTTGAAGTGCAGGAACCCGCGCCCTATCAGTCCCAGCTGTTCATCTGTCATCTTTCTCTCCAGCGAATGGTTTGTCAAAATCCACCATAACGGCGATCCGGAACAATTGCATTGCGCTTCAATAACAATCAGAAAACCGCGTTGAGCCAGTTGACGACGTCGTCTTCCGTATGATGCATCGTCACGCCCGTGCCCAAGCGACGCTCAACCTGGTTCGAGCCACGAATCGTAAGGCCTTCCTTGACCGTCGCGGCAGGACACGCCTTGCGCACGTCCACGAAGTAGCGGCCCGCGCCTCCGCCGCCGTGCACCGATGCGATGGCGACTATTACTGCGATTCCAACAACGATTCCAGTCATTTTCATTTCAGTCCTTTCTTTTTGGGTTGAATTATCGCGCATCTTCTGCACTTCCACTTAGTGTATGCATTATAATATAATTCTCCGCGTCGCGCAAGGGGAGGAACAAACATCATCGCTGGCGGAAACCTCAGCATTGCTCATTTGCAGCCGGCCAGGGTTTCGGCCATGTTGATGTAGCAGGACCGGATGCGTTCGTAGGCGTTTAGGATATCAAGTTCGGTGAGAACGCGCACCGGCGAATCCGGATCGTCGGAGCCGACGCGAGAGAGCTGCTTCCCCCTGGCGTCGTGGATGCATCCGCCAATGTCATGCGAATTCGCCTGAAGCGCGGCGAGGTCGAACCTCGGGCGTGGAGACTTGATGAGGCATGACACCGTTTGCGCAAACTCAAAGACGGTTTCATGGACGCCCAGCAATGTTTGACAAGATTGTGCGGAGAAGTTCTGTCCGCCTTTCCTGAGCCGCCGCGTCGCTTTCAGAATTGCGGCCGCCTCGTCCGAGACGGACTCCAGCTCGTCCGAAAGCCGCAGAAGCCGCCGGACCCTGTCGGACACCTCGGTCGGTGCGCGTTTGACCATGATCCTGCCAAGAAACTCCGTGATCTCCCGCTGAACATTGTCCAAAACATCTTCGCGATGCAGGATATGCTTTTCTGCAGATGCGGTTGCCGTCCCCGAATAGGAACAAGCCCAACCCACCGCCGACGGTTATCAATATTGAAAACACCTGACTCATTGTCTTCCCTCTGCCTAGATTCTAGATGACAAGCGTGAACGTCGCGCCTTCGCCAGGTTTGGACGAAACCGTCGCCTGACCACCATGCAGCTGCACGATGTGTTTGACGATGGCGAGTCCAAGTCCCGTGCCGCCAAGGGCACTGCTACGGTCCTTGTCAACACGATAGAACCGCTCGAAAAGACGCGGCTGGCAGTCCTCTGGGATTCCGATGCCGTGGTCGATGACGCTGATTGCCGCTTTGCCGTCCGCTGTCCGCTCAACGCTGATCTCGACCTCTGTCGAGCCGCTGTAACGTAATGCGTTTTGGATGAGGTTGGCGATGGCTGATTCAACCAGCCGCGCGTCGCACGGACGGACAAGTTCATCCGTCTCTTGCATCTTGCGAACGAATGAGAGGGCGACGCCCGCCTTCTTGGCCGACGGGCGGGCAAGGTTGACCGCAGTCTGCGCGATGTCCGCGACTGCGCATGGTGCGAATGCCGCGTCATGTTCCGCCTCGGCCTTTTCGAGCCTGGCCAGCGCGAGGATGTCATCCACGAGCGCGACGAGTCGTGAAGAGTGATTCTTGATGACGTTCTGAAGTTCGGCGCGGTCCGCGCTGTCAAGCTGCGCCGTATCGTCAGCGAGCATTTCCGTAGCGCCGAGAATGCCGGTCACCGGGGTTCTGATCTCGTGCGTGACATTTGATATGAAATTTGTGCGGAAGCGCTCGAGCTTGCGCATCTCCTCCATCATCCTGTCCTGAAGGTCGCGTTCGGCGGAGAGACGCGAAAGACGTCGTTCGTAGCGCCGCGTGAGGAAGAACAGCGCGGCGACGATCAAGGCACCCGTTCCGACGGCTGCGATAAGCCCGCGAACCGCGTCCGCCTTGGCGTCGGTCACTGACTGGTACGGAACGGCGATGCGCATTACGTAGTCGCCGATACGCCGTGCGAAGTAGAACATCGAGATGTGAAGTGTCTCAGACTCGCGGATGACGCTGCGGGGCTGGCCGTCCGCGCAGACGGCCTCGAACTCCGCACGATCCGCATGATTTGGCAGGTCGTTCCCTGCGGAGTCGTAAACCACCTTCCCGTTCAGGTCGATGAGCGAGACGCGGACGTCTTCCGCAATCTTTTCGACGCTCCGCTTGAACCGCGAGGTCTGGTTCCACAAGATGGCGCAGCAGACAATGACGCCCGCAAAGGCAATCGCAGGCGGGAAGATGAATGACAAAGTTCGTTTCATGGCGTGATCCGATAGCCGATCCCGCGGATTGTCTCGACATGCCCCGCCCACTCTCCAATCTTGCGGCGGAGTCCGACCATCAGCGTGTCGACGGTGCGGTCTGTAACATCCTTCTCCTCTCGCTGGATGCGTGAGATGATCTGCTGCCGCGTATAGACGCGGCCTGGATGCGCAGACAGAATGTCCAACAGATCGAATTCGCTGCGCGTCAACGACAGCGCGACGCCGTCTATGGATGCTGTCCGCGTGGTTTCGTCAAGGACGAGCGCTCCGAACGTGCGGATTGGCCCTTTAGGTTGCGAGGAGCGGCGAAGCGCGGCCTTGACGCGGGCTACGAGAATCGCCTTTGAAAACGGTTTTGTGATATAGTCGTCCGCGCCAAGCTCCAGTCCGCGCACAACGTCTTCCTCGGCGGTGCGGGCCGTCAATATGACAATTGGCGTTCCGGACACGGATGAAGTCCGGCGTATGGCGCTGCACACGGACAGCCCGTCCATCCCCGGCAGCATCAAGTCGAGGATTACAAGAGCGGGCTTTTCCCTCTGGACGAGGGCAAGACCCTCCGTGCCATTCCCCGCTTCGCGTATCGAAGCGAACTCCGCGCCTTTGAGTGCGAGCCGGATTACAGTACGTATTCCCGGATCGTCTTCGATGAGAACTATTTTGTCCATGTCAGCATATATTATCTCACAATATTGTCAGAATTGTGTGAGAAATTCTGCTCGGGTGAAGCGTCGGCAGTGTTATTTCACGCGAAAAGCCCAATTTTGTCCGCCGCGTTCAAAAGTAAACGCACGTTCTGAAAGTAAACGCAAGAAAGTCAACTCCGAGCGTTTGGGCTCTCCTATGAGAACAAAAGTCAAGTGGGTAAAATCG
>JAEDKA010000063.1 GCA_016296065.1 Kiritimatiellia bacterium
TACACCGAGGTTTATGATATACACCGCAGTCATGCTGGGCCGCAGGCTCCTCTTGTGCGACTGCCGCGCCTCACACCCTCCGCTATATTCATGGCTTCGCTCGAGTGAAAGTCTCTCGTGAACGGCGGGGCTTCGTTGGTGGTGCGATTGCTATGCGAACACTGACTGGGGGAAGCGCCGTCTCGGCGCTTCGCACTCTCCGCGCGCTCGGCGCGGCAGCGCCCGAACCGTCAATTGGTGGCAACCCGCCGACATGGCACTGCGACCATCAATTCTATACGCCGCTTGTCGCTTACGCTTACAGGTTCCCCGCGTTTTATGAAATGCGCCGCAGCCACGTCGGGCCACCAATTTCCTCTCGTGCGCTTCCCCGCCTCACGCGCTACGCTTGAATTCACGACCAAATTCATTGTCATGTCGGCTGGTTGCCCTTGCGCGACTGCCGCGCCTCACACCCTCCGCTATATTCATAGCTTCGTTCACTTGTGAATCTCTCGTGAACGATGGGCTTCGTTCTGGTTGCGATTGCTATGCGAACACTGACTGGGGGAAGCATATCCCCCAAGGCCGAAGGCCGAAGTCGCCGCAGGCGAGCTCAATGCGGGGTGCGTCTCGCCGCTTCGCACTCTCCGGGCGCTCGGCGCGGCA
Organism: Kiritimatiellia bacterium; assembly: GCA_016296065.1. Lineage (GTDB taxonomy): Bacteria > Verrucomicrobiota > Kiritimatiellia > RFP12 > UBA1067 > UBA1067. The sequence continues at coordinate 649 of JAEDKA010000063.1, forward strand.
GCTCGCTCAAACGCGGCCTCTTGCGACCGCTTCGCGGCTCGGCCTGCGGCCTCGGGCAACCTGATCGCTTCGCGACAGGCGCATGTCGGGTCTTGGCGTCGCTACGGCTCTCGCACATCCAACAAAAAGCTTCGCTTAGCCTGACGTGCCTCGGCGTCTACCGCTGGTTGCGTACTCGGGCGTCTCCTACGCCTGCGAGCCAAGACCTCTCCTCTTGCGCGACTGCCGCGCCTCACACCCTCCGCTATATTCATGGCTTCGCACCTCGCGAGGTAGGCTCCATGTACCTCCCGACGTCACCATCACCCAGCTCGCAACATGTATAGCATGATTGTGATATTTGTTATTCATCTTTTCTGCCTTTGCATTCTGCCTGTATACTGTATGCTGTGCAAATTCCTGTTATTCTCCTATAATCTAAATCTCAAGCCCATTAAATATCAAATATACCCCTTATTCACTATGTAGATAACTTTATGATAACTGTTTACATCATTTACTTGACACGATTATTCATTTTTTAATAATTCATATATTATTACTCAATTACGCCATAAACAGCTACTTATATTATCAACATTGACGCATAAACTATTTCAAATTCTTGTTCACAAAATAGTTGATAATTGCTATAATCTTGTCCGCTATGGATACATCGTTTGAACCGAAGGTTGTCGTTGTCGGAGGCGGTCACGCCGGGGCGGAAGCCGCCTTGGCTTCTGCCCGTATGGGAGTGCCCACCCTTCTCGTAACAACTCTTAAAAGCGCCATCGGACGTATGCCGTGCAACCCGTCAATAGGCGGACTCGCAAAGAGCCATCTCGTATATGAAATCGATGCACTTGGAGGTGAAATGGGCAAGAACGCCGACGCAACCGCCCTTCAATCCAAGACCCTCAACTCTAGCCGTGGTCCTGCCGTACGCGCCACTCGCACACAATGCGCCAAGAAAGAATATACCGATCGCATGCAGCGGGTTGTATCAGAACAATCCAATCTCGAAATACTTGAAGATGCCGTGATAGGTCTTGTCACAGACCACTCAACTGACGGTCGTGCACTCTTGCCGCAACATAGCACAACAACCGTCCCGCTTTCTTCGCTACCATCCACCAATTCATCCAATTGCCGAGCAAACAACCTATCAACTCCCAATGACGAGTGTGATTTAGTTTCCATTTCCACTCAATTTGATATCACATCTCAACTCAAAATCAACGGGGTAATCACCGAAAATAACGGTGTAATCCATGCACCATGCGTTGTTCTTACAACTGGTACAACTCTTCGTGGACGCATTTGGATTGGCAAAACATGTCAGGAATCTGGCGGTGATGGACGTCCAGCAGTCAATAAGCTGTCCGAATGTCTATCAAACCTTGGTTTTGAACTGATTAGGCTCAAAACTGGCACTCCTCCCAGGTTAAAGGCTTCTAGCATTGATTTTTCTGTCTGTACTAGGCAAAATGGAGAAATTCCACGGCCAATGTTCCACGTGGAACATTGTCCACATACTGAAATCAATACTAAATTGTTCCACGTGGAACATTCAAGCCAGAGTATAGACGACCCATCGAGGATGTTCCACGTGGAACAATCTGAATCTTGTAGTTCAACCTTTGAAACTAAATTGTTCCACGTGGAACATTCTAACACTGATGACAAGCAATCAACATTGTTCCATGTGGAACACAATTCCTGGGTTAATGAAACAACAGACAATAATCCAAATATCAATAGCAATTCACTGCCTGAATATCCTTGTTGGATGACTCATACTACAAGTGAGACACATAATATAATAAGAGACAATCTTGCAGCTTCAGCACTGTATGGAGGAGAAATCGACGGAACTGGAGTGAGATATTGTCCGTCAATAGAAGATAAAATAGTCCGCTTTGAAAAGGCAGAGAGTCACCATGTGATACTTGAACCAGAAGATTCCGAAGGAAAAATCATATATCCAAACGGACTCTCATGCTGTCTTCCGCGTGATGTGCAGGAAAGAATGGTTCATTCCGTACCTGGACTAGAACATGCAGAGTTTACGGCCTACGCCTACGCAATAGAATACGATGGAATAGATGCTCGAGAACTAAAGCATACTCTTGAATCAAAGCGAATTGAAGGGCTCTACTTTGCCGGACAGATTAACGGCACTACGGGATATGAAGAAGCTGCCGCTCAGGGAATCATGGCCGGAATCAATGCCGCTCTTAAAATAAAGAATAAAACACCTTTAGTCCTGAGCCGTCAAGATGCATACATAGGAGTTCTTATAGATGATCTTGTAACCAAAGGCACAAACGAGCCATACAGAATGTTCACCAGCCGTGCAGAGCGCAGGCTGCTTCTAAGACAGGACAATGCGCGTTTCAGACTTCTGGATGCTGCCAAACAAGTCGGAATATGCTCCGAAAACTACATCCGCGCAGTAGAATGGGTAAAATCAAAGCTGGATGAGTTCGTCGCCGCTGGATATGCGGACAAATTAATGACAAACCTTGAAATACCAGATTTCTGCACAAGATGGTTTGACGTAGATGATATAATAAATGAAATGTGTATTATGCGTCATTATGCACCATACATAGAACAGGAACGAAAGGCGGCGGAAAGGGCGAAGAAAGACGAGTCCATTGAGATTCCGGCCTGGCTTGACTACGACAAATGCACAGCAGTGCGATATGAAAGCAGGGAGAAACTCAAAAAATATCGTCCTGAAACACTGGCCCAAGCATCAAAAATATCAGGAGTTAATCCAGCCGATGTGGCAATTCTTGCAGTTATAATCAAACGAGGTCATCACTGATTAAAAAGTTATCAACATATTTTGTAGATAACTAGTTCATATGTGAAGATTTTTTGCAAATGACAGGCATACCCGCTATATGCTATATTAGGGGCAACATGGGATAAGAGGCTTTATGAACAACAACAAACTAGACCCGGTCTCGGAAGGACTGTGGACAAGGGCACGCATGATCTGCATCTCTATGATGCAGGGAGACGACAAGCGTACCCGCGCGGAGCGCAATTTCTCCATGATAGAGTCGGTTTCGAAAGATGGAGACGTTTTCAAGATATACCTTCTTAACAAACTTGCCGCCGATAGATTCGAAAACGAATACGGCGAAGAACTGAGAAAGAGCTTTCTGCTTGCAGGTGCCGACAGCACTCTTAAAATAGAGATTACTTTCGACGAAACTGCCAAACGCGAGATCATAATAGACAACAGCAGGACAAGCGCTCATAAAAGTCCGGCATCCTCTCAAACCGCGCAGCAGGCATTCATTTCTACTATGCCGCTGAAGGAATACTATACCTTCGACGAATTCGTCGAAGGCCCTTCAAACAGCTATGTATTTGCCGCTGCAAAAGGCGTTGCAAAAAATCCGGGAGCGAAGGCCCTTAATCCTCTGTTCATTCACGGAGGAACAGGACTCGGCAAGACACACATAATGCAGGCAATCGGCAACGAAATACGGAGGACATATCCAAACTTCGCGGTATGCTACCTCACTGCCGAGGCTCTTCTCAACGAATACGTCAACGCCCTTACCCAGGGCAGTCTTCCCTCTTTCAGGGAAAGATACAGAAAGATCGACGTACTCCTCATCGACGACATTCAGTTCATAGCTAAGAACATGCAGAACTTCCAGGAGGAGTTCTTCAACACTTTCAACGCTCTTACAAACGCCGACAAGCAGATCGTGCTCACTTCGGATGTTGCGCCAAAGGACATTCCCGGAATCGAGGAAAGACTCATATCACGATTCGAAGGCGGAATGCTACAGGAGGTCGAATCCCCTGGCTACGAAACTCGACTCGCCATTCTCAAAAAGAAATCGGAATCCATGGAACCGCCGGTCAGAGACGCTACACTAAAGTTCATTGCCACAAACATCAAGAGCCATGTAAGGGCAATGGAAGGCGCTCTCAGCAAGGTAAACATCTACGCAAACCTTGATCCTGAGATGCAGATGACCGAGGCTAACCTTGCAATCATCCTAAAGGACTTCATAGAGAAAGAGAAGACAAGAAAGAAAATCACCATCGACGAAGTCAAAAACTGCGTGTGCAGAAAGTACGGTGTCTCGATAGGCCAGATACTTTCACCTGAAAGAACGCAGTCAATAGTGACACCAAGGCAGCTCGCTATGTACATTTCGCGCAAATTCACTACGCGAAGCCTGCCTGAAATAGCAAAGGAGTTCGACAAGAGCCACGCTACTATCATACATGGAGTCAAGAACATCACAAACAGGCTGGATGTCGATCCGGAGCTCAAGCAGAACCTCGAGGAGATACTCGACGAGCTGGGCTGCTCAGCTGGTGACATGGTTGAAGGAAACATGTAGACAACCGCGCGGGTTGTCAACATCTGGCGAGATTGTCAAATACTATCGAATGAAAGCCTAAAGGAAGTAAACAGTGACAAAGTGGACTTCAGCCAATGTTTTCAAGGGTAAGAGCTAATTATTAACATTATCAACAAACCTAATAATAGTATTGTCCTACTTTAAATAACATAAACTATTTGATACAATTAAAAAAGTGTGCTGTAGATAAGGCAAAAGGAAAGCATCATGAAATTCAAAGTCATCCGTTCAAAGTTTCTCGATGGACTCAAGAGCGTCCAGAACATCGTCGCGGGAAAGGGCTCTCTCCCGATTCTGCAGAACGTAATGATAGAATCCGGTGAGCGCTCAATAAAGCTCACGACCACTGACCTTGACATATCGATCAAGGCGGAGGTGGAGTGCGAGGTTAGCGAGGCAGGAGCGACTACGCTTCCAGTTAAGCTGCTGTTCGTTTCGATGACCAAGGCGGCAGAAGGAGAGATAGAGGTTGAGGTCGATCCCCAGGAGCGCGCGTCGATTCGCGCAGGAAGTGCCCGCTTCAAGCTCCAGGGAATGCCTGCGGCGGAGTTTCCTCAGCTGCCCGAGGAGGGAGACGCATATTCCTACACAGTCCCGCAGGCGACGATAAAGGAAATGCTCCGCAAGACGTCGTACGCTGCTTCCCAGGACGACACTCGCAGAATGCTGAAGGGAGTCCTCATGAGCTTCAAGGACGAGAAGCTCACTATGGTTGCGACAGACGGACGTCGCCTTGCGCTTGTCGAAAAGGAACTGGAATTTCCAAAGGCGTCCGAAAGGGACATAGTCCTTCCTTCAAAGGCAGTGGCTGAACTGCAGCGTTCTCTCGGAAACGACGGCGACGCCATGATAATGGTCAAGAAGAGCCAGATATGCTTCAACCTCTCCGGGGTAATCATATACTCGAAGCTGATGGACGATACATATCCTAACTACAGGCAGGTAATTCCTGCTTCATGCTCCGAGCACATTGTCGTCGACAGGCAGCTTCTCCTCGACGCACTTGAAAGAGCAAGCGTCATGTCTATGGACGATTCGCATTCTTCCAAGCTGATTTTCGAATCGAACACTCTTACCGTCACTTCAGCGGCGAACGACATCGGAGAGGCGAAGGACGAAGTGCCGATCAAGTACGCCGGCGAGAAGATCGAGACAATGTTCAATCCGACGTATGTGATGGATCCCCTCAAGGCCATTGACGACGACGAGATAACTATCGACATCAACGACGGTCACACACCCGCCGTCATAAAGTGCTCGGTTCCTTTCCTCTACGTTCTCATGCCGCTTAGAATAAACTGATGCTGGATTGAAGTCCGTCTGAATCCAATGAGGACGGACAAGGATTCGAAAAGCGGGAAGAAAGTCTAAAAGGGCAGACTATGAAAATCTGGACGGACAAGAACTATCCGATAATAATTTCCTGCGCGAAGGAGCTTTCGCGCTGGACGGAGATAGAAGTCGAAGACATGGGCTACAAGCCCATCGAAGTGACCGAGAACACTGTCGTAGTCAGGGGTTCAATGAGAGACGTAATGAAGCTTAACCTCAACCTGAGGACAGCTCACCGCGTTCTTGTTCCGCTTCTGAGAACAACCTGCAGAAACATTAAGGAACTCTATCAGGCTGCTTCTTCAATCGACTGGGAGAACCTCATAGAGGCTGACGGGTACTTTTCGGTTTCGTCTATCGTGCACAACTACACGATCCGCGACACGCGTCTTCCATCGCTCTACACTAAGGACGCGATAGCCGACCGCATGCGCGAGAAGTGCCAGCGCCGTCCCGATTCCGGCGGAGAAAACAAGGGTTCCGCAGTTTTCGTGTATTGGGAAAGAAACGAGGTACTGATATATCTCGACACCTCCGGAGAGCCTCTTTCAAAGCGCGGATACCGAAAGATTCCGGGATCAGCTCCAATGCAGGAGACTCTAGCAGCCGCATGCATAATGGCTCTTAGATGGGACAGGAAGAGTCCGTTCATCTCGCCTATGTGCGGATCTGGCACGCCCGCGATTGAAGCAACGTTGATGGCAATGAACAGGGCACCAGGAGCTCTTAAGGGACATTTCGCTTTCCAGTCTCTGAAGGGATACACCAGCATAATTCCGGGAGAGTCTGCCCCTAACGTAGCCCCAAGGCAGCGAAATGGCGCAACTCCCGAACAGATTTGGAAGGAGATAGTCCTCGAGGCGAAGGCAAAGGAAAAGACTGAAGGTATTCCGCCTGTCATTGCGACGGACATTTCGCCGGAGGCAGTAGAAAACGCCCACAGCAACGCCATATCCGCCGGTGTAGCGCCATACATAACCTTCAAGGCGTGCGATTTCGGGGAGACTGATGTACCGCAGGGAGATACGAAGGGTGTGGTGTTCTTCAATCCCGAATACGGAATCCGCCTCGGCACATACGAAGAGTTGGCTCCCGTATACTCGCGCATCGGAACCTTCATGAACGAGAAGTGCCACGGATATACCGGCGGACTCATCACCGGCAATCCGGACCTTGCGCGCCTTGTAGATCTTTACTATAAAACCCGTGTTCCGTTTTTCAACGGACCAATCGACTGCCGGCTGTTCATCTATCCCGGCTGCGAACTGAAAGGGCAGAACATAAAATGAACTTCGAAGAATTTCTTGAGAAGAAGGAAGAGTCCACCGCCATCGAAACCGTGGAAACCCCGGAGCAGTCCGAGGAGGAATTCGACTCGGCCGATATTACCGAAAACATCGACGTCCAGAAGGCTGTCGTCGAGTCTCTAGCTGCTGACAAGGCTGTGCAGGACGAAAAGATTTGCGAACTTGAAAAGGAAAACAGCTCCCTCAAGGCCGAGAAGGAGGCACTTGAGAGGGAAATCGCGACGCTCAAAGACGAAATCAATTCGCTTAAGGCCAAACTCGTCGACGAAAGCGAAGTGAATAGCCTGAAAAAGGAAGTTGAAGGACTCAGGGCAAAGTGTAGCGAACAGGCTGCAGAACTCGGAAAGATGGGTGACGTGCTCTCCAGAAACTCCGAAACCGAGCTTTCCAACAAGGTGGCGCTCCTTGACAGAGATACAGACATCCCCGATCGTTTTCCAGGCGAGACGCGCGAACATGTGCTCGAGGTTATTGCCGAGGCAAGGAAGACTGCAGAGGCCGAAGGACGCGTCCGCCGCGCCCAATTGCTTGAAGGCGTGTTGATAACGAATGAAGCAGAGGGAACTCTTGCAGAAAAACGTTCACAACTTGAGAAGCTTTTCAGCGATAACGCGAATATTTTATCCGGACCGGTGATCGAAGAACTTGAAAAAATGGGCATTTCCCATAAAAAAGGTGAAGATTACCTTCTTCCGTCGGAAATTATAAAGCGGACCTACTGAGTTTATAAACAATATCAACAAAATTATGAACATTGTTTATAACCGTGTTGATAATGTTTATAATTACCCCCTTGTCCGTTTATAAAATAAAGTCCATAATATTCGCGCTGTGAAAAACCTCAACCCAGAGTTCTGCAAAAGGGTCAAGGCCGCGCGCAAGGAAGCGGGTCTTGGCCAAAGCCAGCTTGCCGCCGAAATAGGCTGCAAGCAGCCTGCTCTTTCCATGTTTGAGCAGGGCGACGGAACTAAACTCAGCGACGAGTATATCGAGAAACTGGCGAAGAGGTTCAGTCTGGACCTTGCGTCCTTCCAGGGAAAAAGTGAAGTAGCAGCGCAGGTTACTGTGCAGGCGGCGCCAGCAGTGCCATTAGCCGCCATGCGAGGATTCTGTCCGAATCCGCATTGCCCGTCGAACCATGAATACTTTGTAGAGGAAATGCGCCTGCTGCGTCCGGACCGGGAATCGGCCGATCCAGTGGGAGGCAAGTTCTGCGCTGTGTGCGGTGAGATTCTAGAGCGCAAGTGTCCCAGCTGCGGTGCCCCTGTTCACGCCGGGGCGATATGCTCACTCTGCGGCCAGCCGTACGTCGCCGCGCTGTGACGGAATGTTTCTCATGGTCGACAGTGAAACATCCAGACGCCGTGCGGTAGAAATTGGAAATCAGGGGATCACTTCCGCGTGGACGGAACTGAAGACCCTTGTTTCGGATGAAGCCCCGATGGTCAGGCGGGCGGCTGCTAGTGCGGCTGGAAAGCTGATGGAGCTTTCAAGTGACCTTCGAAGGGGATTTTGCATTCCTCTCTACGCTGCCGCCATTAAAGAAAATCGAGAGCAGGTTCTTCAGTATCAGCTGAAGGCTCTGCGCAAATGTTCTGGATTCACAAGGAGGATGATAGACGACCTGAAGGACATTGCGCGAAATCCCACGCACGCAGACTACGTAAGAGCGGCTGCGAATGACTGCATCGCTGCGGCGGAGCTTGCGCTAAAGGAGGCCGAGTCGCGGAAGAAACACTGGTGCACACGCTGCAGGCGTCCAATCACGCAGGCCGAGTCGAAAGCCGGAATTGACAAGTACGGAAAGCCATACTGCCGTCACTGCCTTGATGAAAGGCTTCTTGAAGATCGCAACTTTGAGTCTGGCGTTGAAGATGCCAAGAGACTTCGCACGACGGATGATGTCGCCGTACAATCCCAGGGAGAGCGAAGAATAGGTAATTGGCTTGCACAAAACAGAATCGAGTACATATACGACGAACGTTTCAGAATTGCCGGGGATGTATCGATCAGACCAGATTTCTATCTTCCTGAGTTTGATTTGTACATTGAGTACTGGGGCATGAACGAAAGGGATTACATAGCCAGGAAAAACGAGAAGAAATTTCTCTACCAGCGTGCCGGTAAGAAGCTCATCTCCCTTGAATGGCGCGACTTTGACAATCTGGAGAATGTGCTGGCTGAAAAACTATCGCGCTACATAAAGCTATAGAAAGTGTTGGGTGAGGATTATATAGGGTAGAATTTATTATTTACGGACTCATTACCGCTTCGCGTCCATTCGTCCGTAATCTTCAATCACTCAATAGTCACAAAAGAAGAAAAAGAACGAAAAACAGCGTTGAAGAGGAAGCTTGAACAGAAATCGGGTTAAAGGACGAACGGACGGCGTTTATGGAAGTGTGAATAGAAAAGGGCTAAACCTAAATTCGGCAGTTGGATTATGTGCTTAGCCGCAAAGGACGCAAAGACCGCAAAGAACATGCAGAGTGATATGGTTTTTGGCGGATTATACACAGGTCGGCAAATAGATATGATTTCACCCACTGGGTGAAGATTACAGACTCTGCAATAGAGGAGATAATTGGCATATTTCTCAACTACTTTGCGCTCTTAGCGTTCTTTGCGGCTAATAGAAACAACAATGGCGTTGTTCAACTGCGATGTTTAGGCTAAAGGACGAACGGACGGCGTTTAGGGAGAGGTGAATAGAAATTGGGTGAAAGAACGAACGGAAGGGTTGAAGTGGAGTGTTGAATAGAAATTGGATTAAAGGACGAACGGACGCGAAGCGGGAGAGAGTCCGATAAGTGAAAAAAACCTCCAACCGCTGCCAACCCTCCAACCGTCACCAACCCCAACCGCTGCCAACCCTCCAACCGTCACCAACCCCAACCGCCGCCAACCCTCAAACCGCCGCCAACCCTCAAACCGCCGCCAACCCCAACCACCGCCAAACCTCAAAGCGCCGCCAAACCTCCACCCGCTGCCAAACCTCCACCCGCCACTGAATCGCACGCCAAACCTCAAAGCGCCGCCAAAAGTAATCGAAGTCTAAACCCTGACGCAGAGCATGGCTTCAAAGAGCCCGTCTAGACGTCCAAATAGTCGCAAAGAGCCTGCTAGACGTCAAAATAGCTTGTCTAGATCTCAAACAGCTTGTCTAGACGTCCAAACAGCCTGTCTAGACCTCCAAAGGGTCAGTCTAGGCAAAGTATTGTCGGTTTGAGGAATTATGACTGCGCCTTCACCTCAATCACGGGGGGCGCGGTTTTTGCTATAATATCGGGATATGAAAAAGATCATCATCACCGTAGTCGGCAAGGATGCCGTCGGCATTCTTGCAAAGACGTGCACGTACCTCGCAAAGAACAACGTCAACATCCTCGACATCAGCCAGACCGTCACGGGCGGATACTTCAACATGATGATGATCGCGGACGCGGCGAAGTGCAGGAAGACTTTCGACAAGCTCGGCACGGAACTCGCAAAGCTTGGCAACGAGCTCGGCATGCGCATCCGCTGCCAGAAGAGCGAGATCTTCGAGAAGATGCACAGGGTGTGAAGCGATGATAAATCTCAGTGAAGTCCTTGAAACGAACAAGATGGTCCTTGAGGACAACCTCGACGTCAGGACCATCACGATGGGCATCTCGCTACTCGACTGCGCCGACTCGTCACTGAAGGCGACGTGCGACAAGATATACGCGAAGCTCACCCGCCTCGCGAAGAACCTCGTCAAGACCGGGGACGAGATCGGACGCGAGATCGGCGTGCCGATCGTGAACAAGCGCGTTTCCATCACTCCGGCGGCGATCGTCGGTTCCGCGTGCTGCCGCAAGCCGTCCGACTTCGTCAAGATCGCGAAGACTCTCGACCGCGCGGCGAAGAAGCTGGGCATCAACTTCATCGGCGGATACTCCGCCATCGTGTCGAAGGGCATGACGCCCGCCGACGAGCTTCTCATCCGCTCGATTCCCGAGGCGATGGCGACGACAGAGCGCGTCTGCTCTTCCGTCAACGTCGGCTCGACGAAGACCGGAATCGACATGGACGCGGTCCGCCTCATGGGCGAGATCGTGAAGAAGACGGCCGAGCGCACGAAGTCGCGCGACTCGATCGGATGCGCCAAGCTTGTTGTCCTCTGCAACGCGCCGGACGACAATCCGTTCATGGCGGGAGCCTTCCACGGCGTGAGCGAGGCGGACGCTGTGATCAACGTCGGCGTGTCTGGTCCGGGAGTCGTAAACCACGTCCTCCGCAACTCCTGCCGTGGCGTCGGCTTCGAGGAGCTCTGCGAGACGATAAAGAAGACGGCGTTCAAGATCACCCGAGTCGGACAGCTTGTCGCCCAGGAGGCGTCGCGCCGGCTCGGAGTTCCGTTCGGAATCATAGACCTCTCGCTCGCGCCGACGCCAGCAGTCGGCGATTCGGTCGCGGACATACTTAAGGAAATCGGGCTCGAACATCCTGGCGCGCCCGGCACAACCGCCGCTCTCGCGCTCCTCAACGACCAGGTGAAGAAGGGCGGAGTGATGGCGTCGAGCTATGTCGGCGGACTCTCCGGCGCGTTCATTCCGGTCTCGGAGGACCAGGGGATGATCGACGCCGTCAACGCAGGCGCTCTCACGATAGAGAAGCTCGAGGCGATGACGTGCGTCTGCTCCGTAGGACTCGATATGATCGCCATCCCCGGCTCCGCCTCCGCCGCTACAATCTCCGGCATAATCGCCGACGAGGCGGCGATCGGAATGGTCAACCAGAAGACTACTGCAGTTCGCATAATTCCCGTCGCCGGAAAAAAGGTTGGCGACACCGTTGAGTTCGGAGGTCTTCTCGGCCACGCGCCGGTGATGAAGGTCTCCGAGTTCTCCTGCGAGAAGATGATCGCGAGAAAGGGAAGAATCCCGGCGCCGATACATTCGTTCAAGAACTAAGGTCCAAGGGTTCAGATGTTCAAAGGTTTTATTTAATGGTTCAAGGATCATAATGTCACTAAAGACGAGGAGTCATAAAATGAAGAAGACAATAGTTGCAATTGCGGCAGCGTTAAGCGTCGCATCAGCATTCGCCTCGATCCGCGCCGTCTCGCACGACGACTACGGCAAGGAGAACGCCTGGCAGCGCAAGCGCCACAACGAGAAGATGTCCGAAGTCGCCAACGGCGGCGCGAAGGTCGTCTTCGTCGGCGACTCGATCACACACTTCTGGGAGTCGAACGGCAAGGAGCAGCTCAACAAGTATTTCTCCGAAGGCGACATGAAGATGCTCGACCTCGGCATTTCCGCAGACCGCACCGAGCACGTCCTCTGGCGTCTCAACGAGGGACGCGAGCTCGACGGATACGAGGCGAAGTGCGTTCTCCTCATGATTGGCACAAACAACTCCGGACACTTCCCGATCGAGAAGGAGCCGCCGGCCGACACGATTCTCGGAATCCGCGAGATACTGCGCACGATCCGCGCCAAGCAGCCGAAGGCGACCATCGTCCTCACGGCTATTTTCCCGCGCGGCGCGACTGCGGACGACGCGCGCCGCTTGCGCAACGACATCGTGAACAAGGAGATCCAGAAGTTCGCGGACGGAAAGACAATCTTCTGGTGCGACTTCTCCGACCAGATGCTCACGGCCGACGGACGCCTCTCGCCCGACATCTTCCCGGACCTTCTCCATCCGAACGCGCTCGGCTACGAAATCTGGTACGCCGCCGTCAAGCCGTACATCGACTACGCGCTTTCCGACGGAAAGCTTCCCGCGCCTGCGAACCGCTACTCCACGCGCGTCAACGACCGAGTCTATCGCCTTGACCAGGGGATCTCCGTCTTCCCTGCGACGCGCATCCGCAGCGAGGGCTACGGCGCGAAGGACTGGTGGCTCGACCGCCTGCTCGAGAAGCGCAACCAGATTGCGGACTCCAACGGCGAGATAGACCTCGTCTTCTTCGGTGACTCCATCACGCACAACTGGGAAGGCCCCGGAAAGGACTCCCTCGCCGAGCTCCTCAAGACGTATACGGTCCTTGACATCGGCTACTCCGGCGACAAGACAGAGAACCTCCTCTGGCGCGGAATGTACGGCGGCGAGCTCGACGGCTACAAGGCGAAGTGCATAATGCTCATGATCGGCACGAACAACACGTGGCACAGGAGCGACAAGCCCGAGGCCATCGTAGCAGGAATCCGCGCGATTCTCGACCTCATCGCGAAGAAGCAGCCTCAGGCGACGACGCTTCTTCTCCCGATCTTCCCGATTGGATCCAACGCGCAGGACGGCAAGCGCATGAACAACGAGAAGGCGAACGACGTCATCAAGAACTTCGCTGACGGAAAGAAGGTCGTGTGGGTCGACTTCAACGCGAAGTTCCTCGACGAGAAGGGCGACAACGTCGCGCTCATGCCCGACCACTGCCATCCCAACGAGAAGGGCTACGCCGAGGTCTGGCTGCCGTCCGTCCTCCCGTACTTCAAGGAAGTCTGCGGAAAATGAACGCCATCCTCGCAGCCACCGTCTACTGCATCGTCGGATGCAACTTCGGCTCGCCCGAAAAGGATTCGCTGAAGGTTCTCGAATGCGACACCGAAACCGGCGCCGCGAGAATTGTGCAGTCCGTCGACGGCTGCGAAGGGACTACCTACTTCCAGATAGACCGCGAGCGGAAGAATCTCTATTCGACGGTCGCCGAAAAGAACAAGAGCGCGATCGTCAAGTTCGCGCTCGACGGAAATCGCATCGGCGCGATGACGAAGGTTGCGGAGCTTCCGTGCGAAGCTCCGTGCCACGTCTCGCTCACGCCCGACGAAAAGCGCGTCGCATTCGCCGCGTACGGTTCGGCTACGTGCGGAACGGTCGGAATAGACGGGAGCGACTTGAGGACGTTTGTCTTTCCGAATGACGACATGGGCGACAACAAGGTCCGCCAGAAAAAGGCCTTCGCGCACCAGACGTTTTTCCTCGATCCGAACGGCGTCGGGCGTGGCGAGATGGGCGTCGTCGATCTCGGATGCGACCGCGTCTGGTTCTTCGATCCTAATACGATGGAAAGGCGGAAGGACCTCTTCATAAAGACGGCGAAGGGCGACGGACCTCGCCACGCGCTGTTTCTTCCGGGCAGCTACAACAAGGCTCTCTATCTCCTCAACGAGCTGGGCAGCTCCGTCTCGCACTACGCTTTCGACGGAGCGAGGTTCAGACTTGTGGACAAGGCGTCGACGCTTCCGGACGGATTCAACCGCTGGGCGCCGGACGGCGAAAACCTCGTCACGAAGGCCGCGGCGATAAAGGCGACTGCGGACGGAAAGATCGTGATGGCGTCGAACCGCGGCTACGACTCGATCGCGTTCTACGATATCGAAGCCGCCGGAAAGCTCAAGCTCAGGAATATCGCGAAGCTGCGCGGCGAATTCCCGCGCGACTTCGCGCTCATGCCGGGCGAGAAGTTCATGGTTGTCGGGCACAAGATGTCCAACGAGATTCAGGTATACTCCTTCGACCGCGAAAAGTGCTCTCTCTCTCCGGTCGGCGATCCCATCCCCTGCTGGCGTCCGCTCTGTTTCGTTTTCATATGATAGTCATCAAGAATGGTTTTATCGTAGACGGCACAGGAAGGCCGGCGTTCATTGGCGATGTGATTGTCGACGGAGACAGAATCGTCGACGTCGTGGCCCACGGTGAAAGCGAAGGAGCTGACTCCGCTGGCTATAGCGTCATAGACGCCACGGGCTGCATCGTGAGCCCGGGCTTTATCGACGCGCATACGCATTCCGACGCGTATCTCGTCATCGAGCCGGACGCTCCGTCGAAGGTGTCGCAGGGTATCACGACTGAGATCAACGGACAGTGCGGCGGATCCGTCGCACCGCGCTACGGCGAGGCGCGCCTCTCGAGCGACTGGGCCGCGCTTCTAGGCGACAGGCTCACATGGCGCTCGCTCGCCGAGTACCGCGAAGTGCTTGCCGCGGCGAAGCCCGCTGTCAACACCGTGCAGTTCATCGGACACAACACCCTGCGCTCCTCCGTCGTCGGCTATGCCGGACGTGCAGCCACAGACGGCGAACTCAGGGAGATGGAGCGACTCCTCGCCGAGTCGCTCGACGCGGGCGGATGGGGACTCACGACGGGACTCATCTACCAGCCCGGCAAATACTCGACGCCCGAAGAGGTTGTTGCCCTTGCAAAGGTCGCCGCGGCGCGCGGCGGATTCTACGCGACGCACATGCGCTCCGAGGGCGACAGGATTCTCGAGGCGATAGACGAGGTGATTGACCTCGTGAAGGCAACGGGCATACGCGCCGAGATATCGCACCTTAAGACGAGCGGGAAGAAGAACTGGCACAAGATCGACGCGGTTCTCGAAAAAATCGAGGGCGCGATGGCGGAGGGGCTTCTCCTCGGAAGCGACCGCTATCCCTACTGCGCCGCAGGGACGGACCTCGACGTCGTCTTCCCAGACTGGGCGGGGGAGGGCGGATGCCCTGCGGAGTGCGAGCGGCTCGCCGACCCCGCGACGCGCGCGAAGATCGTCGACGAGATAAACGCGCTCGACCGCGACTGGTCGACGGTAATGATTGGCGGCACCTGGCATCCCGACACGAAGCGCTACAGCGGAAAGACTGTTGCAGAGATTATATCCGGACAATCGACGGCCGGCGAACGACAATCGGATGTCGTCCGTCGAATGTCCCCCGGAGAATTGATCTGCTCTATCCTCGCCCTCGACGGATGCAAGACAGGCGGATTCTTCTTCGGCATGAGCGAGGAGAACCTCGACAAGATTCTCGCGAAGCCGTGGATCGTCCCCGGAAGCGACGCGTCGCTGCGCGCGCCGTGGGGTCCGCTCGGCGCGGACCATCCGCATCCGCGCGCCTATGCGACGATGCCCGAGTTCTACCGCCGCGTGCGCGCGCTCGGCGTATCGCGCGAAGAGGCGGTGGCGCGGATGACTTCGGTGATAGCGGATCGCTTTGCGATTCCGAACCGCGGCAGACTTGCCGCGGGCGCGTTCGCGGACATCGTCGTGTGGAAGGAAGACGAGTTCAGGGCGAACGCGACGTACGACGATCCGCACCAGTTCACGTCGGGAGTGAAGTGCGTGATGGTGAACGGCGTTGTTCCGTATTCCGACGGAAAGTTCACCGGCAACCGCGCGGGAAGATTTCTCGAAAGAAAATAGAGAAAGAAAAACGGGGAGAAAAATGAACACGAAAACATGGATGACTGCGATTGCCTCCGCCGCGCTTGCGGCGTCCGCCTTCGCATTCAACGACGAGCCGGACGAGCTCAACTGGGACTCGCTCGGCGGAACGCTCACGGGCTTCCGGCATCTGCGCGGCACATGTGCCGCGGACGCCGATTTCGCGCGTCGGCTCCTAGACGAGTCCGCCGTGGAGAAGCTGCCGGAAAAACTCGAGACGGTGTGGATAACGCCCGACGCGTTCACTAACGCCGTCATCAACCAGTGGGGCTTCAACGTCGTGCAGGGCGAGAAGTGCCTTTCGGCAGGCGGAGGGCATCTCGTCGGGCTCGTGAGGATTCCGGTGGAGATTCCGGCCGACGGCAGCTACCGCGTCTGGACGCGCTACTGGCACGAGCAGGGCTCGGCAGGATCTTTCGCCGTTGCGCTCGAGGACGGCTCTCTCGCCGAAAATCCAGACGCGTCGCTTTCCGTCGTGCAGGACGCTTGGTCGTGGCGCTTCGACTTCGTCGAGTTCGCGCGCAGGCAGAATCCGCTCCCCGACTACAGGCAGGAGCCGACGGGATTTCGATGGGAGGCTTCGCCGACCGTGAGGCTTAAGAAGGGCAGGCGCACGCTGTCGCTCTGCGGACTCGTGCATGACGGTCCGTACGGCGGACGCAACGTCGCGGCCGTCGTTCTCACGCGCGAGCCGCTCGCCGTCCCGGAGATGCCGGCGGGCGAGGGAGCGATCCGCGTCGGATGCGCCGCGCCGTCGAAGGAGGCGAGCGAGGCGCGCGCGATATGGGAGAGGAGGCCACAGATCGCCGAGGACACTTCGGACCTGAAGCCGCTCTGGCGCGAATGGCGCGAGCGCTTCTTTGCGGACCTCGTCGCGGGGAAGATCGAGGGCGTCGAGGCGGGACGCATGGCGGGGACGGTGTATTTCGACGACGAGTCAAATCTCGTCGGCACGCCGCGCCAGGTCGCGGACGAGAAGGCGGCGATGAAGAAGTTCCTTGCGGAAGTAGACCGCACGCACTTCAAGCTGAGGCTCGAGGCGGAATCGTTCACGCCCGGCAAGGAGGGATGGTGGACCGAGGCGAGCTCGGGCGCGAGCGGAGGGAAGATTCTCGTCACCGGATGGTGGGGCGGAGAGTGCGACGCGTTCACCGAAGGCTCGGTGCCGACGAACGGAAACTACACCGTGTGGATCCGCTACATGGAGATCGCGGGCTATCTCGCCAAGTATTCGTTCCTCGTCGAGGACGCGGAGGGCAAGACTGTCGCCGAGAAGATCCTCGCCGCCGACGATGCGTACAACAGGTCGCACGGGGGACTCACTTGGGTGAAGCTCGACGTGCCACTCGCCGCAGGGAAGTTCCGCGTGCGCGTGAGAAAGACCGACGGCGGACTCACCTATCGCCGCGTGGACGAGGTGATCGTGACGGACGATCCGGCGTACGTTCCAGAGGGTGAGGGAATCGCGCTTCAGCCGCTCGACGATTCGAAGCCGCTCACGGTGTGGCGTCAGAACGATCCGTGGCTCGGCTTCTCGCGCGTGTCCGCTCCGCTCGCAGGCGAGGGGCTCGCTCCGTACAGCACCGAGATACGCGAGGGAGAGTCGGAGTCGATTCTCGTGCTCGTGAGGAACAACACGGACGCGGTGCGCGACGCGACGCCGCGCGTTAGCCAGGGATGGAACGACATCGTGAAGTGGCGCGTCGTAGGATTCGTGCAGTCCGGCTGGGCCGGCTGGCAGCCGATGCCGCTCTTCGAGCGCGACGAGCTGCTCGTGCCGCCGGGCGAGACAGCGGGCGTGTGGCTCACGGTGACGGGGAGGAGGCGCTTCTGGGAGCGGACGATCAAGGTGGAGATCGGAGACGAAACGCTCGAGCTCGACGTGAAGTGCAAGGACGCGCACGGAGCGGACGTGCCGGTTCCGTACGTCTTCGGATGGGCGGCTCCGTACAGGACCGTCTCGTGCTGGGAGCTCTTCCGCGACATCGGCGTGAACGTCATCAACGACGTGCTCGTTTCGAAGGCGGAGGCGGAGAAGTACGGCGTGCGCCTCACCGTGCACCTCAACGACGGAGATGTGAGCGAAGGGCACGTGAAGTACCTGAACGAACGCTTTGCGAAGATGGGGTACGAGAAGAAGGACTGGGCGTGGAGTTTCATGGACGAGCCGGGCAACTCGACGGCGGACATCTGGACGAACCTCGCGACGCAGGTGCGCGCGCTTGATCCGGATGTGAAGATCTGGGTGAACCCGGGAGAGTTCGAGAACGCGGGGCCGGAGGCTTGCATGAAGATCACGCCGTTCGCGAACATCTACTGTCCGTACTGCAACCACTACCAGACGAACGGCGGACACAACCCTGCGTACAACGAGCAGTTGCTGCGGAAGGGTCCGAAGTTCGACATCCTTCTCGGCTACACGACGCCGTGCTTCGGCGAGAAGGCTCCGTCGGCTCCGCTCGACCTCCTCGGGATGCGCGACTTCGCGATCGGCTGCAACATGGACGGCTGGGCGTTCTTCGCGCTTGCGCACGGCTTCACGTATTCGAACTCGCTCTGGGACGAGGTGAACGCGTACATGGGCGACCAGTGCGTGAACATCTACCCGGGCGCTGCGAACCGCACGATCTCGACGCGCAACGCGGAGGCGATCCGCGAGTCCGTCCGCCGCTGGCGCGAGACGAAGGCGGAGCAGCTTAAGGCGCAGCAGGAAAAAGAAAAAGAGGGACAGGAAAAGAAATGACGTCGCTTCTCATAGCCGCCGCGATCACCGGCATGACGAACCTCACGGGCGTGGTAACCTTCGAGCGCGAAGGGCTTGCGTTCTTCTTCATCGACGATTCCGCCGGAGTGCACTGGAGGGTTCAGGACACGAAGGGGAAGCCGACGGTGAAGCCGGGGGATCTCGTGTCGGTGACGGGCGAGCGTGAGATGACGTCGAAGCACCGCGTCGCGGATGCGACGGTCGAGGTCACGGGACACGACGAGGCGGCCATTCCGCCTCCGCTCGCGATCGGGATATCCGAGCTCTTCGAGCGCCTCCTGCCGTTCGGCAACACCGAACTTTACGGAGGCATGGTCGAGACCGAGGGGCTGCTGCGAGACATCAATCGCCGCCAGACGACGACGCAGCTTCTCGTGGGCGAAGGGGACGCGAACCTGCAGGTGGAGATTCCGTGGGCGCTCGAGGACGCGCTGCCTGCGGACCTCGTGCAGGGCGCGACGGTGAAGGTGCGCGGAATCCTCACGTACACCTCGATCGAGAACTACGAGGAGGGGCTGTTCGGGCGCATCGAGAACATCGAGCTGATTCCGCCGTCTCCCGAATCGGTGCAGGTCGTGAGGCGCGCCCCGTTCTTCACGGCGGAGCGGCTGCTCTTCGTGCTGGCGTGGGTGTGCGCGCTTCTCGGCGCGCTCTCGATCTGGACGCTGACGCTTAGACGGATGGTGTCGAAGCGCTCGGCCGAGCTTGCGGAGTCAATCCGCCAGCGCGAGACGGCGAAGATCGAGGCGGACGCTGCGAGGCGCGAAAGGCTGAGGCTCGCTGCGGACCTTCACGACGGCTTCCAGCAGTATCTCGCCGGCGCGACGTTCCGCCTGAAGGCCGCGATGAACTATCTGCCCGAGGGGGCGGATGCGTGCCGCGCGCAGCTCGAGAAGGTGAACGAGGCGCTCAAGCACACGCAGTCCGGACTGCGCTCCACGCTGTGGGCGATGAACGAGGAGAGCGAGGGCCCGGAGTCGCTCATCGAGCTCATGCACTTCGTCTCGCGGCGTCTTCCGCACTGGGAGGGAATCGTCGAGATAACGAGCGAGGGCGAGGAGCGGAAGATCGCCCACAACTTCGCCGGCACGATTCTGCTCATACTCCAGGAGGCCGTCGGCAACGCGATAAACCACGGACACGCCGCGCACGTGAAGGTGAAGGTTGCGTTCGGCGAGAAGGGGCTCGCAATGTCCGTGTCGGACGACGGAAGCGGATTCGACACGGCGGCGATGCGCCGCGAGGGACACTACGGACTTGCCAGCATGGAGCGTCGCACCGGGGAGCTCGGCGGAAAGATTTCTATAACAAGCGAACCGGGGAAGGGGACTAACGTGCGGCTTTCGCTGCCGCTGTGAGTCCGTGCCGGGAAAGAGGAAACTACGATGAGCGTTACGAAGGAAACGGACGAACTGAGGCGGAGGATCGACGCGGCGGACGACGCTATACTCGCCGCGCTGAAGGGACGCTTTGCGCTTATGGAAGAGATGCGCGAACTCAAGGCGCGCGAAGGTCTGCCGCGCGTGGACAAGGAGCGGGAGAAGCAGATTCTCTCTCGCGTCGTCGCGGCGGTTGAGCCGCGCTGGCGCGACACGGCGTGCGGAGTCTGGGAGCGCATCCTCTCCGGTTCGCGCGGAGAGATCGAGACCATCGCACGCGGCGCATGTGCCGCGGACGGGAAGGTGCTGCTCTGCAAGGCAAAGGGCGCGAAGACGACGTATCTTCCGGGCGGACACATCGAGTTCGGCGAGACTGGCGCGGAGGCGCTCGCGAGGGAGATGATGGAGGAGGCCGGCGTGGAAGTCGATGTCGGCGCGATGATCGGCGTCGTCGAGAACTCGTTCCTCCAGCACGGCGAGCGCCACTGCGAGATCAACCTCGTGTACGAGATGAAGATACGCGGCGCATCTGCCGCTGTTCCGCCGGTGACGAGCCAGGAGGAATGGATCGAGTTCGAGTGGCACGACATTGCCGACCTCGCATCCGCGAACCTCCTTCCCGCCGAGATGGAGCGCTTCGCGGCATCCGCCGCTACGAAATAGCCCGATGCCCGGGGGCAATGCAAGGCGACTGATGCCCGGGGGCAATGCAAGGCGACCGATGACTGGGGGAAGCGGCGTCTCGCCGCTTCGGGAAAGCGGAAAGGCTCGCTTTGTAACAAGCGGCGGGACGCCGCTTCTCCCAGTTAGGCTGAGGAGGTTTTCATTTTTGTAGCGAAGCGGCGGGACGCCGCTACGAAATAGCCCGATGCCCGGGGGCAATGCAAGGCGACCGATGACTGGGGGAAGCGGCGTCTCGCCG
>JAEDKA010000093.1 GCA_016296065.1 Kiritimatiellia bacterium
GTTCGGCTGGTCGAGTTCCATAACCTCGGGACGACGACCGTGGAGCTTCCCGAGGGCGGACACCTCTTCCTCCTGGGCGACAACGGATCGGGAAAGACGACGCTCCTTGATGCAATCCATCTCGTCCTCACCGCCGGACGGGATATGGAGTTCAATTCGGCCGCACGTGTCGCCGGGGCGAAGGATTCGGGCGGCCGCAGCTATCAGGGCGTCGTCCTCCGCTACAATGCGGTGACGGGGCGTCCCTATCGCGAGACCGGCATCACGTATGCCGCGCTGGAACTCACGTCCGATTCGGGCCGCACGCTTTCCCTCGCCGTCGGCCTTGCCGCCGAAGGCATGGACGTCGCCATCGAGCGCTGGGGCGGACTCGCATCCGTCCCGATCGCTGACCTTCCGCTGACGGTCACGGAGAACGGACGCGAACGCGCCGCGACGCCGAGCGAATTCAAGAAAGGGATGAACGATCTCACCGGCGGCCGCGCCTATGCGCACATCAACGACTATGCGAAGGCTGTCGGGGAACGCCTTTTCGGCGGCGAGGAGAAATACGCCGACGTGTGCAAGCTCCTGCGCACGGGCAAGGCCTACCGCGAGATCGCCGCGCGTGCGGCAAACTATGACGAACTCTTCCGTCAGCTCCTTGAGGATCCCTCGCGCGACACGTTCGAGCCGCTCCTCAAGGGACTTCGCGAACTCGAGGAAAGCAAGGGCAAGCTCGAACAGATCGACGAGCGCGCGAAGTACCTGACGGACCTCCAGCGCGAGAGCGACCGGCTTGCGGACCATCGCCTCGGCCTCGCGCTCGTTGCTTGGTCCGAGGCGGAAGCGACGCGCACGCGGGCGGAAGCCCAGGTGGCGCAGCTGACGGCGGCGCAGGATGCCGGCGAGCAGGAAAAGGCTGCGCTCGCGAAGCAGGCCGTCGAAGCGCATGCCGAGACGGAGCGCTTGCGCGGACGCCTTGCGGAACTGCGGGCGAAGGATTCGTCCGGCCTCGTCGCACGCGAGAAACAGGCGCGTCTTCGTCTCGAGCATGCGGCACGCCGCACGGCCGAAGCCCGCACGGTTGCCGAAACGCAGCGGATGGCACTTGTCGCCGAACAGAAGGGACTCTCCCGCGTCCAGAAGGACCGCGCCGCGCAGGCCAAGGCGTCCGGTGACTTTTTCCAGAAGCAGGCCAAGACGTCCGGACTTTCCTTCGGGACACTGACCGACGCGCTCTTTGCCGTTGCGAACGGCGTCCTTGACGTTTCGACCGAACCGGCCTTTGACGAGGCGCGGCGCGTTGTTGTCGCCAGCCGCGAGGAGCGGACGCGTGCAGCCTATGAGGCGGAACGGACCAGTGGTGCGGCACAGGAGGCTGCCGATGCGGCGTCCGTCGAGTTGAAGCGGCTGACGACGCAAGGCGAAAGCCTGCCGCAGGTTGCGGGCTTTGCGACCGTGCGCGAAGAGCTTCGCGCCGCGATGATCTCCGCCCGTCCCGTCTATGAGCTTCTCGAACCCGCGCCCGGCTGTGACGCGCGTCACCTCGCTTTGCTCGAACGGCTCCTGGGCGATGATTTCCTCGCGACGTGGCTGGTGGATGCGGACCAGGCCGATGTCGTGCGCCGTGCGGTCTGGCAGGAGGGGACCGCGGCGGCTGTGTCCGAACGCGGACAGAACGGCGCGGCCGATCCGTCCGTCCTCACGCCTTGGCTCGGCGCCTACCTGTCGTATGAGGAGTCCGATCCGGAGGCGATCCGCCTTGTCGCGGCGCAGCTGGCGGCGAAGACGGGACCGCACGACGCGGACTTCCTGTCCCTCAAGACCTGGAGCTATCGCTGCCGCGAGGGGCTGTTCTCGGACGTGAAGCCGCGGCTCATCGGACGTAAGGCGCGCGAGGCGGAGCAGTCGCGGCTGGTGCGTGCGGCAGAGGCGCGCGTGGCGGAAGCGGAGCGGACGCTGAAAGCGGCGCAGAAGGCGGAGGGCGAGGCGAACCGCGCGCTCGCGCTGGTCCGTGAACTCGAGGAAAAACTTGAAGCGGTCCGCACGGCAGATTGGCGATTGGGCGAAGACTGCCGCGCCGCTTCCTCGCGTGTGGCGCGGGCGGAGGAGAGCGCGCATCTCGCGGAGTCGCGGCTTGGTGAGCAGCAGGCGGACGAAAAGCTGGTTCGAGACGAGCTGGACGACCTTCGCCTGCAGATGCGAGAGGCCGGCATTGACGAATCGCTCGAAAAGAAAGTCGCCTCCTTGGAACGCAAGGTCGCGGCGGGCGAAGATGACGAGCGTCGCATCCTCGAAGCCTGCGGCGCGGTGAAGGGACGTCTCCAGGCGTTGGCCGATCAGCAGACCGCGCGCGCTGCCGAAGCGTCGCGTGCGGCGGAAGAGGCCGCGCGGGTGGCGGCGTCACTGGCGGACAAGGTGCCGGAAGGGGAGACGGTGGCGGACCTTGTCCGTCGGACCGACGCGGACCTCCTTGCGCCGAACGCGGACTTCGCCATGCGCCGCGAGCGGCTTTATGCCGATGCCCGTGTCGCCGAGGCGACGATTGCGAACAAGATCCGCGATGCGAAGGGCGAGGCGTATTCGTTCTCGTTCGATGTGGCGAACAATATCATCGCAGACCGGCGCGGGAGCGTCTTGCGTGAGGTCATGGCGGATGAGTCGCGTCGCCTGGACGAATTGCGCGAGGTCATCGACCGTCGCAGCCGCGAGGTCTTCGAGCGCATTTTCATGGGCGAGGTCATGCAGCGGCTGTATGTCAACTACCTGCAGATCGACGGACTCGTCAAGCGGATCCAGCGCAAGCTGGCGGGACGCCGCTTCGGGTCCAACCGCTACGAATTCACGGTCGCGCCGCTGCCCGAATACGAAGGCTTCGTGGACCTCGTCCGCAAGGGACATCTCCTCGACGTGGCGGAAGGGAAGGACGAGCTCAGGACGTATCTCGAGGCGCATCGCGAGGAGATCATGAACGCGGACCTCGATACGGTGCCGCCGCTCTTCGACTACCGCAAGTGGTTCCGCTTCCAGCTGAAGGTGCTGGTGGAGAATGAAGAGGGCAAGGTGATCGACCGCAAGCTGAAGAGCATGGGTTCGGGCGGCGAGCAGGCGGTGCCGAACTATCTCCTCATCCTGACGGTGGCGGAGTTCCTCTATCACGGGAGCGAATCGTCCGATCCGCCGAAGGCCGCACCGCTTCTCTTCGACGAGGCCTTCTACGGCATCGACGCGGCGCGGCGCGATCAGCTTCTCGCGTTCGCGGATGATCTCGGGCTCCAGCTCTTCGTCTCCTCGCCCGATCAGGACGGTGTGAAGCGCGAGATCAAGCATTCGGTCTCCCTGATCGTGGTCAAGGACGAGAACCTCGACGTCCACCTGAGTCCGATCCACTGGAACAACACCCCCAGCCAAGGCGGCCTCTTTGGAGACGAAGGCCCCGCCGTGGGCATGACGGTGATGGAGGAGACGCGGTGAAAGTCGGCGTTGAGCCCGTGACCGAACTGCTGTCGGAAGCGCCGGCGCTTCGTCCGCTTTTCCTGCGGTGGGCTCGGGCGGCGGTGAAGGGGAGACGGCTGCCGGAGTCGTTTACGGGACCGGCGATCGACTTCGAGGCGCAACGGCGGCTGGAGGCGCTGTTGAAGACACGGACGGGACGTACGGGGGACGGGAAGGTCTTCGGGACGTTGCTGCCGACGCTGCGCGAACCGTCCGTCTGGCTGGAAGTCGCCGCGGCGCTGGGCGTGGGCGAACCGGTTCAGGCAAAGGCGGAAGCGGTCGAGACCTTCTTGCTTCGGCTTGCGTGGCAGTACCCGGCGGCCGGATTTGCGCTGGAGGCCCTGGGCGAGTCTTCGGAAGTCGTGCGCCATCTGTCCGATTCGGGGAACCGTCCGAATTGGAAGACGCTGTTCGCGTCCGTGCTGCGGATGACGCGCTGCCAGCCCGGTCGGTTGATGACGCTGTCGCAGCTGGGAGCCGACTGGTTCAACGACAGCAAGATCCTGAGGTCGGGTCCGCTGAGGAGACAGCTCGCCCTGATTGTGGCGGCCTTCGCGCGGACAGCATCCGATGATGAAAAGGAAATCCTTGCGTCGCTGGGCATCGAGGCGAATCCGTATACGAGCGCGGTGACGGTTTTCGCACCGTTCGGGTTCTGGCTCGACGACGGCACGTACTTCGACTTCCCGCTGCAGCTCTACCGGAAGGGACTCGTCTGTCAGCTGCCGGCGGAGACGGTGCTGCGGATCGTGCGCATCGACTGGCGTGGGGACGAGAAGAAAATCGCGACAAGCGAGAACGCCGCGCCTCTGATCCGGTTTGTTGCGGCGGGGCGACCGGTCCTCTACACGGAAGGCTATCCCAATTGCGCGGTGCTAGCGTTGATGCGGTGCCTTTCTGGGCAAGGGCTTGTCGCTGCCCATTGGGGCGATGCGGATCTTGACGGATTGAACATTGCCGCACTGGTGCAGGGCAATATGCCGGGCTCGCGCATTGTTGCGGAGGAGGTCATCGCGGTGCCAGGCTGCGTTCCGGGGATCCCTCTGACGGACGCGCAGCGGCAGCGCCTCGCGCGATTCCTGGCGCGCAATCCGGCATGTCCGTACGGGGACTGCCTCAAGATGCTGCTGGACCGCGGATGCTGGTACGAGCAGGAGTCCTTTCCGTTGGGCTGAAGG
>JAEDKA010000064.1 GCA_016296065.1 Kiritimatiellia bacterium
ACGTGCAGGAGAACTCCGAGCTCGACCTCTTCGAGCACTTCCACAAGATGGCGTCCCGCAAGAGCGAGATCGACGCGATCGTGAAGGACATGCAGAAGGAGCTCGGCAAGAAGTGCCCTTATCCGGACCTCCTTCCCCAGCTCGCGCAGTTCGAGCTCGCGCTCATGGACTGGTACGAGAAGCAGCGCGGCGCGTCCGAGTACGCCGTCTTCGCGAACAAGTGCTGGCCCGCGTTCCAGACGAGCTTCCACTTCGTCCCGTGCTACGTCAACTCCCGCCTTACCGGCCGCGGCATTCCCGTCGCGTGCGAGGTCGACCTCTATGGCGCGGTCTCGGAGTACATGCTCGAGTGCGCGACCGAGAAGCCGGCGACGCTCCTTGACATCAACAACTCCGTTCCGGACGACATCCTGCCGAAGGGCATCAAGCTCTGCGGCGCGGAGAAGCGCGACCTCTACATGGGCTTCCACTGCGGCAACACCTGCAGCTCGTGCCTCAAGAACTGCGGCATGAAGTACCAGCTCATCATGAACCGCGGGCTCGAGGGCGGCGGCAAGCCCGTCATCTCGCGCGGCACGATGGAGGGCCAGATCAAGCCCAGCGAGACGACGATGTTCCGTCTGCAGTCCAACAGCGACTCGCACCTCGTCTCCTACATCGCGCACGGCTCGTTCCTCGACGTCAACCCGCACTCGTTCGGGTCGCTCGGCGTCGCGGCGATCCCGGGCTTCGCGCGCTTCTACAGGCACGTGCTCATCCAGAAGCGCTTCCCGCACCACGGCGCGTTCGGCTTCGAGAAGTGCGGCAAGATCCTCTTCGAGGCTCTCGGCCTTCTCGGTGTCGAGGACATCAACACGCCGAAGCCTGCGGGCGAGCTCTACGCCGGGGAGAATCCGTTCGCGCTCTGATGCGCGGACAGAATGCGCCAGGCGCATTGAGGGCCGTCCTGGTCCGCGCAAGCGGACGGGACGGCTTTTCGCGTGAAATCGGCAACACGCGGTCCGTCGGAAATGGTATAATGTTGTAATCATGGGAATTAGAATTAGAATGCTGCTCGTCGCGGCTGCGGCCTGCGTCGCCGGGTGCGTGTCTAGCACGCCGGACTTCAGGCAGGTCGTGTCGGAGGCTAAGGCGGCCGTCGCGCCGTCCGTCGTGTTCATCCGCGTAATCTACAACGACACGGAATCTGGACGCAACCGCCAGGGCGTGGCCTCCGGCTCGGGCGTCATCATCACGTCCGACGGTGAGGTGCTCACGAACCACCACGTAATCGACAAGACGAGCGAGATACGCTGCCAGCTTGCGGACGGCAGGTCCTTCTCCGCCAAGGTGCTGGGCAAGGACAAGGACCTCGATGTCGCGCTCCTCAAGCTCGATCTGCCCGAGGGCGCGGAGCCTCCGCCCGTCGCGACGCTTTCGCCGCGCAGGCTTGATGTTGGCGAGGTCGTTCTCGCGATGGGCGCGCCGTGGGGGCTCGCGAGGTCCGTGTCGATGGGCATCGTCTCGTGCAACGACCGCTTCCTCGAGGACTGCGGGGACTACACCCTCTGGTACCAGACGGATGCCGCGATCTCGCCCGGCAACTCTGGCGGTCCGCTTGTGGATACCGCGGGTCTCGTCGTCGGACTCAACGCGCGCGGGAACATGATGGGCGCGCAGGGCTTCACGATTCCGTCCGAGACGATTCTCGAGATCCTTCCCGACCTTCGTAAGCACGGCGAGGCGCACTGGGCGTGGTTCGGCTTCAAGATCCAGCCGCTCGAGGACTTCAAGCGCAACATCCGCTTCGACGCGAAGGAGGGCGCGCTTGTCGCGGACGTCGAGCAAGGGTCGCCCGCCGAGAAGGCGGGGCTAAAGTCGAACGACCTCCTGCTGTCTGTGGACGGCGAGAAGGTCACGGCGCGCTTCTGGGAGGACATCCCCGCGATTGAGCGCAAGCTCGGCAGGAAGGAGTTCGAGAAGCCGTGCGCTTTCGTCGTGATGCGCGGAGGGAATCGCATCGACGTTTCCGTCGCGCCGACCGAGAAGGGCAAGGTCGAGGGCGAGGAGTTCGCCTGCGAGCGCTGGGGCCTTACGGCGAAGGAGATCAACCGCTTCTACAATCCCGACCTCGTCTTCTTCGCGCCGGACGGAGGCGTCTACGTCTCCGGCCTCGCGTGGGACGGAAACGCGGAGAACTGCGGCTTCCGCGAGAAGGACATCATTGTGTCCGTCGGCGGGAAGAACGTCAAGTCCGTCGCAGAGGTGAAGGCGGAGTACGAGAAGTCCCTTGCGGGGCTGCCCGACAAGACGCGCATCCCGCTCGTGGTGATGCGCAACGGGCGCCGTACGACGCTTGTTCTCGACTACACCGAAGACACCGAGAAGGAGGACTGAGAAATGGTATCTGCAGTGGCGGCTGTTTTCCTCGCGGTGACTGTTCCGACGGACAACCTCTCGTCCGTCGCTACCGCGGCGTACTGGTACAAGAAGGACGAGCGCGGCAAGGGCGACGACATATCCGAGCAGGCGAAGCCGAGGCGCTTCCCCGCGTTCGCCATCGCCGAGGACACTTTCCTGATCGAGGATCCGCTCGTGCGCGCGAAGCACCTCGACCGCATCGAGATATGGTTCCGCGGCGACAAGGTGCCTGCGACCGAGGTCGCGCGAATCGAGGGGCAGGACGCCGTCGTGCTGAAGGCGGGACGCGCGGTGAAGGGCGTTTCCCCGCTCAAGTTCGCGAAGGGCGATCCCGTCGAGAGGGAGACGTGGCGGTGGAGCAACGACTCGCTGACCGTCAAGTCGTCTGGGGTCGGCACGAACGACATGACGTCCGTGTCGGTCGCCACGGGGCGCATCTTCCGGGACGGCGAGTCGAACTCCCTCTACCTCGACAAGGACCGCAATCCGGTGTGGGTCGACTTCGGCGCGCGCACGGAGGTTCCGGACGGGAAGTTCGAGTACGTTCCCCCGTCGGAGTGGACGCGCCATCCGGCGGACTCCTTCGAGAAGTCCGCCGACGCCGTCGAGCGGAAAGTCTCCGCTGCGTCCGTGGGCGTGCTGCTCAAGCTCGAGGCAGAGGAGAAGGAGGGTCGCCGCTCGTTCATCATCTACTCTTCGTCCGACGACTCCAACAAGAACGAGATCGACGCCGTGGGGTTCGCTGTCGGCGGAAGGGTGATCGTTCCGTGCGAACTCGGAGGAGAGGCGATCGCCCGCCTTTCGAAGGCCGAGGCGACGTTCCCCGACGGGTCGTCCACGAACCTCGTATTCGCGGGCGCGCTCGCGGAGTGGAACGCGATTCTCTTCGACGTGCCGGAGGAGTTCAAGGCGAAGCTCGCCCCGCTTGAGATCGCGAAGGGCGCGGCGGACGACTTCGACAACGCCGTGGCGTGGTGCGTCACGGTCGAGAACGAGAACGGACGCGTCATTACGGACGCGAAGCGCCGCCGCTTCAGGGGCGTCGATTTCCTGCGCGGGGCGGTGTTCGCCCCGCACGCGGACGGAGGCGACGAATGGTCCGAGCGCAGGAGCCGCTCTTTCGTCCTCGACGCGGACGGCAGAATCGCGTCCTTCGCCCTCGCGCGCCGCTTCAAGGCCGAGCGCTGGTCGAGCTCCGACAGGGAGAGCGTGACGACGTCCGACCTCGCGCGCTTCATTGCGGGCGAGGGGGTGAACCCCGAGTTCGCGCCGCGCCGGGAAGAGGACCGCAACCGCCTTGTGTGGCTCGGCGTGGAGACGGTGCAGCTCACGGACGCGCTCGCGCGCGAACGCAAGGCGCAGAGCTTCATCAAGAAGAGCTATTCGCGTCCGCCCTACGTCACCGAGGTCTACTCCGGCTCCCCGGCGCAGACTTCGGGCATACAGGTAGGCGACGTCCTTCTCGCGATCAGGCGCGGGAGCGAGGCCGAGCGCGAGCTCGAGTCGGAGAGGGACTACTCGTCCCGCGACTGGGGGGCGTTCTTCTCGAGCGAGTACTCCATCTTCGGCGGAACCGACTCCACGCCATGGCCGAATGTGGAGAACGAGATCAACAAGATGCTTACCCAGTTCGGCTCCGGCGCGAAGGTGACGCTCGTCTATGCGCGCGACGGACAGCGCCGCGAGGCGGAGGTGATCCTGAAGTCCGCGCCTGTGCACTACAAGAACGCGCCCAAGTCCAGGAACCGCGCGCTCGGGCTGTCGGTCCGCGACATGACGTTCGAGGTGCGGCGCTTCTTCAAGTTCGACGAGAAGGCGCCCGGCGTGGTGATAGCGAAGGTGAAGCCCGGCTCGCCGGCGGCGGTCGCGGGACTGAAGCCGTTCGAGCTCGTCACCGAGGTGAACGGAGAGAAAGTTTCTGACGCGAAGGACTTCGCGTCGAAGATAAAGGGGCGGCAGGACCTCGTGTTCGCCGTCCGCAGGCTTGCCCAGACGCGCATGGTGAAGATTCATGTCGAGCCCGAGGCGGAAAAGGAGAAGGCAAAATGAAGAAATGGAACGTCGCGGCCGTGAGGGCCGCGAAGGGGAAGGAAAAGCTCGGCTGCTGCACGGCGTACGACTCGTGCTTCGCGCGTCTCGCGGACGAAGCTGGCGTGCCGATCATATTGGTCGGAGACTCGCAGGGGATGAACTGCCTCGGATACGAGACGACGCTCCCCGTGAACATGTCCGACACGCTTGCCGCGGTCGCGGCGGTCGCGCGCGGCGCGAAGGATGCGATGGTTGTCGGCGACATGCCGTTCGGCTCCTACCAGTGCGGGGACGACGAGGCGGTGAGGAACGCCGTCGCGATCATCAAGGCGGGCGCGGACGCGGTGAAGCTCGAGGGCGGCGCGTCCGTGTGCGGGCTCATCCGCAGGCTAACGACGGCGGGGATTCCCGTTCTCGCCCACATCGGAATGATGCCGACGTTCGTCAACGAATACGGCGGCTTCAAAAAGCAGGGCAAGACGCGCGAGGCAGCGGACCAGGTCATCGCGGACGCGAAGGCCGTCGAGGAGGCGGGCGCTTTCGCGGTCACGCTCGAGTGCATCCCCTCCGACCTCGCGGCGGAGATCACGGCGGCGCTTAAGATCGTAACGGTTGGCATAGGCGCGGGTCCGGTGTGCGACGCGCAGTGGCTCGTCATGCACGACCTCCTCGGTCTCAACGAGAGGGTCCCGTCGTTCGTGAAGAAGTACGCCGACCTCGCGTCCGTCGTGCGCGGCGCATTCGCCGCGTACGTCAAGGAGGTCGCCGAAGGGGAGTTTCCGAAGGCATGATCCGGCCCGGCGCATATCACGCCGCCGCCGCGCTGGCGGCGATGCTCGTCGCCTTCGCGTCGGGCTGCAAGTCTTCGCCCGAGACGACGAGCGAGACCGCCCCGACCGAGGAGAAGAAGGGCGAGCCGCAGATCGCGGACGTCGACAGCGAGCTGTACTGGTACCAGCGCGGGACGGACGCGACGAAGGCGATATGGTCCAAGTACAGGTTCAAGGGCGACGGAGCGCTTCTCAAGAACGCAGCGGGGGACGGAGCGCTGGACTTCTGGTTCTCCGCGCAGGCCTTCGACCTCCTGCTGGACAGCGTGGGGATATTCTGGCGCAAGGACCTTGCGGCAGACGCGATAGCGGCGTACTTCCGCGACTTCACGGAGATGCATCCCAGCCGCGAGTCGAACGTATACAACGACGACATTCTCTGGTGGGCGATGGCCTGCACGCGCGCGGCGAGGATAACGAACGACAAGACGTACTTCCTCGAGGCGCAGCGCCTCTACGACCACCTCTGGTCCACGCAGGTGGACAACGCGCTCGACGGCGGAATGTGGTGGAGGAGCGACGACCACAAGACGAAGAACGCGTGCGTGAACTTCCCTGCGGTGATTGTCGCGATGAACCTCTACCAGGCCACGAAGGACGTCAAGTACCTCCTCCAGGGCAAGAAGCTCTACCAGTGGGGCATCGAGCATCTGTTCGACCAGAAGACCGGACGCGTCACCGACCATGAGACGGTCGAGGGGGAGAAGTGCGAGTGGGATTTCTCCTACAATTCCGGGACTTTCATCGGCGCGTCGCTCCGGCTCTATCGCGCGACCGGCGTGAAGGCGTACCTTTCGAACGCTGTCAAGGCGGCGGACCACCTTGTGAAGGAACACAGCCGGCACGGGATAATGAAATGCGTCGGACAGGGCGACGCTGGTTCGTTCAACGGGATTGCCGTGCGCTATCTTGCGGAGCTCGCGCGGCGTCCGGGCTGCTCCGAATACCGCGACTACCTGCTCGCGAACGCGAGCTCGGCATGGACGTCGCGTAGGCTTTCCGACGGGGTGAACGGTCCTGACTGGGCCCGCACTCCTCAGATCGGCGACGAGATAGAGGCGCAGACCGCGGTGTCGGCCGCGATGCTGTACTTCGCAACATCGAGGGCGTTCCGCTGACGGGCGGTTCAGAAAAGGAGGGCGCCAAGTGAAGTACCGGTACTTCTACCAGACGAAGGACAATGAGAACAAGGAGGGGTGGATCAAGGCGAAAAGCCGCGAGAACGCCTACGCCCTGCTCAGGAAGTCCGGCATACGTCCGTACCGCGTCGTTGGAGACGATCCGCTCAACTGGAAGCCCTACGCCGCCGGTGCGGCGATAGTGCTGCTCGCGACGGCTCTTGCAGCGACCCTTCTCGTGGGGCGCGAAGACCGCGCGCCGCGTCCGCGCGCGCAGCTCGACGGGGACAGGGCGGTCATCTCCGCTGGCGTGTACTCCGGCTGGACGAACGTCCTCGCTTCCGCCCTCGACCGGTGCCTCGCGCGCTACGCGCAACCGGGGCGTTTCGTAGAGCCGTCCGCGCCGACGGAGGAGGAGCTCGCCGCATACGAGGCCGAGCTTGACGCGGACGTTGCGCTCGTTCCGGGGGAACCGCCGGAGCACAGGATGCTCAAGAACATAGTCGCGAAGATGCGCGAGGACATGCGCGCGTACATTGCCGAGGGTGGTGATGTCGCGGGGTATCTCGAGTTCCTTGACGAGCGCCAGGCGCAGGAGCGGGAGTTCCGCGAGAAGGCGCTCGATGCGGTGTACCGAGCGCCCGAGAGCATGCGCGAGCGCGCGTGGCTCGGGGTGAACGCGAGGCTAAAGGACATGGGCATAGAGCCCCTTGCGCGTCCGTCGGGCGTAGGGATTGAAGCCGAGGAGTGAGTTTCGCGGTGTGCTCGCCCTGCGGCGCCTCATGTCGGAAGCGCGCAGTTTTTTCCAACTCCGCATTGCGCTTTCGGCGCATTTTTGGTAAACTATCCACGATTTACGGTTAATAAGGAACAGCTGAATGGCGAAAGAAGAAGATCAGGCTATCGAGGTCACCGGGACGGTGACCAAGGTTCTGCCTGCCACGATGTACAAGGTCAAGCTCGAGAACGGGCACGAGGTGCTCGCGCACATCTCCGGAAAGATGCGCAAGTTCTTCATCAAGATCGCGATCGGCGACAAGGTCACCGTCGAGATCTCCCCCTATGATCTCGGCAAGGGCCGCATCACCTACCGCCACAAGGCATGACGGCGCGGCGCCGTCTCCGGAACAATCTCTACTAAAGAACAACAAACAAACAAGGATCAACCATGTCAGGTCACAGCCACTGGGCGACAATCAAGCGCGCGAAAGGCGCGGCGGACGCGAAGAAGGGCAAGATCTTCTCGAAACTCGGCAAGGAAATCACGATAGTCGTGAAGGCTAAGGGCGGGAATCCCGACAACAACCCGACCCTCCGCACGCTCATCGCCAAGGCGAAGGCGGCGCAGATGCCGAACGACAACATCGAGCGCGCGATCAAGAAGGGCACCGGCGAACTCGAGTCCGCCGAAATGGTGGACGCCCAGTACGAGGGCATCAAGGGCGGCACGGCCGTCGTGGTGCGCGTGCTCACCGACAACAAGAACCGCGCGGCCGCCGAGGTCTCGAACGTCTTCAAGAAGAACGGCCTCGAGCTCGCGAAGCCGGGCAGCGCGTCGCGCCTCTTCGACCGCATGGGTCAGATCATGATTCCCGCGGCTGACGGAATCGACGAGGACAAGGTCACCGAGGTGGCTCTCGAGGTCGGTGCGGAGGACGTCATCTCCGAGGACGGCGGCTTCACCGTGAAGTGCCAGCCGAACGATTTCGTCTCCGTCGTCGAGGGCATCAAGGCGGCGGGCATCACGATCGACGAGGAGAACTCGAACGTCGGTCTCGTGCCGAACATGACGAATCCCGTCTCCGACGTCAACGTCGCGAAGGCGATCAACAAGTTCGTCGACATGCTCGAGGATCTCGAGGACGTCCAGGACGTCTACACGAACATGGAGACGACGGACGAGGTCGATGCCGCTCTCGAAGCCGAGGGCTGAGCGCTCTCGACGCGCAAAGAACCTCGCCACGGCGGCAGCGGTGGCGAGGTTTTTTTGTGCGCGCTTTCTTTTCGGAAAGTGCGGGGGGCGGGTTGACTGGAATCGCAAAAGAATATATAATGTTCAGTACAAATGACAAGTAACGACGAGTACGTGCTGCAGATTCTGGTCGAACGCGGCTTCCTCAGCCAGGAACAGGTTGAGGCGGCCTCTAAGTCTATGCGCGCTGAAAACGAGACGACGCTTGACGTTCTCGTTTCCGGCGGCACGATCGGAGAGGACGAGGTCCTCGGCACTGTGGCCGACCAGTTCGGCCTGAAATACTGCCATGTCAACGCCGATGCGATCAGCCAGGACGTGACGAAGGAGATCACGTCCGACATCGCCAAGAAGTACGGTGTCGTGCCGGTCGTCGCAGACGACGAGTCGATCACCGTCGCTTTGTCGGATCCTATGGGCTACGACGCAATCGACTCCCTGCGCTACGTCCTTCACGGGCGCGACGTGCAGGCTGTCATCGCGCCGCGCTCGGAGGTGCAGGCTGCCATGGCGAAGCTGTACGCCGCGGACGAGTCCGCAGACGTCCAGACGCGCGGGGAGGACGACGGGAGCGCGGGCGACGATGCGGGCGACGATTCGGCCGTCATCAAGCTCGCCAACCTTATCATCACGACCGCGATCAAGATGAAGGCCTCCGATATCCACATCGAGCCTATGGAGAAGGAGTTCCGCGTCAGGTACCGCATCGACGGCGCGCTGAGGAAGATGGACTCGCCGCCGAAGCGTCTGCAGGGCGCGATCATCTCGCGCATCAAGATCATGTCGAAGATGAAGATCTCCGAGAAGCGCATCCCGCAGGACGGGCGCATCCAGATCACCGTCGGCGGCAAGGACCTCGACCTGCGCGTGTCTTCCGTGCCGACGAACCACGGCGAGTCGATCGTCATGCGAATCCTCGACAAGTCGAACCTCTCGCTCGGCCTGCCGCAGCTCGGCTTCCTAACCGACGACCAGGCGACGTTCGAGAGGCTCATCAAGCTTCCGGACGGCGTGGTGCTCGTGACGGGCCCGACGGGCTCGGGAAAGACGACGACGCTCTACGCCTGCCTTGGGCAGATCAATACGCCCGACAAGAAGCTCATCACGGTCGAGGACCCTGTCGAATACCAGATGTCCGGTATCAACCAGGTGCAGGTGAACAAAGACGTCGGTCTCGACTTCTCCGCCGCGCTGCGCTCGATTCTGCGTCAGGCGCCGAACATCGTCATGATCGGCGAGATCCGCGACGCGGAGACTGCCGACATCGCGATGGAGGCCGCGCTTACGGGCCACCTCGTGTTCTCGACCCTGCACACGAACGACGCTCCTTCGGCCGTCACGCGACTTCTCGACATCGGCGTCAAGCCGTTCCTCGTCGCATCCGCCCTGCGGGCCGCGATGGCGCAGCGACTCGTGCGCGCGATCTGCGAGAAGTGCAAGGAGGCCTACACTCCGACGGAGCGCGAGCTCAAGATGCTCGGCACGCTGTCGAAGACGGTTCCCGAGCGCATGTATCACGGCGCGGGCTGCGACAAGTGCGGACGCTCCGGGTACAAGGGCAGAAAGGGCATCTTCGAGAT
This sequence comes from Kiritimatiellia bacterium, assembly GCA_016296065.1. GTDB lineage: Bacteria > Verrucomicrobiota > Kiritimatiellia > RFP12 > UBA1067 > UBA1067. Next base: position 9,932 of record JAEDKA010000064.1, read on the forward strand.
ATTCAAGGTCGACGACACGATCCAGCGACTCATCTTCGACCATGCTCCGGCCACGCTGCTCCGCCAGCGCGCCCGCGAGATGGGCATGCGCACCTTGCGCGAGGACGGGATGCTCAAGGTCGCGAGCGGCATGACGAGCCTTCAGGAGGTCCTGCGCGTCACGATGGGCGACGCGGACTGATAGGGGTTGAAACGTTGAAAAGTTGAGGAGTTGAAAGGAGTTTTATGGACGTACACATGAGCGAGCTGCTTCAGGCGACAATCGACGAGGGAGGCTCCGACCTCCACATCCGCGCGTACATGCCGCCTGAGCTCCGCGTGCACGGCGAGCTCTGTCCGCTTTCGGAGGAGTCGCTCACGGAGGAGGATGCGTACAACCTCGTTCGGGAGATATCGACCGACGAGCAGATGGAGGAGGTCGAGAAGAACGGCGGCGCGGACTTCGCGCTTGCGCATCCGGACGGAACGCGTTTCCGTGTCTCGATCTTCAAGGAGCGCAAGCGCTACGGCGCGGTTCTCCGCCAGATTCCATCGACGCTCCTTACGCTCGAGCAGATCGGCATTCCGCCCACCGTCAAGGAGCTCCTCTTCAAGCCGCGCGGGCTCATCCTCGTGACCGGCCCGACGGGCTCCGGCAAGTCGACGACGCTAGCCTCGATGCTGAACGTCATCAACCACGAGCGCGGCGTACACATCATCACCATCGAGGACCCGATCGAATTCTACCACACGTCCGCGAAGTCGCTCATCACCCAGCGCGAGGTCGGAGACGACGTCCCGAGCTTCGCCGAGGCGATCCGCCGCGCGCTGCGTCAGGACCCGGACGTGATCCTCGTCGGCGAAATGCGCGACCTCGAGACGATCGCGGCCGCGATCACCGCAGCCGAAACAGGCCACCTCGTCTTCGGGACCCTCCACACGACCGGCGCGGCGGAGACGATCGACCGTATCGTCGACGCGTTCCCGACAAACCAGCAGGAGCAGGTGAGAACCCAGCTCGCGGCCGGACTCCAGGCCGTCATCTCGCAGATACTCCTGCCGAAGCTTGACGAGAACGGAGAGGTGCACGGACGTGTCGCGGCGTTCGAGATCATGACGTCCACTGACGCCATCCGCTCGCGAATCCGCGACAACAAGACGAACATGATCAAGTCCGACCTCCAGACGGGCGCGAAGTTCGGCATGATGACGCTCGACACGTCGCTCACCAACCTGTACAAGGAGGGGCTCATCTCCTACGAGGAGCTCATCACCAAGTCGCAGGACCCGGACAGCGTCGTCGCCAAGCTCAAGGAGGAGATGGCGTAGAAATGAACGATCCTATTCTTCAGATACTCGTCCAGAACGGATACCTCGACGAGGTGTCCGCTCAGGAGATTGCCGACACCGCGAAGACCGAGGGCAAGTCCATACGGCAGGCGGTTCTCGACCAGGGGATACTCTCCGAGGACGACCTCCTCGGCGTAATCGCCGCGTACCAGGACACCGAGGCGATAGACCTCGGCGCGATGACCATCGACACCGATGTCACCGAGGCGATCCCCGCCTCCACGGCGCGCATGTACAACGTCTTCCCCGTTGCCGCGGACGAGAGTTCCGTCACGCTCGCGACTTTCGACATCATCGACCCCAGGATCTCCGACGAGCTGCTCTTCACGCTCTCGAAGGAAGTCCGGTTCGTGATGGCGCGCGAGAAGGACGTGATGGACCGCATCTCGCAGTACTACGGCGACTCGAACGAGTCGGTCGCGGACATGATCAAGTCCCTCGGCGAGGGAATGTCCGACGACGAGGGGCTCGCCACCGCGAATGTGAACGACATCGCGTCGATGGAGAACGCCGCGAACTCCTCGGCCATCATCCGCTTCGTAAACCTCATCCTCTACCAGGGTGTCGTCGACCATGCGTCCGACATCCACATCGAGCCGTTCGAGAAAGACTTCAAGATCCGCTACCGCGTTGACGGCGCTCTCTACGAGATGAAGGCGCCGGACGTCAAGATGGCGCCAGCGATCATCTCGCGCGTTAAGATTCTCTCGAACCTCAACATCGCCGAGCGCCGCATTCCGCAGGACGGACGCATCGCGCTCACTGTCGCGGGGCGTCCCGTCGACCTCCGCGTGAGCTGCCTCCCGACGGCGCACGGCGAGTCCGTCGTAATGCGAATCCTCGACCAGACGACGACGTCCCTCGACCTCGAGAACGTCGGCTTCGCCGAGGACATCTACGAGCAGATCACGATGGACATCGAAAAGCCGAACGGCATCTTCATCGTGACTGGACCTACCGGATCCGGAAAGACCACGACGCTCTACTCCGTTCTCCGCCGCATCAACACGATCGACACGAAGCTCCTCACGGCCGAGGAGCCGGTCGAATACAATGTTGACGGCATCGTCCAGGTTCCGATTGATGCGCACGCCGGCAACACGTTCGGAAAGGTGCTGCGCGCGTTCCTTCGTCAGGACCCCGACGTCATGATGATCGGCGAGATCCGCGACCTCGAGACGGCCGAAATTGCCGTGCAGGCCGCGCTTACCGGACACTTCGTCTTCTCGACCCTGCACACGAACGACGCCGCAGGCGCCGTGATGCGTCTCGTCGACATGAATGTCGCCCCGTACCTCCTCGCGTCCACGCTTGAGGCCGTCCTCGGGCAGCGTCTCGTGAGAACGTGCTGCCGCGAGTGCCGCGAGGCGTACGAGCCGGACGACGAGACGCTGGAGCGCATCGAGATGACGCGCGACCAGATCGGCGGCAGGCCGTTCTACTTCGGTCGTGGATGCAAGACATGCAACGGCACGGGCTACAAGGGACGAAAGGGCGTCTTCGAGTACCTCAGGATGTCGCCTCCGCTCCGCGAGCTCGTCAACAACAAGGCGCCGACGCTGATCATTCGCGAGAAGGCGCGCGAACTCGGCATGCGCACCATGCGCGAGGACGGCATCCGCTCGATCCTCGACGGCTACACGACTGTCGACGAAGTCCTGCGCTATACGTAAGTTGTTAGTCGCTAGTCGTTAGTGGTTAGTTGCTAGTCGCTAGTCGTTAGTTGTTAGTCGTTAGCAATGACTGGGGGAAGCGGCGTCTCGCCGCTTCTTTCTTTTTTTTGTCCCATTTTCCGTCAATTTTTCAATCTATTGTGTTTGCTATTGCACTCGCACACAATATTTGGTATCATACGCATCCATGAAAAGGTTTATCAGGGCTGTGTTGCCGGCGTTCCTGCTGGCTGTATCCGTAGGACAGATCTACGCATTCACCAATTTCTCATCGGAAATTGCCGAATACATTGGTGAAACGCAGAAGAACGTGCAGATTGCCTTCTCTTTGGGCATCTTTTTCCTCGGCATGGGCGCCGCTTTCTTCGGCAAGATCGTCGAGAAGAACATCCGCCTCTCCACGATAATCGGCACCACGCTGTTTCTTTCCGGACTCATAGTGACCGAGGTCGGAATCCATATGAAGTCGCTGATGACGATTTACCTCGGCTACGGCTTCCTCATCGGACTTGGCACAGGCGTCATCTATATCTCGCCCGTCAAGACGATGATGCTGTGGTTCCCGGAGCACAAGGCGATTGCGGCGGCGTTGCCGATCATCTCGTTCGGACTCGGCTCGACGCTTTCGACGATTCTCTTCAGCGGAATCCACTGGGGCACGCCCGGCGTCTCCGTCGCTTCTTTCTGGCTTAAGGGATTCATGGAATACGGCATCACTAACGTCTTTCACGCCTATGCGATTTTCTATGCTGTTCCCATGATCGCCGCGTGCTTCCTCCTCAAGAAGCCGAAGATCATCGTCCAGAGCTTCGGGCACGGCATCCCCGCTCTGGAGTTCAGCTACGCAAGTCTCCTGGGCATCCCGTTCGTCCGCCGCGGCGACAGATTCTTCTGGCAGGCGTGGTTCTTCATGTTCCTCAACATCTCCGCCGGACTCTGCCTCATTCCGCTCGCGAAGCAGATGATGAGCTCGCCCGACGTCTACGGAGACAACGCGAAGCTGATCACGTGGATCGTTGCGCTTTCGGGTCTTATGAACGGAGGCGGCAGGTTCCTCTTCGCCTGGTGGTCCGACCGCCTTGCAAAGCGCATCAACATCCTCCTCTTCATCCTGTCGATCTCCGCTGGCGTAATGACGCTCAGCTTCTGGCCGCCCGTCATCGGCATTGCGCTCCTCGTCATCAACGCCTGCTACGGCGCGGGCTTCTCGGTGATTCCGGCGATTCTCGCGGACCACTACGGGATGACCAACATCTCGAAGATCCACGGCGCGGTGCTTTCCGCCTGGGGCTTCGCGGGTCTTGCCGGAAACCAGATGGCGATGGCCGTCTCGAAGGCTTTCGGCGGGTATGGCGAGGGCGGACACGGCTATGCGGCGGTCGTAGCGATGCTCGTGATCGTCTATTCGCTCAACTTCGTGAACGCCTGGACACTCCGTGGCCTCGCGCTCAAAAAGCCCACCGAGCGCTGATTCCAAAATTCCACCTCGCGAGGTTCCGTGCGGGTACCTCCCGAGGTAGATGACATGTACCTCGCGAGGTAGCCGCCGTGCACCTCGCGAGGTTCGCTTTATGTACCAAGCGAGGAGATTTTGCCCATAAGCGCTCATGGTTTCCTGCGTGCGCAAAAGGGCACATTTTTTTAACAAATTCAGATATCTGGTTTGCAGATAAAAATGATATAATATCAGCATAAACGACCGGAGGACTAAAAGCCTATGAAATCCATCAAGCTAACAACTCTCCTCGCCGCCTTTGCCGCGGCCTTTATAAGCACATCATACGCAGGTACCTACACCTGGACCGGTAATGCCGGCGACGGACTGTGGTTCAACGCAGGGAACTGGAACTATGATGGTGCGGCTGCTACAACTTCTCCTGGCAATACCCTTAACGGCGACGACGTTGTGATTGACGGCGCGGGCGTTGTCGTGACCTATGTTCCTGGCGGCGACCTCATTCAGCAGGCAAATTCCACGCTAACCATTTCTGGTGGGGCAAAGCTTCAGCAGAATGGTGAGGCGTATCCCTTTTTCCATGGCACAGTTGTTGTGGATGGTGGCACGCTTGACTATAAAAACAACGAAACCAATCCCAATGAGGTTCGGTTGGATGGTCGACTGTCACTGAGGAATGGCGGTCAGCTATTCTGCAAACAACTTACAAGGTCGTCAGACATTGCACGGCTGATTATTGGTTCTGGTGTCACATACTCAGTTGACGGCACTGTCAACGGAGATTATGCCCCGATGTATCAGGAGATGGCTGGTGGAACGCTCTATGTCGGCAACGAATTCCAGCCCCGCGGCACTCTCACCTTTACGGGATCTGGCACAATCAGCTGTAACATATTTGCGCCGCAGGATCCAAATGCTGTAATTACTTTCAATGGTCCGGACTTGATTATGCGGACAACAAGTTTTGACGGGTTTTGGCAGTCCGGAGGCTCGGCATGTATAAATGTGCCTGTTGGCTCAAAGTCTAAGTTTACCATAGCGGCGGGCTTTCATACTGTGAATGACGTGTATACAAAGACATTTGGTTCTGGCACAACCCCTAAGTTTCGTTACAGCGGGGAAACGCTTACAGAAGAACGGTTTGCTGAACTGTTTGAAGTGGAGGCTCATGTCGGGCAGATAGATGGTAACGATTATTATACAGATTTCTATCTGAAGCCGACCGGTATTGAACCGCTTACATTTGTGAACAACACGGTCACAGCAACACTGACTTCTGATATTTCGGCAACTGTTTCGGCTACTGTTGAGGAGCCAGGTTCGCCTGATTATAACCTTGTTGTGGTTTGGGGAAAGGCTAATGGCGGACAGACGGTTGAAAATTGGGAGAATGCGATAGACCTTGGCGTCGCGAGCGAGAATCAAGCGATTGCGCAGGCGATAGCGCTTGAATATGGATATGCCTACTGGTATGGAATTGCAGCAACGAACAAGAATGGAACCATCTGGGCGACGCCTAATCCGGCGAGTTTCTTTGCGATGCAGAACGAGCCGTCTTCTCCGACCAATGTTTGGACCGGAGCGGTGTCAACGGATTCCCGTGTGGCAGGGAACTGGTCGCTTGGTCACGTTCCTGAGGCAACCGAATACGTTTATGTTCTTGACCGTCTGCACAATGTCAAGTTGGATTGGTATCCTGACACTGGGTCGGGGGTGGTTGCTGGTTGGATTCAGCCTGATGCGTTTAGCAACAACAAACACCTGGTTATGTTCCATACCACGGCGTCAGATCCTCTGGCTGTTACAGGGAATGTTGAGCTGGGAGGTGGCTCATGGACGCACGGAGGACCAGCTGACGAACCTGTTGAAATGGTAAATGTCGCTGTTGGCGGCAGCATGACAATTGGAGCCAATGCGCGCATCGTCGTTGGCACAAGTCAGAACGGTGACGCAGACGATGGTAGATCGCGCGGTTATAAACGTGGGCAAGGTCCTGGTTATCTCCGTACGGCGGGAGGTTCCTATGCAGGTGAGGGCGGTCATATCACCAATACTACGGGATTCGTGTCCTATGGTTCAATCCTTAATCCGTTTTCGTATGGCTCCGGTGGTTGGGGTGATGGAGATGGCACCAACTATGGCGGCGGCGGAATTGTGAAGCTTGATGTCGGCGGAGCTCTTACAATGAATGGCGTAATTCGTTCGCGTGGATTCGGATACGCACTTAATGGAGTTGACCAGGCGACTGGTGAGCCTACAACTGGCGGTGCAGGTTCTGGCGGTTCGATTAACATAACGGCTGCATCGATTTCTGGAACTGGATCGATTGACGCCAATGGAGGCAACAACGGTCTCTACGGCCCCGGCTCCGGCGGGCGCGTAAAGGTGGCTCTTACCGGAAACAGCGCAACGTTCGATTCCTTCACGGGCACAATCGAGGCTGTCGGCGGTTGGATGGAAAGCAATGCATCTCCGACGATTTTCGATGTGTCTCCTGCTGCTGGCGGCACTGTGTGCCTGCAGACAGGTAACAGCAATCCCGTTGTGAAGGTATACAATGTCTTCCGTATCGGCGGTAACGACTCTACTTGGCGTGTCGCGACGGGTGAGGCTATTCCTTCCGCAACCCATCTTCCGGCGATGCAGAATGGCGATACCGCCGCGTCCCTCAAGACGACGAAGTGGGAGCTTTCCGGCCGCGGTTCAATCAGGCTTACAGCGGATGTCCTCGTCGAGTCGCTTGAACTCGCCGACGACGAAGGCGACCAGTGTGTCTATGCGGAAGGTCACACCCTTACCGTCCGCCAGCTGTTCATCGATGGAGTGAAGCTTCCTAGCGGAACATACACTGCATCCAACACCAGCTGGGTGAAGGGCGAAGGCTCCGTCATTGCCTCCGGAAAGGGACTTTCGATCATCATCAGGTAATCCCTGTTCTGCGAGACGCGTGATTGCCGCCTCGCGAGATTGAGAGAAGGGCGCGGGTTTGGGCCGAGCGAGGCCATCCCGCGCCCTTGCTGTGCCGTGTTCTCAATTTGATTGGTTCATCGAAGAATTTTGTGGAACAGCATGCCTCTATATAAACTCCGAGCGTTTGGGCTCCCGCTACCGCTCCGCAGCTTCGCGCCGCTCAACGACTGTATATGTGCCAGGGTAAGCATTTTGGGATGCGACTGCGTCGCATAAATCGGCCGAAGGCCGCTATAATCACAGCAAAGAGCGTCTCTTGGGTGTGGTTGAAAAGTGCGGAGCAGTGAAGCGGGAATGCGCCTGTCGCGGAGCGATCAGGTTGCCCGACGAGCAAAGCGAGGAGCCTTGCGAAGCAAGGTCGCAAGAGGTCGCGCGAGAACCCTAACCATCGGAGTTTTTACTCATACTCTTCCACTAAAAACTCCGAAGAGCATTTGATTGCGATTTTTGGTATAATCTCCGCAATGAAAGGAAAACGCCATGTCGTCGATTTGTGACAAGTCAGTTCGCGGGCAACGCATACGTGCCATGATGACCCTCGCTCCTCTGCTGCTCGCGGCGTCCGCGCTGCTTCCGACGGAATCCTTCGCCCACGAGGCGGAGAACGCCCACCCCGCGGAGTATCGTCCAAACCGCGCCTGGATGTGGCGCCGCAGCGGATCGAACGGCGACGCGCCGTTTGCGGACGGCGTCGTGGAGCTGCGCCACAACGACGCGCAGGACTGGTCGCTCAACTGCTTTCCGCGCATGGACGCAAAGCCGGGCGACCACTTCGTCTTCGAGTTCGACTCAGCGAAAATCGACGGACCGGACGGCACGATCCGTCCCTGCGTCGTGACGCGCCGCGCGGATGGCGAAGTGGCGAACTGGGCGTATGCGTCCGTCGCCGTGAAGCCTGGCGAACACGGCCGCACCGAATTCGTCGTGCCGTACGGCGTTGCGTCCGTCGAGCCGCGCTTCATCGGCGAGGGACCCGTTGCGGCGAAACTCTCTGGTATCGTGGTGCACAAGCTCGGCAACTTCATCGGCAAGGGCGTTGGAAGCGACTCGCCGTTCTTGACGTTTTCGGACGGATCGCTCGAGGCGTCCGTCTCGCCGCGCGACGCGTCGCTTACGGTGAAGGACCTTCGGACTGGACGCATATGGGCGCCTGCAGCGTCCGACGGCGGGTTCATCGTTACGGAGAAGCAGCCGCGCGCCGGCGGACCAGGCGTCGCCGTGTGGTGCATAGACACCGCGTCCATGCTCCGCTACCGGATGGGCTTCGGCTTCAAGGACGGCGAGCTGGAGGTGACGATAGCGGCGGAATCGAACGACGCGGCGATGATGCGTCCGCTCAACTTCCCCGCGGCGTTTGCGACGCGGAAGGGCGACAGGCTCGTCATTCCGATGAACGAGGGAATAGGGCTTCCGGTCGACGAGCAGCACCCTGGGCTCTGGCGCGAGCCGATGTATTCCGGACACGGACTGTGCATGCCGTTCTTCGGCGTCGTCGAGGATGCGACGGGCGCGGGCTGGATGGCGCTCGTTGAGACGCCGGACGACGCGGCGATGCAGACGCGCCGCACGGCGGATGGACTTCTCGTCGCGGGTCCTTCGTGGGACTCGCAGCGCAGGCGCTTCGGCTACGCGCGGAAGATGCGCTACGTGTTCTTCGACAAAGGCGGACATGTCGCGATGGCGAAGCGCTACCGCGTGTACGCGAAGGAGAAGGGGCTCCTCGTCACGTTCGCGGAGAAGGCGAAGTCCCGTCCGCGCGTCCTTGATCTCGTCGGCGCGCCGAACGTCTGGTGCTGGGGCAGCAACGAGAAGCTGAACGAGGAGATCCTCGGCGAGATACGCGGCGCGGGCGCGGAGAAGGTGCTGTGGAGCGCAGGCGGCTCGCCCGCGTTCGTGAAGAAGCTCGCCGGGATGGAGGGCGTGCTTGTCGGACGCTACGACATCTACCAGGACATCATGGACCCGAAGCACCGCGAGGAGCTGCCCTACTGGCACAATGACTGGGTGACCGAGGCATTTCCGCAGGACATCATGTGGTCCGGCCCCTCGCCCGAGCAGTGGACGCACGGATGGCCAGTGGACGCGAAGAAGGGTCCGCGCATCGCCTGCGCAGTGATGTGCGACAGGCAGGCGCTCCCGTACGCGCGGCGGCGCATCGGCGCGGAGCTGAAGGAGAAGCCGTTCAACACGCGCTTCATCGACACGACGACGGCATCGCCGTGGCGCGAGTGCTGGAACCCGGCGCATCCGATGACGCGTACGGACAGCCGCGAATGGAAGATGAAGCTGCTTGGGGTGGTGTCGGGGGAGTTCGGGCTCGTGTGCGGAAGCGAGACGGGACACGACGCTGCCGTTCCGTACTGCGACTACTTCGAGGGGATGCTGTCGCTCGGTCCGTATCGCATCGACGAGGCGGGACGCAACATGTGGCGCACTGTCGACGAGGTGCCGGAGCGGGTCGCGAAGTACCAGGTGGGCGAGCGCTACAGGCTGCCGCTCTGGGAGCTCGTGTACCACGACTGCTGCGTGGCGCAGTGGTACTGGGGGGACTACAACAACAAGCTTCCCGCGACGTGGAAGAAGCGCGACCTATTCAACGCGCTCTACGCGACGCCTCCGATGTACCTCTTCCACGCGCACGAATGGAAGAAGTGGCGCGAGCGCGTCCTCGCGAGCGTCCCCGGGGCGCTTGCGGGCGCGAAGGCCGCGGCAGGGACGGAGATGGTCGACCACAGGTTCCTCTCCGCCGACAGGTCGGTGCAGCAGACGGTATTCGCCAACGGCGCGGCGGTCACGGTCGATTTCGCGAGCGGCGCTGTGAAGGTCGATGCGCCGCAAAGACCATAATGCCGAAATGGAACGGTTCGGAAAATTCTTGCGTTCGTTAACACTCCGTTAACATAGGTTTCCTATAATGGTGGCGTTCAATCGGGAAGGTCCCGAAGAAAGGAATGACACCATGAAAAAGACAGGAAAAGTTATGACGGTTGCGTCGCTCGCGGCGACGCTTGCGCTCATCGGCTTCGCCGCCGCGTCGTGCGACGAGAAGAAGGACGTCTCGCAGAAGTCGTCCGAGGCCTCGATCGTGACGAACGACAACGGCAGCGTCGCGCGCACATACACCGAGTCGACGGTGACGACAAACGGCAACATGGTAACGGAGCGCCGCCGCGAGACGCGCACGACGCTGGACGCGGACGGCAACATGCTCGAGAGCTCGACGAGCGAGTACGCGCAGAGCTACCCCGTCGGCGAGGAGGGCATGAGCGCCTTCGCGACGCGCATCGGTGAGAAGGACGGCGAAAAGGCGTCGGACGCGAAGAAGGAGGACGGCTTCCTCGGACTCAAGTTCGGCGACGTGTTCGAGTCCACGAACTTCGTCGCGGACGCGGACGAGCCGACGCTCCTCAGGGCGGAGTTCACGCCGAAGAAGGCGCTCGCCGGATTCGACGACTACTACGTCTACGTGACGCCGACGACGCACAAGGTCGTCAAGGTCTACGCATGCGCGAAGGAGGCGATCGACCCCGGCACCAGCTGGAAGCGCCACTACCTCATCGAGGCGCTTGAGAAGCGCTACAACACCTGGGCGCGTCCGCGCAGCTGGTGCCGTCCGATCTACACGTTCGCGGTCGGCTCCGGACGCTTCGTGACGGCTTGCCTCTACGGCGCGTCGCGCGACTACGAGACGGTGCTTGTCGCGTGGGACGACGCGCTCCTCACGACGGCCGCGGACGAGACGGAGGCGATCCGCCTCGAGGCGCGCAAGAACGCCGTCGAGAAGCGCAAGGCCCGCATCGACGACGCGGCGTCCGCGTTCTGACGCGCGTATCCATCCGGCTCGACGGGAAAACAACCTACCAGGGCCTCAACTGGCACGCGGCAAATCTGCCGCGTGCCTTGTTTATAGTTGTGTTTTGTCATGCTCCGGGGGTTCCGTCGCTCCTGCGCCATAGGGGGGCCGTCGCCCTGCGACGGAACAATGTCAAGTCTACGACGAGAGACGTTAGATGCGTCTTTTGTCTCATGTCTCACGTCACTAGACACAAGCCAGTTCGCTGCGTCCAGAAGTAAACTTGGATTCCAGAACTAAATCTGAAGTCTGATGACTTATCTGCGAGAGTTGGCATCTCCTTAAACGCATTTTCGGAAAGCATATTTACTCCGAGCGTTCGGGCTCCCGCTACCGCTCCGCAGCTTCGCACCTCACAACGACTGTATATGTGCCGGCGGGAGTGTTTTGGGATGCGACTGCGTCGCATAAATCGGCCGAAGGCCGCTATATACACTATGAATGGAGTCACTTGACCGTGGTTGAAAAGCGCGGAGCAGTGAAGCGTTAGCGAGAACCCCAACCGT
>JAEDKA010000094.1 GCA_016296065.1 Kiritimatiellia bacterium
CCTCGATACCAACCGAATTGCGCGCAAGCGGTTCAACGGTTTAGAATCGCACCCTCAGGCGCAGAATAGCCGCACGATTTCTGCAATGTAGGCGGAAATTATGCTATAATATACCACAAAAGGGAAAGAGTTATAGATAATCAAAGGAGGAATTGATGGCAGCCGACACGCACGGCAAGGCCCGTATACTAATCGTAGACGACGAGAAGCTGATAAGGCTTACCCTCAGCGCGAAGCTGAAGAAGGTTGGCTACAACACCGTTGCGGTCGACGGCGTTGAGTCGGCTGTCGCGGAGTTCAAGAAGGACCCCGACTCGTTCAGCGCCGTTATAACGGACATCATGATGGGTGATATGGACGGGTTCATGTTCCGCGACATAATCCGCGGCTTCGACCCCACCGTGCCGATCTTCTTCCTCACCGCGCTCGACCCGGAGGAGGGCGGGGGCTTTCTCAAGAAGATTCTCGACGATCCGATAAGCTACTATCTGCCGAAGGCTGTCCCGACGAACGTGCTGCTCAAGAGAATCCGGCAGGTGGTCGCGTCGCACCGAGTCGAGATGTTCATCCAGAACAAGATGGACGAGGACCGCAAGTCGCTGGAGCTGGCCGCGCACATCCAGCGAAGCCTTCTGCCGATTCGGGCGATTCAGACTCCGCGCGGGTTCTACTCGACGTACTGGCGTCCGGCGGACATGGTGAGCGGCGACCTCATTGAGGCGATTCGCTTCGGCACGGGAAGCTATCTGTACGTCCTTGGAGACATCCAGGGGCACGGCACGAGTGCGGCGCTCGCGATGACGGCGGTGCAGTCCTTCCTCAAGAACCTCCTCCGCAGCGACGGAGCGCCGCTGATGATGCCCGACATGATCGCCAACATGATGCAGTCGTTCTTCCGCGCAAACCTCGCGGAGGTCTCGTACATGACGGTGCTCATCTGCATCCACCGTCCGCTCCTCGGCCTTGTGCAGTGGATATCCTGCGGCGCGCCGGACCTGATCGTCGTAGAGAACGGCGAGGACATGCCGATAAACCCGCAGAAGAAGGGTGGGCTCCCCGTCGGGCTCTTCGCCGACACGGTATACACTCCGGACGACGTCGTGGAGACGAAGCTCTCGCGCGAGTCGATATGCATCGCATACACCGACGGACTTTTCGACATTGCGCGCGACGTGTCCGGCGAGGAGAGGCTGCCACAGCCGCTTTCGCAGAAGATCCGCCGCGAGATCGCCCTGTCAGCCAGGCAGGAAGGCTCGCTCATGTCGGCTCTTCCGAAGTTCGTCAAGACGCTTTCGGAATTCGGCTACGACAAGTTCCAGGACGACGTCACGCTCGTCACCTTCGGAGCGCGGACATGGGTGCCCGGCATCTACGAGGCGACGTTCCGCATGTTTGCGGACGAGATCGACGCGGCGTCGCAGGAGATCGCGAAGTGGTGCCGCGAGCGGGGCTGGCCCGAGGAGGGCATCACGCGCGTGCAGCTCGTCTTCGAGGAGAAGCTGATGAATGTCCACGACCACGGTTTCGACGACCGCGACCGGCTACGCGAGGTGGCGTCCGTGCGGCTCAAGCGGGTTCGCGACAACGCCGTCCTTACCGTCTGGGAGACGGGTTCTCCGGAGCCGAGCATCGAAGTCGTGGCGGGAGACGCGTCGACTGCTTTCGAGATGGCGAACATGAACATGGCCGGACGCGGTCGCGGGCGGCTTATGGTGCGGGAGCTGTGCGAGGGCGTTGAGCGCAACCGCTACATGAACATGAACGAGACGACTTACCACATTCCGCTGTTCGGCAAGGACGGCGCGAAGAAATAACGAACGGAGGGAACGAGATGAAGGAATGCTGCAGGGTATATCTCGACGAGCAGTTCGGCGGAGACGCCGACGTTATCGGTGAGATATACAACGAATACGTTTCGTCGGTGCACGAGAAGCTCGCTGACGCCGAGCAGGCGCACGCAGCGAATGAATGGGAGCGGCTCGATCGCGTTGCGCACACTGTCAAGGGCAACGCGCTCGCCGCTGGCGACAACGCGATGGCCGAGACCGCGATTGCGCTGCGCAAGGCTACCGCGCTCAAGGACGCACCAGAGGTGGACATCCTCATCGCGCGCCTTCGCGAACTCGAAAAGGAACTCTGACAAAGAAGATGGCAAGTTTTCTGGACAGATCGAAGGACGCTGACCTGGATCAGCTTCTCCGCGAGTTGTCGGCGCGCACACACGGCGGCCGGCGCAGGAGTCTGCGCCTGCAGGCCTGGCGAATGACCGTGCGCGGCTCGTATGCCCTGAAGCGCGCGATCGACATCTTCGCGAGCGGACTCGGCATGCTCGTTCTTTTGCCTGTCTTTCTTGCCATCGCCCTTGCCGTGAAGTTTACCAGCAAGGGTCCGGTGTTCTTCAGCCAGACGCGCGTCGGGCGCTACGGGCGGCACTTCAAGTTCTGGAAGTTCCGCAGCATGAGGACGGACGCGGAGTCGCTCAAGGAGAAGCTCCAGGAGCAGAACGAGTCGACGGACGGCGTCATATTCAAGATGAAGGACGACCCTCGCATCACGAAGGTGGGCAAGTTCCTGCGCAGGACCAGCCTCGACGAGCTGCCCCAGCTGTGGAACGTCTTCATAGGCGACATGAGCCTCGTGGGGCCGCGTCCGCCCGTGCCTTCCGAAGTAGCGCAGTACACGCTCGAGGACCGCAAGCGCCTCGACGTGATCCCCGGCATCACATGCCTCTGGCAGATCAAGGGCCGCAGCGAGATTCCATTCCACGAGCAGGTAAGGCTCGACAAGGAGTACATCCTCGCCCCGAGCGTCTGGAAGGACATCGCGATCCTCCTGAAGACGATCCCCGCGATCATCGGCGGAAAGGGGGCGTACTGATGGACAACATCCTTTTCGTTCCGGCCACGCACGAGCTCGAATGGGTGCAGGATGTCCTGCCCGGGACTAGCCCCGCAGAGCTCCCCGTCGCCGGCAGGCGCATCATCGACTACTCCTTCGAGTGCGCGCAGAAGTTCGGCGTCATGTTCACCGAGGTGCTCGACTGGCATTTCTCCAAGCGGCTTGCCGATGACTTCAGCGACCTCACGCGCACGGGCTATCCGGTTTTCTACATGAAGGGCGAGGGACCTGTGCCGAAGGGACTGAAGGACATCGAGAGCTATTCAAGTCCGCTGACGTCCCCTGTCTCCGACGGGCTCATCGTCGTCTGGGGCGCGGCCATCTCGACGCACCGGCCCGACGAAGTAACGCTTGAGCCGGTTTCAGATGCGGAATGCGAGGAGACGCCCGCGGGGCTGTACAGACGCGAGGGCGGACGGTGGATGCGCGTCCTGCCACATGGACTCGTCGCTCGGTCGATCAGGGCCTGGCACGCGCTCAACTTCATCGTCCTCAAGGAGAGCGACAAGTTCACAATTCCCGGATATTCCTCCGAGAAGGGCGTCCACCTCGGACGGAACGTCATCATGGAGTACGGGACGGAGGCGAAGCCGCCCGTGCTGATGGCAAACAACACCTGGTGCGGACGCAACGTGCGCCTTGACGGCGACGTCATCGTCAACAGTGGCTCGTTCATCGGCGAGGGCACGCGCCTTAAGCGTACCGTGGTGTGCCGCGACACGTATGTAGGCGTGGGTCTCGACCTCTACGGAAAGATCGTCGCGGGGCGGCGCATAATCGACGCGGAGACGGGGGCGTGGGTCGACGTGGAGGATCCGGGCCTAGCACGGCGCATTCCGACCGGCCTCGGATGGCTCAGGTCGCTCTGGCACTTCGTCCGCGGGCACTCTTTCGGGAGGAGGGGCTGATGGGCAGGTTCGTCGCAGGAGAGTGTCCGGAACTCGACCGGCTCGTCGCCGAATCTCTCGTCGCGATAGGACGCGAGGTCTCGGAGATGCGCATTCCGCTTCTCTTTGGCGTCGTGCTCGGCGGAGGCTATGGCCGTGGCGAGGGCGGAGCGAAGGGAGAGTTCAATGTTGAAGGTTCAAAGTCGCCTGTCGCCTGTCGCTTGTCCAATGACCTGGATTTCTTTGCCATAACCAAGGACGGCACGACGGACGTCGATGCGGCGGCGGTCGCGAAAGCTCTCGAACCGGTCTCGCGCCGCTGGACAGAAAAGCTCGGAATCGACGTGGACTTCACCAGCAAGACGCCGTGGCGCATCCGCCACGACCAGGAGCGGCTCATGGTGCAGGAGCTCATACACGGCTATGTCGACGTCGCGGGCGCGAGGGGGGGGGAGCTCTTTGCCGCTGCACTATTCCCCGAATTTGAGACACTCTAAATAAGCCGTAGTGGTTGTCTCC
>JAEDKA010000065.1 GCA_016296065.1 Kiritimatiellia bacterium
AGGCGAACATCCCGTTCTACCAGAAGCAGTACCGCATCGTGCTCCGCAACTGCGGCGTGATCGACCCCGAGAAGATCGAGGACTACATCGCGCGCGACGGATACAAGGCGATCGAGAAGGTGCTCTTCGAGATGACGCCCGAGCAGGTCGTCGAGGAGATGCTCAAGTCGGGCCTGCGCGGCCGCGGCGGCGCGGGCTTCCCGACCGGAATGAAGTGGAAGTTCGCCCAGCAGCAGCCCAAGGGCCAGAAGTACATGGTCTGCAACGCCGACGAGGGCGACCCGGGCGCGTACATGGACCGCTCCACGCTTGAGGGCGACCCCCACTCGATCCTCGAGGCGATGACGATCGCGGGCTACGCGATCGGCGCGTCGAAGGGCTTCATCTACATCCGCGCGGAGTATCCGCTCGCCATTCACCGCCTCCAGGTCGCCATCGGCCAGGCGCGCGAGCTCGGCCTCCTCGGCGACGACATCCTCGGCTCGGGCTTCTCGTTCGACATCGAGCTCCGCTTCGGCGCAGGCGCGTTCGTCTGCGGCGAGGAGACGGCGCTCCTCCAGTCCATCGAGGGCAACCGCGGCATGCCAAAGCCCCGTCCTCCGTTCCCGGCCGTCAAGGGCCTCTGGGGACGCCCGACCGTCATCAACAACGTCGAGACTCTCGCGAACATCCCTGTCATCATCAACAAGGGCGCGGAGTGGTTCTCGAAGATCGGCACGGCTACGACGAAGGGCACCAAGGTCTTCGCGCTCACGGGCAAGGTGAACAACTCTGGGCTAATCGAGGTCCCGATGGGCACGACGCTCCGCGAGATCATCTTCGACATCGGCGGCGGCATCCGCGGCGGCCACCAGTTCAAGGCGGCGCAGACGGGCGGTCCCTCCGGCGGCATCATCCCGCCCCAGTTCCTCGACACCCCGATCGACTACGAGTCGCTCGCCAAGATCGGCTCGATCATGGGTTCGGGCGGACTCATCGTCATGGACGAGACGGACTGCGTGGTGGACATCGCCAAGTTCTACCTCGACTTCACGGTCGACGAGAGCTGCGGCAAGTGCGCTCCGTGCCGCATCGGCGGCAGGAAGCTCCTCAACTACCTGAAGAAGATCACCGACGGACGCGGCACCGAGCAGGACATCAAGGACATGGAGGCGATCTGCGACGCCATGAACAAGGCTTCGCTCTGCGGCCTCGGCCAGACGGCCTCCAACCCGGTGCGCTCGACGCTCCGCTACTTCATGGACGAGTACATGGAGCACATCAAGGACAAGAAGTGCCGTTCCGGAAAGTGCTCGAAGCTCATCCAGTACAAGATCGACCCGGCGAAGTGCAAGGGCTGCACGATGTGCGCGAGGAAGTGCCCGGCGGGCGCGATCTCGGGCACGGTGAAGAACCCCCACGTCATCGACCCGGCGAAGTGCGTCAAGTGCGGCGCCTGCGAGGCGACGTGCAAGTTCGGCGCGATCAGCCACGGGTGAGGAACGGACGGGGATGCCACCCATCCCCGAACCCCTTGAAAAGGAAAGGAATATCTTAATCATGGAAACTGAAATGATCACCCTTGAGATCAACGGCAAGTCCGTCACGGTCCCGAAAGGCACGTCGATCCTCAACGCGGCGAAGGCCGCGCACATCAAGATCCCGACCCTCTGCTACCACCCGGACCTCAAGCCGGGCGCGAGCTGCGGAATCTGCGTGGTGCGCCAGCTCGTCCCGAGCCGCAACCCCGCCGACAACGGCAAGCTCGTCCCGAGCCCCAAGATGCTCCGCGCGTGCTGCACCGAGGCGACCGCGGGAATGCACATCCTCACGCACGACCCCGACATCGTTCAGGTCCGCAAGACCGTGCTCGAGCTCATCCTCGCGAACCATCCGCAGGACTGCCTGCAGTGCCCGCGCTCCGGCTCCTGCGAGCTCCAGGCGATCGCGGCCGACTTCGGCATCCGCGAGATCCCGTTCCCGAAGGAAGTCATCCACCACGACGTCGACAAGTCGACGCCCTCGATCGTGCTCAACCCCGACAAGTGCATCAAGTGCGGACGCTGCGCCGAGGTGTGCCAGGAGATGCAGAACGTCTGGGCGCTCGAGTTCATCGGCCGCGGCGAGAAGACCGTCATGGCCCCCGCGGCCGGCGTCAAGCTCGCCGAGTCGCCGTGCATCAAGTGCGGACAGTGCTCCGCGCACTGCCCGGTCGGCGCAATCTACGAGAACGACGAGACGGCCAAGGTCTGGGCCGCGCTCCGCGACCCCGAGAAGGTCTGCCTCGTGCAGATCGCCCCGGCTGTCCGTGTCGCGCTCGGCGAGGCGTTCGGCATGAAGCCCGGCGCGCTCACCACCGGCAAGATCTACGCCGCGCTCAGGATGCTCGGCTTCGACAAGGTGTTTGACACGAACTTCTCCGCCGACGTCACGATCATGGAGGAGGGCACGGAGTTCATCAAGCGCTTCACCGAGGGCGGAACGCTCCCGCTCCTCACCAGCTGCTGCCCCGCGTGGACCGACTGGATGGAGAAGTACGCTCCCGACTTCACCGAGAACTTCTCGACCGCGAAGTCGCCCCAGCAGATGCTCTCCGCGCTCGCCAAGAGCTACTGGACCGAGAAGAACGGCGTCGACCCCGCGAAGGTCCACGTCACCTCGATCATGCCCTGCACGGCGAAGAAGCACGAAATCATCCGCGACGAGTTCATGAAGTCCACCGGCTTCCAGGACACCGACGTGGTGCTGACGACGCGCGAGCTCGCCCGCATGATCAAGGCGGCCGGCATCGACTTCGAGTCGCTTCCCGAGGAGAAGGCAGACGACCTGCTCGGCGCATACACGGGCGCGGGCACGATCTTCGGCGTCACCGGCGGCGTCATGGAAGCCGCTCTCCGCACGGCGTACTGCCTCATCACCGGCGAGGCCCAGCCCCCGAGCATCGACTTCAAGGAGGTGCGCGGCATGGAGGGCGTCAAGAAGGCGACGATCGACATCAAGGGCACGAAGGTGAACATCGCCGTCGCGCACCAGATGGGTAACGTCGAGAAGGTGCTCAACGAGATCCGCGAGGACCGCAGGAACGGCGTCAAGCCGCGCTACGACTTCATCGAGGTCATGGCGTGCCGCGGCGGCTGCATCGGCGGCGGCGGACAGCCCTGCCTCGCGACGGACGAAGTCCGCGCGCAGCGCACGGCCGGCATCTACACGGACGACGAGAAGTCGGTTCTCCGCATGTCGCACCTCAACCCCGAGGTCCAGGCTCTCTACAAGGACTTCCTCGGCGGCAAGACCGGCGCGCAGGGCGGCGAGAAGGCGCACCACCTCCTCCACACGAAGTACCACAAGGAGGACGTCTATACGTTCTCGTAAGACTGGACGTTTGGAGACGCAAACTTCGCGGGACGGCTTTCTGCCGCCCCGCGAAGTTTTTTTTATAAATCTCACTTTACCCCCTTGCGCGCTGACTCAGGATATGATATACTATCTCTCGTTTTCCACGGATGGGGAAGTAGCTCAGTTGGTAGAGCATCACGTTCGCAACGTGGGGGTCGAGAGTTCGAATCTCTTCTTCTCCACCATCCCTTTTGAAGTTAAGCCTCCGAAAGGAAAGACGTCCCGCGATGCTGTTGTTTCGTAACAAATTTCATCTCTGCGAGCTTTTCGGGATTCCGATTTATGTCGACATCTCGTTTGCGTTTCTTCTTCTGATCTTCGTCACTTCCGCCGGTTCGTTCCAGGACGGCATAACGCAGGCCATCATTCTTGCCTTGTCCGTGATTGCGCATGAATTCGGCCACTCCTTGACTGCGAGGGCGTTTGGATATCAGACGAGGGACATCACGATCTCGCTGCTCGGCGGCTGCGCTTCGCTCATCGCGCTGCCGCGCAAGGCATGGCAGGAGCTCCTGACCGCGATTGCGGGGCCGCTCGTTTCCTTTGTCCTTTCCGGAATCGGGTTTGCTGCGTGCATTTTTCTTCCAATAGAGAACAAGTGGCTGTTTTGCGCGTTGCTGTATCTTGCGTGGCTTAACCTTATGCTTGGCGGGTTCAATCTCCTGCCCGGCTTTCCTCTCGACGGCGGGAGGATATTCCGCAGTGTGCTCAGGGCGTTCATGTCACGTCCGAAGGCTACGCTAGTAGCCATGTGGGTCGGACGCGTATTTGCGATTCTGCTGGGGCTATCCGGGCTTCAGGCCATGTTCTCCGGCGGCGGATGGGGTTTTGTGCGCATCCTTATCGCTTACATGATCTGGACGGAAGGGTACCGCGAATACCAGCTTGCGCTTATGGAGTCCAACTGGGACTACAGCGACTACCGCGCACGCGTTTCGCCTCCACCGTACGGCGGCGACGGCGATGATGTCGACGTCACGCGGGAGTGATCTTCTTCAGCTCTTTTTGGTATAATATGCGCATGAATGGGATATTCGATATCCTCGCCGAATCGCTTCTCGTCTACAGAAGGGCGCTCGGAAAGACTTGGCTCAAGCTGTGCGCGATTCTGCTGCCCGGCAACGCTCTTCTTTCATGGATACATTATCAGACCGCGATGCGCTTCGACGCAGGCGACGGAATACCGCTCATCGCTCTTGGCGGCGAACGCAACGTCGGCTGGATGCTGCAGATTTCGGTCGGGCTTCTTGCCGCCGTCATAATCTGCCGCGCTGCCTGGCAGGAAATCGCAAAACCGTCCGACGAGTCCGAAATGGCCGAGGGCCAGGCCTCGGCATTCGGCCGCGCGTTCGGCACATTGCTGTTCATGTTGGCACTGGCCGTGGCGTTTGCGTTCATGGCTTTCTTCTGCATTATGTTTGCGGGGACCAAGGTCGCCGCGGCTCTTTCTATGCGGCATGAGGCGGCTGTCGTGCTCGCGTTTGGGTTCGTTGCCATTGTTGTTGCCATTGTCGTTGTGCTGGTCTCGAAGTGGATGCTGGCTGCTCCGCTGAGCGCAGTGTTCAAGATGGCCGGCTTCAGGGCGACTGATGAATCCAGCGCGCTCCTTCGTGGCCGCAGGTGGCGAAGCCTGCTGATCCTTGCCCTCGTGAGCTTAGTGGCGTGTTCCTTCATTGCGCCTCTTCGCTGCATCGGTCTCTGCGACGTGCTCAACATAGCGCATCCGTTCACCGAATGGCCGACACCCGGGAAATGGGCATGGGGAGCACTGGTCGGCATGACTGGCACGCTGGCGGACATCGCGGCACTTTACGGTTTTGTCGCTCTCGCAGTGTACATCAGGCGACTGAAGGAGCCGATCGACTCCGGTGTGCGTTTGCCGCAGAGACTTGCCGTCTCGCTGTTGGCGACAGGACTGGTGTTCGCGGTTGCCGCTCCGACCGTCGCGTTTATCCGTTCGCCCGGCGGCTTTCGCTACATAGACGAGGCGCGCGTATTCCGAATGGAGAACATGGAAGAGGACGAGGCGCCGTCCATGAGTGATCTTAACTGGTACGTCATGTCCAACCGTGGCGACTCATGGTTTGAGAAGCGTGGCGTTCTCGATCTCTTTTCTCGGGACAGGAGGATATGGGTCGAAAGACCGTTCTGCCGGCATTGCGGACAGGAATATTCCGCATACACCGAATGCGATTCGCATGGTTGCGACATCTTCGTCCGCCGCGCGGCTGTCGCCAGCAGAGGCGGCATCACAATCCGCACGACAGAGTTTTCCGCCATCCGTCCGCGCGATTCGCAGCGCCCCGCCACGCCCGAGGAGCGCGAGCGGATCATGAAGCGCGTCGAGAAGGACCGCCGCTGAAACGTCGCTCGCCTTCATCCTCCGCAACCTCGAAAAATGGGCGTAATGCCTGTTCTCCTCGTTCCCGCTGCGCATTGCCTTCTGTCGCGGAATAGTGTATACTTTAGGCCGTTTCTGAAAACAAGCATCTACAATTCAACATCATCATGGCAGGCGAATACCAGTTCAGTCTAATCGACGTCACGAAGCAGGTCGGCACGAAGACGATCCTGAAGGACGTCAACCTCTCGTTCTTCTACGGCGCCCACATCGGCGTCATCGGCGGAAACGGCGCGGGCAAGTCGTCGCTCCTCAAGATCCTCGCCGGGCTCGACACCGACCTCATGGGCACTGTGCAGGTCGCGAAGGGCACGAAGGTCGGCTATCTCCCGCAGGAGCCCGAGCTCGACGACTCCAAGACCGTGCTCGAGTGCGTAATGGAAGGCGTCGCCGAGGCGCAGGCCATGGTGACGCGCTACGAGGACCTCTGCTGCGAGCTGGACGATCCCAAGGCGGCTGCGGAGATGGAGCGCCTCCAGGCGATCATCGACGCGAACGACTACTGGAACCTCGAGAACCTCGTTGAGCGCAGGATGGCGGACCTAGGCTGTCCGGACGGATCGAAGTCAGTCGCGGTTCTCTCGGGCGGCGAGCGCCGCCGCGTGGCGATTGCGCGGCTTCTTCTGTCGAATCCCGACGTCCTTCTCCTCGACGAGCCGACGAACCACCTCGACGCGGAGACGACGTTCCGCCTCGAGGCATACCTCAAGGAGTTCAAGGGCACGCTCATCGTCGTGACGCACGACCGCTACTTCCTGAGCGACGTCACCGAGTGGATACTCGAGCTCGACCACGGCGTCTGCTATCCGTACAATGGCAACTACGAGGAGTGGCTCAAGCAGAAGGAGGCGATGCTCGCGCGAGAGGCGAAGGTCGAGAAGTCCCGGCAGAAGCTCCTCGAGAACGAGCTCAAGTGGATACAGACGAACCCCTCCGGACGCCACGCGAAGGCGAAGGCCCGTGTCGAGCGCTACGAGGAACTGCAGAAGCAGGAGGTCAACACGCGCGAAGACGATCTCGTCATCCGCATCCCGCCGGGTCCGAGGCTCGGCGACCTCGTGGTGCGCGCGGAGCACGTCAAAATGGCCTTCGGCGACCAGGTGCTCTACGACGACCTCAACTTCGACCTTCCTCGCGGCGGCATAGTCGGCGTCATCGGCGCGAACGGCGCTGGAAAGACCACGCTCTTCAAGCTCATCACGGGGCAGCTCCAGCCGATCTCCGGAACATTCAAGGTCGGCGACACCGTCAAGCTCTCGTACGTCGACCAGACGAGGAGCGAGCTCAAGGCGGACGAGACCGTGTACGAGGCGATCACCGGCGGCGGCGAGTTCGTGAGGCTCGCGGGCACGACGATGATGAACGGACGCGCCTACTGCTCGCGCTTCAACTTCCGCGGGCCCGAGCAGCAGAAGAAGGTCGGCGTCCTTTCGGGCGGAGAGCGCAACCGCGTGCACCTCGCGAAGCTGCTGACGTCCGGCGGAAACCTCCTCCTTCTCGACGAGCCGACGAACGACCTCGACGTCGCGACGCTGCGCTCGCTGGAGGAAGGCCTTCAGGACTTCGGCGGATGCGTCATGGTCGTATCGCACGACCGCTGGTTCCTCGACCGCATCGCGACGCACATCCTCGCATTCGAGGGGAAGGGGAAGACCACCTGGTTTGAGGGGTCCTATTCCGAGTACCACGAGGCGCTCGCGCGTCGCAAATGACATTTTCCCTCTTGATTTCCGCAGGGGAATTAGGTATCATATTAGGCAAATTTCTAACAAGGAGAAAAAAGATGAAGTTTTCGATGATGGCGGTTGTTTTCGCTGTTGCGCTTTCCTTTGCAGTTTCTGGCTGCAAGTACAGCTCTATGAATTCCGGCAACAAGGGTGCTGGTGCGGGTCTCGGCGCGGCTGAAGGCAGTGACGTGGCCACTGGCCTCGACGTTGACTCCCAGGAGGGTCCTCTTGACGGGGCTGGCGTTGGCGACAGACCGTTCGACGAGTACTGCACGCGCTGCACGGACGTCGACTTCGCGCCCGTCTACTTCGGCTTCGACTCGACCGTCGTCCCGCAGGGCGAGATCGGGAAGATCGACGCCGTCGCGCAGCATCTCGAGTCCAACGCCGACCGCGTCGTGGTGGTCGAGGGCAACTGCGACGAGCGCGGCTCCAACGAGTACAACATGGCGCTCGGCGAGAACCGCGCGGGAATCATCCGCAACTACCTCGTCCAGTGCGGCATTGATGCCTCGCGCATCCAGACGCGCAGCTTCGGCGAGGAGAAGCCGGCTGTCGACGGCCACGACGAAGGCGCGTGGGCGCTGAACCGCCGCGGCGATTTTGCAATCTACCAGAAGTGATCCGGCGCAGATGACGCTGGCTTTCGTATTCGACAGCGTGGGCTTCGGCGAGTGGTTTGTTCTGCTCGCCGTCGTTCTTATCGTGGTGGGGCCCCGCAGGCTTCCCTCCGCGGCGCGCACGCTCGGGCAGTATTACTCGAAGTTCCGCAGGGCGGCCGACAACTTCAAGCGGCAGCTCATGGACATGGACACGGAGTTCGACCGCGCGGCGCGCGAGGTCGAGCGGACCGTCGACGACGGCGCGGCAGCGTCTTCCACGGCGTCGTCTACGGAGAGCGCCGCGTATCCCGGGCATGAGGCGGCTTCTGCCGCCGGGACGGGAGGGCAGGCCTGATGGCGATAGCGTTCCTCGAGAATCCCGACGAGCGCAACGATCCGCCGCGTCCGCTCCTCGAGCATCTGCTCGCGCTTAGGGACATGCTCATCTTCGGCGCGACGGCATGGGCGATATGCGCGGTCGTTGCCGGATGCTGCACTCCGTGGGTGCTGGAGTGGCTGAAAAGTCCGGCAGGTGACAGCGGCGAGCTTCTGCAGGGCCTCGACCTCACGACCGGGGTGTCGACGATCATTTCAATCGCCGGCTGGGGCGGCACGGCTCTGGCGTTTCCGTTCATCGTCTATGCGATACTCAGGTTTGTCTTCCCCGCGCTGACGAACAGGGAGAAGCTGGTGCTCATGTCTATCCTGATCGCCGGAACGGCGTTCTTCCTCGTCGGACTCGGCGTTGCGTACTCGAAGACGCTTCCCATGGTCGTCGTCGCGTTCCAGAAGATCAACGAGTGGTGCGGCATTCCGTCGACGATAATCAGGCTCGAGGGCTACATCTCGATCGTGCTCAAGACGATAATTGCGTTCGGACTCGTCTTTCAGCTTCCGCTCATCATCTTCGTTCTCGGCTGGTTCGGCGTGATAACCTCCAGGGGGCTCAGGGAGAAGCGCCGCATCGCGATCGTCATGGCGTTTGTGCTGTCCATGTTCCTCACACCTCCTGATCCGATGAGCCAGCTGTTCATGGCCATTCCGCTGTGCCTCCTCTACGAGGTGTCGATCTGGGCGGTCTGGCTCAAGGAGAAGGGAAGCTTCAGGCGGTGAGGAATCGTTCGTCCTTCGCGCTCGGCTTCCTGGCGCTGATTGCGGTCGGCGCGGCGCTGCTGGCATGTCCGTTCTCCCGCGCAGACGGCGCGGCGGGCAATCTCGGCGCAGCGATCTTCACTGCGTGTTCGGCGGTATGCGTGACCGGACTCTCGGTCGTGGACATTGCGACGGAGTATTCGGTCGCCGGGCAGGTCATAATAATGGCGCTCGTCGAGCTGGGCTGCCTTGGGCTAATGACGTGCGGAACGTTCTTCCTAGTCGCCATAGGGCGCCGGCTCTCGCTCAACCTGTCGCGTGAGTTCACGCTGATGAACGCCTACGGCATAGAGCAGATTCAGGGCCTAAGGGGCCTCATCTGCTGGATCGTCGGCTCGATGTTCGTCATAGAGGCCGTGTTCGCGGCGCTGTTCCACGCGCACTTCGGCAACTGGTACGAGAGCATCTTCTACTCGATCATGAACTTCTGCAACGCGGGGTTCAGCCTTAGCGCCGACTCGCTGGGGTTCCTTCCGCGCGGCTGGGTCGTGACGGCCATGGGCATAGAGACGATTCTTGGCGGAATCGGCTTTCTCGTCATCTACAACCTCTGCACGTTCAAGTTCCTGCACCGTATATCGGGGGCGCGCGGGCGCCTCACGCTGCACACGCGTGTCGTGCTAAGGTTTACGTTCTACCTGCTCGTGATTGCGTTTCTTGCCTTCCTCGCGGTCGAGTGGAACCATACCCTGAAGGGCATGGAGTTCGTGGAGAAGATGGTCGTCGGGTTCTTTCAGGCCGCAACGCCGCGCACTTGCGGCTTCGCTGTCGTTCCGACGGAGGATCTTCATCCGCTCACGCGCCTCATATACGAGATTCTCATGTTCATCGGCGGCGCGCCTGGTTCGGCCACTGGAGGCATGAAGGTCACGACGCTCGCGGTCATCCTCTACACCATGACAGCGATGTGCCGCGGCGAGACGGAGACGGTGATGGACCGCAGGACGATTTCCAGCGAGGTCGTTCGCGAATCGCTTGTGATACTCATGGTGATGGTGATGCTGGCCGTTGTCGTGACGGGCGCTCTTTTCATTACCGAGGCGGGAAGCGCCCTCACGTCCGACGCAATCTTCTTCGAGGCGGTCTCCGCGGTGACGACGACGGGCCTTTCGATGGGCGACACCACGTCCACTCTCTCGACCGCCGGGCGCGTTGTAATCATGGTGGCGATGTTCATCGGACGCCTCGGTGCGCTCACGGTGGTGCTTATGATCGGCGACAAGGAGTCGAAGAAGCACGTGCGCTTCCCCGTCGAGGAGCTTGTCGTCGGCTGAGCCGCCGCCGAAGGCGGCAGAAATTAGGAGGAAAAGATGTTTGAGAACACTGTATTCGGGCGGCTCGACCAGAAGCTGCAGCACGCGATTTCGGACGCCGGCTACGAAAGGCCCACGCCGATACAGGAGAAGGCGATTCCGTATCTTCTCGACGGACGCGACCTCATCGGCTGCGCGCAGACCGGCACCGGGAAGACCGCGGCGTTCATGCTGCCGATCCTCGACCATCTCGTCAAGGTGCGGCGTCCGCGCCATATTGGCCACCCCCGCGCGCTCGTCCTCTCGCCGACGCGCGAGCTCGCCGTGCAGACCGCGGAGAACGTGAGGAACTACTCGAAGTACGCGCAGCTTCCGTTCGCGTGCCTCATCGGCGGCGTGAGCCAGTACGGACAGGTCAAGGACGTCAAGAAAGGCGCGGAGACACTGATTGCGTGCCCCGGGCGCCTCATCGACCTGATGACGCAGGGGATAATCTACTTGGACCAGGTCGAGTGCTTCGTCCTCGATGAGGCGGATAGGATGCTCGACATGGGCTTCCTTCCCGACATCAAGCGCATCATCTCGAAGCTCCCCAAGGCGCGGCAGTCGATGTTCTTCTCCGCGACGATGACGCCTCCGATCCTCAAGCTCGCGGGCGAACTCGTACACGATCCCGCGTCCGTCACCATCTCTCCCGAGGCCCCGACCGTCGAAAAGATCAACCAGAAGGTGATGTTCGTCGCGAAGAGCCAGAAGGACGCGCTTCTCGCGCACCTCCTCGAGCAGCACCCCGAGTGGAACAAGGTGATCGTCTTCACGAAGATGCGCCACGGCGCGGACCGCGTCGTGAAGAAGCTGCTGCGCGCAGGCGTCAAATGCGCCGCGATACACTCCGACAAGACGCAGAACCAGCGCACGCGCGCGCTTGAGGGCTTCAGAAAGGGCGAGGTAAGGGTTCTCGTCGCGACGGACATCGCGTCGCGCGGAATCGACGTGCCGGACGTGAGCTGCGTCGTCAACATGGAGCTTCCGCTCGAGACGGAGTCGTATGTCCACCGCATCGGACGCACCGCGCGCGCAGGCGAGTCGGGCGCGGCGATCTCGTTCGTCACCCAGGAGGAGCGCGGACAGCTCAAGGCCGTCGAGCGCTTCATCAAGAAGTCGATTCCCGTCGATCGCGACCATCCCTTCGAGGCTCAGCCCGACCTCCCGCCGCCATCCTGGGTCGCGCCGCAGCGTGGCGGAAAGCCGTCCGGCGGTGGCGGACACGGCGGACACGGAGGCGGCAACGCCGGACACGGCGGACACAAGCCGAACGGCGGCGGGAAGCGCAAGCGCAAGTCGTTCCTCGGCCGCCGCCAGAAGGACTTCGGAAACAAGGGCGATCGCAAATGAAGGCGATGGCCTGCCTTCCGGAGAATGTCCACCGCTGAGGCAAGCCGTGGCGGACGCAGGGGGTTGCACTTTTCCGGTATTTCGTCTATAATGTAAGGAAAGTCGGTGAATGCCGTCTTATCTTAAACCACAAACTAAGGAGAACAAATGGGCAAATTCGAAGTCAAGACATCCCCGAAGGGAGTGTCCTTCAACCTTCTGGCGTCCAACGGACAGGTCGTCGCCACCTCGCAGGTGTACAAGACTCTCCGCACCGCCAAGATCGGCATCGCTTCCGTCGCTAAGAACGCACCGGTCGCCGCGATCGAAGACCAGACTGTGGACGGGTTCGAGAAGAAGGCCATGCCCAAGTTCGAGGTCTACACCGACAAGGCCGGCAAGAGCCGCTTCCGCCTTAAGGCCAAGAACGGACAGATCATTGCCGTTGGAGAGGCCTACGAGACGCTTAAGGCGTGCCTTGCCGGCGTCGAGTCCGTCAAGAAGAACGCCGTCGACGCGAAGATCGCCTAATTGCGTCCGTCGGTGCGGCGGATCCGTCCCGCGCGAATCGCGCGGCAGATCCGCCGCGCCTTTGCATTTCAAAACACAAAAGGGGACAAAAATGAAGAGACTGTTGTTTGTCGCGGCCATGACTGCCGCGATAGTCGGATGCGCCACCTCGCCGTGCGGGCGCGACTCAGGGACGACCTATGCGAAGGACGCGCTTGCTCCGTACGTGGCGAGCGGAGAGCTTCCGGGCGCGGTGAGCATACTCTACAGCGACGGCGTGAAGGAGACTGCGTGCGTCGGCTACGCGGACGTCGCGAAGAAGCGTCCGATAACTGCGGACGACGTGTACATGCAGTGCTCGCAGACGAAGGGCTTCTGCGGCGTCACCGTCGCTAAGCTCGTCGAGGAGGGCAGGCTCAACCTCGACGATCCCGTTTCCAAGTACCTGCCGGAATTCGCGACTCTCTGGGTCGAGGAGAAGACCAACGAGGACGGAGTGCGCAGACTCGTGCGCGCGAAGAACGCGCTCACGGTGCGCATGTGCCTAAACCACACGGGCGGATTCCCGTTCGAGATCTCCGCGAAGCAGAACAACATCAAGGGCGGCGGATGGTCCGGAGGCGCGCCGCTCCGCCAGACCGCCGCAATCGCCGCGGCCTCGCCTCTCCTGTTCGACCCCGGCACGAAGGAGCAGTACTCCAACACCGGCATCGACATCGGCGCGGCTGTCGTCGAAGTCGTCACGGGGATGAAGTGGGAGGACTACCTCAAGCAGACGGTGCTTGATCCGCTCGGCATGAAGTCGACCTGGTTCTGGCCCACCGACAAGCAGCTCGAGACGCAGGTCGAGATGTACGAGTGCAAGAAGGGCGCGCCCGCCGAATGGAGGAGCGAGGACGGATGGGAGCAGCGTCCGTACAACGACGGACACGTCTTCGCGTCCGCCGGCGCCGGACTCTGGACGACGGCGAACGACCAGTACAAGTTCTACAAGATGCTGATGAACCTCGGTGTCGGAGACAACGGCGTGCGCATCCTGAAGGAGGAGACGGTCAAGTCCATTCTTGCGGTCTCGACACGTCCGCAGGGCTTCGGCGGATATTCGCTCGGACTGTCCGCGCCAAAGCCGGAGGAGGACGGCGAGAACGCGTGGTTCGGACACGGCGGCGCGTGGGGTACGAACTGCTCCGTCAACTGGCGCAGGAAGCAGCTCAAGCTCTGGGCCGTCCAGCTCGTCGGCGGACCTCGTCCGTGGGACAAGGCGATGGAGGAGGCTTCGTCCAAGTTCTTTGCGGCGGCGGTCGATTCCAGCGGCGTCGATGCCTACACCGGACGCGTCAAGTGACGCCGGCAACAACACAGGCGCGGAAGCTTTTGGTATAATATGCGCCAAAAGGTTCTTTGATATGACGGCGACACGCAGACAGGCCCGCGAATGGGCGATTCAGATGTTGACGGCGGCGGATCTCAATCCGCCCGCCGACATTCCGCAGTTCATGGCTTCCTTCTGGGAGGAGCTTGCCTCGCTCGACGAAGAGGAGGGCAGGGCAGAGCCCCGGGGGAAGCTCAAGGAGTTCGCCGAGGAGCGTGTCGTCGGAGTGCTTTCCAACCTCAAGGAGATCGACGACATACTAGTCCCTCTCCTTGACAACTGGGATCTCTATCGTCTCGGCACCATTGAGCGCACGGTCCTCAGGATGGGGATATGGGAGATGAAGTGGTCCGACGTGCCGAAGCCCGTCGTCATCAACGAGGCGATCGACCTCGCCAACTGGTTCTCCAGCCCCAAGTCCCGCACAATCGTCAACGGCGTTCTCGACAAGTTCGGGAAGCAGGTTCAACGGGTGAACGGTTGAAAAGTTGAAGGACTGCGCATGGTTTTCAATGTAGAGGCGCGGCGTGAGTAGTGTGAACGAAGAAAGCGCGTTCATGTACAGGGCGCTCAAGCTTGCCGCGCGCGGGCTTGGGCATACGCGCCCGAATCCCGCCGTGGGGGCTGTCATTGTCAGGAGCGGCAGGATCATCGGCGAAGGCTGGCACAGGAAGGCGGGGAAGGACCACGCCGAGGTCGCCGCGATTAAAAGCGCAACGAGGCGCGGAGAGAAGTCGCTGAAAGACGCGACGATCTACGTGACGCTCGAGCCTTGCTCCAAGCCGGGACGCGTAGGCGCGTGCACCGATGCGATCGTCGCCGCGGGGATATCTCGCGTCGTCTTCGCGATTCCCGATCCGAATCCCAAGAATCGCGGCAAGGCGAAGCGTGTTCTCGCGAAGCACGGGATTATGTGCGAGTGCTGGGCGACCGACCGCGCGATGATGAACCGCGACACGGGCGACATGGAGATGCTGCGCCGGCAGGAATGCGTGGATGTCGCGACTAAAATGATGCTGCCTTTCGCCAAGCATGTGAAGACGGGGCTTCCCTATGTCACTGTCAAGCTGGCGATGTCCCTCGACGGAAGGATCTGCGACTTCAGGGGGGACTCCAGGTGGATATCGTCCGCATATTCACGCAGGGCCGTCGGCGCCCATCGCGCAGAAGTCGACGCAATCATGGTTGGCGGCGAGACTGTGAGAAGGGACAATCCGTCCCTTCTCTCGCACCAGATCCCCAACCGCGACCTCGTGCGCGTGATAGTCTCGCGTTCTGGCAAACTGCCGAAGGACGCGCAGGTCTTCACCGACGGAAAGAACGAAACGCTTGTCTTCGCCGACGCGAAGGAGGCGCTGGAGGAACTTGGCCGCCGCGGATTCCTGCATGTCTACTGCGAAGGCGGATTGAAGCTCGCGGTGTCTCTAGCCGAATCCGGGCTGGTCGACGAATGGATTTCCGTCACGGCTCCGATCATAATCGGGACGCGCCCGATCTCTCAGGCCGTCCGGCTGAAGCATGTCCTAGGCGGTCTTCTGGATCCGAGGGCGGGCGACGACATTGAATACTACGGTGTGGACGGCCAAACGGCTTTTGCCTGACGCAAATCCCATTGCATGGATTTGGGGCCGACGGGCGGAATCATCGGGAATAGGGCAATGCCCTGTTGCCGGAAAGGAAACAAGAACATGAAGAAAGCGAACGAACTGAGGAAGATCGAGATTGTCCGGAACTTTACGAAGCATGCCGCCGGAAGCGTGCTTGTCAAATGGGGCGACACGTGGGTGCTCTGCACCGCGAGCGTTGAGGATAAGGTGCCTCCGTTCCTGAAGGACAAGGGACGCGGATGGGTCACGGCGGAGTACTCGATGCTTCCGTCCTCGACGGGCGGCGGACGCAAGGAGCGCGACATCAAGAAGCTTAAGCTCGACGCGAGGTCGACGGAGATACAGCGCCTCGTCGGACGAGCCCTCAGAGCGGCCGTTGACACGGAGCTTCTCGGCGAGCGCCAGATCACTATCGACTGCGACGTCCTGCAGGCGGACGGCGGCACGCGCTGCGCGTCCATCACGGGCGGCATGATTGCGCTCGAGGACGCCGTCTCGAAGCTGCTCAAGGCTGGGCTGATCAAAAAGAGCCCGATCGTCCGCCGCGTCGCCGCGGTGTCCGTCGGCGTGTGCGACGGAAAGCCCGCGCTCGACCTCGACTACGCGCATGATTCGACGGCGGAGGTCGATCTCAACGTCGTGATGACGGACGACGGACGCTTCGTGGAGATTCAGGGCACGGCGGAGCACAATCCGTTTACCGCCGAGCATCTCTCCGACATGCTCGCCCTCGCGAAAAGGGGCATAACCAAGATATTCAAGGCCATAGCCAAGCAGGCCCCAAAAATGGTATAATATACCCTTAAAGAAGGGTTATGAAGATGGCTGAAGAGACGAGCAACTACAACGCTGAGAACATACAGGTCCTGGAGGGCATGGAGGCGGTCCGCAAGCGCCCCGCCATGTACATCGGCGACACGGGCGAGAGGGGATACCACCACCTCGTCTACGAAGTCGTCGACAACTCCATCGACGAGGCTCTCGCCGGCTACTGCTCGATGATCGACGTCATCATAAACCCGGACGGGTCGCTCACAGTACAGGACAACGGGCGCGGCATCCCCGTCGACATGCACCCGACCCAGCACCGCCCCGCGATCGAGGTCGTGCTCACTATCCTCCACGCGGGCGGCAAGTTCGACGGCTCGAACTACAAGGTCTCCGGCGGACTCCACGGCGTCGGCGTGAGTTGCGTCAACGCGCTCTCCGACTGGATGAAGGTCGAGGTCAAGCGAGGCGGGAAGATTCACCATATCGAGTTCTCGCGCGGGCACGTCACGAAGCCGCTCGAGGTTGTCGGCGAGTGCGGCGGCGAGACTGGCACGAAGGTCACTTTCTTCCCCGACCACACCATCTTCTCGTGCCACGCGTTCAAGTGGGAGATACTCGCCGCGCGCCTCAGGGAGCTCGCGTTCCTCAACAAGGGCGTCACGATACACTTCCGCGACGACGAGGGCGAGGCGCACCACGAGGAGACGTTCCACTACGACGGCGGAATCGACCAGTTCGTCGAGTACCTCAACCAGAACAAGAAGCCGCTCTCGCCCGTCATCCACTTCGAGGGCGCGAAGGAGGGCACGACGGGGATGGTGCAGGCCGAGGTCTCGCTCCAGTACTCCGACAGCTACTCGACGCTCGAGCAGACATACTGCAACAACATCCACACCATCGAGGGCGGCACGCACCTCTCCGGCTTCCGCCGCGCGCTCACCGCGACGATCAAGAAGTACGGTCTCGACAACAAGCTGCTCAAGGAGAAGGAGTTCGACTCCCTGACCGGCGACGACATGCGCGAGGGCCTCACGGTCGTCGTCAGCGTGAAGGTCCCGCAGCCGCAGTTCGAGGGGCAGACGAAGACGAAGCTCGGCAACGGAGAGGTCGACGGCATCGTCGGTTCCATCGTCTCGGACAGGCTGATGACGTTCTTCGAGGAGAACCCGGCCGTCGCGAAGACCGTCATCGAGAAGACGCTGCTCGCCGCCCGCGCCCGCGAGGCCGCGAGGGCCGCGCGCGAGTCGACGAGGCGCAAGGGCGTGATGGACGGGCTCTCGCTCCCCGGCAAGCTGCGCGACTGCTCCGAGCGCGACCCCGCGAAGACCGAGCTCTTCCTCGTCGAGGGCGATTCCGCAGGCGGCTCCGCGCAGACGGGCCGCGACCGCACGACGCAGGCGATTCTCCCGCTGCGCGGCAAGGTCCTGAACGTCGAGAAGGCCAGGATCGACCGCATGCTCGCGAACGCCGAGATACGCACGCTAATCACGGCGATCGGATGCGGCTTCGGCGAGGAGTGGGACATCTCGAAGGCGCGCTACCACAAGATCGTGATCATGACCGATGCCGATGTCGACGGCGCGCACATCAGGACGCTTCTCCTCACGTTCTTCTACCGCAAGATGCCCGAGCTCATCGAGAAGGGCTACGTCTATCTCGCGCAGCCTCCGCTCTACAAGGTCGAGCGCAAGAAGAAGATCGAGTACGTCTTGACGGACGGCGAGCTCACGCAGAAGCTACTTACGCTCGGACTCGACGATTTCGAGGTGAAGGGCAAGGACGGCGCGGCGCTCGAGCCGGAGCGCGCGAAGGCGCTCATGACGCTGCTCGCCGAGATCGAGGCGACGTGCAAGATGGTCGAGGAGCGCGGGTTCCGCCCAGAGGAGCTCGTCCGCCAGGAGGGCGCTACGGGCTCCGGAGCGTCGATGCTCAAGAAGCAGTTCTCGTCGCTCTCGGCGTTCGGGTACGGTCCGGACGACTATTTCGGGACGGCTTCGGCGGACGGTTCGGCGCCCGCGGCCGGGCAGCTCAAGAAGCTGCTCGACGACGTCAGGACGCACGGCAAGCAGGGACTCTCGATCTACCGCTTCAAGGGTCTCGGCGAAATGGATGATACGGAGCTCTACGAGACGACGATGAACCCTGAGACGCGGCACATGCTCCGCGTTAAGCTCAACGACGCAGTGGCCGCTGACCAGATGTTCTCGCTCCTCATGGGCGACGAGGTCGAGCCGCGCCGCAAGTTCATCGAGGACAACGCCCTGAACGTCAGGAACCTCGACTTCTGATCGGGCTAAAATTGTTAATTTGCCCCATTGACGGCGAATGCTAAAATATAGTATACTATTCCTTCCAGCATTTCGTGGATGAACCACAAGGAATGCGGAAGAAAAGGAAAAGTAAACAAAATGGAAGCATACGCTGTTCTCGAAGCCGGCGGCAAGCAGACGCTTGTCAAGGTCGGCGACAAGATCGAGATTGAAAAGATCTCGGTCGAGCCGGGTCAGGATGCCGAGCTCACGACCGTTCTCGCGGTCAGCGACGGCACGACCCTCAAGGTTGGCAAGCCCTACGTCGAAGGCGCGAAGGTCGTCCTTTCGGTCGACGGCGTCGTCAAGGGCAAGAAGGTCTACAACTTCAAGGCCAAGCGCAGGAAAGGCGACCGCCGTCTCGTCGGCCACCGCCAGCAGCTGACCGTCGCAACCGTCAAGGCAATCGCGTAAGGGAGGTATTGAAAAATGGCTACTTCTGCATCTGCCCGCAACGGACGCGACTCCAATCCGCAGTATCTCGGCGTCAAGGCGTATGACGGCCAGCTCCTCAAGGCCGGCTCGATCATCGTCCGCCAGCGCGGAACCAAGATCCATCCCGGCAAGAACGTCGGCCAGGGCCGCGACTTCACGCTCTTCGCCCTCAAGGACGGCAAGGTTAAGTTCATCAAGGACGGCAAGGTCGTCACGATCGTCGAGGCCTGAGCCTCGCATTAAGAAGAAAGAAGGTGTGACATGGGTACAGGTCGTACACTCCGCAAGGAATCCCACGTTCGTCCGTGCAAGACTCCAGCTGGCAAGGCCCGCAAGAGCAAGGCTCAGCGCGCCCGTCTCGTGAAGATGGGCATGGACGCCGAGAAGGTCGCGAAGATGGACGCAGATGACGTCCGCATCCTCGTCCAGAGGCCGGCGGTCGTCAAGAAGCTCGTCGCCAAGGCGGCAAAGTAATGACGAAAGTCCACTGCTCGGTAAAAGAGCAATACGCAGATCCCCTCTTCGAAGTATTCGACGGAGGGGATTTCGTTTTGTCCTCATACCACGACATCGAGTCCGACGAGACCGAGATGCGCATCTACCTTGCGGACGCCGCGGAGGCGCCCGAGGCCGCGCGCAGGCTCGCGGACGCTCTCCGCGTCGTCGGATGCGACTCGGCCGTCGAGACGGCGGAGGTTCCGGACGAGGACTGGAAGCTCTCCTACCGCCGCCATTTCAAGACGGAAAAGATCGCGCGCCGGCTCGTGACCGTCCCGACATGGGAGTTCGACGATTTCAAGTCGTCGTCAGACCCCGACATGCGCGCTCGCATTCCGCTCGTCCTTGATCCCGGCCTCGCATTCGGAACCGGCAAGCACGAGACCACCAAGGCCTGCCTCGAGTACATCGACGAGCTGACGAGTGCATGGGAAAGCGGAACTGCGAAGCCTTCCTTCCTCGACATGGGTTGCGGCAGCGGAATCCTCTCCATCGCCGCGGCGAAGCTGGGCTGTTCGCCCGTGTGCGGATTCGACATCGACGAGGACGCGGTCAACGCGTCGCGCGAGAACGCCGAGCTCAACGGCGTCAATGTCGAATACTTCCTTTTCGCGCTCGGGAAGGGCGCAGTCACGCTGGATGACACGATAGAGGCGTCGAAGGGACTCTACCCCGATCTCGCGCTTCAGGGCCGCGACGCAGGGCCTGCGGAGGCTCCGTTCGCGCCGGCGGACATCGTTGTCGCGAACATCCTGGGTCCGCTCCTCATCGCCTTCGCGGCGGAAATCGCGTCCTACGTGAAGCGCACGCTCGTCGTCTCCGGAATCCTCAACGAACTCTATCCCGAGGTGCGCGGCGCATTTGCCGCGCTCGGATTCTCCGAAGTCTCCACCAAGACCATCGGCGAATGGACGACCGGGCTTCTTGCCAAAGACAGCTGCCGGTAATCTTGCTGCACTATTCCCCGAATTTGAGACACTCTAAATAAGCCGTAGTGGTTGTCTCC
>JAEDKA010000066.1 GCA_016296065.1 Kiritimatiellia bacterium
TAACTGGCCCATTGGAGACTTTCGCTCCAGACCTTGTATCATGTCCTGCGTACAAAAACAAGTCGCGGGATCGTGAGAACCCGCGACTTGCGCATCCACAGATGCCTGTTTCGCTTAGGCGAGGACGGCGTCCTTCGCAGCCTTGCAGAGGCGGAATTTCGCCTTCGTGCGGGCAGGGATCTTGATCGTCTCGCCAGTCGCAGGATTGCGGCCCGTGCGAGCCTTGCTCTTCGCCTTGAGCATCTTGCCAAGACCGGGGAGCATGATGCCCTTCGGGGTCTTCGCGCCTGCATAGGCGATCTTCAGCAGCTCGTCGTACGCGGCGACAGCCTGCTTCTTCGTGATGCCGGCGGCCTCCGCGATGGCGGCCATGATCTCGGTCTTCGTGGCGGGAACTTTCTTTGCCATTTTTTTGATCCTTATTTTTTCACTAGTGAATGCACTCGAGATACTATCCCTTGTGCTTTTGCCTATAATATACCAATATTTGTTGTATCGCGCAAGGGGGAAATTGTGTTTTTTTTATTTTTCCCATACAACAGGTAGTGGCGGGGTCGGATGAAATCCGGAAACCGGGCCACACTACCTTGTTGTCAGCGGAGCGCCGACATACAAGATTTGGAAACGGCGCGCGCGCAGTCGGGCGTCGCCTTCGGGCAGCGGGGATGGAACGCGCAGCCGGTCGGCCAGTCCGTAGGCGGGGGGACAGTCCCCGCGATTCCGACAAGCGGTGAGTCCTTCGGAAGGTCCAGCCGCGGCACTGCCGCAATGAGCCCCTGAGTGTATGGATGCATCGGCGAGCCGAGAACCTCGGGGACAGTCCCCCTCTCCACGATCTCGCCCGCATACATGACATACACGTACTTCGAATACTGCGCGACAAGGCCGAGGTTGTGCGTTATGAGAAGGACCGCCGTCTTGCGCTCTTCCGCAACGCGGTTGACAAGATCTAGCACCTCCTTCTGCGTCGTCACGTCCAGCGCCGTCGTGGGCTCGTCGGCGATCAGGAGATCGGGCTCCTGCGCAAGCGCCATCGCGATCATCACGCGCTGCTGCTGTCCGCCGGAGAGATTGCACGGATACTTCCGCACCGTCTCCGCCGGCAGCCCCACCGCCGCGAGAAGCTCCTTCACGCGCGCGTCCGCGTCGTGTGCGCCGCGCAGCCCCTCCTCGATCTGGCGTCCGACGCGCATCACGGGGTTCAGCGACTGCATCGGATTCTGGAAGATGTACGCGATCCGCGGCGAACCTTCGATCGATCCCGAAATCTCCGCGCGGTCGACAAGTCCGCCGACCGCGAGCGCAGTGAGCGACTTGCCGCATCCGGACTCGCCTACGATCGCCACCCTTCCGTTCGCGGGAACGTCGAAGGAAACGCCCCTCACAGGCACGGACATCTTGCCTTCCATGCGAAAGGCGATGCGCAGATCTTTGACGCCAAGAAGCATTCCTCGTCCCTCCGTTCTACTTCGCGGTCCTGAGCCTGAGCAGCTTCGTCGACTTCGGTGGAACTACGACAGACAGCTCGCCTTCGACATCCGGCGGAATCGCCCTCTCCGTGAGATCGACCGCCTCCGCCCTCGCGCCCTTCGCGAAACCGAATTCCTCCAGCGGAACCTCGACGAGGCGCGGCGCATCCGCCGCGTTCCTTACAGCGACCTCGCGCAGCGTTCCGCGCCTTGCCGCGCATTCGCGCATCAGCACCTCGACGCGCTCGTCGCTCCGCACCACGCGCGGCGCATCCGCCGCGGCGAGCCACTCCGTCGCGGCGTCCGGACCCCAGAACGTCCGCTGCGCGCGCGACGCCTCCGCCGCGAGCGCGAACACCCTTTCGGCCATCGCATCGCGCCTGCGCGCGAAAACGCTGGGGACAGGTCCTCCGTCCCTCAATCGGCAGAGGTTGATCGTGGCGGACTTCCCGTCCTGCGAAATGCGGGCGCACATCTCGCATTCCGGACACTCCACGAACGTCGCGGTGCATGCGCCGCGGGTCACCGAGAGTATCTGCCGCGCGTCGGCGTAGATCTTCTCGCGGATGATGAAGGCCGCCGGAACCGCGAGCATGACCAGAAGTACGAACGCCGTAATATAGTATTCGACACGGCTTTTAGGAAGCCTGAGACGTCCGATCCCAATCATTTGCGAGCACCCTTCCCCATGACGAGCTTCGACGCGAGGAAATACAGGGCGACGAGCGCAAGCGCACCGCCGATGACGAACGGAAGATTCGCCGCCGCCGCGTCCTTGCCCTTACGGCACAGCTCAAGGTACGATATGTCGGCGGTGGAGCGTCCGATGGCGAACCCGACCGCCGCGAGAATCGCCGTCCAGATGCCGGCGCCGAGTCCGGTGAAGAGCGCAAACGAGCCGAGCGGCATGCGCGATATCCCCGCGGGGATCGAGATGAGCTGACGTATCACCGGCACAAGCCTGCACACGAACGTCGTCGCCGCGCCGTAGCGGTTGAACACCTCGCACGCGCGCGCAAGCGGCTCGGGCTTCACGAAGAAGTACTTTCCGTACCGCTCGAGGAACGGACGGCCGAGCCACAGCGCGAGATAGTAGTTAGCGAAGGCGCCCGCAAGGGAACCGAGGACGCCGACGGCAATCGCCGCGGCAAGCGCGGGGAAAGGCGCGAGCGCGAGTTCCCCGCGAGCCGCGAGAAAGCCAGCCGGAACCATCACAACTTCGCTTGGGAACGGAATGAAGCTGGACTCGACCGCCATGAAGACGAACACGAATACAAGCCCCCATGTCGGCGCAAGCGCCGCGATTGAATCGAGATGCGATGCGATTGTCTCAAGCATAGCTACTCCTTGCCGCCTTCTTCGCGCTGCGTCTGTCTGGCGCGCTCCGCCTCGAGGACGGCGTTAAGCCGCACGATCTCCGCCGTGACCTGGCGAGCCTCCGCGGACTTGCCCTTCTTGTTCAGCGCACGCGCGCGGTCGCGCAGCATCCGCACCTGAAGCTCGAGATTCTCGATGCGCTGCTGGGCGTCGGCCTTCGCGCCTGCCGCCATCTCGCCCTTGATCCTGCTGATCTCGGTGTGGAGTCCGCTGTCCTTCTCGTTCGAGCAGTGGATGTCTATCGCGCACGCGATGATCGCGAGGAGAACGAGCGCAGCTATGACTATTGCTTTCATAGTTTGCAGTATTTCAGTTTTTAACGGATTTCAGAACGGCGTATCCACGGCGCGGAATCACCGCCACGTCCGGGAAGTATCTCCGCTGGACTGGTTCGAGCCCGGCCGCGTTTTTGCATACGGTGTAGCACACGCCGCCTGTCTTCAGCGCCCTTTTCGCCGTTTCGAGAAAGACGTCCGCGATGCGGTAGTCGCTGTAGTACGGCGGGTTGCCGACGAAGACGTCGAACGTTCCGTCCATGCGCGAGGGGCTGCCGTCATCTGCAAGAATCACCTCCGCGGCGATCCCGAACTTCGCCGCGTTCTCTCCTGCGGCCTCGACGGCGCGCGAATGCGAGTCGACCATGACGAGCGAGACGGACGCCTTGTCGCCTTCTTTCAGCCTGTCGGCGACGAGGAGCCCGACAAGTCCGCAGCCGCATCCCATGTCCAATAGGTTTAATATTGAAGGCTGGATATTGGATATTGGACACTGGATATTGGATATTGAAAGGTCCTTCGAGACGACCTCTGCGAGGGCGAGTCCGCCTTCGTCTAGCCGCCTGTGGCAGAAGCATCCGGGATAGCTCGTGAACATGAGCTTCTTCCCTCCCGGAACGCTTGCCGGCCATTCAGCCTTGAAGGATCGTATGCGGTCTGGATCGTCCTTCACCTTCGACAGCAGGTCGTTCCTGTCGCGTTCGCGTCCGACGAAGTCGAGTTCGAACTTCGCGGGCTTAAGGAGGTGTATCTCCTGCAGCAGGTCGAGCGACAGCTCGCCGGACATGACCTTCGGCCCGGTGTGAAACTTTACGAGGTCCCACGGTCCTTCCGGAAGATGCGCCGAGCATATGCATTTAGCGTGCCATACCTTTTCGATCGCATGGCGATGGTAGACGTCGAGGACGTGGCATGTGACGTCGCCCTCGAGCATCTTCGCGGTAAGATCCGCAGCCTTGTATCCAACGAGCAGTGTTCTCATAATCGAATTACGCTATTGCCGCGAAGAGGGACTTCACGAACCGCCGCGGGCGCACAAAAAACAGGAAATTCCCCGCAAGCTCGAGCT
The DNA here is from genome assembly GCA_016296065.1 of Kiritimatiellia bacterium. Taxonomy (GTDB): domain Bacteria; phylum Verrucomicrobiota; class Kiritimatiellia; order RFP12; family UBA1067; genus UBA1067. Next base: position 4,191 of record JAEDKA010000066.1, read on the forward strand.
TGCGGATGTACTCCGACTTGTCGACGTAGTAGTACTTCTCCTGCCGAAGACGCTTGAAGTCTGAGATCCCATAGGGTATCTTAAGATCTGTGCGCTTGGTATCCATGCCGTGTATTATACCAAAATTCGGGGCTTCATAGTGAACACTCATCGCCGGGCTGCGCCGGGCTTGGTAGGGCCGCCTCGCCGAGGCGGCCGCAATCACGTGACACTGTCTCACCACTCCCAATCCATCCTGACATATCAAACTCCCAATAGCGAAAGCAACCACAGAGCGGCGGTTGAAATACGCGCGGCACATTTGCCGCGTCACTTGCCGACGCGGCGAGACGCCGCATCTACTTGGCTCATTCGCGAGGAGCCGCTACCCAAGGAGACGCACCGTCCCGGTGCGTCACGCCGACGCGGCGAGACGCCGCATCTCCTTGAGTCGTCACTTATTGCAATATGTGACCGGGCGAGCACGGCAAACATCATAATGAAACTCCGACGGTTCACAAAACGCCTTCGCTACCGCTGCGGCATGGGCTTCGCGCTCCTCAACCGTCCGCATCCGACACGACAAGGCGGCCTCTTCCATGGAGACGCGGCAAATCCGCCGCGTTGCCCAAGGGGGTCCGTCGCGCGGGGCCTTGCGGCTGCTTCGCAGTTCGCGCTACGCGCTCACCCAACCCGACGCCTTCGGCGCGGGCGCATCCCGCGACGGACATTCACAATACTCGCAAGAAATCAAACAATCGGGAGCATGCGAGAGTAGAGAATGGAAAGTGACTTTCTAGTGAACTGCTCCACGCCCTTTCTTGTTCCGTCGCGGAGCGACGGAACCCCCTGTGGGCGGCCGCAATCGCGCGGCATTGGCTCGTAATTCACGGACCATGTGGACGGCGGGAAGGCGAACGGGCACCGCTCAGAAAGAGTCGGATCGGCAGACGGAGCAACTCAAGTCAAACAGACCTGGACGGCCGATGACCTGCGCCCCGTTCCTGAAGCTTTTCTGAAAGAACGGCCTATGGTAGTCCACTGACGTAAAAGGCGCGCGGCAGATGTGCCGCGCGCCTTTTCGCGTAATTCCCTCACGGGGATTAGATGCGGCCCTTCGACTTCATGAAGTTGAAGGACGGGATGACGGCTCCGTTGATGTCGTCGAAGTGCTGCTCGCACTCCACGACATACCACTGGACGCCGTCCGCGTCCGTGACAGGGAAGAGTCCGTCCCAGTCAACCGGCGTTGCACAGCGCTTGCCGTCCGCGTCGCAGCCGGGCTGGCCGAGGATTGCGTCGAACTTCTTGACGCCCGCGCCCATTCCGTTCTCCTTCGCGTGGAGCGTCGGCGAGCGGTGCGGATACTTCTTGTACTGGTCGATCGGGCTGAGTCCGGGGAACATGTCGCCGGCGCAGGTCGTCCAGCCGACGTCCTGCTCCATGCACACGAGCTTGTCGGTGTTGGAGAAGAAGAAGTCCCAGAAGGACTGTCCGTTCATCATCTTGACGCCGTGCTCCCACGTGTGGTTGTGGAGGCCGATCTTGCAGCCCATCGTCGCGGCGACGGCAGCTGCCTTGTTGTAGAGGTCGCAGAGCTTCTTCGTGAAGTCGTCGATCTCCTGCGAGGGCTTGCCGATCTCGCCGCCCTGGCCGGTGGACCAGGAGCACCCGGGCGGGATGTTGCCGCCGCCGGGGCAGATCACGAGCGTGTTGCCGTAGGCGACCTCGAAGTCAAGCGTGCGCTTGAGCACGTCGGCGTCGAACTTGTTCTCCTTGAGATTGAAGCCGTACTGGGAGTTGTCGACGTGCGTACCGACGGCGACGAGTCCGGCGTCGGCGAGCATCGCCTTGAGTTCCGCCGGCTTCGCGTCGTAGTAGCCCGCGAACTCGACGCCCTCGAATCCGATCTCGCCGATCTTCTTGAGGGCCTTCGCGAGGGCGAGGGGCTTCTTCTCGTCCTGGGCGGGAATCCACCTGTTCAGCGAGTAGAGCTGGAGGGCGATCTTGCCGGGACGGCAGGACTTGCAGAACGTCGCGCAGCCGGGAGCGGCCGCGAACGCGGTGGTGGCGGCCATGCCGCCGAGGAAGTTTCTTCTTGAGAGGTTCATTAGATGAGATCCTTCATTGTGACTTGTTTGAGGTTAGTGTTGCCGAGCTTCATCGGCTTCAGCACGGACTTGTCGAACGCATATCCGTTCGGGCCGAGCGGCCACACGACCGGAGCCGTGTTGAGGATCGTCGCGCGGAAGCCCTGCATGGTGGCGCCCATGTTGCCGGTGTGCGAGCTGTTGCAGCCCTCGTTCTCGATGACGAACGGACGCGAATAGCCCTTCGCCATGAGAGTCTCGAGGAACTTCGCCCAGTCGCACGAGTCGCTTCCGCCGAAGCCGGGGAGGCGGGGCTCGTAGTTCATGCGGTCCCAGTTGCCGCCTTCCGCGTCCGGCGGAAGCGCGGGGAGTCCGGCCTTCGCCGCGAGTGCGTCGTTGACGCGCTGGCGCGGGAAGAGACGTCCCCAGTTAACCGCCTCGGCGTCGTTCGGGAAGTTGCGTGTGCCCTTGATGTGGATGCGGCGGAGCTTCGAGAAGTCCATCGCGTTGATCACGTCGGACGGATCGATGTGCTGCCAGATGTCGTGCGAGGGGTCGTACGTCTCCTGGAGGTTCGAGCTGTCGTCGAGGATCGCGTACATGAGCTTGCGGGCCGCGAGGCATCCGGGCAGGTTGCAGTAGCAGACCGGCGAGGACGCGGGGACCCAGCCCTCCATCGGGCAGTTCTCGACGCACACCGTGACGCCGAGGTCCTTGGCGTACTTGAGGATGGGCGTAAAGACCTTCTTGAACTTCTCGAGATTCTTCTCGAACCCGCCGTCTTCCGCGCCGAGCTTCTGGTCGTAGCCGACGAACGTTCCGCAGACGACGTCGTTCGCGTCGCCGCCGAGCATCGCCGCTATGCGGATGAGGTTGAGGATGTGGTTCTGGTTCGTCTCCTGGAAGTCGCCTCCGATGAGGTTGTCGTAGGCGCCGACGGAGATCCTGAGACCCTTCTCGTTGCACGTGTCAATCACGTGCTTCGCCTTCTCGGGCGTGAAGTTCTTGTAGTCGAGATGCGTCGCGACATGGTCCGTGCGGTCGGAGTCGCGGCGGAACACGCAGAGCTCGAGTCCCTGCGCGCCGACGGCGAGCGCCCTGTTCACGACGCCGTCGAAGTCGTCGGCGGGAAAAGCCGACGTCATCAGCCAGATCGGGTTGTTGCCCGGCTTCGGCTTCGGGGCGTGGGCGAGCGCTTCCTTGGAAACCACAGGGGCGACCGCGGCAAGCGCCGCGGCCCCCTTGAAGAATTCGCGTCTGTTCATTAGAACTCGAATCCCTTGCGGATGTACGGCTTGACGAGCGCGTTTGCCGCGGCAACGTCAAACTTCTGCTTGCACGAGCACCAGTTGAGCTTCTGGTTGGGCAGACGCTGCGCGACGCAGCCGACGAGGATGCCCTCCATCTGCGGAATGCAGTACTCGATGTCGGAGAAGCAGCGCGAGTGCGTCTGCTCGTAGTACGGCCCCTTGCCGAAGATCGCGTTGATGAACTCGCCGTAGTGTCCCTCGGCGAAGCCCTTCATCTCGACCGTCGACTTGCCGTCGCCCGCGTCGGAAGCGGAGCCGCAGAACGGAATCGAGCGCTTGACGGCCTTGGCGGCCTCGTGCTCGAACACGTCCTTGAACTCCTTGTCGGCGTCGAGCGCAATCGCGCACTTTGCACCGTAGTCGTCCTGCATGAGGACCTGTCCCTTCGTGCCCATGATGAGGCAGCCGGTGTTCGGCACCTTGCCGCCGTTTGCCGCCGCCCACTTGGGCATGAGCTCTGCGGCCGGCTTCTCGTCGCCATCGTACCAGTAGAGCGTGACGGCCGGGAGCTTCACGCCGGGACGAACCTTCGAGTCGCGCTCCTTGTAGGTGAGCTTGACGATCGACTTGAGCGGATACGCAACGTCGTTTTCGGAGACGATCTTCGTGCAGACCGCGTCGGAGACGCCGCCCAGCTCAAGGCCGCGGAACGCGAGGTTCATCGTGTGGCAGGCCATGTCGCCGAAAGCGCCCGCGCCGAAGTCGAAGAAGCCGCGCCACGTGAAAGTGTGGTAGACGTTCTTGCCGAGGTTCCACGGATCGTAAACCGGGGCGTCCTTCGGATACTGGTCGAGGAACGGACGCTCAGCGGCCGTGGCAAGCCACGCGTTCCAGTCGAGGCCCTTGCGGATGGGATCTCCGTTCGGATGGCCCTTGACCCAGTCCGCGACTCCCTTGCCCTGCGGCCACACGGGACGGTTCGTCCACACGTGGACCTCAGTGACGTCGCCGAGGATTCCGCTCTGGAGCACCTCGGTGCAGCGGCGCATGGAGTCGAGCGAGGAGCCCTGGTTGCCCATCTGAACGACGACGCCGTTCTCGCGGGCCGTCTTGTTGAAGTAGTCAAGCTCCCAGAGGGTGCGGACGAGGGGCTTCTGCACGTAGACGTGGATGCCCTTCTTCATCGCCTGAATCGCGACCGGCGCGTGGACGTGGTCAGGAGTCGAGATCGTCATCGCGTCGATGCCGAGCTTGTCGGCGTCGTCGAGAAGCTTGCGGTAGTCGGTGTAGAAAGGAACCTTGCTGAGATCAAGTCCGGGGAAGTCCTTCTTCGCGTTGGCGAGAGCCTTCTCGAGCATCGTCGCGTCGGCGTCGCAGAACGCGACCATCTCGACGAGACCGGTCTTGAGCATCGGAGTCCAGTCGCTGTATCCCTTGCCCATGATGCCGACCGCCGCGAGGCGGACCTTCTGGCCGGGCTTGCGAGGCGACGGCGAGAAGCAACCGCCCGCGCTGAGAAGCGAAACACCCGCGAGTCCGCGGAGGAACCCTCTTCTGCTGGAACTTATCATTTATATCTCCCTTTTTTGTTTGTTTTGGTTGAAACTGCAATCAACGTTAAAATCAATTATATCATAATCTTCTGCGTATAGGCAATGCAGAACTTTGACTGTTTTGTCATTTGATTTTGGCGGACTCGGGAATGACCTTGTTGCGCACAAGGACGTCGAGCGCGGAGTTGACCCCCTCGACCTCCTTCGCATCGCCCGGCTTGGCGCGGTACGCCTCGAGCGCTGCGTCGAAGGCGGCCTTGTACTCGCCCTCGTTCGCGTACGAGATCACCTCGCCGAGCGCCTTGACGTTCTCGGCGGTCGCGGCCTTCGGGTCCGCGATCTTCGCGAAGAGCTTCGCAGCGGTCTCGCGCCTCAGCTCCATCACCTTCTGCGGGCACGCGGACATCACGCTGTGCGTGAGGTTGTCCCAGCGCGAGGGAATCGGACGGTACCAGATGTTGCGGAACTGGACAATGCAGCCGTGGTCCTGGAGCTGCAGCGGGCCCTTCGTCGCGTGCGGCGCGAGCGGACGGCGCCTGCAGTGCGTCGTGAGGCCCTCCATCTCCCAGTGGTCCTGCACGAGGACGCCGTTGAAGAAGACCGTCACGCTGCCGGGATGGACGAGCTTTCCGTCCTTCCACACTGGCTGGTGGAAGACAATGTCGTAGACCTGCCACTCGCCAGGCTTCCTGGCGGGATTGACCATCGGCGGATTCTCGGCGTACACCGAGCCGGCCTGTCCGTCGGCATAGTTGTCGACGAACCCGGGCTTGCCGTCGAGGTCGGCGGACGTGTAGTACGACTCAAGAACCTGCACCTCGTAGTTGTTCATCAGGAACACGCCGCTGTTGCCGCGCATCTGCGGACCCTTGTCCGTGAACAGGTTGTTCGGATCGTGGCGATACTCGAGGTGGAGCTGGCAGTCGCCGAACTCCTCGCGCGTGAAGATCGCGCCGCCGTTCTTCCAGTCCGGGACCGTGTAGAAGTATCCGTCCTCCGAATAGCTCCACTTGGTCGGCTCGCCCTTCTCGTCGCGCCAGTTCTTCTCGAGCGAGGCCTTGGTGCCGTCGAAAAGGACGACGGCGTCGGACGGAACGCCCTTCGCGTCGACCTCGACCTTTGCGGGTTTCGGACGGTTCATGTCGTGCACGGCCCACGCGTGCTTCGCGTCCGGGGTGTCGCCGTAGAGCGCGGCGAAAACAAGTGCAGCTGCAATTACCATGATTTGTCTCTTTCTGTAAATTGTTGATGTTGTCTACTGTATCGTGCGTCCAGTCTTGCGGGACTCCTCCGCAAGGAACGCGATCCTGTGCGACTCGAGCGCCGCCTCGAGCACGCCCGAGTACCTGTCGGGAGACGCAGTCCTGACGAGCTTGACGAATTCCGTCATGATCTCGCGGTCTCCGCCGCCGTGGTGTCCGTGCTGCTGCGGGATGATCGTCGTCGAGTCGCCGAGGAACGGCCTTATCTCGATCTTGCGCTCGTCGGCGATGATCTCACCGCGCGTGCCGTAGAAGTGCGTGATGCGGTTGCGCTCCTGGGAGTAGCTCTCCATCTCGAGGATGATCGTAAGCCCGCCCTCGTACTCCATCAGCACCGTCTGGTGGTCGACGGAGTCGTTTCCGCACGCGTACACGCAGCGTCCGTACGGCGACGTCTCTATCATCTTGAGTATCGCCTCGTCCGACTCGTCCGCGAAGTGGTAGCGCAGGTCCGTGCGGTCGTAGTAGACCTTGTAGGCGTCGAAGGGGCACTTCTCGCGCACCGACTCCGGACAGTCCTTGCAGCGGTCTGCGGCGCCCTTCGGCTTGTTCTCTGGCCGCCAGTGCATGAGCGAGCCGAAGCTCGAAATCTTCGTGCAGCGCTTGCCCTTCGTCCACCACTCGATAAGGTCGAAGTCGTGAGTGCACTTGTTGACGAGCATTCCGGTGCCCTTGGCCTCGACGGACCAGTTTCCGCGGCAGTACGCGTGCGCGGCCTTGCCGTACGAAATCGCGGCGAGGTGATGCACGCTCGTGAGTTCGCCGATCGCGCCGGATGCAATGACCTCGCGGAGCTTCTTATAGAACGGCGCATAGCGCAGGACGTAGCCCGTGAGCACGAGCCTGCGCATGCGCTTCTGCGCCTCGGCAATCTCCTTGCACTCCTCCCACGTGCAGCCGATCGGCTTCTCGAGAAGGACGTGGTAGCCCTTCTCGAGCGCCTTAAGGCAAGACGCGTGGTGGAGACGGTCGGGAAGCGATATGACGACCGCATCCGCCGCTACGCCGGCGTCCAGCGCCGCCTCCCAGCTCTTCCACGTCGGATACTTCGCGTCCGCCGGGAACTCCGCGACGGGATCGGCGAGACCCGCTATCTCGAACTCGTCCGGATGCGTGGCGGCGTACGAGGCGTACGCGCGCCCGCGGATTCCGTACCCAAGAATTATTGCCTTTACCGGCTTCATCAGACCTCGATCTCCCATCCGTTGCGATAGTGGTCGCGCTTGATGGAGATGCCCTTCGGATTCGCCCCGGCAATCTCCATCTTTACCGGATCCCAGTCAAAGCCCGTGTCGTACACGTAAGACATGTTGCAGAGGAGGCACAGCGTGCAGCTCCTGCCGCCGACCTCGGCAGGCGAGATCGTCATCTTGCGGGAGTCGACGCACTCGCAGAAGTTCTGGATCTGGTTCGGGCTCTCGTAGAGTCCGGCCTTCTTGATCTCGGCGGCGAACTTCTTCTCGAGGAGGTCGAGCGCCTTGTCGAGGCGATCGTCTGCCTTCACCGCCATGTCGGTCCCGTAGTCCTTGCCGACGGACTCCGCGACGATGCTGTCCTTCATGTAGGTGACGTCCTGAAGTCCCTTGCGGATCTCCTCGTTCGGCTTGACCGCAGTCGCGTCGAAGCCAGTCCACACCGCGATCTTGCCGCGGTTGACGGCGACGATTCCGTTGGTGCCGTAGAACACCGTGCCCCACACTCCGAACGGACCGTGGTAGAGCTCGATGTCCTTCCCGTCCTGCTTGGACTTGAAGAGCATCCTCATGCCGAACTGGCGGCGTCCGCCGTGGAAGAGGTCCGTCGAGTGCGGCTCTTCGGAGCAGATGACCTTGTACGGACCGGAGTCGTCCATGTCGATGCCCCACTGCGCGATGTCGAGGTGGTGCGCACCCCAGTCGCCGTTGTAGCCAGAGCCGATGTCGTCGTCGAAGCGCCAGAACATCGGGAAGAACTTGTTGACGCCGACGGGCGCGAGCTGGTTGGAGTACGGACGCCACTTGGCCGGCCCGAGCCACATGTCCCAGCCCTTCTCGCCGAGGAGCTCGTATCCCTCGGACTCCTTCGCCGCATCCGCGGGAACGTCGAAGAAGCGGATCGGATGGGAAGGCCCGCCGAGCTTCTCGCCTCCGCGCCCGTAGTTGGCGTCGACGAACCTGACGTTTCCGATGACTCCGCCCCTGACGAGCGCCGCAGCGGTGCGGAAGACGCGCCACGAGCGCTGCATCGAGCCGGTCTGGAAGACGCGCCCGTACTTCTTCTGCGCGGCAATGACCTTCTTTGCCTCGTCGATCGAGAACGTCATCGGCTTCTCGCAGTAGACGTCCTTGCCGTGCTTCATGGCCTCGACCGAGATGTAGGCATGCCAGTGGTCGGGCGTCGCGATGCACACAGCGTCGATCTCGGGAATCGCCAGCACGTCGCGGAAGTCGGCGTAGGTCGCGCACTTCGAGCCGTCCTTGTAGTATGCGTCGACAGCCGCCGCGCTGTCCTCGCGTCGCGCCTTGTCGACGTCGCAGATCGCGACGACGCGGACGTTCTTCTGGCGAAGGAACTCGTCCCTGAGGAAGCGGCCCTGGATGCCCGTGCCGATCATGGCGACGTTGCGCTTCTCGCCCGGCTTGAGCTCGCGCACTCCTGCCTTGGCCGTCGAGCAGCCGACGAAAGCGGCCGCGGCGGCGGATCCGAAAAGAAAACCTCTGCGGTTGATGTTTGTCATGTATCCCCTTTTGTTTGTTTTGTGTTGTTACTTGATTCTAAGGTATGCGCTGTAGGCGCGGTAGGTCTGCCAGCAGTCGAACTTGGAGGCAAGCTCCCAAGGCGCGTGCATGTTGAGAAGCGGCGTGCCCATGTCGAGCACCTTCATCCCGAAGCGCGCCATGTACTGCGAAATCGTCCCGCCGCCGCCTTTCTCCATGCGGCCAAGCTCGGCCATCTGCCACTTGACGTCGCCTTCCTCCATGACGCGGCGAATCTCCGCGACGAACTCGGGGCCGCAGTCGCTCGCGCCGCCCTTGGAGGTCCCGCCCGTGTACTTGGACGCGACGGGCCCCATGTGGAAGCGCGCGGAGTTGCCGGTCGAATCGACGTCCGGGAAGTGCGGGTCGGCCGTGGCCGTGACGTCCGCGGAGAGCATCGACGAGCGCTCGAGCGCGCGGCGCACCATGATGTCGCGCGCGTCCTTCTCCTGGCGCTCGATGAGCTCGGCGACGGTGTTCTCGAAGAAGCTCGACTGCATTCCGGTGGAACCCATCGAGCCGATCTCCTCCTTGTCGCACATGAGTATCGACGCCGTCACATCCGGCTTCTCGCCCGACGCGTCGACAAGCGCCTGCAGCGCCGCGAACGAGCAGACGCGGTCGTCGTGTCCGTACCCCGCGATCAGCGCGCGGTCGAAACCGACCTCGCGCGGCATTCCTGCCGGGACTATCTCGAGCTCGGCGGAGAGCAGATCCTCCTCGTCGACCTTGTAGGTCTTCTTGAGGTACTCGACGAGAGCGGGCTTGTCGCCCTTCGGTGCGTCGCCTTCGTCGCCCTTCTTCGGCTTTGCGTACGTCGTCCACGCGAGGACGTCGAGGTCCTCGGCCGGGAAGAAGTCCGTCACGTGCTTCTTCTCCTGGTCCTTGCCGAGGTGCGGAAGGATGTCGCTGATCATGAACACCGGATCGTCCGGTCCGTCGCCCACCGCGACCTGCACCTTCGTCCCGTCCTTCCTGACGATGGTCCCGTACAGCGCGAGCGGCAGCACGAGCCACTGGTACTTCTTGATGCCTCCGTAGATGTGGCAGTCGAAGTAGACGTACCCGCCCTTCTCGTAGAGCGGCTTCGGCTTGAGGTCGAGCCTCGGCGCGTCCGTATGCCCGCCGACGACCTTGAGCCCCGCCTCGGAAATCTTCCTCTTTCCGATAACGGCGGCCATCACCGTGCGGTCTTCGTACCCGCGGTACACCTTGTCGCCGGGCTTGAGGGTCTTGAACTGCGAAAGCTCCCTGAAGCCGGCCTTCTCGAGAATGCGGACGCTCTCCGCATAGCTACGGCGCTCCGTCTTGGCGATGCCGAGATACCGCATGTACTCGCGGCAGTAGTCGGACATCGATTTATATTTTTGACTCATAAAGACTATTATACCAAAAAGTCGTATTGCCGTGTCGCAAAACTGGGAAAATTCACACTCCGCAGGCGAGGTCGGAAAGCCCCGCGCGGACGAGCGCGTAGCGGCGCTGTCCGGAAGGCTCGACGATGACCGCGGCGGAATCGAGAAAGCGCGGCCAGTTCGCTAGATCGAAGTCGGTCTTCACGCCGCGCGCATGCAGAAACGACGCGACGTATACGTCGTGCGTCGCGTAGATGCCGAGCTTGGCCGCGAAAGTGGAAAGAGCGTGCTCTTCGTACGCGTCAGTTGCGACTGCAATCGGCGCGAATCCGCGCTGGACGCCGTTGCGCATGTACTCGAACATCCGCATGAAGAAGGATCCGTCGCTGAAGAGGCGCCACATCTCGAGTTCTGACGCGACATACGCCGAACCGTTGCCGATCTCCGCGTCAGGAACGACCTCCGCGCCCGCAAGCCCCATCCCCTCCGCGATGCGCTCCGCGGTCATGACGGTGCGGCGCAGGGGACTGGCCCTGAACTGGACCGAATCCGACGCGCCGGCGAGGAGACGTCCGAAATCAACGCTCATCCTCTCTCCGTTCGCGGTAAGCGGGAGCGCCGCGCCGAAGGACTTGTCGTCGAAGGCGATCTTCGGCCGCTCTGCGTGCCGAACGAAAAGGAGCACGCGGCATCCTGCCGCGAGCTCCCGTCTCACATCGTCAAGCGTGATTCCGTCCGTCATGAACGGCCTCAGTACACCTTGATGAACGTCTCCTTCTTGAGGCGCTCGATCCAGTCCGTGTAGATGCGCTTCGACTCATCGTTCTTCACGTTGGCGGAGATGACGTCGTAGGCGTCCGCGAAAGACATCTTCCCGCCTCCGCGCTCGTCGTCCTTGCGAAGGAGGAACTTCCATCCGTCGAGCTCAATCCACTTCGAGATCGTGCCCTTGGGCATCTTGGCTATCTCCTCGCATATCTCCGGACGGAACACGTCCTCGGGCCGCACGTCCTTCCACTGTCCGCCCTCCTTCGCCTTCGCGTCGGCGGAATGCTCGCGCGCGAGGTCGGAGAACGGCGTACCCGCCTTGAGCGCCTCGTCGATCTCCGCGGACTTCTCGGAGTCGCCCGGCTTGAGGAGAATCGCGGAGACGGTGACGCGCCTGTCGGCGATGTAGCGCTCCGGGTGCGCGGCGTATTCGTCGCGCATCGCGGCGGGCGTCGCCTGGATGTTCTTGTCGACGATCTGCCAGCGCATCGCGTTCACGATCATGTCGTCCTTGATGCGCTGACGCCACTCCGGATAAGACACCCTGTCCTTCGAGAGCGCCTCCATGAGCCGGTTGCGGTCACCGTTGAACGCGCGCTGGATTATGTCGCGGATCCTGTTCTCCACGACCCAGTCCTGCATCTGGAGCTTCGCCTCCTTCGCCGCGCGAAGGATGAGCTCGCGCTCGATCATCTCGTCGCGGATGTCGGAGTACTTCTCGACACCCGCGCCCGAGCGTCGCATTTCGTTCGCGATGTCGCTCTTGAGGATCACCGACGAGCCGACGCGGGCGGCAATGCCGTCCACCTCGGCCGCGCCGGCGGCAAGAGCGGCCAAAAGAGAAAAAGCAAGAAGATGTTTTGTTTTCAACTTTTCAACTTTCAACTTTTCAGCCTTCGACTTTCTCACAGCATCGCCGCAATCGCAGCGCCCACCATCGGGGCGTCGTCGACCTGCGGGGTGATGGCGTAGTGGATGTTCCTGCGCTGGACGAGCATGTCGTCGAGCTCGCGCCTCACCGTCGCGTCGAACGGAATCGCGCGCGTCTTGTAGTACGTCGAGCCGTCTGCGTTGATCGCAACGGGAGCGGACGCGTCGACGCCCTCGCCGGACTTGATGACGAACGCCGCGAGCTGGACCGCCGTGAGAACGGCCGCGCGCTCGAAGACGGGAATACCGAGCTTCTTGGCGATCTTGGCGTCATCCGGATCGGCGAAAATGGAATCGAGCACGTTGTCGCGCCCTTCCTTCTTGAAGCCCGCGCAGAAGTTGTCGAAGTCCATCGTCTCGAGCGAGCCGAGCCCGCCGATTGCGTCCGCCGCCTTCTTGGAGAAGAAGCCTTCCTTCGCCGCGGCCTTGTAGATCTCGAGTCCGACGCCGCCAAGGTACGCGCCCGCGATCATCTTCTCGAGAAGGCCGACGCCAGGATTGCCCGTCTTCGCGTCCGCCGCGTCGTCGAACCTGCTGCGCGGCGCCTTGTCGAACGCGCCGGACTCCGCGTTGATGATCATAGACCCGCCCTGGTCGAGGTCGGGCATCTTCGCGATGTTGCGGTTCTTCTCGACGTAGGCCGTGTTCGTGCCGGTGCCGAGGATGAAGCCGATGTAGGAGGAGTAGGTCTTGTCGCCCTCGGTCGCCTTCGCGGCGAGCAGTGTCGCGACGGTGTCGTTGACGACTGCAACACCCTCTCCGCCGGTGCGCTTGAGAAGCTCCTTGCCGACGTACTGTCCGACGATCGCAGGGGCCTTGATGTTCTTCGTCCACCTGACGAGCTTCGCGTCGAGGTCCTTCGTCGCCTCGGCCGGATAGGAGAAGCACCATCCGAGCTTCTTGCACGTGGGCTTGCCCTCAAGCCTCTTCACCTCGGCCGCAAACGCATTGTAGAACGACTCCTCGTCGACTTCGCCCTTCGTGCCGGGCATCGGCTGGTTCTGCTTGTCGGAGATCTGCGGCGGAATCGAGACGATCGCGCCGCGGAAGTTCGTGCCGCCCGCGTCGAGGACCGCTGCGGAAGCGCCCTGGGGGATCTTGCCGTTGACGCCGACGAACGTGGGAATCATCATCAGGGACGACGGCTCGCCCTTCAGCCCCTTCTCCATCTCGGAGATGAAGGAGACGAGAAGCGCCTGCCTGTCAAGTTCGGACGCGGAGACGAATCCGTTGTCCCGGAGAAAATCCTCAACTGTCTTCATTTTCTGCTATTCCTTTCGATAGGTTTATCCAGTCTTCGTTAGAGAGCTGTTCAGCCCTTAGCTGTGATTGTATCAAATCCTTGAATACACTGCCAAGCTGCTTGCGACGATGCTCGAACGCTTTTTTCGTCAAACTATGAAAAACGTCGCGTTCCTTCGCAGAAAGCGCAACATTTCTTTCATGTCGCTTCAGGGTGACAACCGACGACCCTATCTCGGGGCGCGGCCAGAAACAGCTCGCCGCCACTTTGCGCACGATTTTGACGTCGTAGTCGAGCTGGGCCCACACGCCCGCAAGGCCGCGAGTCTTCGACCCCTCCTTCGCCGCAAGACGCTCCGCGACCTCGGTCTGGACGAGTACCGTCATCGACGGAATCTCCCTCTCCTGAACGAGCTCAAGAAGTATGCGCGTCCCCGCTTGGTACGGCAGGTTGGAGACCATATGGGTGAAATCATGAGTCGCGAGCGATGGGTTGTGGATGAGGTCAAGCGCGTCGCCGGACATGACCGTCAACTTCTCAGGATTCCCGAGCGACTCGGCTAGACGCGCGGCAAGCACCGGGTCCTTCTCCACCGCAGTTACCGAACATCCGCGCGAAAGCATCTCCTCGGTGAGCACGCCGAGGCCGGGTCCGATCTCCAGGACCTGAGCCTTCGACGGATCTTCGCATCTGGCGAGTCCCGCGTCCACAATCGCCACAAGCGCGTTGCGGTCTATGAGAAAGTTCTGGCCGAGCACCTTGTTCGGATGGAACTCGTGCTCGATGCACCACGCCTTGACCTGACTCGGACTAGTAAGATTCATTTTGACTTCAGACTTTCACATTAAGCTCACTACTTGCGAAGTGCAACTCACAGAATCCTGTCTATGACGCTGATGTAGCTCCACTTCGGCTCGTCGACCGAACCCGTCACCTTGAATTCGAGGAGAAGTTTCGTGAACGGAAACGTCACCGGCCTCACGAGCTTCGCGAGGAAGGAGTCGTTTCTGAGGAGCTGCAGCCGCACGACGAAGTCGAGCTGGTCATTGGGAATGTCGTACTTCCCCCACGCCTTGATGGTGAAGACGTCGCCTTCGATGTAGATGTTGTCCGACTCGATTATGCCGTTCGTGATCGTGTAGTCGGCGGAAACCTGCGACTGGTTGACGAGTCCGGCGACCCCCGGCACGTTCTTCGCGAGATAGTCGGTGAGCCCCATGAACAGCTTCATCTGCGAGATGCACTCGTCAGTCACGCGAATCTTTCCGCGTCCGTTGAGCCGCGGATACAAGTTGGTGGAGATCGGGCCCGAAAGCTCGCCAACGCCGTTGACGACTCCGCGCCGTCCGCCGAAGTCCTTGCCGAGCGCCTCGGCGAACTCCGCAAGCGATCCGTCGCGGCAGTCCATCGACATGCTGAACGTCGCCTCCTCCGCATCGCCGGCGGGGACCCTGATGGCGGCCTCGCCGGTGTACATTCCGCCGTCGCGCCCCTTCGCCCGCACGTCGGTGAACGACACCGTATCGCCTTTGTACGCGTAGTTGAGCGAGACGTCGTCGAGATGCATGTCGAAGAACATGCCCTTCTTGAAGGAAATCGTGCCGCTGAGGTCGTTGTCGGCCTGGCGGGCGGAATCGGTCGCAAGCGTGCCGTTCACGGTGATCTCGGGAGCGGTGTCGCAGCGGACGCAGTCAAGCGTCCCGTCGTTGAGGTAGTCGATTATGTCGAGGAGCGGAGCCTTGTCGAGCGAAGAGCGCGCATCGAAATCTATGTCGACGACGTCGTTGGTTCCGCGCACGGAGAGCTTGCCCTCCAGCGGGCGCCCCTTCGGATCGCGCGCAACGAGCGGACCTATCGTCGTGACGTAGTTGAGGTTCGTTCCGCGTGTGTAGACCGAAACGTTTATCTCGCCGTCGACCTGGCGCATCGGAACTCCGTTGTAGCGTCCTAGCACCGGATGAAGCTCCAGGTGCAGCTTGAAGTCGCTGTTCGTCAGGTTGACGTCCCACACGCACGCGGCGCGGACCGGCTCCGTCACTCCCGTAAACGCATCCATGTACGGCAACACCGACGGGATGTCGAGCGCCACGAGCATCGGACGGAAATGCGCCTGGCGCGCCTCTCCGCGCGCCTCGCCGTACACCCGCTGCGTGTCGAAGTCGACATAGAAGGTTCCGTCGAGCACCATGCGCCTGTCGATGTCGGGCCACATGACGTGGAACTCCTCGAGCTCAAACCTGTGCGCGCTCGTCCTCACGACAGCGCGCACCCTGTCTGGAGCGACGCCCAGCACATCGGGCCTCACGAGCGAAAGAGTGAACTTCGGGATCTTCGGCATCTCGACCTCGATGCGCTCGTTGCGCTCGTGGTTGCCAGGCTCGTAGTATCCGTCATGAAGGCGCGGCACCTTCAGCGCAACAACACGCACGCGGCGGAGGATGAAATCGACCGAAACGCTGTCGGCGCTCATGAGCGGCTGCAGGGGATCGGCGCGCTCCTTGTCGTAGATGCGAAGACCGCCAAGGCGCGCGCCGTGGCGGAAACCGAACGCCGCCGAGTCGCACTGGAACACTAGCCGATCCGGAAGACGCGCGCTAACTGCGGATACGATCCACCCCGAGGGGATGCGCTGGTCGCGGAAAAGGAGGCTGCCCAGGAAAAGCAAAAAAACGATGAAGGTCCACTTCACCGTTTTCATCAGGAATCTCAGGATTTTCTTCACTGCCGCAGTTTGATTTCTTGTGTCAGTACTGGCAGCCCCTAGGAGAGTCGAACTCCTCTTACCTGGATGAGAACCAGATGTCCTAGCCGATAGACGAAGGGGCCACTTCATTGGTGCACCTGGTGGGACTTGAACCCACAAGCCTTGCGGCACTAGAACCTGAAT
>JAEDKA010000015.1 GCA_016296065.1 Kiritimatiellia bacterium
GCACCTCCTTGTGCTTCGTGACCTACCCAAGGAGGTGGAGCATCTTGCTCCGCCGTTCGTACGTGGCGCACCGAGACGGTGCACCTCCTTGTGCTTCGTGACCTACCCAAGGAGGTGGAGCATCTTGCTCCGCCGCCGCCACCTCTTTGCCGCTACACAGCGAGCAAGGCTTCAAAGCCCTTCTTTATATACACCGGCACACCCGAGTCGCCAGGGTTGCGCGCAATATAGCGCGAGACACGCGCGAAATGAACCGCATTGCGTACAAGGCGATCCCAGCTCTCGTGCTGCCAAAGCTGTCCATTCTTATTCGACCGCCTGTTGATCTCCTTCGCAGTAAAACTCTTCCACGAGTGGAGAATCGCCGACATCTCATGACCATTCAAAGGACGGAACAGCACATGCACATGGTTTCCCATGACAACAAACGCATAGACATCATATCGCGTCCCGTCAAAATGGAGGATCGCATTCCACACAATCTCGCGATTCTCCTTTTCGCCGAGGACACACGATCCGAATCCGGCATCCAGCCACTTGTCTAAACGCGCGCCGAACTCGCGCCCATACTCCTCCGCCTCTTCGTCCGTCCAGGGGCGAGGATGCGCTTCAAGCCACACTTTGCGATCATCCTCCCATTGCGCGAGCTTCTCGGCCGGTAGCGAGTCGGCGAGACGAAAAGTGACAAAGACGCAGGTCTCTTCCTGTTCCCAATGAGGAAGGTGGTGCAAGGACTTGTCGATTGCACCATATGGCGAAAGAAAACGCGGGTATTCCATGAGTCAATTATAGCACGAGCGTCAAGGTGCCCTCCACTCGTGGCGCACCGAGACGGTGCACCTCCTTGTGCTTCGCAACTTATCCAAGGAGGTGGAGCTTCCAGCTCCGCCGTTCGTACGTGGCGCACCGGGACGGTGCACCTCCTTGTGCTTCGCGCCTTACCCAAGGAGGTGGAGCTTCCAGCTCCGCCGTTCGTACGTGGCGCACCGGGACGGTGCACCTCCTTGTGCTTCGCGCCTTACCCAAGGAGGTGGAGCTTCCAGCTCCGCCGTTCGTACGTGGCGCGGCAAGATGCCGCACCTCCTTGTTTTGGCGCGGCGAGACGCCGCTATCTGAGTTTGACGCTGAAGCCAGACTGCTTCTTAGTGACCTGAACGCCGTAGGTGCCGTCGCCAAGATCCACATTGTAAGAAACCTTGTAGCCCTGAATGCCCCTGCCGTTTGCGCCGGCGTTGGCGAAGTACCCGGTCGTCTCCTTGCCGGTCTTGAGCACGGTCCAAGGTCCGCTGCCGCCCTTGACCCGTCCCGATTCCTCCAGCACGAGGTCGCCCGCGAGCGTGACGTCGAGGAAGGTGCCCGCCGACTGCGTCTGGGACGCGTCGAGCCACGAGCACGTGCCGTCGGGGCGAAGCGTGACCTTGAGCTTGGCCCCGTCGCGGAACTCGAGCGCGCTCAGTTTCGGGAGCTCGCCCTGCGGGGTCACGTAGGGGATCGAGAAGCAACCGCGGCGCCCGCCGTCGTAGTCGACGCAGCCCGGCTTGACGATACCGCCGTGGCCGACGACAACGCGGCCCTCCTGCAAGGCGAAATCCGCCTGGTCTTCGGCCGACGCCAAGTCGCCGAGCCAGAGGCCGCACTTCCACTTGTCCTGGAAGTTGATCGAGCCAACGCCGGACAGTCCGCGGAAGAGAACTTTCGCGTAGTGGTCGCCTGCACGGATTGCGCCGCCGCGCATTTCGACGACCGCGTTGGTCCCGCACATGCTCGACGAAACCGAATAGTTCTGGTTCGGCGGAGCCGCGAAGGTCCCGACGAAGGTGGCGTAGGTGGCGTACCTGTTCCACCCCATCTGCTGGGCGTTGTGCGCAAGCATGACCGTCTCCGGGTCGCCGTTTCCGTCCACGGCGAAATCGACCTTGTTGCGGGCATCGCTGTTGTTCGTGCCGTCGCCGAGGGCGTCTGGGCGGCCGAGCTTGACGACGCCGTTCTGGATGAGATGGCCGAACATGCCGCCGTCGCCTTCGCGGAAGACGCCGGAGCGGACGGTGACCGTGTGCCCGCCGAGGTCGATGTTCGCCCCCGTGAAAAGGAGGGCGTTGACGGTGACGTCCGCGTCGAGCGTGCAGTCCGAACTCAGGCAGACGTTGTCGGTCTCCGTCGCGTCGGCGAGCGTCGTCAGCATCGTCGACTGCGGAATCTTCCGCACTTCGCCGTTCACGATCGTGCAGGCGCCCTTGCCATACAGGGTGTCGTTGAGCATGAAGTTCGGGCAGACGGGGATCTTTGACGTGGCGTCCGCGAGCGAAGCGGTGCCGCCGACAAGCTCGATGCCCGTGGCGTCGTCGAAGGCGACGAGCGGACGGTCCCCGGTGTTGGCCGATTCGCGGATGCTGACGACCGGAACGCCGGAGCCGGGGACCGCCTCAAACGAGGCGAACCGGATTCCATACTGCGTGTACTGGCTGAGGCTGATGCAGTTCGGCCCGCCGACGAGCTTCAGCTTGCCGAAGGTCCGCGCCGAGCCGCTTCCGTAGATCGCGTCGCTGTAAAGCGTACCGCCGTTCACGAGAACGATGTCCGTAATTGCGCTCGACTTCGCCGACGCCCAGCCCATGTTCTCGACCACGAGCTGCTTGAGCCCTGCGAGGTCGGAGATTTCATTCTCGAACTTGACTGAATCTATGACAAGCGTGCCGCCGCCTGTCCCGGACATGGTGACGGAACCCGTGAGCTTGCGGGTGGTCATCGTCTTGTCGGAGCGGAACGCATGCGTGCCGACGGAGGAGACCGTGAGATCCGCAACCGTGACGTTGGCCGCAAGCGTGACGTCGCTATCCGCGTCGCCGAAGATGACCGAATCGCCGTCGCCAGGACACGAGGTACCGTCGCCGCCCGTCCAGTTCGCGGGGTCAGACCATTCGCCCGCGGCGACGGACGACTTCCAGGTATATTCGGTGGCCATCGCCGATGCGGCGAGGGCTGCGAGGAACATTGCTGCAACTGTTTTTTTCATGATCTGCTTTTCCTTGTTTTTCGTCAAGCCCCGTTCGGAACTTGCGAAAGGAATTATAGCAGATTTTAGGCGCAGTAAATACTAATTCATACACGACTATTTATGAATTTGTGAACGGCACAATACACAAAAGGCGCACCGAGACGGTGCACCTCCTTGGGTTGGGGACTTACTTCCGCTTAGCGGACTTCTCGACGTAGACCTGGTTGTCGCCGGTCGGGGTGTGTCCGTGGCGCGAGCCCTGCACCCAGGTGATCGACTTAGGTGACTTGATCGCGTTGTAGAAGAGCGCGAGGCCCGACGGCGGGCAGGTGTAGTCGCCGAGTCCCGCGCGCGAAATCTCCACGGGGCACTTCGCGCGGGCGATGTGGCTCACGGCGTCGTAGTAGCCGAGTCCCGGCGCCCAGGGAATGTGCCACGGACCGCGTATGCGCTTCCCGTCGACGAAGCCCAAGTTGCAGCCCCAGGTGATGAAGGGACGCGCCAGCGTGACGTCCTTGTCGAGTCCCGCCGCCCAGCTCGTCTGCAGTCCGCCCTGGCTTCCGCCTTCGACGATCAGGTCCTTGCCGTTCCACTCGACGCGCGTCTTCATGAACTCGAGCGCGCGCAGGACGCGCAGCGCCATCCCGTGGAAATACGCGGTGTCGGGATCGGCGTTCTCCTCCTTCGAGAACGCGTACTGCTGTCCCTTCGGCGCGATTTTCGAGAAGAAGTCTTTGTAATAGCCGCTGTCCTTGCCGAGGTCATAGCCGTGGGCGTTGACGTCGAAGAATATCTCGCCCTTCTGCGCCGGCCAGTACGGAGGCTGCTGGACGCCGGTGCCGTATCCCTGGAAATGGATGCGCGCGACGCAGCTCTTCGCCTTGGCGTCCGCGGGGACCATCAGGTATCCCGTGACGGGACGCGGGCCCGCGCAATCGACGGTGACGGCGTAGATCTTCTTCTCGGCGGTCGAACGGACCTCCTTGACGTCGGCCTTGACCGGAACCTTCTTCAGCTCCGCCTTCTGCTTCGCCCAGTAGGCGTCGAAGTCCTTCGGCTCCGGCTTCTCGAGCGCGATCTTGTCGACGTCCGCACCAGCGCCGCCGTCGAAGAAGACGCTCTTGTCGTTGTCCCAGCCCTCGTTGCCCGGGGCGGGCTTGCTCCTTTGGACCCAATGCCCGCCGCCACCGGCGATGACATGCGCCTGGAGCCGCACGAAGCCCGCGCACTCGAGACGCGTCGTCACTACGCAGGTTTCGCCAACCACGAGCCTGCTCTCGCCCTTCTCCACCTTGCCGTCGTCGCCGGTACGCTCCCAGCGGACGCGGTAGCGGTCGTTCGTCGGCACGGCGTCGAGCCCGTCGGTACGGAGTGTGAAGACAATCGGCTCGCCGACCTTGTAGGCGACGGGGTTCTCCTTGTCGGTGCGGCCCTTGAGCTGCATTTTGTCGAAAGGAGTCTCCCCAGCGAACGCAGCCGCGGACAGCAGGCAGACGCCGGCGTTGACGATCCAGGTTCTCAGTTTGATTCTCTTCATTTCGATTCTCCTAACATGATGGCGCGGAACGCGGCGATTTCGGCGTCCGTCACTCCGCGGCGACGGACTGACGCCACTTGCCGTCCTTGTATCCGCGGCACGTGCCGAGCGGAAGATCCGCACCGTTGACGACGTTCCAGCCCTGGGGCAGATCGAACCAGGCGTAACGGTACGAGAACGCCTCGGTCACCTTCGGATGCGTGAGGACGATCGTGTCACCGACGATCTTGGCGTCAGCGAAGTAGGTCGGAAGCGTCTCCACCTCCTTGCCCTTGTCGTCGACCGACTTCACGGGCGCACCGGAGATCTCAAAGCCCTTCGGGGCGAGTCCGTCACGCGTCTTGAGTCCCTTCGCGTTCCGGAAGTGCAGGACGATCCGGTTCCCGAGATACTCGGCCTTTTCGACCGAAGGCGAGGTCCCGAGGATGTTCTTCCCGTAGAAGTTCTGAAGCGCGGTGAGCGCCCAGCGCTCGCCGACCTCCTGCTTGCGGACGGGATGGATGTCCTTCTCGCCGAGGTCGAGGAGCGAGACGAAGGAACAGTCGGGGATCGCCAGCGCCGCCTCGATGTTCGCACGGCGCATATCGGCCGTCACGGACCAGTCGGGACGCTTGTTCTCGCCCGCAGCGATGCGCTTGTCGGTGTTGCCGATCGCATGCGGGGCGATCTCGGTGATGATCACCGGGAGACGGTCCTTGTAGGTGAACTTCTCGCGCCACGAGCCGACGATCGTCTCGAGGCAGTGCGTCCACTGCGCATCGAAGCCGAGATTGCTGCAGCCCTGGTACCAGACGACGCCCTTGAGGCCCATCGGGAAGAGCGGATAGACGAGTCCGTTGAACATGCTGCAGGGCGAGTTCATGTTGAGCTTCGCGTTCTCGACCTTCTCCTGTCCGAGCGCACGGAACGCCATCTGCTGCGGATGCCACTTGCCGTGCTTCGCGGCATAGCGTCCGTCCAGCCACGTCTGGATCGACGTCGCGCCCCAGGAGGCGTCGACGAGCCCGATCGGAACGTCGAGCTCCTTCTGAAGCCTGTCGCCCATCCAGTAGAGCGCGGCGCTGAACTTCGCGAGCGTCTCGGCGGAGGGCTTCTGCCACTTCACTCCGACCGCGTTCTCGCGCGGCTTGATCGCGTTGCGGTTCTGCCCCTCGTTCATGTGGAGCGTCCGGATGAGCGGATTGCCGCCTTTCGCGACGAACTCCTTCGCGCCGAGCGCCTTCCAGCCGAAGGAGTCGAACGAGAACGCCATGTTGGACTGACCCGAACCGAACCAGACGTCGCCGAAGAGGACGCCCGTGATCTCGCGTTTCTCGGAGCCGCACTTCGCCGCGATCTTCGAGGGCTTCCGGTTCGCCTTCTGCGCGGGGATCTTCACCGTCCAGCGCTCGTCTTCGCCGACGACGGCTTTGCCGACCTTCTTGCCGTTCAGGGCGACCTCGACGGTCTTGCCCTTCTCGCCGAAGCCCCACACCGGAACATCGACATCACGCTGCAGGACCGTGTCGTCAGAGCACACGTTCGCGAACTGAAACGCGGCGGCCAGAACCAGAGATGAGATCATCTTACCTTCCTTTCCCTTTGAATCATACGGTTGTCAGTCCTCGCAGAAGAGCTCGAACACGGCGGAATCGTAGTCGTCCGTCCCGAGCCAGATCGGAAGCCCGAACTTCATCAGCGCCTCGCCGGAGACCGGCGCGACGCCGTCGGCCATCTCGGCGCGATAGGCGTCGGGACGCTTCAGCAGCTTCGAATGGGCCCAGGACTTCGGCCACGTGTTGAGCTCGCGCAGACGGTACTTCTTCGCCGGGTCGAGACCCTGGAGATGAAGCGGCGGGACGTAGTTCTGCTGCATGCGGCGGGAGAGTCCGTAGACGAACACCACCGCATTCCGCTTCGCCTCGTCGACGTACATGATCGACGCGTAGTCGCGCTCGTAGGGCGAAACCAGACGGTAGAGGTCGCCCTGCTGGATCACCGGACGCAGCCGGCGGTATTCCGCGAGCGCGTTCTTCACCAGCGCAAGTTCGTCCGCGGTCATCTTCTTCGGCTGCATCTCGAGTCCGAGACGTCCGGACGACGCGACGTCACAGCGGAACTTCATCGGGGTCTTGCGTCCCCAGCAGATCGTCACATGGCTCGCCATCGCGCAGGCCGGATAGAACTGCGAGGCGCCCCACTGGATCATCACGCGTTCGCGCGCGTCCGTGTCGTCGGAAGTCCAGAACTCGTCCGCGTACCGGAGCGAACCGTAGTCCATGTGCCCGCCGCCCGAGGCGCACGCCTGCAGATCGACCTTCGGGTACTTCGTCCGCTGCCGGTTCAGGACGTCGTAATAACCCATCGTGTACTCGTAGACGAGGTTGCCCTGATGCGCGGCATCGAGATAAGGAGAACCGAGGTTCATGAAGTCCGCGTTGGCGTCCCACTTCACGTAGGCGAGCGAGGGGACGGACTCGTAAGCGGCGTCGAGCTGCTTCCAGATCGCGTCACGCACGTCGGGATTCGTGAAGTCCAGCACGACCTGCGTGCCGCCGCGGCCCTGACGGAGCTCGCGGTTCTTCTCGCGCAGCACCCACTCGGGATGCGCGGTCACGAGTTCGGAGCGGGTGTTGGCCATCTCGGGCTCGACCCAGAAGCCGAACCTGAGTCCGCGCTTCGCGGCCTCGTTCGCGACGCCGACGAGTCCGTGCGGCAGCTTCTTCTCGTTGATGCACCAGTCGCCGAGTCCGCGGTGGTCGTCGTCGCGCGCGAATTCGCCGCGGCCGAACCAGCCGTCGTCCAGGACGAACATCTCGACCCCGGCCTTGACCGCGCCGTCCATGATCTCGTTGAGGAGCGGCTCCGTGAAGGCCATGTAGGTTCCCTCCCAGTTGTTCAGCAGCGTCGGACGCTCCTTCGTGCCGGCGGGCAGCCAGTGAAGACGCGCGAACCGGTGGAAGGCTCGGGAGATCTCGCCGCGGCCTTCGGTCGAATGACTGAAGAGCGCGGTCGGCAGGTCGATCGAGCGGCCGCCGTCCAGCACGTAGTCGCCGGCGAAATTGTCCACGCCCGCGCAGATCTCGATCGAATCGGTCTGGCTGCGGCGGACGCCCGCATGCCAGGCGCCGGTCCAGGCGAGCGCGACACCGATCACCTCGCCGTCGGTCTCCGTCGCGGGAGCGCCGATCTCGAGCATGAACGAGGGGTTGTTCATCCACGCGTCACGGACGCCCGAACGCGAACCGATCGAGACGGTCTGTCCTCGGACGATCTCGGACGTGCCGAGCTGTCCTTCGGAAGCCCACTGCGCCGCCGCGGACTGGAGACGGAAGCGGTCGCCGACGAGCGGCAGGAAGACCGCGAGCGAATCCATGGTGCGGAGACGGACCGCGTCCCTGCCCGTGTTCCGGATCGTGACGGACGTCTCGAAGACCTCGCTCCCCTTGCGGAGACGGAAGGTCTGGACGACCTGCAGCGGATAATGGCGGTCGGCGTAGCTGACGACCAGTTCCTGATTTCCGCCGGTACTGCGGTTTTCGACGCCGGTCACGGCGAGATCGAGCGTGCGGCAGCCGTCCGCGAACTCGACGGCGAGTCCGCCGAAGCGGTTGAGGTTCCCCGCCGAATCGCCGAGGACGGAATACGCGAGCGGTGCCTCCATCCCCAGGGACGAACTGCTCTCGCGGTTCCAAGCGAGACGAAGCGCGCTCTGCGCGTCCTCGACGCGGGCGCCGAACTGACGCAGGAACAGGCGCGGCGCGCCGGCGGCCTCGGCGGTCTCGAAAAGCATCATGGACTTTCCGGACACGAGCCTGTAGACCTCGGAATAAGCCGGAAACGCGAGACTCGCGGCGGCGAACACGGATACGATAACCGACTTCTTCATCTTCATTCCGCCTCCTCCAAACGGAAGTTGCGGAAGGCAAGGCCGGAGTGCTCGGCCGGCATCATCTGGAACTGCACGGCAATCGAGATGATCTTGCGCATATGGTCCGGGACTGTTCCCTTGTCGGTGCAGCCCTTGAGCTGCACCTTGTCGAAAGGCGTCGCGGCCGCGAAGACGGACGCGGACAGCAGGCAGACGCCGGCGTTGACGATCCAGAAACCAAGTTTGCTCTTGTTCATTTTTGTTCTCCTAACTATATTTGGCGCACCGAGACGGTGCACCTCCTTGTGCTTTGCGCCTTACCCAAGGAGGTGGAGCATCTTGCTCCGCCGTTCGTACGTGGCGCGGCGAGACGCCGCACCTCCTTGTTTTGCCGCGCCGCGCAAGGCCGCCCGGAGGGCTACTTGTTGAACCCCTTGTGGTTCATGAACTCCCAGATGCGGCCGAGCCAGGTGTAGCTGCCCGTGCCCGGCGCGGCCTTGGCCTGGAAGCAGTGCCCGCGGCGGCAGAGCGTGTGCAGGTCGCCCGCAACGCCCATCGCGCGCATCTTCTCCCACGCCTTCACGGAGTTCATCGCGGCCCAGCCGTCCGAGTCGCCGTGGATGAAGAGCGTCGGGCACGTGGCGGAATCGAACGCGAACTCGGGGACGGGCACCGCGGAGTCGTCGTTGCCGCCCGTCGCGTTCTCCCGGTCGACGCCGTCGGTGAGCGAGTAGGCGGGATAGATCGCGACGCCCCACTGCACGTTGCACGGGACCTTGTCGATGTCGTCGACCGGCTCGTAGGCGGGGGTCTGCGAGCTAGTGACGCCCAGGAGCGTGAGGTGACCGCCGGCGGACGAGCCCATGATGCCGATCCGGTCCGGGTCGAGTCCCTTCGACGCGGCCTCCGAGCGGACCAGGCGGATGCAGCGCTGCAGGTCCTGCCAGGCCGTGACGTACTTCGCGAGGCCCTTCGGGCGCGGCGTGCGGTACTTCATCGTCACGACCGCCATGCCCTTCTCGTTGAGGAACCGCCGCGCCGGCGCGACCTCGAAGCCGCCCACGTCGTTGAACTGGTACGAGCCGCCGGAGTAGACGATCTGGATCGCCCGGGTCGTCAGGTTGGAGGGGATGTACCACTCGAGGTACGGGACGCACTGGAAGTTCTGGAAGTCGGGCGTCTTCCCCTCCGGCCAGAGGTTCTCCCGGGCGTACTTGGCCGGGTCGTGGAAGTCCGCCGGGTAGCGGGCCATCAGCGACTCCTCGTGCGGGAGCGGCCCCAGGAACCAGCCCAGCTGCCGGAGGAACTCCATCGCGCGGTCGAACCAGTTGTCGTAGGCGCAGGCCTTGTCGCCCCGGCCGTCCCGGCCCCAGAAGCCGTGCGGCCTGTCGGCGAAGAGGTGCAGCTCGGCCGGGATCCGCCGCTTGCGCAGCTCGCGGTAGACCTGCGTCGAGGCGAGCGGCGAATACGGGTCGGCGCTGCCGTGGAACATGCACATGGGGGCGGTCTTCTTGTCGAACTGGAAGACGGGGTCGAGCTTCGCGCCCTCGCCGCCACGCGCGTTCGCGACCCCAAGCCCGTCGTCGAGCGCATAGCCGATCGCGCCAGTGATCGCCCAGTTGAGGTGGCAGGGAATGTCGTCGATCTTGTCGACCTTTTCGTAGGCGGGCGTCAGTGCGCTCGTCGCGAGGAGCGTCGCGAGGTGGGAGCCGGCGGACATCGAGATCGTGCCGATCCGATCGGCGTGAAACCCGCGCTTCACCGCCTGCGAGCGGACGAGCCGCACCGCGCGCTGCCCGTCCTCCCACGCGCTCTGGTAGAACGGGAGGCCCTTCGGGCGCGGCGTGCGGTAGACGAGGTTCACGCACTGGAAGCCGGCCGCGGTGAACTTCTTCCCCCACATGTCCACAAGCCCGACGTCGCAGCAGTTTTTGTAGGCGCCGCCCGAGATCAGGATCATGCAGCAGCCGTTCGGCTTCTCGGGCGCGGGAAGCCAGTCGATGTAGGGTGCGGCATTGTCCCCTTTCTCGTTTGTCATTTTGGCGACCTGATGCGGCTGGGCGTCGGGCATCTTGCCCTCCGGCCAGAGGTTCTCACGCTCGGCGGACGCGGTAAGCGCCGCGAAAAGGAACGGTATGAGAATTCGCTTCATTCTATTCCGCCTCCTCCAAACGGAAGTTGCGGAAGGCAAGGCCGGAGTGCTCGGCCGGCATCATCTGGAACTGCACGGCGATCGAGATGATCTTGCGCATATGGTCCGGGACTGTTCCCTTGTCGATGCCGATCCAGACGGTCTCCCATGTCTCGGGGTCGTTGTCGGCGCGATAGGCCCAGCCGCCGCGCTTGTACATCGGAACGCGCCACCCGCCGAAGGCGAGCTTGCCGTTCTCGTCGCGCCCGTTGAGCTTCAGCTGCGGCGTCGCGTGGTCGTGGTAGTTTCCGTCCGCGTCCGGGAGGCGGTTCATCTCGAAGTAGAGGCGGCAGTACTTGCCGGGCTCGACAGGGATGGACTCGGCGAGATCGGCGTTGCCGCAGCACCAGCTGCCGGCCGTCTCGTCAAGCGCCACGTTCCACGTCTTCGTCGCCTCGTCGTAGCTCGGATGCACGCCGCGTCCGCCGCCCGTGCGGGCGAACTTCGGGAACACCACTGTCTTCGGCTCCGGCTTCTGCACGGTGATCGCCGCGACGGTCGCGCCCGGCTTGCCCGGCGCGATGTCGATCGAGGCGATCTTCTTCTCGGGCTTAGGATTCGGCCACTGGCGGATCAGGTACTTGTGCCCTTCGCCGTCCTTCCAGCCGACGACCTCCTGTCCGCTCTTCGCGTCGACCTCGACGGACGTCTTGTCGTCGTACACGACGCGGTACTTCGGCGCGGCCGTGTGGGCGAAGTAGACGTACGCCGCGCGGCTGTCGACTGCTATGCCCTTGACGAGCTTGTCGACCTTGATCGCGTCCTTGAACTGGTTCTGGTCGAAGCGGACGAAGTCGAAGCGCATTCCGCGCCAGTCTGTGACGCCCCACGGGATCTTGAAGCCGGGGTTCTGGATGTTGGCGAATTCGTTGAGGCGCACGAACACCATGCGGTTCGGGTCGACGTCGAACACCGGCATACGCGCGGCGCGCTCGGCCTTCTCGCGCTCGATCTCGGCCTTTCCGAGAGCCAGCGCCTGCTCGGCGGTCAATCCCGCGTCCCACACCACGTCCTTCGAGCGCGGATACTTCGCGAGCACGTCCGCCGTGTCGCCGTAGACGTAGAAGTGCGAGCCGCCGTTCAGGACGAGCGTGTAGTAGCCGTTGGCGTCGGGCCTTAGCGGCTGGCGGTGCGTGACGAGGTTGCGGACACGCGGATCGGCGCCTTCGACAGCCTCCGTCCCGGGACGGGTAGAGAGGCGCACAAGCACCGGCTTCTTCGCGCCCGCGAGCGGCGCGGGCTTGAAGCGGACGACCGGCAGCGTCGGCGCGCGCGAGGTGATCATGTACGCGTCGAGCCTGCCGCGGCGCGCCGGCGTCACCTCGATCGAGTTCGCGGGCGTTCCGTCGTCCTTGATCGCGTCCAGCATTTCGCAGCAGGGCTTCACACCCTTCTTCGCCGCGGCGGCGAGCACCTGCGAGACCATGTCGGCCGTCGGGACCTTCTCCTT
The DNA here is from genome assembly GCA_016296065.1 of Kiritimatiellia bacterium. Lineage (GTDB taxonomy): Bacteria > Verrucomicrobiota > Kiritimatiellia > RFP12 > UBA1067 > UBA1067. The sequence continues at coordinate 12,024 of JAEDKA010000015.1, forward strand.
GAACTCGACGAGCGAACCTCCCTTCGCCGCCCATTCGTCGATGCGGCTGCGCGTGACGGGATCCATCGCCGCAATTCCGGCAAACGTCAGCACGTCGTAGCGGTTGAGGCGGTCCGTCTCGTTGATCTGCGGCTCGAAGATGACGTCTATCGGAAGATGCGCGTATTCAAGCGCCTGCACGAGCGCGTCGAAAAGACGATGGTTGCCGCCGCCGTTCGCGAACGCGTGGCGCTCGTTCGTCTGCGAGAAAAGAACGGCCACCTTGCGCGGAACGCCGCGGTCGCGGGGCGTGAAGAACTCGTTGACGTCCTGTATCTCGCGCTTCGCGATGCGGATGCCGAGGAGCTGGTCGGTCGCGACCTTGTAGGGGCAGAGGAAGTTGTAGGCGCTGACCTTGCCGACCTTCTTGAGCGACTCCTCGGGCCACATCCGCCAGAACTTCGTGCCCTTCCACTTGCCCTCCTTCTCCTCGACCTCATGCACGGCACGCCAGTCGCTCGGACGGCGCGACCACTTGAACATGTAGCTCACGTTGTAGCCGCGCTGGTACTGGTCGAGGAAGCTCTGCCGGATCGAGTTCGTGGAGCAGCCGACGTACATCTCCGAGTCGACGATCGGCTTGCCGTCCGCAAGCGCGCGGAGAAGATGCGCCTCGACCGCGCCGCCGTGTCCGCCCGTCGGCGCGCAGACGACTTTGAGGTGGCGGTTCGCCTCGTAGAGGTCGATGCCGCGCGTGCGCATCGTGGTCGGCTGGAAGCACGCGAGCGCATCTGGGTCGACTTTGCGGAGCGCCTCCTGGCCCTCCTTCAGCAGCGACGAGAACTTCTCCTCGACGAACTTGATGCGGTCTGCTCCCTTGAGGTTCTCAGGGGCGCGTCCCTCCTCGGAGCAGGCGGGCTCGTTGAAGAGCTCGTAGCACCATGGCTTCCACCCCATCGCTATCGTGTCCTTTGCGCCTTCGGTCCACATCGTCTTCCAGACGTTGCGCCCTTCCTCGGTGACGATCGAATAGGGCATGAAGTGGTGCCCGCCGGGCGCCTTCGCCTTCTCGTCCTTGAGCCACAGCGCGCCATGGCTCCAGTTGGACGCGGTGAAGTCCACGTAGAGCGGAAGTCCGCTCGCGATCGCGCCGGCGTACTTCTTGTCGTCGCGGCGGCGGACCTTCTGGTCGGGGTTGAACTTGTGGAACCAGTCCATCGGCGCCTCGTAGCCGATTCCGTCGAGTCCGAGCCGCTGGAGATCGTCGTATCCGGGCATCGCCTGGTAGAGCCACTTAAGCTCGTCGACATAGCCGGGCGTGTCCTCGTTGCACTCGAGTTCCGTCGAGCCGTACCAGATGGTCGCCGTGAAGTAGTGTGGCTGGCCGTTGACGAGAAGATGCCCCTCCTTCGACACGCCGAACTTCGCCGCCTTCGGATAGAGTTCCGACTGCGGAATCGCCCCGAAAGGAACGAACGGGTCGAACCCGAGCCCCTTGGGATCGAGGTATTCGTCCGCAGCCGCGGCGGCGGACAAGACGGTGATTGCGAGTGCGAGAGACTGTCTTTTCATTGGCGTTCCTCTTTGTTACGGTTCTTCGACGGTGGCGGCGACTATCAGCGGGATCTGCTGCGTGTTGGCGGAGACGATGTCGAGGGACTTCACGCGCTTTTCGGGATGCGGATTCTGCCACTGCCAGATGTAGAGGCCGCGGTTCTGCCCGTTCGTCCAGCCCTTGAAGCAGCGGTTCGCCGTCATGTCCTCCGTCAGCGAGACGAAGTACCAGTCCCACACTTCGCGGAAGTTGCGGCACGGCGCCTCGATCTTCGTGCCGTCCTCGTAGTTGACGACGTAGGTGAACGCCGTCTCGACGCGTCCGAGCGTGCCCCAGCCGATGCCGTGGAGGAAGTAGATGTTCTTCGCCTTCGCGTCGACCGGAATGCCCTTGACCTCGAGCGGGAACGGCAGTTCGTCCGCCGGCGCGTCGACGAGCTTCGTCGACTTCATCACGAGGCAGTCGCGGTAGCCGTTCTGGTCGTAGCGGATGAAGTCCATCGGCACGCCGTTGCAGCTGGTGACGCCCCACGGAGTGTCTTCGAGCGAGAACTTCGCGCCCTGGTCCACCCAGCCGTCGCGTCCGTCCTTCGCCACCTTGTCGATGAAGCGGCGGTTCACGAACTTCCTGAGGTCGATCGGACGGCACTTGTTGGGGTCGACGGCGAACGCAGGCTTTTCGACGACGCGCCGTGCGATCTCCGCATCGAGCAGTGCCTTGCCCGCCTTGAGGGAATCTGCGGCCGCGAGGGACTTGAGCCTCTTCACGTACCTGCCCGCGGGATAGCGCTTAAGCAGCTGCTCCTTCGTGCCCGCGACATAGAACTGCACGTCTCCGGGAACAAGGTACATCACGTATTCGCCCTTCTTGTTCGGCAGAAGCTCCTGGCGGTAGGAGACCATCACGGGCTTTCCGTCCACGACGTCGACCTGGTTCCAGACGTGGACGAAATGGCGCCCTGCGCCGACGTCGACGCCGGGCGTGAAGCGGACTAGCTGTCCGCCGCCGGCGCACGAGTTGATCGCCCAGGCCGTCATGCCGTCGCGCCTCGACACGTGCACTTCGACGCCGCCGGCCTTCTTGCCCGACTCCTCGGATACGAGGGTGCAGGTCGGGACGATGCCTGCTTCGGCGCAGGCGGCGAGCAGATAGTCGGCGTATTCGTCGTTGGCGAGGTCCCTGCAGCGCACGACGCCCTTTCCGAGCGCCTTCTTCTCGCCGCTCTTCATGTCGGACGTGAACGACTCGGGGTTTTTGCCGCCGTACTCGTTTCCGTCAAGGCGCGTGTTGACGAGGACGAGCGAGCCGCCGTTCTCGACCCACTTCCTGATCTGCGTGCAGGTGCCGGGGTAGGACGCGCGCGTTCCGGCGCAGACGAGCACCTTGTAGTTGTCGAGGCGCGCCGTCGTGTTGGTGATCTGGTCTTCGAAGATGACGTCGTGCTCGAGGTGCTCGAACTCGGCGACGGACTGCGCCTGGTCGAAGCACTTGTAGCCGTCGAGGCCGTATTCGGCGACGCGCTCGGTGGGACTCGAGAAGAGGATCGCCACCTCGTGCGGCACGCCGCGCTGGCGGGGCGTGAAGAACTCGTTCACGTCCATGATGTCGCGCTTCGCGATGCGCGAGCCGAGGAGCGCGTCGAGCTGGACGTTGTCGCGGTTCATGAAGTAGTAGCCCGACTTGCCAGACTCCCACTTGAACGAATAGGAGACGTTGAAGCCGCGGATGTACTGCGCGAGGTAAGAGCCGCGGATCGAATTCGTCGTGTTGCCGATGTACATCTCGTTGTCGACGATCGGCTTTCCGTCCGCAAGCCCGCGCAGGAGCGCCGCCGGCATGACGCCGCGTCCGCCAGTCTGGGAGCAGACGACGTCCAGGTTCCGGTAGCACCGGAAGAGGTCGATGCCCGACGTGCGGATCGTGCACGGCTGGAACGTGGTCTTCGCGTCCGGGTCGAGCTTCTTGATGCGCGCGGTGCCCTCGGCCAGCAGGGACGCGAACTGGCCCTCCATGAACTTCGCGTACTCGACGAGATAGGCGATTGGCTTGTCGGGGGTTTCGTAGGCGCCCGGAAGCTCGTCGAAGCCCTTGAACTTGAGCTTCCCGGAGGCGCTGTTCGCCCAGGCGGAGTTGAGGTTCTCGATCGTGCCGTACTTCGCCTTCATGCGCTCGGCGAAGAGCTGTTTCGCGTAGTCGGAGGTGTCGAAGCAGGACGGCTCGTTCAGGAGCTCGTAGCACCACGGCTTGTTGTCCGCGGGACAGATCGCGATCGCGTCCTTTGCGACGTTCTCCCACATGTTGAGCCAGATGTCGCGTCCCTGCGGATAGACGATGGACCACGGCATCCAGTGTGCGTGGCCCTGCGTCCAGGCCTTGGACGAGAGGCGTCCGGGCGTGTCGAGCTTCGCGCCGCACTCGGGATGGTTGCAGAACGGACTGTCCTTGCCTGGCTTCCTGCACTTGGGCGGGTCGACCGTGCGCTTGGGGTCGAGCGGACAGTCCCAGTGCCAGAGCGACCCGTGGGACCATTCGCTCGCCGTCATGTCGACGTACATCGGCATGCCGAGCTCGGCGATCATCGCGGAGAGCTTCGCGTCGTCGCGGCGCTCGTCGCGGAACCACGGGCGGTAGATGCGCTTCATCCACGCCATGGCGCCGTAGAAACCGCCGCAGTCGAGTCCGAGCCGCTGCATCTTCTCGTAGTTCGGGATGCCCTCGTAGAACCACTTCACGGCCTCCTCGTTGTTCGTCGAGGGCTGGCCCGAGAACTCGATCTGTCCGTACCACTGCGTGGCCGGGAAGTAGCGGGGCTTGCCGTTCAGCAGCAGCGAACCGTCATCGGCGACGGTGATCTTCCCGCCCTTGGGGAAGAGCTCCTCCTTCGGAATCGAATCGAAGGACGGAACGGGATCCTGCGCGAAGACCGCTACTGCCATCATCAAGCCAACCATTGGATGCCTCTCCTATAATTTCGATTTACCCCAAGGAGGTGGAGCTTCCAGCTCCGCCGTCCACATCGTGGCGCGGCGAGACGCCGCGCCTCCTTGCTTCGCCGTCGCTATTTCGTGAGCTGGTCATGGTACTTGCCGTCCTTGTAGCCGCGGCACGTTCCAAGCGGAAGCCCCGCGCCGTTCACGACGTTCCATCCGCAGTCGAGGTCGAACCAGGCGTAGCGGAACGCAAAAGCCTCCTTGACTTCGGGGCAGGTGAGCTCGATTGTGTCGCCGACGATCTTCGCCGACGCGAAATGGAGAACCACGCCCTCCTTCTCCTTGCCGTTCTTGTCCTTGTCCTTCTCGACCGGCCCGCCGAGCTCGAAGCCCTTCACGGGTTTGCCGTCGCGCGTCTTCAGCCCCTTCGCGTTCCTGAGCTTGACCACACACTTCGGCCCCTTCCACTCGACGCTCTCGACCTGCGGGCACGAGCCCTGGACGTTCTTCCCGTAGACATGCTGGAGCGCCCAGTTCGCGTAGCGCTCGCCGACCTCCTCCTTGCGAATCGGATGGATGTCGACCTCGCCGAGGTCGAGGAGCGAGATGGTGTCGCAGTCGGGGAGGAACGTCGCGAGTTCGTTAAGCTGGCGACGCATGTCGGCGTTCACCGACCACGTCGGGGCGTTCGTCTCGCCGTTCGCCATGCGCTGCGTGGAGTTCGGCTTGGTGTCGAGCTGGTGCGGGCAGATTTCGGTGATGATCACGGGGAGTTTGTCCTTGTAGGTGAACTGCGCGCGCCATCCCTCGACGAGCGTCTTGAAGAACTCGGGGTACTTGCCGTTGCCGAGGTCGGAGCAGCCCTGGTACCAGACCGCGCCCTTGATCGCCATCGGATAGAGCGGATGGACGAGCCCCGCGTCCATTGTCGTCGCGCTGAACATGTTGATCGCGCGCGCGTCGTTCGGCTTGCGGCACTCGGGGTGATTCCAGATGTCCTTCGGCATCTGCTCGCCGATGCATGCCTTGAACTTCATTTCGTGCGACTCTGCGCGCGACGGCCAGAGCGCGATAGACACCGGCTTGAGCATGCCGCCCGGCCGACCTTCCTTGCTTGCGGCATAGACCTTGTAGCGCACAGCAAGGACGTTCTTGCCGACGCGTCCATGTTCCTTGATGGGGACGCCGTAGCCGTGGTTGGGGCTACCCGAGCCGCCGAAAGCATGGCCGTTCAGATAGTTCATGTCCTGCCCGTACGACTCACTGTAGCCAATGGACCAGTTCTTCTTGAGATCGGCTTCCGTAAGCTCGAATGTCGCGCGCATCCAGACCTCGCCGGTGAAGCCCTCGGGGAAAGGATCGCACTGGAAGCCGCGTCCGTCGATCGTAAGCTCCTTCCAGCTCGCGTCCTCGACGAAATCCGGGTCGTGGAGCGACGGCTTGGTGTTGACGAAGTTGGAAGCGGGGTCGAAACGCTTGTTCCACTCGTAGATCTTCTTCTCGTAGGCCTCGGGGCCGCCGCTTTTCATGAAGTCGGTCCAGCGGCTGTACCAGAAGCCGGCAACGCCCTTCGCGTGTCCCGTGCCGTGGTCCTTCGCCCAGGCCTGGTCAATCCAACCGTCGATTTTCGTGGCGCCCCACGATGCATTCACGAGGCCGATCGGGACGTCGAGCGCCTGATTGAGCTTCCAGCCCATCCAGTAGAGCGCCGCGCCGTTCTTGCGCATCGACTCGTAGGTCGAGGTCTCCCAGTGGATGCCAATCGCGTCCTCGCGCGGGAACGGCGAGTTCCGGTTGTCGCCGTCGTTCATGAGGAGCGTGCGGATGTTGGGGTTGCCCTCCGCCTTCTTGAGGAACTCCTCGCCGCCGATCGGGAGGCGTCCGTAGCCCGCGAACGTGTAGGCCATGTTGGACTGCCCGCAGCCGAACCAGACGTCGCCGAAGAGGATGTTCTTGATCGAGATGGCGCGGCGAGACGCCGCACCTCCTTGCGACGCGCCCAAGGAGGTGGAGCTTCCAGCTCCGCCGCCAACGTATTCCGCGGTGATAGTCGACGGCTTCTTGTTCGCCTTCTGCGGCGGGAGCTTCACGGTCCAGCGGCCCTTCTCGTCCGCCGTCGCCTCGCCAACGGTCTTTCCGTTGAGCGCGACCGACACCTTCGCGCCTGGCTCGGCGAAGCCCCACACGGGAGATGCGACATCGCGCTGCAGAACCGCGTTGTCGGATATCACCGACGCGAACTTGAACTCGGCGGCCCCTGCCGCAAGCGAACAGAGCGTCGCAATCGCGGCGACAAGTACGCCGCCAATCGTTATCGGGTTTTCGAAGATGCCGCGCTTTTTCATTGGATCAACCTTTCATTGGGTTTTTCTGCAGCAAATTCTATCAAAAATATGCACACCACATTTGCATTTTCGTATTCGGGTTTTTACGATTTTATGTTTTGCCCTTTCCTTCTCGGAAAATTTCGGCTATAATTTCCGTGTCATGGAAAAGATTCCCTGCATAAATTCCCAGTGGGTGATCATCACCGACGGGACAAACATATTCGACTCGGAGTTCCGCTCCGGCGCGCTTGAACTGGCGCACGAGCGCGGTTTCCACAACATCCGCCTGATGCGCGATGAATCCATAGTGGACAAGTCGTTCCTCACGCGGAAGCTGTTCAAGACGGGATGCGGCGGCATCATCTGCCATCCGGCAGACCTTCCCGCGCTCCGCGTCGCTGCGAAGGCGAAGATCCCCGTCATACTGCTCGGCGAATCGGCCGTCTCCGAATGGCGCAAGGCCGCAGAAGGCCCCGTCACGGTCTGCTCTGTGAACAACGAGGGGATCGGTCAGATGGCCGCCGACTATCTCTACGGCCAGCGACGCTTCAAGAGCTTCGTCTACGCGGACTACGCGCCCGACGCCGAGTGGGACTGGTGGACCGACCGCCGCTTCAGGTCATTCACCGAGACGCTCGCCGAGCACGGGTTCCAGGGCGAGGTGCCGCGCATCCCGGCAACCGCGACGACGCCCGACGAAGACGCCGCGCGCTTCCTCGACGCGCTTAAGGACCTTCCGCGCCCGATTGCGATCTTTGCCTGCAACGACCGCGTGGCGAAGGACGTCGTGGACTTCCTCGAACTCGGCGCGATAAGGATGCCGAGCGAAGTGGCGGTGCTCGGAGTGGACGACGAACGCGACGTCTGCGAGACGGCGGTGGTGAGCATATCGTCCATAAAGATCGAGCACCACCGCCTCGGGCGCACTGCGATGACGCTGATGCTCCACATGCTCCAGGGCGGTGAACACCGCGACAAGACGATCCTCTGCCCCGCAGTGCGCGTCATCGAGCGCGAGTCGACAAGACGCCTCGCGCCGACGAATCCGCATGTCGCCGCGGCGATTGACTTCATCCGTGCGACGGACACGAGGAAGCTCTCCGTCGAGAGCGTCGCGAAGGCGTGCGGCACGTCGCACTCCTATCTTTCCAAGAACTTCAAGCGCGAGACGGGGCTCACGGTCTTGGACGCTATCCACGACAGGATCGTCAAAGACACAAAGCGCCTCCTCCGCGAAACCGACATCTCCGTGTCCGAAATAGCCGAACAGATGGGCTTCAGCGCGCCGTCGGGCCTCTGCGCCCTCTTCAAGCGAAAGACCGGCACGGCGATGAAGGACTTCCGCAGGAAGCACACCCTTTAGGGCCCCGGCACAATCCTGTCGGCGGCTGGCAGTGGAGCTTCCAGCTCCGCCACCCCTCGTGGCGCGGCGAGACGCCGCACCTCCTTGCGCTTCGCGACTTTCCCAAGGCGGCGGAGCATCTTGCTCCGCCGCCCCTCCGTGGCGCGGCGAGACGCCGCACCTCCTTGTGCTTCGCAACTTATCCAAGGAGGTGGAGCATCTTGCTCCGCCGCACCCACTCTTGGCGCACCGAGACGGTGCACCTCCTTGGGCTGCAACAGCCTATTTGACCACCGGATAGCCCTTGCAGTCCTTCGGGATCGTGATTTCGTAGATGCGCTCGCCCTTCTTCGTCTTGGCCGTCTCGGATCCGTCCTCGTTCTTGACGATGCCGATGCCCTGCGTTCCGTAGATCGCGTCGCCGTTCGCGCGCATCCACTTTCCGACCTCGGCCATCACCTCGACCGCGCGCGCGGGGAGGCGTCCGGATCCGTCTGGCCCGATGTTCATGAGAAGGTTGGAGCCCTTCGCCGCGCAGCGGCAGATCATCGCGCAGACCTCCTCCGGCGTGCGGAAGCGGCGCTCGTTGATCTTGTATCCCCACACGTCGTGCTGGATCACGTCGCACTGCTCGACGGGCCTGTCGCGGATGAGCGGCTGGTTCTTCGAGAACATCGCGCCCTCGCCGGGGAGATCGCGCTCGAAGAGCTGGATGTCCTCCTTCGGGCGGATTATCTGGTGGTTGTTGTTCGCCACGAGCGTCTTCTTGGAGTGGATGAGGTCGTAGATCGCGTCGAAGTCCCAGTCAAGCGTAGGGACAAGCTTCCCGTCCACGACCTTCGCGGGGTTGTCCCACTCGCCGTCGAACCAGATGTTGCCCGGGTGGTAGTTGTCGATGAGCTCCGTAATCTGGCCCATCATGAACTTCTTGTACGAGTCATAGTCGCCCTTCTGGTCGCCGAGGCACGCCTTGGCCGCGCCGCCAGCCGGATAGTCCTTGCGGTGCCAGTCCATGAGCGAGTAGTAGAAGTTGAGCTGAAGCCCCGCCTCGTCGCACGCCTTCGCGAGCTCGCCGAGGATGTCGCGCTTGAACGGAGTCTCCGCGACGTTGAAGCCGTCATCCACCTTCGTCGGCCACAGGGAGAATCCGTCGTGGTGGCGCGAGGTGATCGTCACGTACTTCGCCCCCGCGTCCTTGAACACGCGCACCCACTCCTTCGCATCGAACTTCGACGGATAGAACCCGTCCTTCATGCGTCCGTACGTCTCGGTGTCCATGCCGATGTTCTGCTGGTACCACTCGCCCTGCGCGTAGTTCGCGTAGATGCCCCAGTGGATGAAGATGCCGAAACGCTGCGCCGCGAACTTCTCGCGGGCTTCGAGATTCCACTTCTCCGGCGCGTAGTCCGCCGCAAACGACGTCACGGCGAGTACTACGACCGACAAAGCAACTAATGTCCTGTTCATCATTTCTCCTTGATTTTGCTTTCGCTCGGCGTTGTGTTTCACCAAGCACTAGGTATTTTAGCAGAACAAAAGAACGCGAAACTGTGTTTTTGTCCGTAAAATAACTATTATCGCCACCGACATATTCGCGCCCCTGTAGACGCGGCGCGGTGGCGCGCAAAATAGCGGGAGAAAACCGGGACGTAGGCGGCTACGACTCTGACCAGGGCTCTATGTCCCTGAACAGCGGGTGCTTCCTGTCCTTTTCGGAAAGGTTCAGCTCCATGCCGAGGTCGGGCCATTCGATTCCGAGCGCGGGATCGCTGAAGAGCATCCCGCGGTCCGCGGACGGACAGTACACCCTGTCGCACTTGTAGCTGAAGAGCGTGTCGTTCTCAAGGACTATGAAACCGTGTGCGAAGCCCCTCGGGATGAAAAACTGCCGCCTGTTCTCCGCCGTGAGCGTGACCGCCACGTGTTGTCCGAACGTCGGAGAGCCCTTCCTTATGTCGACAGCAACGTCCCACACCGCCCCCCTTATGACCCTCACGAGCTTCGCCTGCGTGTGTGGAGCGGCCTGCCAGTGGAGTCCGCGCACAACCCCCTTCGACGAGAATGACTCGTTGTCCTGCACGAAGTCGGCGTCAATCCCCGCCGCCTTGTAGCGCTCCGCGTTGTACTGTTCGACAAACCATCCGCGCGCGTCCCCGAAAACCTGGGGCTCGATGATCTTCACGCCGGGAATCGATGTTTCTATGATGTTCATGAAGTGGAGGTTTAGAGGGTTGGAGGGTTAGAGGGTTGGAGGGTTGGAAGGTTGGAGGGACTGCAGGAGGTCTTCCCATTCGCTCAGCACGCGTTCCTTGGAATACTCGGCTGCGCAGCGCTCGCGCGCGTTCACGCCAAGCTTGCGCCTGAGCTCGCCGTCGAGCATCATCCGCTCGAGCGCATCGGCGTACGCGGACACTCCCTCGTCCGCAACGAAGCCGGTCTCTCCGTCCTTAACGATATCGCGCGCGCCGGGGAGGGAACTCTGCGCCACTGCCGGAAGCTCAAACGCCGCCGCCTCCAGTATGGCAAGCGGAAAGCCCTCAAGCACCGACGGAAACGCAATGAACTCCGCACGCGAATACTCCCCCGCGAGATCATCCGTGAAGCCGGCGAAATCGACCCTCTCCGCGACTCCGAGCCTTCTCGCGAGCGCGCGGCAGGACGACGCATAGCAGGAGTCCGCCTTGCCAAGCATCCGCACGCGCCACCCAGGGAACTCCACGGCTATTTTCGCAAACGCCTCTATCAGCAGCTTCTGGTTCTTGACTTTGTTCACCGCGGCCGCGGGGTAGAGAATCACCCTCTCCCCGCCTGCCGCTTCGCGCTCTCCGTTCCCCGTTCCCTGCATCTCGGTGTAGTTGCCGATCACCTTTGCGGGGACCTTCGGCGCGATGCGGCCGAACTCCTCGACGTATTCGGAGCACAGAAGCTGGACGGCGTCGGCTTTGCGGAACGCGCGCCGGATCGCCCGGTTGCGCAGCGGGTGCTTCCACTTGAAGAATCCGCGCGGCGCGAGATGGAGCTGCAGGACGACGGGTGAGCGGTCCGCGCGCCCGAAGTATCCCGCTTCGTCGAGATCGACGGCCTCGTTCGACCCCGTCGCGACGATGGCGTCCCACCGCTCCTCGAGCGCCGCGGCAAATGCGCCGCGCTCGACAAGCGCGACGTCGTGTCCGCGCTCCTCGAGCGCCGCGGCGAAGGCCTTCACCGCCTTGTCCGCGCCTCTCCCGACGGAAAGGCTGTCCTTGTATACGCAAAGTCTCACTTGCCTGCCATCCTCCCGACCAGGACCTGGGGATGCGCCTCCAGAATCTCGACGCGCACCTTCTCGCCTGCCCTGCACGGCGCATCGGAAGACTCCCACACGACGATGCGGTTCCCGGAATCGCGTCCGGACCATCTGTCGGCGACGCGCTTCGACGGACCCTCGGCGATGACTTCGCGTACCGTTCCCACGAGCGCCTCGTTGCGGGACTGTCCCCTGCGCTCCTGGTCCGCGAGCAGCACCTGGTCGCGCCGCTCCTTCTCCTCTGTCGGGACATCGTCTGGAAGCGCCGCCGAACGCGTGCCGGGACGCGGCGAGTACTTGAACACGAATGAGTTGTCGAAGCCCGCCTCGTCCATAAGGGAGCGCGTCTCCTCGAAGTCCGCTTCCGTCTCGCCCGGATAGCCCACGATCACGTCCGTCGTAACGGCGAACTCCGGGTCGAAATCCCTAAGCTTCCTCACTGCGGCGAGATACTCCTCGCGCGTATAGCGCCGACCCATCTCCGCAAGGACGCGGTCCGAGCCGGACTGCACCGGGAGATGCAGATGCCGGCAGACCTGCGGGAACTCCCTGTACGCGCGCACCAGCTCGTCCGTGCAGCCCTTCGGATGCGCGCTCGTGAAGCGGATTCGCTCGATCCCCGGAATCGCGGCAAGCGCCTCGAGAAGGCGGGGGAAGGCCTCTTTGTATCCGCCCGGACTCGGCGCATCGCTTTCGTCCCACGCGGCGTTCCTCACGCCGTAGCGGAGCACGCTCTGTCCGAGCAGGCACACCTCCTTCACACCACGCCGCGCAAGCGCGCCAACCTCGGCGACGACCTCGCGGGCGGGGCGCGAGTATTCGTGTCCGCGCACGTCGGGGACTATGCAGTAGCTGCACCTGTTGTCGCATCCGAGCAGAATCGTGACGAACGCCTGCCATCCGCCCTCGACGTGAGCGGCAAGGCACTCCGGCACCATGTCCTCGCCGAGCTCGAGGCGCGGATAGCGTCCCTCGGCGACGATGCGCGGGATGAGCCCGAACGCCCGCGGCCCAACGGCGAAGTCGAGCTTCGGGAGACGCTTGAACACGTCGGCGCCCATGCGCTTCACGGCGCACCCCATGAGGCCGACGGTCTTCTTGGCCGCGATCAGGTTGCCTGCCTTCCCGACGGCCTTCTCCTCTGCCTTCTGGCGCACCGTGCAGCTGTTGACTATGACGAGGTCTGCGTCGGCCTCGCCGGACGCCTTGACGTGCCCGGCGGCCACGAGAAGCGCCTCGACAGCCTCGCTGTCGCGCACGTTCATCTGGCAGCCGTATGTGTGGATGTGGAACTTCATCTGCGGGAGAGGACGGCAAGGGTCTCGAAGCGCGCCGTACGCGGGAACATGTTGAACCACCTCACGGACTCCACGTCGTAGCTGCGCGCGAGCGTCTTGAGGTCGCGCGTCATCGTCGCGGGATCGCACGAGACGTAGAGTATGCGCCTTGCGCCGGACGAGGCGAGCCACTTCGGCACGTTCGGCTCCATTCCGCCGCGCGGCGGATCGACGATCACCGTCGTCTCCGCGCCGGCCCTGAGCCGCCGCACGCTGCGCCCGACCTGGTCCGCGAAGAACCGCGCGTCGGACGCGCCCTGCGCGGACGCGTTGCGCTTCGCGAACTCGACGGCCTGGCGCCCCGACTCGACGCCGACGAGCGCAGGAGCCTTGCAGCAGAGGCCGAAGACTCCGACGCCGCAGTACAGGTCTACGACGCGCGGCGCATCCGCCGCGCCCTTCGCGTACTCCGCGACGACGGCCTTCACAAGCTCCTCGCCGACCTCAGGGTTGACCTGGTAGAAGCCGCCGGCCGGAACCTCGAAGTCGAGTCCGCACGTCGTCTCCCTGAGGACCATGTCCTTCGGCGCGTCGCCGATCCACCACTTGACGCCGCCCTTCTGCGTCCAGCGGATTGTCACGTTGCCCTTGCGCTCCGTCTCCTTGCGGACCGCCATCGGCCCCGTCGTGAGCAGCATGGTCACCGAGCGGCGAATCTCGCCGAGCTTCGCGTTGATCTCGGGGCGCGCAAGCGGGTCTTCCGTCACGTCGACGATCTCGTGCGAGGGCTCCGTGCGGTAGCCGATGCGCCACGCGTTGCCGTACTTGGCGAAGTGGTACACAACCTTGTTGCGGTAGTTGAAGGGCGATTCGTCCTTGGCGGGCTGCGGACCTGAGAACTGCGGCACCGCGATGCGCGCACGCTCAAGGAACTCGCGCAGCTGGCTCTCCTTGGCCTTCGTCTCGCCGGCGAAGGAAAGCGCCGAGTACACCATACCCGGAACCGTCTTCGCGGGATCGGGCTCGATGCGGTCGGGCGACGCCTCGACGATCTCCACAAGACGCGCCTTCACGTAGTGGCGCTTCTCCTCGACGATCTCGGCCTTGACCTGCTCTCCGGCCCAGGCTCCCGGAACGAAGATGACGCGTCCGTCGCCGAGCCTTCCGAGCCCGTCTCCTCCATAGACGTTCTTCGCGATGTATACGGTTGAAGTCATTGCGCTATCCCTCCCTTAGCTTCTTTACGAGCGCGATCTCGTCGCGGTAGCCCTGAAGGTCGCACGGCGTCTCGAGGTAGAACGGCAGGTCGCGGAGCTTCGGATGGTTCACGATGCGCGCGATTGCGTCAAGCCCCAGCTTGCCCTTGCCGAGCTTCTCGTGGCGGTCCTTGTGCGCGGCGAGGACGTTCATCGTGTCGTTGAGGTGTATCGCCTTCAGGCGTCCGAGCCCGACTACGCGGTCGAACTCCGCGAGCACTCCGTCGAGGTTGTTCACGATGTCGTATCCGCCGTCCCAGACATGGCACGTGTCGAGGCAGACGCCGAGGATGCCTCCGCTTCCTAGCGCGGACTCCGTCGCGTCGATGACGGCGCGTATCTCCTCGAAGTTCCTTCCGACCTCGCTGCCCTTTCCGGACATCGTCTCGAGGAGAACGGTGGTTGAATACGGCTTCTTCGAGAGGATGCGCGAGAGCATCCCCGAGATGAGCGCAATTCCCTCCTCCGCGCCCTGCCCGACGTGGCTCCCGGGATGGAAGTTGTACATCGCCCCCGGCGTGAGCTCGAGCCGCTCCAGGTCGTCCGCCATCACGCTCTCCGCGAACTCCCTCACGCGCGGCTCCGCGCCAGCGGCATTGAGGGTGTACGGCGCATGGGCGAGGATCGGACCTATCGCGTTCTCCTCGGCGTACTTGAGGAACGCCGCGACGTCGTTCTTGTCGATCGGCTTCGCCGCGCCCCCGCGCGGGTTGCGCGTGAAGAACTGGAAAACGTTCGCGCCTATCGAGACTGCGGTCTGCGCCATGGCGAGGTATCCGCCAGAGGCGCTCAAGTGGCATCCGATCTTCATCTGAATTCCCTCCGAATCACTGGTCCGCGGTGACGCGCAGAATCTCCGTTACGCTAGTCACGCCTGCAAAGACCTTCGCCCATCCGTCCTCGCGCAGCGTCTTCATCCCCTGCTGCAGCGAGATGTTGCGTATCTGGGTCGCGTTCTCGCGGCGCACGATCGACTCCTGAATCTCGTCGCTCACCTCCAGCACCTCGAAGAGCGCGCGGCGGCCCTTGTAGCCCGTGCGCGCGCAGAGGTCGCAGCCAGCGGGCTCGAACACCGTCTCCTTCTCCGGCGGATACGAGAGCGTGTAGAACTTGCGGTCGAGCGGAACCTCCCTCTTGCAGTCCGGGCACAGGCGGCGGCAGAGACGCTGGCCCATGACGCCCGCAACTGCGGACGCGATGAGGAACGGCTCCACGCCCATGTCGATGAGTCGAGGGAACGCGCCCGCGGCGTCGTTCGTGTGCAGCGTCGAGAACACCATGTGGCCCGTCAGCGACGCGTTGATGGCGATCTCGGCAGTCTCGCGGTCGCGGATTTCGCCGACCATGATGATGTCGGGGTCCTGACGCAGGAACGCCCTGAGCGCCCGTGCGAACGTCATGCCGATCTCGCTCTGCATCTGCACCTGGTTGATGCCGGCCATGTGGTATTCGATCGGGTCTTCGGCCGTCATGATGCGGACGTCGATCTTGTTCACCTCGGAGAGGAACGAGTAGAGCGACGTCGACTTGCCGGAGCCCGTCGGACCTGTCACGAGGAAGATTCCGTTCGGACGGTGGATGATCTTCTTCACGATGGAGTAGTCGCGCGGATTGAACCCTAGGTCGTCCATCTTGACGAAGCTGCCGCTCTTCGCGAGGAGTCGCAGCGAGATAGACTCGCCGTAGGCCGCCGGCATCGTCGACACGCGGATGTCGATGTCCTGCCCCGCGATGCGGATTCCGATTCGCCCGTCCATCGGCAGGCGCTTCTCGGCGATGTCGAGGTTCGCCATGACCTTGATTCGCGAGATGATGGCGCTCTTGAGCCGGTTCAGCTGAGGCGGGACGTCGACCTTGTGCAGCATGCCGTCGATGCGGTAGCGGATACGCAGCTCAGTCTCCTGCGGCTCGATGTGGATGTCGGTCGCGCCCTGGCGGTCCGCCTCGGCGATGATCTGGTTCACGAACTTGACGATCGACGCCTCCTCGCCCATCTCGTTGACGTCGATCTTCGTCATCGCGCCGATGTCGTCGTCCACCGAGTAGCGTCCGTCCTCGATCATCTTCTCGATCGCGTCCGCGCCGACGCCGTAGTACTTCTTGACGGCCTTTTCGACGTCCTCCTTCGGGGCGAGCGCCGTCTTCACCGGACAGTTCACGACGAGCCTGAGTCCGTCCGCCGCCGCCGTGTCGAACGGATCGGACGTGACGACGGTGAGCGACGTGCCGTCCGCCCTGAAGGGCAGCACGTTGTACTGGTAGACGGCGGAGGCGGGCAGCTTCGTGAGCGCGTCGGGATTCGGCTGCTGCCGGTCGAGATCGACAGTCTCTAGTCCGAGGACTTTTCCGACGGCATTGAGGAACTCGACCTCCTTCGAGCCGCCGAACTTGACTGCCGCCTCGGCGAGGCTCATGCCGGGATTCGCCGCGCGGTTTTCGGAAATGCGCCGAAGCTGCTCGTCGGAGTAGATTCCGGCGGACTTCAGTATCATGTTGGCCAAAGACTGCTCGTTCATATGGCGTATATTTTACCAAAAATAACCGCGGCGTGAAATCGCCCGCCGCGGTCAGCGCTCGGTGAACTCCACCGAGAAGACCGTCTTGTCCGTAAGCTCCGCGCGGAGGGTCCAGTTCGTGAGAACGCCTTCGAGGTCGACACGGCTCAGGAGGCGCTTTAGCTCCGACACCTTAGGCTTCGCGCGGACGTAGAACTTCCCGCCCTCCTCGGCGTGCATCGCGTCGAACGCCTTGAAGAACGCCGAGAAGTCTCCGGAGATCGCCCCGTCGAAGCGCGAGAACCCGGGGAGGTCGCAGAGCGCGCGCTCCACCGTCTCGTCCTCGTTCGAGTACACGTAGTTCGTGGGCGTCGCGGTGAAGCAGGTCTCGAACGGCTCCAGGGTCTTCCACGTGAAGTCGACGCCGGGACGGATGCGGTATTCGCCCTTCGTCACGAACTTCAGCCCGTCCGCGGTCGTCTTCGTCTGCACGAACGTTCCGGACGTCTCGTTAGTGGAGGCGAGGCGCGAGCGGAACGGCTCCGGCACTTCCGTGACGAATGCGGCGGCGGCGATCAGAACACAAGCGTTCCTGACGAGCATAACGTCTCCCCTTCCCTAAATTCATACGCGATTTCGCCCTCGCCCTTCCGCGACAGGACAAGCGCGTAGTCGTGTCCGGGCTCCATGATATGCAGAAACTTCAGCTTCTTCGCCTCGCGGAGCGCCCCGCCTATCGCATACGCCTTCTTCGCGCTCTCCACGGCAAACCCGAGCTGCGCGACGCCGGGCATGATCGGGCAGCCAGGGAAGTGCCCCTGGAAGAAATGCTCGTCCCCCGAGAGATGCAGCGGAATCTCCGTACGCTCGAGTGCCTTCACGATTTCGGCCGCGACGACCTTTCCCTGCGCGTTGCGCGGCAGATGCGCCGCGTAGCGGAAGCGCTTGGGGACAGTCCCCTTCGGAAACACCGGCAGCATGAGTTTCCTAAGCTCGAGCGGCCCCAGCCTCTTCCCACCGACGAGAAGGCATCCGAGCATGTCGCCGTGGCGTCCCTCGATCTTCGCTATGGCGCAGTCGTCGAATCCGAGAGCGCGCACCTTCTCCTCCATCTCCGCGAGGTTCACGCGCTCCTCGTTTATCTTCACGAGCCGGTCCATGCGCCCAAGTAGCCTGAACGAGCGCCCGTCCTGCGCAAGCTCCACGCCGTCGCCCATAAGGTAGGGGCTGCGGAACGAGAACGGCGAGCGCACCTCGAGCCGTCCGTCGCGCACTGCGACGCGGACTCCACCGAAGACGTGGAACGACTCGTCGGGGAAGCGCCTCTCCGCGACGCCGCCCGTCTCGGTGGAGCCGAATATCTGGCGCGGCGCGACGCCGAACACCCGCTCCGCCGCATCCGAGACCGCCTTAGTCAGGAGCGCTCCGCTCGTGACGACCTCTACAACGTTCCCAGGGATCTCGTACTGCCCGGCGTACGCAGTGAAGCGGTCGAGGAACGACGGCGTCGTCACAAGGACGACCCTCTTCGCCGCGCGCATCTTGGCGGCGAGCTCCTCGGGCGTGCGGATCACGTCAGAATCCGCCTTCGCGCCGAGCGCCTTCGGCAGCATGTCCATCCACAGCTTTCCGTACATGTGGTCCCACTGTATGGTGCCGAGGAACACGGGCATTCCGCCGTCCGTGTCCTTCGCGAAGCGGGCGAAGTAGAAATCGCGGTGCATGGCGACTTCCTTCGCAAGGGACTCGAACGTCTTCACCACGGTCTTGGAATTCCCAGTCGAGCCAGAGGTGTGGAAGACGACGCTAAAGCGCCTTGCGCGCACGGACTTCTCCACGGCGAACGTGAGCGCAATGACGGCGGCCGTGAGCGCCGCGCACACGCAGAACGAAAGGGCAGTGTGGTGCGTGGGGTCGACATCGCCGGGGGACAGCGCGAAGACGAGAGCGAAGTTGACGAGCGTGAGCGCGGTGAGGATCAAGAACCAGACCCACGTCAGACGGCGGCAGTAGGCCTTTGCGCCGTCGGGCAGTATGCCGCCCGAAACGCGCTCCGCGAAACGCAGGCATAAGGGCTTCCGCCCCTTCAGGAGCGAAAGCCCGAACGCGACTGCGAAGATTGCGGAGAGCATCAGCCGTTAACGAGCTTCGACACGGCCGCGACTACGTCGCCGAACGTGCGTATCTTCTTGAACTCCGCCGGCGCGACCTTCTTGCCGGTTTTCTGCTGGAGGCGGACCACGAGATCGACCGCGTCGATGGAATCGAGGTCGAGATCCGTAAAGAGATTCGTCTCGGGCTTGATTGCCTCCGGGTCGACGTCGAAGTCTGCCGCGAGGATGTCCTTGATTGTCTTTGCGATTTCTGCCTCTGTCATTGCTTCTGCTCCGCTATGTGCCCGGCCAGCGTCCTGACCGAGCGGAATATGCGCTTGTTCTCCGCCGGATCCTTCGAGAAGGAGATGCCGAACTCGCGCTTGATCGCCATCCCGAGTTCGAGTGCGTCGATCGAGTCAAGTCCGAGCCCTTCGCCAAAGAGCGGCGCCTCGGTGTCGATGTCAGAAGGCGACACATCCTCGAGATCCAGGCTCGAGACGATGATCTCCTTCACTTTCTGTTCTGTTTCCTCAAGGTTCATGTTGCAAATTGAAAGGTTGAAAAGTTGAGAGTTGGAAAGTGAAAACCGACCGGCTACTCCATGACGAACCTCGTCTCCCCTGCCACCATCTGCCTGCCTCTGCAGAACGATCCGCCGTCCATCTGCGACGAACCCTCCGGCTTAACCTCGACAAGCTGCAGCGCCGTGTCGTGGCAGCGCACCACGGGACCCGCCTTCTCGATCTTCAGTATCGTCCCGGGCTCGGAGTCCTTCCACGCCGGATCGAGCTTCGCGACCTTCGCGCGCAGGATGACCAGGCGACCAGTCGTGCCGCGCTTGCGGAACTTCTCCGGCATGAAGGTGTAGCAGCAGGGCCAGGGGTTGTAGGCGCGGATGCGGCGCTCGATCTCGAGCACTGGACGGTCCCAGTTGATGAGTCCGTCCGTCTTCTTGAGCTTCTTGACATACGTTGCGGACGCCTCGTCCTGCTTGACCTCCGGGGGGAGCGCGTTCGCGTTGAGAAGCCTAAGCGCCTTCGCGAGCGTGACGCCGCCGGCGATCGCGAGGTCCTGCATGAGCGCGCCGCCAGTGGTGTCGGGGTATATCGGCTCGAAGCTCTGCAGCATTATCGGCCCGTCGTCCAGCCCTACGCCCATGTGCATCACCGTGACGCCGGTCATTCTGTCGCCCGCCTCAAGCGCGGCGATGACGGGAGCCGCGCCGCGGTACTTCGGTAGAAGTGAGAAGTGGCAGTTGACACAGCCGAACAGCGGCAGGTCGAGAAGCGGCTTCTTGAGAATCTGTCCGAAGGCGACGACCGCGATGACGTCCGGCTTCCACGCGCGGATCCTCTCCATCGGCTCGGGGTCGTTCACCCTCTCGGGCTTGATGACCTCTGTGAGACCGTGCTCCTCGGCGAACTTAGCGAGCGCACACGGGGACATGACCTTGCCGCGCCCGACGGGACGGTCCGGCTGGGTCACGATTCCGACGACGTCAAGCACATCCTCGCGCAGAATGGCGCGAAGACACTCGGCCGAAGCCGGGGAAGATCCCATGAAGACAACTCGCATAGCCGCATATTATACCAAAAAACGGCGCTGTATGGTTAAACGGGCAGAAATCGTGCGAGAGGCGGGGACGCGCCCGCTTTCGGTCAGAGGGAACGGACGAGGAACGGTATCGCACGCTCGAAGCTGACGCCGTACCAGTGGCCTTCGTCCGTCGCCTTGATCGCCTCGCATACGACGTCCGCGGCGAGCGCAGCAGCCTCAAGCGCGGTCTTGCCGCGGAGGATCGCGCCCGAGAAGACGGACGCATAGACGTCGCCCGTCCCATGGCTCATCTTGTCGAGCTTCTCGTTGAAGTCGTACGCGACGGACGAACCGTCCGACACCGCGCTGCCGAGCTCGTCCGGAGAGAAGCTCACGCCCGTGAGGACCACGTTCTTCGCGCCGAGCGCGTGGAGCTTCGCTATAAGGCCCTCGAGCTCGCCCTTGGTGTAGCCGGAGAGCTTCGGCTTTTCGCCGACGAGAAGCGCCGCCTCTGTGAGGTTGGGGAGTATGTAGTCCGCGCCCTTCACCAGCCGCGCCATCTTGGACGGGAAATCGGACGCGAAGCCGGTGTAGAGGACTCCGTTGTCCGCCATCGCGGGATCCACGATTCGCACCGCGCCCTGCTCGGCGCACGAGGAGAATATCGACAGTATCGGATCGATGTGGCTCTCGCAGACGTAGCCCGTGTAGAACGCGTCGAAGCGGATGCCCTGCTCGACCCACTTCGCCTCGACTTTCTTCAGCTCGCCCGTCAGGTCCGCGAAGCTCCAGGTCTTGAATCCGCCCGTGTGGTTGGAGAGTATCGCCGGCGGAAGAACCGCGCACTCGACGCCGCACGCCGAGACCAGCGGAAGCGCCACCGTCGTCGAGCACTGCCCGACGCACGATATGTCCTGTATGGTGAGAAGTCTCTTCATTCCGCTCTCCTTCACTTTATGAGCGACAGGAACTCCTGCCGCACCTTTTCGTCTTTCCTGAACGACCCGAGGACGGCAGACGTCGTCATCTCGGAATTCTGCTTCTCGACGCCGCGCATCATCATGCAGAGGTGCTTCGCCTTTATGACGACGCCAACTCCCTCGGCGCCGGTCTCCGCCATAACAGCCTCCGCGATCTCCTCGGTCATGCGCTCCTGTATCTGGAGCCGGCGCGCGTACATATCGACTATACGCGCGAGCTTGGAGACGCCGAGCACCTTGCCCTGCGAGATGTAGCCGATCGCGCACTTCCCGTAGAACGGAAGCATGTGGTGCTCGCAGAGCGAATAGAGCTCGATGTCTTTGAGGATCACCATGTGGTTGGTGCCGGACGTGAAACGCGCCCCGTTGACGACCTTCGCGATGTCCTGCCTGTAGCCCCGCGTAAGGAACGCGAGCGACTTCGCCACCCGCTCCGGGGTCTTCTTGAGCCCGTCCCGCCCGGGATCCTCCCCAAGCTCCACGAGAAGCTCCTTCACGAGCTTCGCGATCTTCGCCTCATCAGGCTGCCTAGTCTTCCTCTTCTGCATAGCGGGGATATTATACCAAATGTCACAGCGCCGCGGCGAGGCGGGAGGCGAGAGCGGGAAGTCCCGGGTCGCGCGCGCCGGCCGTCACGAACGCGGCGTATCCGCCGCGGTGGGCGAGCATCCAGCCGTAGGCCGCGTCGAGGTCTGGAACAAGCTCTGGAGACGCGCATCCCAACGCCTCCATCTTCCGCGCAAGATCGCCGGAGTTCACCGAGCGGTCCGTCGTGCCGCCCGCGTCGTATACGGGAAGGAGCAGCAGCCTGTCCTGCGGACGCACCACCTCGGCGAACGCGGCCGCAAGCGCGTCCATCATCTTCCTGAGCGGAGCGTAGCCGTGCGGACGCCACACGACGCATATCCCGTCCGGATGCTCCTCCGCAAGCGCGAGCCACATGGCGCGGAGCTTTTCCGGATTGTGCGCGTAGTCGTCGTAGACCCTTGTGCCGTACCGCTGGAGCCTGCGCTCCACCCCGCCGAAGCTCTCCATCGCGCGCTCCGCCTCCGCGCGGTCGCATCCGAGCGCAACAGCCATCCTGATGGCGAGCGACGCATTCTGGCGGTTGAAGTCCTGCGGACGGTAAACCTCGCCGCGCGCGTCGACGACCGGACCGGGGCAGTCCTTCACGAACGCGTCGAACACCTCGTCCATCTCCTCCTTCGAGTAGTGGTCGGCGGAGGCATTCGTGACGACCGCAGCATATGGGCTGAACGCGACGAGGGACTTGTCGCTCTCGTCGACTTCGGCGACCGCGAACTCTCCCTTCCCGAAACGAACAGCCCCCTCCCATCCGGGGACGTTCGCGCCGTTCACGCACATCGGATCGCGCCCGCAGCACGCGAGGACGTGCCCGAGCATCGCCGTCACCGTGGACTTTCCGCATGTGCCGACGACTGCCACGAGCTTGTACGGCGAAAGCGTGCGTGCAAGCGCCTTGGCGCGGTGCGTGACGGGAATGCCGAGCTCCTTCGCCTTCGCTAGGCCGGGGTTGGTGTCCTCGATCGCGGTCGAGACGATTACCTCGTCCGTCGACGCGTCGATTCCGCTGCCGTCGTCGGGAAAGCACCTGACGCCGATCGACTCGAGGAAACGGATGTTCCCAGTGCCGAGCGTGCGGTCCGCGCCTGTCACCTCGTCGCCGAGCCTGACAAGCGCCGTTGCGAGGGCGCTCATTCCGACGCCCCCGATGCCGATCAAATGACGCTTCACTGAATCTGGACTGTGCGCTGCTCGTAGTGCCCGGGCTGCCAGGTGCGGACAATCGCGCCGTTGGGCTGGACAGTGTCGACGTAGCGTCCCTCGACCCAGACGTTCTGCGTCTGGTAGACGGGCTGCACCACGACAGGGGCAGGCTGCACCACGACGGGCGCGGGCTGCACCACGACAGGAGCAGGCGTCACCACTGTCGTCGTGCGCGGAGCGGTGACGGCCGCGGTGACGAGTCCGCCCAGAAGCGCGCCCCCGACGACTCCCGCGGCAATTGCGCCGCCGTTGTGGTGATGATGGTGGTGGTGGTGCATCGGAACCGGCACCGGAACAGGCCTACGGCCGAAGCCGGGGCGCGGACCGAAGCCCGGGCCCGGACGCGCCATGAGAGTGGCCGCGGCCATCACCGCCATTGCAAAAACAAGTGCTTTCTTCATTTCGTGTTCCTCCTAACGATGTGCATGTGGGATAATTATACCAAATTTTCACAGATGCCTGCGCGACGAATGACCGCAAAAATCCGATGACGGAAAGGCAACGACCATGACGGCTATTCCTCCACGGATACCGATACGGATGCGGCGGAGCCGTCGGAAGTGGCGCACGAGACTACATGCACCCCTGCCGTCATTGCGACGGCGAACGGAGCGCGGCCCGTGCTTTCGCCTGCCGGCGCTCCGTCGACAAACCACCAGAGCCGAGTATCTGGCGCAACTTCGCCGACTTGGCAGACAATCCGCTGGTCAAGCGAGCCAGGCACAAGACGGAAGCGCGCCCCGTCCTCGGGCCTCACGAGCGAAAGCTCGCGCGCGGAACGCGACGCGGGGCGTCCGTCCGATCCCAGCCTGTGGACGTCGCAGGGCCGCGGGGAGCTCCTCCCGCGCACGAAGCGCCCTTCTTCCGTCTCCGGGCAGTCAGGCGACGCGGGGAGTCCCGTCTCGCGGCAGATGCGCCGCGTCGCGACGTCCGGCGGGACCGCGAACCAGGGTCCGTCGTTTCGCGGATACAGCAGCCGCGCGATCGTCCACGCCACCGGAGCCGCCGCGCGCGCGCCGACGAGCGACGTGTCGCCGAAGCCGCCGGACTTGTGTCCGCACCACACTCCGACCGCGTACTCGGGATTCCACGCGACCGTCCAGGCGTCGCGGTAGGCGCTCGAGGTTCCGGTCTTCCACGCGAAGCGCGACGTCTCCACGTCAGCAACGTGCCCGAGCGCAGCCTGCGCGCGCTCGGCGCCGGAAAGCATGTCCGCGACGAGATAGGACGTCCCGGGCGAGAAGAGTCCGTCTCCTCCGCGCGCGAGGCAGGCATACGCGCGCACAAGCTCCAGCAGCGAGACCTCGACGCTCCCGATCGCCATGCCGAGTCCGCGTCCGCCATCCGGCTCGGCCACGCCGGAGAACCCCAGCGCGCGGAGTTCGTCGGCGAATTCCGGGACACCGACCTCTTCCAGCATGCGGACGAACGGTATGTTGAGCGACATGACAAGAGAGTCGCGCAGCGTGACGAGTCCGCGGTACTTCCCGTCGAAGTTCGCGGGGCGGTATCCGCGGTATGAAACCGGCGCGTCGAGAAGTCTCGTCTCGGGAGTGGCGAGTCCGCGCTCCATCGCAAGCGCGGCGAGGAACGGCTTGAGGGTGGAGCCGGCCGGACGCGGAGACGTCGCCGCGTTGACCTGTCCGTCCTTCTTCCCGAAGTAGTCGTCGCTCACCGCCATCGCGAGAACGTCTCCTGTCGCGACACGCACGACGACCGCTGCGGACGAGAAGCCGCCCTTCGCGGCCGCGGACGAGACCGCGTTCTCGCAGATGCTCTGCACGTCCGCGTCGAGAGACGTCGTGAAGTCGCTCCCGCCGCGCGCGGCGCATCCGCCGCGGGCGAGTTCGGACATGAACCAGTCGCAGAAGAATGGTGCGGCAAACGGACGCGGCGAGCGGCAGACCTCGGGCTCTACGGAGCGCGCGCCCTCGAGCTGCTCCTCCGTGATGTAGCCGAGTTCAAGCATCCGGCCCAGCACGTAGTCCCTGCGCCTGAAAGCCCTCGCGCGCCTCGCTGCGTCGCCCCAGCGGTCCGGACGGAACCTCGTCGGCGCCTGCACCATCCCGGCGAGCATCGCCGCCTCGCCGATCCCGAGCTCGTGCGCGCCCTTGCCGAACCAGCCGCGCGCGGCGGACTCTATCCCGACGAGGTTGGACCCGAACGGCGCGCGGTTGAGGTACTGCGAGATTATCCATTCCTTGGACTTCGCGCGATCCATCTTGACGGCCTTTACCGCCTCCTTCCACTTCCACCAGAGCGACTTCGGATGCGGCGCAATGAGCCTGACGGTCTGCATGGTGATAGTCGACGCGCCGGAGACGCGCCGCCAGCTGAAGACGTTCTGCACGGCCGCGCGCAGCGCGCTGAGCGGCCGGACGCCGCAGTGGTCCCAGTATGTTCCGTCTTCCGCCGCGACGACGGCCTTGACGATCCAGTCGTCGCGAGACGCGACGTACGACGGACGGCAGTCGACGTCATCCGGACCAAGCGTCACGCGGAGAATCTGCCCGGACGAGTCGCGTATCACCGCTCCGCCCGGGAAGACGTCGCAGCCCTCGTCGGACCATCCGATGAAAAGCCAGGACGCGACGACGAACGCCGCGGCCGAGATGCACGCGACTACGAAAAACCTTGCCAGTTTTCTCTTCATTTCACCCCATACTCGCCGCACGGGGCGGAATCTGACACGCAAGTTCGGGCAAAACGGTCAGCGCCTCGACCTGAAGTACTCTATCGTCTTTGCGATTCCCACGGCGAGCGGCACCTTCGGCTCCCATCCGAGGAGCGCCTTCGCAAACGTGATGTCCGGCTTGCGGCGCTTCGGGTCGTCGGAGGGAAGCGGACGGTAGACGATCTTCGACTTCGACTCCGGCATCTGGCGGAGGATCTCCTCGGCGAGCTGCTTTATCGTGTATTCGCCGGGGTTACCGGTGTTGATGACAGGAACGGCGGGCGTGACGCGTCCGTCGATCTCCTTGCCGCCGAAGAAGGACGCGATCTTCTTCTCCGAAAGGTCCATGTAGCGCCGGATGGCCTCGATGAGGTCGTCGCAGTACTGGAACGAGCGCGTCTGGCCGCCGGTGCCGAACAGCGTGATGTCGCGGTTCGCGAGCGCCTGCATTATGAAGTTGGAGATGACGCGTCCGTCCTTCGGATGCATCTTCGGTCCGTAGGTGTTGAATATGCGCACCATCCTGACGTCCACCCCGTACTGCCTGCGGTAGTCGGCGCAGAGCGTCTCCGCGACGCGCTTGCCCTCGTCGTAGCAGCTCCTGAGGCCGATCGTGTTCACGTTGCCCCAGTACTCCTCAATCTGCGGATGGACGAGCGGATCGCCGTATATCTCGCTAGTCGAGGTGTGGATCATGCGCGCCTTCGTCTTGAGCGCGAGCTCGAGCATGTTCATAGTGCCGAGCATCGAGCTCTTCGTCGTCTCTACCGGATTCTTCTGGTAATGGATCGGCGACGCGGGGCAGGCGAGGTTGTATATCTCGTCGAACTGGCCCCAGAACGGCTGCGTAACGTCGTGCAGCACGAACGAGAACCTCTTGTCGTCGAGAAGCTCGTAGATGTTCTCCTTCGTGCCGGTGAAAAGGTTGTCCAGCGCCGTCACCTCGTAGCCGTCGGCGAGAAGCCGCTTGCAGAGATGGCTGCCGAGGAACCCGGCCCCGCCCGTTACCAGTGCTTTCTTGATTTCTTCCATCCGTTTCTGCCTTTTTGGGATATTATATCATCTTTCGGACCACGAACACGCTCAGAACCTCGGGAGGCGGGAAAGGGACTCGACGCGACCCTCCGGCTCGAAGCGCATGCGCCAGACATGTCCGTGCATGTCGCGCGCCTCCCTCAGGCGGCGCTCGTCGCGGCGGTGGCACGCGCACTCGAGGAGAAGCGCAGCATAAGATATCTCCTTCGCCCAGTCGCTCCTGTCGAGCCAGCGCTCAAGCGCGATGCGCGCGCCGCGCGCCACGGCCGAGACATCGTCTAGGACGAACTGCGTGATCCCTGGATGGCGCGAGTAGCCGACGTCGCCGGCAAGTATGTTGAAGTACTCCGAGGCGTCGGGACGCGTCGCGCCGCCGCGCAGGTACAGCGTGCCGAGCCGCTGGAGGAGTCCGCCGACTGGAAGGTCCATCACCGAGCAGAGGTCCTTCTCGAGGTCCATCTTAGCCGCGATGTGCCCGGCCGTCATGAGGTTCCCTCCTAGGACAATCCCGGGGAGCGACACGCACAGCGGATGCCACGCGTAGCCGTCGGAGAAGTCCGTCACCACGAAACGCGACGCCTTGCGCTCGCGGCCCGCCTCCTCCGCGCGCTCCATCGCGACGCGCATGTCCTCGATGCGTCCGCACAGCGACCGCGCGGCGAAAGTCGGCGCGGAGACGGTCTTGGGGTCGAGCTCGAGCTCGCGCCGGAAATCCTCGCCGACGGACCTGAACTCGATTCCCTGCATGCGGCAGTAGGCCTCGGTCTTCGCGGTGTCGAGCGGAACTTCCCGCTCCTTCGCGGCGTCGAGAAGATAGAATTCGTTGTAGCCGAACCGCGCGAGGACGTCGACGAGCTCCTGCATCGTACGGCGGTTCGGACACCGATCCGTCACGTCCAGGAGGTAGGCCCTCGATTCAAAACCATAGCTGCTTCTCATTGCGGATATGTTACCAAATCCGCCCTGCGGCGTAAAGTATCGCGTCTGCCCCGGATCCGGGGCAGACGCGGTGAACACACATGTCTTCCGTATCTCAGAGTTCCTTGACCTTCAGGTTGCAGAACGAAACGGTGGAGTCGCTGTGGTCCTGCAGGAGGATGCGCCCTTCCGGAATCTCGCCCCAGTCCTGCGGCTTCCCGTCCGCCCCGACGCCCCAGTCGGCGTACTTGGACGCCTTGACCGCGGCCTTGAACGCGGGGGTGCCGCGGTCGTACTCGAGCACCTTCTTGCCGTTGAGCCAGTGCTCGACGTGCGCGCCCTTCGAGACGACCATGCCGCTGTTCCACTCGCCAGGTCCCTTGAGGATGCCGTCGGCGTGAGCGGGGATGACGTCGTAGAGCGATGCGGACTTGCGGTTGCCGTCCTTGCCCTTCGTGGAGTCGGGGTGCCCGTTCTCGAGGATCTGGTACTCCTCGCACGTCCCCTTGTTGAGCTTTTCGTCGTAGAAGTACTTGACGCCCGAGTTGGCGGCCTCGGTGAGGCGGAAGTCGAACTTGAACGCGAAGTCGCGGTACTTCTTCGCCGTCACGATGTCACCGCCGCCGCCGAGCTTCTGGTCCTCGGGCGGAAGCGGGAACCACTTGCCGTCCGCGATGCCGTTGACGGGGCGCATCGTGAGCGTGCCGTCCTTGATGAACCAGCCCTTCGAGGGCGCCTCCTTGCATCCGCTCTTAACGGAAAGCCATCCGTCGAACGTCCTACCGTCCCACGCGAGCCGCCAGCCTTCCGCCTTCTCCGCGTCGGTGAGCGTGTTCGCGCCCTCGGGAGCTGGCTTCATCTTCGCCTTCGCCTTTATCGTGTCGCATATGCCGCGCTCGTAGGCGATGCACTCGATGACGGCGAGCAGGTTGTCCTGGAAGTCGCGCTCGTATTCGAGCGAGCAGACTCCGTCGTAGCCCACGTCGGCAAACGCCTGGAACACCTTGACGAGGTTGATCTTGCCGCGCGGAAGCGGAACGGACGCGCCGTCGGGCTTGCCGATCTCGAAGTTCTTGATGTGCGCGTCGAAGATGCGCTCACCGTACTTCCTGATCGTGTCAGCCGGGTCCTTGCCGCATCCATACTCCCAGCCCACGTCGATGCAGAATCCGACGCGCGGATCGAGATCCTTCACGAGGTTCCATCCGTACTCCACGTCGGGGTACATCTCCGGCGACGCGGGACCGTGGTTGTGGATCGCGTAGCGGATGTCGAACTCCTTGACGAGCTTGTCGATCTCGAGCAGCAGCGCGCGCGATCCGCGGCGCTTGTTCCAGGTGTCCTTCTCATCCGTCGGCTCGTACGGAACGCCCACGACGGTCTTCACGCCGAGACGCTTCGCGAACTCGAAGCGTCCGCGCAACTTGGAGGCGTCCCTGTCGTAGATCGGGCCGATCGCGTACGGCGTGACGCCGTAGGAGGCGCACTTTTCCTTGAACGCGGCGATCTCCTCGTCCGTCGCCGAGAACGGAAGATGGAAGTCCTTTACGCAGAGGTAGTGGACATCCGCCTTCTTCATTATCTCGAGCGCGTCGTCGATCGTGCGCTTGTTGAACGTGTAGCCCGCGACGCCAATCTTGAACGGAACGGCTGCAAAGGCGCCCAACGACGCCCCCGCAACAATCGCAACCAGAATCTTCTTCATTTTATTCAACTCCAAACTTCTCAACTTAAGGCTTTCAACTTTCAGTTCACGCCATCGGCTTGACATACTTCGCGTAGTCGAGTCCGGCGGCCTTGAGCGAAATCGCCAGGTCGAACCTGCCGCGCGCGAACGGCACGAGCATCTTGTCCGCCTCGGCGTTTCCGGAGACCTCCTTCTTCGAATCCCACGCGAGCGTCGCGCCGTCCTTCTTCCCGCGCGAGAGCTCCATG
Organism: Kiritimatiellia bacterium; assembly: GCA_016296065.1. Taxonomy (GTDB): domain Bacteria; phylum Verrucomicrobiota; class Kiritimatiellia; order RFP12; family UBA1067; genus UBA1067. The sequence goes on from JAEDKA010000015.1 coordinate 41,433, forward strand.
CACATGCGCCCGAGCGAGCAGAACGCCGTGGACTTGTGCGCACCCTCCGCGTCGCAGACAGTGTACTGCGGGTCTTCGCGCGCCACCGCCTCGAGGAAGTTGAGGAAGTGGTCGTCGGTCGTGAGGAACTTCTCGCCGCCATGGGCGAGCGCGTTGTCCTCTATCTCGCACGGAAGGAGGTCGTCGAGGAGCTCCGGCTTCGAGGCGGCGATGGCGCCGAGCTGTCCGGGCGCGACCTTCGGCTCGGGGTCGCTCGGCGTGACCTTCACCGCGCCGCGCGTGCACCAGAGCCAGTCGCCGTTCTCGCCGATGAACTTGACGCCCATCTGGAACTTGTTGTTGACGTGGACGTCAGTCCCGCCGCAGTCGTAGTGCAGGTCGTACGTCGTGTGGACGTTCCAGAGCTTGTTGCCGGAGAGGTCCATCCACTCGCACGTGCCGTGCACGGACGAGGGATCCCTGTTGAGGCCCCACGCCGTGATGTCGAGGTGGTGCGCGCCCCAGTTCGTGATCATGCCCCAGCCGTACGGCGCGAGCTGAATCCATCCCGGGCGGTCGCCTATGTGCTTGAGGTCGCGGTTGTGGCAACGCGTCCAGTTGTACGGCACGGTCGGGTCCGTCGGACCAAGCCAGGCGTCGTAGTTGAACGTGGCGGGCACGGGCTCGGCCGTGCGGTCGCCGCCGGAGTGGTCGCATCCGATGCCGACCTCGACGCGGGCGATCTTTCCGAGCCTCCCGTTCCTGACGAGCTGCACGACCTTGCGGAACTGCGGACGAGACCTCTGCCAGGCGCCGACCTGCACGACAAGCCCCTTCTTAGTGGCGATGTTCGCGACGACGCGACCCTCCTGGATCGTCTGCGCGAAGGGCTTCTGAAGGTAGATGTGCTTCCCGGCGAGGAGGCAGTCCGTCGCGACGATCGCATGCTGGTGGTCCGGTATGCAGAGCAGCACGGCGTCAATCGACTTGTCGGCGAGCATCTCGCGGTAGTCGCCGTACGTCTTCACGACCTGGACGATGCCCTTCTTCGCATAGCGCTCCTCGACGACCTTCTTGCCGTACTCGGCGCGCGTCGCGTCGTAGTCGCACACCGCAGTGACGACGCAGCGGTCCGTGAACTGCTGCACGCCCGGGACGTCCATCGTGTGCGCAATGCGTCCGTATCCGATCACGCCGATGTTGATCTTGCGGTTCGCGAGGAACTTGCCCGCGCATCCGCCGAAGAGAAGAGGCGCCGCACCGCTGGCGAGCGCACCACAGAGAAACTGACGTCTGTCCATCGATAGTATCCTTTCTGTTTGCATTGAGTATACCACAATTCTGCCTCAAACGGCAATTCGAAATATTGCACAATTATCCAATGGACGATTTCACAATCTTTTGGTATCATTGTCCATATGGCTGAATATGCATACGGACAGACCCCGCCGGACATCGGCGAAAAGGCCTTCTCCCTCGCCTGGCTCGCCGGCGCGCGCCACCTCAAGGCTCCCTCCGCGGGCGAGTCGTTCTGGCACGCGCACGGAGAGGTGCAGCTTCTGTTCTGCTTCAAGGGCGAGTTCGAATACGAGTTCGAGGGTCGGCCAGGCGCGGTGCTGACCGCCGGACACTACATCGTGATCCCCGCAAGGCTCAAGCACCGCCACATGCAGGCGATAGACCCGGCCGGACACCGCATCGAGCTCCTCGTGCGCCCTCCGCGCGCCGGAGCCGACTACTCGCTATTCCCGCACTCCGTCGCACGCGCGCTCCTCTCCTCGCTGCTGGAGAAGTCCTGCCGCCCCGTCCAGGCGTCGCGCGACCTAGTGCGCATCTTCCTGCGCCTAGACGCACTCGCGGAACTCGGAGAAGGTTCGCTCTCGCCCAAGCAGCTCGCGCTGGCTCGGACACTCGCGGCGCTCGTACTCCAGGCCTGCGCCGGAAACGACGCCGAAGTGCACGGCGCGAAGCCGGAGGCGAGACTCATGGACGAGGCGACGGCATGGTTGGAGCACCACTTCGCGGAAGACGTGAAGATGGACGGACTTGTCGCCTACATGGGCTACTCGCGCTCGCGCCTCTTCGACCTGTTCCGGAGGCATACGGGGCTCTCCCCCGCCGACTACCTCGCGCGCTACCGCATACGAATGGCGCGCGCGATGCTGGAGAAGACGGACCGCAAGATCTCGGACATCTCGCGCGCATGCGGCTTCGCGAGCGCGCAGTACTTCAACGCCGCCTTCCGCCGCCAGACCGGCCTCACGCCGTCCGCCTGGCGCGAGAGGTCGCGCGGCGACATCTAGTCTGCGGCCGTCACACGGCGCACCACAACGGAACAGCCTTCGAAAGGGAGCCAAGGGCCTTCGCGAGGTTGTCCCTGTACTGGCCGGTCATTGAGCCCCTGCCATGGACGTCGCTGATGCACTTGAGCATGCGGCAGGGAACGCCGTTGAGCTCGCAGACATGGGCGATCGCGGCGCCCTCCATGTCCTTCACCGTCGCGCCGAGGCCGAGCGGATCCGTGGTATCCCGCTCGTCGTTCGTGAACCGGTCGCCTGTCGCAAGTATGCGCACCGGGAACCTTCCAGTGGTGCGGCAGTCGAAAAACGGCGTCGTGCGCTCGTTGTGCGTGCCAAGGCGGGTGCCGTTGAGGATCGTCAGGTCGAAGTCGTATTCGACCGCCTGCGATATCTCGTACACATCACCGACCTCCATGTCGGACTCCAGTCCGCCTGCCACTCCGCAGTTGAGCACCTCCTCGGCGCCGGCGTCGATCGCCTTCTGCGCTGCCGCGGCCGCGTTAACCTTGCCTACGCCCGAGACGTACAGCCTGTCGCCGTCCCCAAGAAACGGACGCACCTGCTCCGCCTCGTTCTCCATCGCTATCACAAAAGCCCTCATAGTGCCGGTTCTCCCTGGGACATCGGTTCATCCGACCTGGAGTGACGGCGACGCGTCGGCGCACATCGCCTCGTCGCCGACGAGGTTGCGCCTGTAGTACGCAAGTCCCGCGATCATGGCGCCGTTGTCGCCCGTGTACTTCGGCTTCGCCATTAGGAGCGGCACATGCGCCGCGGTGCATACCTCGCCCAGGACGGCGCGGATACGGCTGTTGAGCGAGACGCCTCCGCCCAGCACAAACGCCCTGTAGTCGCGACGCCGAAGCGCAGCGCGCGTGCGGTCCGCAATCGCCTGCGCGATCGCCTCCTGGTAGGACGCGACGACGCGAGCGACGGCGGGGGAGACCATGTATCCGCCGAAGTCCTCCTTCTCCGCCTTCGGAGAAAGAAGGTCGGGGTTCTGCTGGACATGGCGCAGGAGCGCCGTCTTGAGTCCGGAAAACGACACGCACAGCTCCGCCGGGAGCCCCGCGAGCGCGGTCACGCCTTCGCGCGGACGCCCCTTCGGGAACGGAATGAGCGCGGCGGATCCGCCGCGCTCGCGGTATGCGGCGGAGATGCGGTCGATCTTGAGTCCGCCCGGATACCCGAGCCCGAGGAGCTTCGCCGCCTTGTCGAACGCCTCGCCCGCCGCGTCGTCGAGCGTCTCGCCAATCACCTCGTACTTCCCGTACTCCGGCATGTCGATCCAGACGGTGTTTCCGCCGGAGACGGCAAGTCCGAGCGCAGGGCAGCAGTCCTCCGGCGCGGGAGCCTTCGGCATCTCGCCCGAGTCGTAGAGGAACGGGGTGTGGAGGTGCGCCTCGATGTGGTTGATCGCGACGAGCTGAACGCCGAGGGCCTTGGCGAGGCCCTTCGCCGCGTTCAGTCCGACAATGAGCGCGGGCGAGAGGCCGGGTCCGTAGGTCACCGCCACCGCGTCGATCTTGCCGCCCGCGCCGGAAAGCGCGTTGCCCACGACCTGCGAAATCTTCTCGACATGCGCCCGCGAGGCGATTTCGGGAACGACTCCGCCATAGGGCTGGTGGAGCGGAATCTGCGTGTACACAACGTTGGAGAGGACCTCGCGGCCATCCCTCACAACCGCCGCGGCCGTCTCGTCGCAGCTCGTCTCTATGCCTAGTATCTGCATTTCCTTCAGTTGTTTCCGAATACTCTCCTGACGGCTTCAAGGTATCCGAAGCGCCAGTAGGTGTCTGGCTCGAGGTACGAACCCTCCGTCCACTCGTTCCATGAATTGACAGTTATCAGCTTTGGCGCGCCCCTGGGCGTGTTTACATCGGCCCATTCCTTCGCCCTGCGCAGGACAGCCTCAAACTTCTCTGGAGTTGAATTCACCGCCATCGGCTGGGAGCTTCCAACGGGATAGCGCGGATTGGTGTCCCAGCCCGCGGAAGCGTGGGCGAAGTACATCCTGACGCCGAGCTCCCTCGTTGCCGCATCGAAGCGGCGCGCGCCCTTCTCTGCCCATGCCGCGTAGTCGGGGTTGCCTTCGGGCCACGACCAGTGGACCAGATTGTAGATTGTCGCGGAGTCGATGCCGAGGCACTCGACCATTTCCGGCTTGAGCTCGTAGTCGCACGCCATGAGATGGACGCCTCCAAGCCCCGCCTTCTCACAGTCCCCGCGGAATTCGGCGAGCGCCTCCGCGGCCTTGTCGAGTCCGCCCAGCCCCTTTACGAACGTCCCTACCTCGTAGACCATGAGGACCGGCTTGCCTCCGATGCGGTAGTAGTTTGGCCTGGAGAAGTACATCTCGATCCACCGACGACTGATCTTCCTGAACTCCCCGGCGTCCACCCCTCCGAGCCATATCGGCTCGTTCCATTTCTTGTCTGCGGCCCTGTTGTCCCAAAGCATGGTGACATTGTGGTTCGCCCACATGACGAAGAACTTCATCTTTCCGTTGTTTCCGGCGCCGAGGAAGCCCTTGTCGAGCGCGTCTTCGAGGAACGGACGCCCGCCGTACCAGTACCAGTCGTAGATGAACACGTTCACGCCATGGGAGACGGCGGCATCTATCTTCTTCGCGACAACCTTCGGGTCGGCCTCGTTCTCGTATCCCCAGAGGGGCGCGAGCGGCTGGCGATGCCCTTTCCACTTCGGCTTCGCCTCGTATACGTTCTGCCACTCGCCCTTTCCGTCTGCGAAGATGCCAAGCTCCGCCCAGCGAGGATCCGGCTGGTAAGCTGGCCACACGTATGCGGCGACATCGTAGTCGGCGGCGGACGCGCATGCGGCGACCCCAATGGCCGAAGCGGAGAAGACAGCGAGGACGCCGCGACGAAGGATCGTCCCTGGGCTGGATTTCGGTTTCATGGCTTTTCTCCCAACAAAGTCAACACGGGTCAGAATCCGACTGGCGAACTCGCCGCCTCACCATAACTTCCACCACGGGCGGTTGACGGGCTTGACGCCGCCGGACTCCTTGTAGAGCTCCTTCACGCGCTCGGAACCGGCCGTCTCCGGATCCATCACCAGCTCTCGCTTGTTGAGCTCTAACGCGTCAGGGAGACTCCAGAACTCTGTGCGGCAGAACTGGTCGCGGTTGAAGCGGTGGAGGACAATCACCTCTCCGGAGGGAAGGACCGACACCTTCGGCTTATTGAGACGCATCAGCGCGCCGAGGTCAGTCGTCGCCCACTTCCGCTCGGAGCCTCCCTCGTCGTGCGCGGACAGAAACAGGTGTTCCTTGTTCTTCCGGCTCCACGTCAGAAGCTCGAACTCGCGGCGGAGCCCAGGCCTGTTGGAGAACATCTGCAACGCCGATCCCACCTTCATGCCGGGGACGATTCCGAACGCCCTTAGCTGCCCTTCGTAGCGCATGCCGTCATGCACAAGAACAGGCTTGGCAAGGTACTTGCCCGGCTGGCGAAGCGCATAGTGGTCGCCAAGAAACGTCTCCAGCTTCTGCCCTTCGTTCGACTCGACGACGAAACGCGAGACAAACGCGCCGTTCCCGACCCTGTCCATCATCACGGCATCGCCGGACCGGTAGACCTCGACGAAAAACTTGTCGCGCGAATTCGAGTACCCGACGCTGACGCGGTCAGGCGAAGAGTTCGCGACGTCGACGACAGCGCGGATGCGCTCGCCCACGACATAGTCGAGGTTGTCGAGCCTGATGTCGACGCTGATGTCCACCGTCGCGGCCAGCACCGGAGCCGCGGCGAAAGCCACGGCCATCAAAGCGATGTTACGCATAATGTTTCCACCTTAATCCTTTAAACATTTCAACTCCAGTCCGTCGTACGCGGGCTCGATGTTCGTGCCCGCGAGGCGCGAAAGCCACTCCTCGTGGGTGAGGTCGTGGCACATGTGGACGAGATACGCCTTCTTCGGAGCGATGCGCTCAATGTACGCAAGCGCGTTCTCCAGGCTCAGATGCGTCGGATGTGGCCGCTCCCTGAGGCAGTTGAGCACCATCACGTCCACTCCGCGGATCCTCTCGACCGTCTCGTCCGGGATCTCGTGGCAGTCGCTTATGTACGCGACCGACCCAAGCCCCGCTTCATCGACTCCCTCTTCCCTGAACACATATCCGCAGCAGGGAAAGCCGTGCTCGACCTTGAGACGCTCGACCGAGACGCTGCCAACGGAGAACGCGTCCGCGTCGGAGAACTCGATCATCGGACGGAAGAGTCCGTTCTCCCCGGCCTTCGCGCTTATGTACGGAAATATCTTGTGCATCTGCTCGACGGTCTCCTCCATCGCGAAGCACGTCATCGGCTTGCCGACGATCCGGTAGGGAAGCCCGCGGTAGAGCGGATCGTCCGGCTCGCACGGGACGCGCGTGCCGTTGATCGTGTTGAACCGGCGGACGTCGTCGAATCCGGCGATGTGGTCCATGTGCGCGTGCGTCAAAACGACCGCGTCGACCTTCGATATCCCGTACTCTATGCACGCGAGCCGCATTTCGGGAGGGGTGTCGACGAGAAAAGCCGGGCCGCCGGCTGACGTCACGTATGCGCCGCAACGCCTCCGGCGGTCACGAGGATCGGCTGACGTGCAAACCTTGCACGTGCAGCCGATCTGCGGCACGCCAACGGACGTGCCCGTGCCTAGAAAGCGGAACTTCACGAACCGCCCCCTTCAGCCCTTACTTGGCGGTGAGAGCCGCAACGCCGGGAAGGACCTTGCCCTCGAGGAACTCGAGCGAGGCTCCGCCGCCGGTGGAGACGTGGCTCATTTCGGCCGCCTTGCCGGACTTCTTCACGGCGCTGACGGAATCGCCGCCGCCGATGATGGAGGTGCCGCCGTTCGCCTTGACGGTCGCGACGGCGTCGCAGACCCCGTAGGTGCCCTTGGAGAGGGGCGCGAACTCGAAGCAGCCCATAGGCCCGTTCCAGACGACCGTCTTCGCACCCTTCACGGCGTCCGCGAAGAGGGCGACGGACTTCGGTCCGATGTCGAGGCCCATCCATCCGTCCGGAATGTCTCCCTCGACCGTCTTCATCTCGATGTCGCTGGCGTCCTTCGTCTCAGGGAACTTGTTCGCGATGACGTTGTCGACGGGGAGGAGGATCTTGATGCCCTTCGCCGCGGCGGCCTCGAGCATCTCCTTGCAGTAGGCGACCTGCTCGTCCTCGCAGAGGGACGTGCCGATCTTGATGCCCTGGGCCTTCTTGAACGTGTACGCCATGCCGCCGCCGATGATGAGCGTGTCGACCTTGTTGAGGAGGGCCTTCACGACCGCGAGCTTGTCCGAGACCTTCGCGCCGCCGAGGATCGCGACGAACGGACGGACCGGATTCTCGACTGCGTCGCCGAGGAACTGGATCTCCTTCTCGAGCAGGAAGCCGGAGACCGCGGGCTGGATGTAGTCCGCGATGACCGCGGTCGAGGCGTGGGCGCGGTGAGCCGTGCCGAACGCGTCGTTGCAGTAGAGGTCGCCGTAGCTCGCGAGCTTCTTGGCCATCTCGGCGCGCTGCGCCTTGAGCTCGGCCTTCTTCGCCGCGAACTCCTCGTCCGTGAGGTGGATGCCCTTCTTCTCGTCGTCCTTCTTCACCTTGCCGTCCTCGGCCTTGTAGAAGCGGGTGTTCTCGAGAAGAGCGACCTCGCCCGGCTTGAGGGCCTTGACGACGTCGTCTGCGGCCATGCAGTCCGGAACGAACTTGACCGCGAGGCCGAGCTTCTCCGAAAGCGCCTCGGCGACGGGCTTCAGCGTGAACGCCGCGTTGTCGGGGTTCGGCGCCGCGCCGAGCTTGACGCCCTTCGGACGGCCGAGGTGGCTCATGAGAACAAGGCTGCCGCCCTGTTCGAGGACGTACTTGATCGAGGGGAGCGCGGCGACGATGCGGGTGTCGTCCGTGATCTTCCCGGAGCCGTCCTTGGCCATCGGAACGTTGAAATCTACGCGCATCACGACGCGCTTGCCCTTGAGGTCCACGTCGCGGAGTGTCTTCTTGTCCATTTTCTTTTGTTTCCTTTCTTGTTTTTAAAATGTTGAAAAGGGCACCAGAATGGTTTGCATTCCGATGCCCTCCTCCATCACATTCCCGTCTTCCCTGATTTCAGTTACTTGGCCTCGGCCTTCGCCATCTTGTTGAGCTTGAGCTGGGCGCGCGACTTCTTGCGGTCGGCGGTGTTCTTGGTGATGATGCCCTTCTTCACGGCCTTGTCGAGGCCGGAGACGAATTCCTTGAACTTCTTCTCGGCGGACGCCTTGTCGTTCGCGTCGGCAGCCTTGAAGAGCTTCTTGTGAGCGTCGTGGAGCTTCGCCTTGCAGACGGAATTGCGCTTGCGTGCCTTTTCGTTCTGACGATCGCGCTTGCGAGCGGCGCGTCCACCCTTGATATTTGCCATCTTGAATTGTCCTTTTTTTGGGAATGTTCGCCGAATATTATATCATATCCCTCGCGCATAATGCAAGGGCGGCACGCCCTTGGAGGTTCCCCCAGATTTTTCTCCGCCGGCGAGGTGCTGCAACGGCCGCGGACGATTTCGATTGTCGCCCGCTCAGCTGGGACGCCCGTGAAACGCCAATTTCGAGTTACACGCGCAAGGGGACGATGGACAAGCGCCGCACGCGTGCAACACCTGACGTCGCAGATCATGCGTGGTCGCGTCCGATGAACTCACAGGGCGCGCGGCGGGCGAGGAGTCCGCCCATGAAGCGGATTCCGTACGTGACGTGCGTTGCCAGGACCCCGCAGGCCGTCATAAGCCACACGAGCGGATTGAACGCAAAGGTCGTCAGCGCGACGAGCGCGACATATGCGAGGACCGGCACGGAGACGGCGAACTGCCAGATGCAGAACAGCTCGACCGAAATCTCGTCCGGCTGCGGAATCATCACGAGCGCCGCCCAGACGAAGAGGTAGAGGACGAACAGGCTCGGGATGAAGTAGGAAAGATGCAGCGAATTGGACGGGAATCGCTTCACGAAATACCCGCGGTGAAAAGCATAGCGTCCGAGCTGGCGCAGGTGCGGACCAAACAGCGCGCGGCGGTGGTGGTAAACCACGACCCACGGATCGTACACGATGCGCTTGCCCGAGTCCACGACGTCCTTGCAGAGGAGCGTGTCCTCGCCCGGCCAGAAGTCGGTGCGGTATCCGCCGAACGAATCCAGAAGAGCCTTGCGCACGAAAAGGTTGCAGCTCGGATAGTCGTCGACGTCGCGCCTCACGCCGCCCGCCTTGTAGCGGTAGCGGTAGTTGCCAGAGACGAGCAGGTTGTCGTAGACACGCCCTCCTATGCGCGCAAGGAAAGGATCGTTAGGAGGCGTCACACCCGGCCCTCCGACCGCGCCTACAGTCCCGTCGCCGAAATAGCGCACGGCGTATTCGATCCAGTGCGCGTCCGGATACGCATCGTCGTCTATGAACGCGACTATCTCGCCCTTCGCCGCCTTTATGCCGAGGTTGCGCTTCTCGGCGGGCCGCACCTTGCCAGTGGGGAGCGTTGAAAGTTGAAGGTTGAAGGTTGAAGGTTGGAGGTCGCACCGCTCCCCTGTCCTGATGTCCGGGCTCTGCCAGGACAATTCCCCGTCCGGCAGCACTATCACCTCGAAGTTGCGGTACGTCTGGGCCCCAAGCGCCTTCAGGCACTCATCGAGCATCCAGCTCCCTTTCGGACACGCGATCACGACCGACACCATCGGGTCGTGGTCGAGCTTCGGCGGAACCTCCGCGTGCGCATAGTACTTGAGCACCTTCAGCCTGTAGAACACGGCGAGCGAGTCGAACGCCATCGTCCTGACGGTGTGCGCCTTGAGCGCGCCGAACTTGTTGCCGAACCTGATGACGACCGGGGCCTCGGCGATCTTCGCTCCGCGCTGGTGCGCTATCGACAGAAGCTCCAGGTCGAAGGCGTAAGTCTTCACCAGCATCCTGCCCAGCGCCGCGCCGAGTACCTCGCGCTTGAAGAGCTTCATGCCGGTCTGCGTATCTGTTATCGGAAGCCCGATGAAGATGCGCACAATCGTGAAGTAGACCCAGCTCACGAGGCGGCGGTGCCACGGATACTGCACAACGCTTCTCGGATGCCGCTTCGAGCCGATCACGATATCCGCCCCCTGCTCGCGCATCGCCTCGAAGAACCACGGCGTCTGCTTCGGATTGATGTCGAGGTCTCCGTCGAGGAGCATAACGTACTCGCCCGTAGACGCCTCGAAGCCAGCACGAAGCGCGGCGCCCTTGCCTCCATTCTTCGCGCAGACCACCGGACGGACCACGACGTGTTCGTACTTCGCCTCCGCCGCGCGGTAGAGCTCCGCTGCCGTCCCGTCCGCAGAACCGTCGTCCACCGGAACCAGCTCCGCGCGAAGGCCGTGCGAATCGAAGAGCTCCGCGGTGCGCGCTATGTTGTCCGCGATTTCCGAGGCGAGGTTGTAGACGGGCATGACGACGGAGAGGCGGCCGGACCCGACCGTCTCCCGCGCAATGGCCCATTTTTCACCGAGCTTCGTTCTGCCTTCTGCGGACATATGGCGGAGATTATACCATATTTCAGGCTCGATTCGCGCGCGCGCGCAGAACTCTGAGCGCATGCGGAGCTACCCACGAGAACATGAGCGCGTAGCCGAACAGCTCGACGCTCTCCTCCGCGAACCGGCTGAACGACGCGGCGTCCGCAATGCCGAGCGACCGCCAGAGCGCCGAGCGTCCGAGGAACTGCGAGACGAAGAGCATGAGCGCCGCGCCGCACGCGAAGAGCGGGAACCGCCGCGAGCGGCGCATCGCCCTGAGACCCGGATAAAGCGTCTTCGCGTAACGCACCGTGACGGCGACGAACGTTAGCGTGACTGCCGAGAGCACCCACGGCCAGATGCATGAGCCGAAGGCCCAGTCCATCATGAAGTCGATTTCGCGAATCGCCATGTCGAAGAAGAAAGCCGCCACGAGCGCGTGCGCCCCGCGTCCCGACTTCGCGCGCAGTGCGCATAGCGTCATCAGCGCGCCGGACAGCGCGGAAAGCGCAAGGCCCGCCCACTCGACGATTCCGTTCTCCGCGCACCCCGTTCCGTTGACGAAAACGTCAGCCCATACAGCCACTCCTGCGGCGAAGCTCGCGGAGAGCGGAACAAGCACGTCCCCGGCGAGTCCGAGCCACACGCGGCGGCGCGAGAGGCGTATCCTCTCGTCGTCGGGATACCGCATCGCGCGGAAGGGAATCGGATCGCACGAAGGCGACTTAAGTGCCGCGAGCTGGTGAGCCGTCTCCTCTGCGGTGACCGAGGAATGGACGACGTTGGAGCGTCCAGTCAAGGCGCGGAACGACTTCTTGAGGTCGTACACGTTGGCGTCAACGAGAAGTTCGTGTCCGGATGTGTCGCGCTCGCGGCGCCAGACGGGGGACGGATCCTCAACCACGATGACGCGGAACGGCCCCGTGCCGCACTTCCTCGCCTTGTTGCGCCACACGTGCCAGCTTTTCCATCCGTAGAACGCGGCGAGGTTCGCGGCGAAGTGCCGCTTCGGCCACTCCACCTCGAAATCCTTCACGACGCGGAAGCGCTTTGCGATCTCGTCAGCGATCTCACGCTCGTGCAACCGCGCGGCGGACCACAGGACGAAGAGGAACTCGTTCGTCACTCCGCGCCCCCTGACTTTCCCTCTCGCGACTCGAGGAGCGCGAGATCCTCGGCCGTCGGCGTCTTGCGGAAGTAGCGGTAGTTGAGCACCCAGCAGGACGGATGGCGGCGGATGACGCGCTCGAGGTCCCTTATGCACGCCTGCGTGAAGCCCCAGATGTCGCGCGCGTCGCCAGGCGCGTACGTGCGCAGCACCTCGCAGCGGTAGCGTCCGTCGCGGAGCGGACGCGACCATGCGATCACAACCGGCGCCTTGCCCTTCGCGGCGAAGAACGCAGGCGCCGCGGAGACGGGAACGGGGCGGCCGAAGAAGCGCACCCACACGCCTCCGTTCCTCGGCTTCACGACCTGGTCCACGAGAAGGCCAAGCGACTTGCCGTCCTTCAGGCCCTGCATGAGCGGGCGGAACGCTCCGTCCGCGCGGACGATCTCCTGCCCGATCGACCGCCGCGCCTTCATGAGGAGCGACGTCATCGCGTCCGTTCCGATGTCCTTCGCGACCGACATCATGCTGTGGCCCTCGAGGAACGCGAGCTGCGACAGGATCTCCCAGCATCCGAGATGCGCGGAAACCGTTACGGCTGGCCGGTTCGCGGCGAGGAACGCCTTCCCCTCCTCGCTCATCTCGCCCGCAGCGGCCGCGCGCTTCGCCGCGTTGCGGCACGTCCAGAACGCATGCCCAACGGCGCGCGCCATGTTGCGGTAGCTGCGGCGGACGATCTTCTCCGCGCCGGGAACGTCCCTGCCGAAAATGACGCGCAGGTTCGCAAGCGCGAGCTCGCGTCCGCGCCTATCGAAGAAATACATCACCGCCGAGCCGAAGTCGCACACCGCCTGCATCGCGCGGCGCGGAAGATGCGCGAAGACGAGAAAGCCGAGCGCAATGCCGACCCACTCGAACGGACGGCGCACGCGCTGAACGATACGTTTTCTCTGTCTGCTGTGCATCGCTACATCCCCAGGAAGACGATGAAACACACCGCAATCACGACGAGCGCCACCGCCACCACGCCGAGCAACGCGAGCGCGAGCCACCATCCGCGCGGAACTGGCGGAAGCGGAAGCGCGTGCCGCCGAGGCGGACGCTGCTTCCCAGGCGGAGGAGGCGCGACAGGCAGTCGAATCTTGCCCGAGGACGTGCGCGGGAAGGGAGTGTCCCGCACGACGACGCGCTTGATGCGCTTGTAGAGCGGAAGCTCGCTGTTCACCGCCGCGACCGCCGCGCGGACATCCGCCTCGGGCATCTCCGCGTATATCTCCGCCGTGATGGTGCGGCTCTCCAACTCGCCCGTCACGACGACCTCGGCTATCCCCGGGCAGGAGAGGAGCCTGCCCTCGAGTTCCTCTGGCGCGATCTTCTTTCCGGACGAGAGGACGATCGTGCGCTTCGCGCGCCCCGTTATCCAGACAAAGCCGTCGGCGTCGATGCGCCCTATGTCACCAGTCCGGAACCATCCGTCCGAAGAAAGCACTTCGGCCGTCTTCTCCGGCGCGCGGAAGTATCCGAGCATTACGTTCGGACCCCTCACCATCAGCTCGCCGCCCTCCGACACCTTCGTCTCGACCTCCGGGAGATGCGAGACCTTGCCCGCGCTGCCGTTGCGCGTGCGCTCCCCGAGCGGCGCAAGCGAATAAAGCGCCGCCGTCTCCGTGAGGCCGTACCCCGTCACCACGCGGATTCCGAGCGCGGCGAGGCGCGAATCGGTGCGCGGAGAGATCGGCGCGCCTCCGACGAGTATCCACTTGAGACCCTTAACGCCGTGCTGCTCGCACTTCGCCGCGAGGATGTCCGCAAGCGCCGGAACGAGGAACGCGAAGTCGACCCTGAAGCGGTTCACGGCGTCGTATATGCGCCTGAAGTCAGGGCACACCCCGAGCGCCACGCCGTTGACCAGCATGAGGTACGTCGAGGATATGCCGAAGATGTGGTGGAGCGGAAGAAGCATCAGCGAGCGCTCGCCCGCGCCCATCGGAAGCGCCTTCGAGCCCGTAGCCGCGAACGACTCGATCGCGGCGAGCGTAAGCTCCGCTCCGCGCGGAACCGTTGTCGTGCCGCTGGTGAAGACTATCGTGGCGACGGCCGGCGAGCCGTCCGCGCCGGTCCGCGCCGGGCCGCTGCCTTCCCAGAGGGCGAACGCCTCCTTCGTGTGCCCGCCCTGCATGAAGATGTCCGCGGCAAGCGACCCGAACCCCACGCGCAGCACGCCCGGCATGCGACGCGCGACCTCGGATACCTTCTCGCCGTACAGCGACGAGTGCGCGATCGTCTTCGCCCCGACGAACTCGAGCCTCTCGCATATCTCGTCCGCCGTGAGGTTGACGTCGAGCGGAACCGCAATGGAACCCGAAAGAAGGCACGCCGCGTGGGCGACGATCCACTGGTACGAGTTCTCGCCGAGGATTCCGATCGTCGCGCCCGGACAATACCTGCCGATCGCCCAGACCACCGCCGCGATGTCGTCCGTGAACTGACGCCACGAGATCGGAACCGCCCTGTCGCCGGACGATACCAGGAACGCCGGCGCATCTGGCGTCTCGTTGCGGAACTTCCTGAACGCCTCGAAAATCATCTATAAACCTCCGATCCCCATTCATAGGCCTCAGAGGGAGTCTCCCCCGCGACCGTCTCCACCATGTACCTGAGCACGCGCCGCGCGTCGAAGAGCCTTCTGTACTTGCGCATCCCGGCGGCTGCCACGACGCGCCGCGCGTCGTCGTGCGTGTTGTAGAACGATATCTTCTCCGCGAGGTCCCCTGCATCGCGGAAGTACACAGTCTCGCCTTTCGTGAAGAAGTCCTGCATTGAGTTCCCGTCGTACTGGAACGTCAGGAGTCCGTTGCCCATGAGATGCGTGAGCCTGTCGGAAGCATACCACTTCCATCCCTCGAAGCGGTTTATCGAAAGCCCCATCTTGGACTCCGCGATCGCCTCCTCGTAGGCTCGCCCTACGACGAGCGGACGCCCCATTCCGAAGAAGCCGAGCCTCACCTTGGGGTCGATCTTCGGCATCAGCTCCGCGAGAAGCGACTTGCGCTGGTCCGCGTCAGCCGGCCTCCCCGCGAAGAAGAGGTCGTACTTGAACTCGGTCTTTGCGGAGTTGTCCTCGGTCTCGTAGGAGGGGTCGCTCGGATTCGGATAGAACCCGACGACATTCCGCCCCGTCGTCCACTCCCTGAGCTTGTCCCCCGCGGTCGTCACGAATATCGCGTCGCATGAGTCCATGCGTCGGCGTATCTGCGCGCAGCAGTGCTCCGTCTCAACGGGGTCGCAGTTTATGTGGACGAGCTTCACGCCCGGGACGGCCTCGCGGATCGCGTAAAGCGCCTCGTTCGTCACGTAGTCGCAGTGCGCGACAAACACGAAGTCCGGCTTCCAGTTCCGCGCCGTCTTCACGAGGCGGTCGTTCATCATCTTCGCGCCTACCTTGCGCATGAAGCCGAGCGGCGCGAGGAAGCGCGCCACGTCGCGTTCTGAAAACGCCAGCGCCTGCCAGCCGTTGCGGATCGCCCCAGCCTCAAGGCGCATGTCGATTCCGCTCCTGCCGTTCCCCCAGTGGCGAATCAGGAAATTACCGACGAAAAGTACCCGTGGCGAGCGCTTCATGTATATGCCCTAATTGTCTTCATCAACGCATATTATACCATTTTTGCCGCCCCGTCCGTGAGCTTGTCTGTCAGTTGGATGAGGCCACATGGACCGGCGACTGCTCGCGGCTGTGCGGCTGGCTCCTGTAGAGCGACCATCCGTTGTTGAGCCAGAAGGCGATGCCGCACACCCACATCGCCGGCGCAAGCAGCTGGTGGTTGCCGGAAATCTCCATGACCATGACGATGGCCGTGAGCGGAATCCTTATCGAGCTTGCGAGAAAACCCGCCATTCCGACGAGCGCGAAGGCAGAGGGATGAACTCCCCATGACGCCGGAAGCACCCCCGCGAAGGCGATTCCCGTGGCGGCTCCTAGCGTCGCCCCGCATACGAGCGCCGGGGCGAAAACGCCGCCCGATCCGCCCGAGCCGACGGTAAGCGACGTCGCGACGACGTTTATGACGAACATTGCGAGAAAGGCGCCGGCGCTTCCGTTCTCCGCGAGGCAGCGGCGGATTATCGGATACCCCGCGCCGTAGACGCCGGGGAATATGAAATACCCTATGAGGCCGACGGCAAGTCCGCCGGCGGAGACTTTCACCCAGCCTGGTACGCGGAGCCTCGCGAAAGTCTCCTCCGTGCCGCGGAAGAAGCTTATGTAGAACCGCGCTCCGAACGTGACGACGAGCGCAAGGACGAAATACGGCAGAAGCCTGAGCGCGTTCTCGTAGGAACACTCCGGCATCGCGAAGATGGGGTCCCATCCGAAGAAGTATGCGTATACCGTGTAGGAAATCGGCGCGGCGATGAAGCAAGGCAGCACGGTCTCGTACTCTACGTCGCTGGACGAGTAGAATATCTCGAATCCGAATATCGCGCCTGCGAGCGGCGCCTGGAATAGCGCCGCGATGCCGGCCGCAAGTCCGGCGGCCATGAGGATGCGCCGCTGGCGCGTCCCGAGGCGCAGGATGCGCCCGACTATGCTTCCGCACGCCGCGCCGATGAGGGTCACGGGGCCCTCGTAGCCAGCGGAGCCGCCGGAGCCGACCGTGAGTATGGAGGCGACGGACTTGATCGGGACAACGGCAGACGTGATGTATCCGCCGTTCTGGTGGTATGCCCGAATGGCGCTGTCCGTTCCGCGGGCATGTTCGAGCTTGGCGAAGCGCTTGATGAGAAGATGCCCCGCGAGCGCGCCGAGCGCGGGGAGGAAGATCATGGCCCAGGAACGCCCTTCGAGCCACGATCCGTTCATGAGAAGGCTCTCGCCGAACTCGATCATGTAGCGGAACGCCACGACGACGAATCCGGTGAAGACGCCGACGAGCATCGCCTCGCCGAAATACTGGCCCGTCCGAAAGGACAGGCCCTTGCCGGCAAGCAGAAACTTCAGGCTGCTTATGGAGATGCGCCTGAACATCGCCGCGTTCAGTCGAGAACGTCGGTCACCATTCCGCGGGCGACCTTCGCGGCGTTCTTCTCGTCCGTCAGCGCCTGGAGCACGACGAGCGCGAAGAGCACCGCCGAGCCCGGGGCCTGCCCGGTGATGACGTTTCCGTCCGCAACGACCGGAACGCCCGCACAGGGACGATCCAGATCGAGGGCGCACGTCGGATAGCAAGTGACGTGCTGGCCTTCGTCGAGCACACCCGCCTCCACGAGAACCGTCGGGGCCGCGCAGATCGCGCAAAGAAGCCCGCCGTCCTCCTTCTGGCGCCTGAGGCGCTCGGCAAGTTCGGCGGACGCCTTGAGGTTCTGCGTCCCCTCGCCCCCGCCAGGGAGGACAATCGCGTTGTAGACCTCGCCGGAGACGTCGGCGAAGGACGCGTCGGCGAGCATGACGACGCCGTGCGCGCTCCTCACCTCGCGCGCGCCGGAGAGCGAGGCCGTGACGACCTCGACTCCGCCGCGCCTGAGGACGTCGATTGCGGCTACCGCCTCGACGTCCTCGAAACCGTCCGCAAGGACTATAAGCGCCTTAGCCGACATTCTTCGCCTCGTTGCACTTCAGCTTGCGGCCAAGGATCTCCTTGTCGGAGAGGGCCTTGAGGGCCGCGTCGACTTCGGCGCGGTTGGGCATGTGGACGAATCCGAAGCCCTTGGACTTGCCGTTGTAGCGGTTGGTGATGATGCGCGCGGAGTTGACCGTGCCGAACGCCTCGAACTCCTTGCGGAGCTGGTCCTCGGTGAGGTCGTAGCTGAGGTTTCCGACGTAGATCTCGATCGATCCGTCGGCCGGCGCGGGATGCGTCTTCTCGAACCTGCCCTCGTTCCTCTGCTGGGACCTGCGCTGGGCGAGGCGGTCCTCGTTCTGGCATGCGCCCTTCTTCTTCCCGCACGGGCAGCAGAGCTTGCAGAGGATGCACGTCGCGACGGCTCCAAGCACGAACGCGACGACTGCGATCGTCACGGCGGGGCACGTGTTTGTCTTGAACAGTTCGACTGCGCTTGATATGCAGTTCATTTGTTTATCTCCTTTTCCTTGCTTTTCTCTTTATCTTGGTTCCGGCCCTTCTTCCATGTGACCCGGACAGCCGAGGCGGCCGTTGCCTCAGCTGCTCCTGTAGTCGCCGAGCGACTTCATGCGGCTAGGATGCCGCAGTTTCCTGAGCGCCTTCGCCTCGATCTGGCGGATGCGCTCGCGCGTGACGTTGAACAGGCGGCCGACCTCCTCGAGCGTGCGGCTGTAGCCGTCGGACAGTCCGAAGCGGAAGTCAACGACCTGCCTCTCTCGGTCGGTCAGCGTGTTCAGGATGTCCCTCAGCCGCTCCTTCAGGAGATGGCCCTCCGTGACTTCAAAGGGGTTCTCGCTGTTGAGGTCGGGGATGAAGTCTCCGTAGTGCGCGTCGTCGTTGTCGCCGACCTTCGACTGGAGCGAGATCGGCTGCTGCGACATGCGCTTGACGGCGCGGACCTGGTCCGGAGGCATGTTCATCTCCTTCGAGAGGTCCTGCTCCGTAGGCTCGCGCCCAAGTTTCTGGATGAGCTTCTTCTGCACGCGCATCAGCTTGTTGATCGTCTCGATCATGTGGACCGGGATTCGGATCGTCCTCGCCTGGTCCGCAATCGCACGCGTCGCGGCCTGGCGTATCCACCAAGTCGCGTACGTGGAGAACTTGTAGCCGCGCTTGTACTCGAACTTCTCGACCGCCTTCATGAGGCCTGTGTTGCCCTCCTGGATGAGGTCGAGGAACGAGAGCCCGCGGTTCATGTACTTCTTAACGATCGAGATGACGAGACGAAGGTTCGCCTCGACCATCTTCGTGCGCGCAGTCTGCCCGGCCTTGAGGACGCGCCTCAGCTCGGAGAACGTCGTCATGAACTCCTCGGCGGGCATGCCGAACTGGGCCTCGAGCCGCTGCATCTTCTCGCGCACCTGCGCAAGCTGGTTGTCGCGGCGCTTCGTGGGGCGCTCGCGCATCAAGTCGCCCTGCTTCTTCACGAGGGCGCGGTACGGAAGGTAGATGCGCTCGTCGGCGTCCGCGCACAGCGTCTCCAGGACCTTCTGCTTGAAGCTGAGGTCCACGAAGCACTGCTTCAGCGCGGCGCGCGCGTTGGCGAGCTTCTTCTCCGCCCCGCGCACCTCGGGCTGCGTCGGATTCGGCCTCGCGATCGTCTCGAGATAGTTCGAGCTCGCCTCGGCAAGGCGCTTCTCGACGTCCTTGATCTGCTTGCGGAAGCCCGGTATGAGCGCTATGTACGCGTCGCGGTTCTCGTCGAACTTGTCCGTCACGATGCGGTCGAAGCGCTCGGACTGGCCCTCGAGCTTGTCGAGCTGGTCGGCGTACATCTGAGGCGCGAAGAGGAAGCGGTTGAACATCTCGCGGGTCTTCGACTCGGCCGTCTCGATCGTCTGGCAGATCGTGACCTCCTCGTCGCGCGAGAGCAGCTGCACCTGACCCATCTGGTGCAGGTACATGCGGATCGGATCCTCGATCATCTCCGTCGCGCGCGCCTTCGGGTCCGCGGACTTGAGGTTCTTCGCCTCCAGCCACTTCTTCACGTCCTCCTCGCGGAGAACCTGCACGCCCAGCGCCTCGAGTATCTTGAGGTACCGGTCGGACTGGATCGCGTCGACGATGTTCGACGGAAGGATCTGGTTCAGCTCCTCGTACGTGATGTACCCGCCGTTCGCCTCGCTGCGGCGCTTCACGTCGTTGATGACGTCGTTCAGCTCCGTCTCGCGGAGAATGGACATTCCCTCCATAGACGGAAGGACCGTTTCGGCGCCAATGTCGTCATCCGCGCCGAAGCTCGGCAGCGGCTGCGGAGGCAGCGACTCCTCGTCGACGTCAGCATCGGCATCAGCCGGACGCGACTCCTCGCGCTCGACCTCGGCAGCCAACTTCTCGGCGTCAAGTTCCTCGGCGTCAAGCTCGGCGTCCTCGTCCTCCGGCGGCATGTCGTCATCGACGTCCTCCGACTTGCGGCGACGCCTGCGCACAGGCTCCTCGGCGTCCTCCGCCGATTCCTCAAGGTCGACGTCCGACGCCTTCGACGGCTTCTTTGCCTTAGCAGCCTTCTTCTCCGTCTTCTTGGCGGCTTTGGCAACAGCTTTCTTTGGTTTTGCCATTATAGCTCCAGTATACAATTCACCCAATCTCACTTTGTCAAGTTCGGTATAGTATATCAAAAAGAACGGATGCCGTGTGGGGAAAACTGTAAAAATTTATTCTATCAAATATCGTCTTTTTTGAGAAGCGGCAAATTCATTAATCTTGGATTAATTTTTCTTCCGCGAAATTATGCTAACATATCCCCGATGAACGAAAACAGGAAGACAAGATGAGCGTCCCGGCGAACTGGCTCGCGCTCTGCGCGTCGCTCACCCTCGGCGAGGCGTGCGGCTTCGCGGCGTCGCGCTTCGCCGCGCTCTGGCCCGCCGCGGCGCTGCTGCTCGGCGGCGTCTCGCTTTCGCTCCTCGCGGCGGGCGCGAGGGGCGTGCGTTTCTTCGTCGCCTTCTCGGCCGGGTTCGTCCTCGCGCTCCATGCCGCCCATATCCGCGGCGAGGCCATAGCGGACGCGACATGGCGGAGCTGCGGCTCCCCGTTCACGCGCGTGTTCCGCGTCGAGTCCGTATCGCGCTCCCCCTACGGCGGCGCAACCGGATGGACCTCCTTCTGCGGCGTCGCGGACAACCTCAAGGTGCGCGTGATCTTCCGCCTGCCCGAGGGCGCCGCCCCGCCACGGCGCGGCGAGTCGTGGGCTTGCGCCGGCTGGCTCGACCGCCCGAAACCTTCTGCGCGACCGCGGATGCGAAAGCTGTGGGTCCGCGGCGCGGGCACATACGCGCGGCGCGTCGACTCGCCGCGCGGCACATTTGCCGCGCTCCTCGCGTCCGCGCGCGACGACCTCTCGCGGCGCATGGGCCTCGGGCTCGACGATTCCGAAACGGCCGCGAACCTGAACCGCGCCATCCTCCTCGGCGAGCGCTCGCTCATCCCGAAGGAGGAGCTCGACGCATTCGTCGCCGCGGGGACGATACACGTATTCGCCATATCGGGTCTCCATGTCATGCTCGTCGCCGGATCCCTCTCGCTCATCCTCTCCCTGTGCGGAGTCCCGGTACGGACGGCCGGCGTCATCCTGCTCCCCGTTCTGTGGCTATACGTCGCCATTACCGGATCAAGCCCTAGCGCGGTCCGCGCCGCAGCGATGGCGTCGATAAACGCCCTCGCCCCCTTGTTCTGGCGAAGGCAGAACGGACTCGTCGCATGGTCCGCCACCTTCCTCGCCGTCTACGCGCTCGACCCGACGAAGCTGCACGACACCGGATGCGCCCTCTCGTTCGCCGTCATGCTCGGCATCGTCTTCTGGGGACGCTTCGCCTCCGACTTCATCAAAAGCCGACTGCTCTCCGCCGTCGCCACTTCGCTTGCCGCATGGGCAGCAGCCGTGCCGATAGCGGCGCACGCCTTCGGACGCATCACGCCCGGAGGCATAGTCGCAAACCTCGCCCTCCTTCCCGCTGCCGGGGCAAGCGTAAAGGCGGCGCTCGCCGGGATACTCGCGAGCTTCTTCTCGAACCGCCTGGCCGCGCACACGAACAACCTCGCCGCGCTCGTCGCGAAGGCGATGTCGGGCATTTCCGTCGCCGTGTCAAGAATGCCAGGCGCGAACTTCGAGGTCGCGCCCTGGTCCGTTGGCGCCTGCGTCGCATGGTACGCCGCCTTCGCCCTTCTCCTCGTCCTGCTTCGCCGCGTCCTCTCCCGCCGCCGCCGCACCCTGTGAGCGCATTGGCGGCAAAACTGCGGATTTGCTATAATGTCCCGCGTGGAAAAAGGGTTTCGGTGAGACAAGATGCAAGAAAAGACAACAGGCCTCTATTCGGTGAAGATGCGCGCCTCGCGCGAAGGACAGCACATTTCAGGAGCGGAGAAGATAGTCCCCGCGCGGCGCGTCGCCGCAATCGCCTCCCAGCTCGCCGAACGGGCGCTTTCCCATCCAAAGGGCGACCCGGACTTCATTAACATCAAAGTGGAGGCCCAGCCGCGGCAGATACGCCGCGTCAAGGCCCTTTCCGTCACGACCCACGAAACGCGTACCCCCGAGGAGGGACTGTCCCTCGCGGCGGAGCTCCTCGCCGGCGACGGCATAACGCGAATCGGCGAGATAATGAACCGCTTTTCCGAGTCGCACTCTATGCGCGGAGCGATGCTGCTCGACGCGGATACCCTCGAGCGCCTTGAGCCGGACCCGGAACGCGGAGTGCGGGCCACGTACATGGACGACGCGTCCTCGCTAGAAAAAGGAACGGCGCGCGGCAAGAACCACTACGCCGAAGCAATCGTCCTCGCGACAAAGGTCCAGAACGCCCCGGGAATCGTCGCCGAAATATGCGTCTCGGATGATCCGGACTATGTTACCGGCTATGTCGCGTCGAAACGCCTTGGCTACAGGCGAATCACCGTTCTCAAGAAAAAAGGCGATCCGCGCGGAGGAAGGATCTTCCTCTACCGCGGACAGCGCGAGCGCGTAGCGGAGACAATAGAGTTCCTAGAACGCGTGCCAGTGCTTGTCGAAGACGTCCCGATCCTGTCGGCCGAACGCGCCGGGGACAGGATGCTCTCGCTCGCCTCGGACCTCGAAAAACGCGAGTCGCAGGGACTGTCCCGCCGCTGCCGCACGCTGTGCTCCCCTACTGGTCCGACAGCCGTCGTTGACGGACGCGAACTCGTCGTTCTCTCCTCCAACGACTACCTCGACCTCGCGCGCGACGAGCGCGTCACATCCGCCGCGGCGCGCGCAGCGCGCGAATGGGGCGCAGGCTCTGGCGGATCGCGCCTCACGACCGGAACCCAGCCGCCGCACGCGCAGCTGGAACGCGACCTCGCGGAGTTCAAGGGAACGGAGGCGGCGATCGTCTACGCCACCGGCTATATGGCCAACGTGGGCGCGATAACGGCACTGGTTGGAAAAGGCGACGCGATTCTTTCCGACGGACTCAACCACGCATCCATAATCGACGCGTGCCGCCTTTCCGGCGCAGACGTGTTCATCTACCGTCACCTTGATATGGACGACCTGGACCGCAAGCTCTCCATGTGCCGTGAGCACCGGCGCGTACTCGCCGTTTCGGACGGCGTGTTCTCCATGGACGGAGACATCCTCGACCTTCCGCGGTTCCTCGAGATTACGCGCCGTCACGACGCGTTCTCGATGGTGGACGAAGCACACGCGACCGGCGTGATGGGAAGGACCGGACGCGGACTCGCCGAGCACTTCGGCTGCGACCATCCCGACATCTCGATGGGCACCTTGTCGAAGGCGCTCGGCTCGGAAGGCGGCTTTGTCTGCGGCTCGCGGCTCCTTATCGACTACTTGCGCAACTTCTCGCGTCCGTTCATCTTCTCCACCGCGCCAGGCGCGCCAGCAGTGGCAGCCGCGTCTGCGGCGATCAAAGCCCTCGAGTCGGAGCCGCAGCGCGTGGAGCGCCTCAGGGAGAACGTGGCGACATTCCTGAAGGAACTCGCCGGGCGCGGCATATCCGCCGCGTCGGAATCCGCAATCGTGCCCGTCGTCGTCGGAGACGAACGCGCCGCCGTCGCGGCGAGCGCGGCTCTTGAAAAAGACGGCTTCCTTGTTCCGGCAATACGATACCCGACCGTGTCGCGCGGATCCGCGCGGCTACGTTTCGCCCTGTCCAGCGCGCACACGAGCGAGCAGCTTCGTGCAGCGGCCGAAGCTGCAGCGCTGGCTGTCAGGGAAGTCACCAGATGAGCCTGTAGCCGAAGCCGCGATCCGAGACGATGAGAGAACCGGCGCTGCCGAGCTTGCGCTTCAGACGGTACATTGCCGAATGGATCGCCATGTCATCCGCGGAATATCCCTCGCCATAAAGCGCCGTGCGTATGTCATCGAAGGAAAAGAGCCGTCCGCGCCCGGACGCGAGCAGGCGAAGTATCCCGACCTCTATGCGCGTCAGCCTCGCCTTTACATCTGGTCCCTCCGCGCTCGTCGAGGCGAAATCGACCGTCACCGAGCCTAAATGCAGGACATTGCTCGGCTTGGCTTCTGCCCTTGCTGCTACGCGTCGCCGCAGCGCAGCGGCGACGCGGGCGAGAATCTCCTCAGGCGACTTCGCCTTGTCGATGTAGTCGTCAGCACCGAAGCCAAGCGCGCGCACCGCCCCGACATCGGACGGCATCGCGGTGAAGAAAAGAATCGGCACGAGCGCATCGAGCTTGCGCATCTCCGCGCAGGCCGCGGTGCCGTTCATGCGAGGCATCATTACATCGAGAAGGACAAGATCGGGCCGGACTTCGGCGAACTTGGCGAGCGCGTCGGATCCATCACGCGCAGTAGTGACCGCATATCCCTCACCCTCGAGAAGGGCGCGATACATCTTGCGTACGGACAGCTCGTCATCCACGACAAGGATGCGTCCGGTGACGCCGCCCCTCCGCGGAGTGCTGATTTCAGGCATATGAGTTAGATCGCGATTCTGCACAGTACGCAATATTGTAGCAAAAAAACGCCATATGTGAAAGCGAAAGGCGCGGTCCTTTCGGATCGCGCCCTCGTCTTTGTCGGTGGATGCTTGAGGAAACAGCAAATGTCTGCGCTTCGCATTTGATGCACCCTCCATTGCTGGAAGGCGTTTCACCATCTCTCCCCGAAGGGAGATGTCTCCTTAGAAAGGAGGTGATCCAACCGCTGGTTCCCCAACGGTTACCTTGTT
>JAEDKA010000095.1 GCA_016296065.1 Kiritimatiellia bacterium
AATGTCATTCTGCGGAGCGGTAGCGAGAGCCCTGCTGATCGGAGTTTGTGAATCTGCCCAAGCGCGCCGTTTCCGAAAGTAAACTTGGGTCCCCTCCCCGGTGAGGGAAGAGGGAGGAATCATCCTTCCCTCAACAACAGCCAATCTTTCAAGGGGTAAACTATCACTAAAATCAAGTTTACTTCTGGAAGCGGCGAAGCGGGCGAGGGATAAGTTTTTTGCGAAGAATTCCCCCACGCCTGTCGGTTTTTTGCTATAATGCGTTCCATGGGGTTAAGAGCGAGAGCGGGGCAGGCTGCGCTGGAGTACGTTCTGGCGCTGTGCGCGCTTCTTGTCGTCGTCGGCGCGATGTGGTATCTTGTCGTGGCGGCGCGCAAGAACGTGGTTCGCACCGAATCGCTCGTGAGTTCAGACTATCCATAACAAGAAAGGAACCGAAGAAATGATGAAGGCGCTCAGAAAAGGTCAGACGATGGTCGAATACATCATCATCGTCTGCTTGATTGCAGTATCGCTCATCGCGGTGTTCACGTACCTGAGCCGCGCCATCGGCAGGAAGGCCGCCGGTGCTGCGGAGGCGATCTCCGAACAGGAGGGCAGCAACGCGAAGAGCGCCGTAGAGAACATCAGCGAAGACACGATCAAACAGATCGGCGAAGATTGATGGTGCTCGCCGGCTCGCTGCCTGTGCGCGGGCTGGCGCCCGTGCTCTCCCGCTCGTCTGCTCGCCGAATTCCGTTCGGCGGGCAAGGCGGGCGCAGGGGCGTGCATACTCGCGCCAGAGGCGGACAGGCGATGCTGGAAACGGTTCTCGCCGTTCTTTTCATCACCCTCATGTTCCTGCTCGTGTTCCAGGTCGCCCACATGGTCACGACGAAGATTCTCCTCGACCATGCGGCGGCCAGGGCGGCGCGCGCGCGGGCCGTGGGGTTCAACGAATGGATGTGCCTCAAGTCGGCGCGCGTGGCGATGATTCCCGTCGCCGGGCCGCGCACATGGCCGAAGGAAGGCGAGCGCGACGAGGCGTTTCTCGTGCCGGACTACATGGCTGCCGACAACGAGGGGATGTCGAACGGAATCCTCGATTACGAGCGCTGGCACACGATGGACTTCGGCATCCGCTCCGGTCTTGGAAACGAGGTCGAGTCGCATCTCGTCCTTGACATTCCGCGCTTCTACTCGCGCGGCGACGAGGATTCCGACACGATTGAAATTGAGGGCGAGGCGCGCGTCGAGTCGCACTTCCCCCTCTACATGAACGACCAGGGGCTCTGACATGAGACGGGGACAGGTAGCGCTCTATCTGCTTATGGTCCTGGTGGGGATATTCCTCATCGCGCTCCTGAACGTCGACGCGTTCGACTTCGTCCGCGGAAAGAACCGCGCGCAGAACGCGGGCGACGCTGCGGCTCTCGCTGCCGCGCGCAAGCAGGGCCGCCTTCTCAACGAACTCGGCAAGATGAACGTCGCGCATATCCTGGCGGCGGCGAAGAACCAGGTCGCGGAGTGCGATGACATTGTGATGGCCCAGCGCAAGCTCGTGCTGCTCGGCCCCGTCGAGGCGCTCAGGCTCGCGAGCCGCGCGGCGAGGAAGAACGGAATGGCCGATCGCGAGGACTTCGAGCAGATTCTCAGGGAGCACGTCGCCGTAATCCGCACCGTCTACATGGGCGGGACGAAGGAGAACGGCGAGCCGTATCCCGAGCCCTATCCCGGCGCGTGGGGCGAATACGCGGCGGCGATCGAGGACGTGCTGGCGGACGGGCTTGCGTGCGGACCCGACAACGTCGAGTTCTACGGGGCGCAGGGCGGACACTACCTGCTCATGAAGGACTTCTACCATGCGATCGCCGGCGAGAACTGGTGCTGGTTCCACTGGCACGCCGAAGGGCTTCTCAGAAGCTACAACAACTACCACGACTGGGCTCCGCTCCCCTCGCGCGACGAGAACTCGATGGAGAACAGCGAGATATTCAACCTCCACGTCAGGGCGTGGCAGGGAGCGCTCACCGACATTCTCGACACAAACGAGATTCAGCACATCTGCCGCGCCTACGGCGGCGGGGAGATTCCGCAGGAGGAGCTGGAGTCCTCGTTCGTCATAACGAACCGCGAGCAGGTGTGGTTCCTGTTCGACGGCGGACGCCAGGGCGACGGCGGATACAACTGGGGGCGGTGGTTCAACGGACTCTCCCTCGCAGGCGACGACGAAGGATACGAATTTCCGATCATAGGCGAGATCAAGCCCGAGTACAACGTCCGCGGATGCGCCGCGATCTGCCGCTGCATTCAGGACGTCGAGGCCGTCGCGATCGAGGCGGAGTCGTCCGTAAAGTGGGCCGCGGCCGCGAAGCCATTCGGCACGGTGGAGAACTTCGACGGCGAGACCGATGTCGTTACTGCGCTCAATTCCTTTGTCGTGCCGTGCTTCTCGCACGTGAGGCTTGTGCCGCTTGACTCCGTCGGCGGAGAGGACTTGTCGACGGCGGACTACGGATGGGTCACGCACATAAGGCACCATCTGGGGCCGTACCTTGAGCACGGTCCCGGCAACGCGCAGGGATGCTTCTACTGCCTCCAGCTCCAGACGTGGGAGATCGACGCGTTCCGCGAGTCCGGCATAAGGTGGATAAAGTACAACGCGGGCACGTGCGTCCGCGGAACTGGCGGCGGCGGAGGCCGGGGAGGAACGTCCCATGGGCACTAGACCGGGCCAGGCCTTCGTCGAGATGGCGCTCGGGATGCTCGCTCTCGCGCTCGTCCTCGCGTCGCTTTTCGGCTTCACTTCCTACATACTCTCCTCGCTCGAGATGCAGCGCGACCTGAGGGCGGACGCCGGACGCGGCGCGCTCGAGGCGGGCGGTGGAGACGAGTCGTATTCCTCCAAGACCGCGCACGACGTCGTAGAGGTCGAGCAGTTCGCGGCCGACTACGTCTTCGGCTCGTCCGAGATCGAGGTGCAGGAGGAGGTCCATATCCCCGCGATGGCGGGGCTGGACCAGTAAGATTCTCGTCACCTGTATGCGAGGTGGTATGACTATGGCCATGAAAGACATGATACTCAGGGGGCGTGCGAACGTGCTCGCCGTGACTGGTGTTGACTGCAGCGGCGAGGCGTGGGCCATTGTTGCCGACGGCGCCGTCACGCTCTACACCGACTTCCGCTACATCCCGATGGCGCACCGCGTCGCGCCCGCGCTCAAGGTGCGCGACGTAAAGCGCTTCGAAGCGGACCTGCGGCGTGCGTTCGGCGGAAGGGGCGCTGCGGAAAGGCGCGTCGGATTCGAGAAGGCGATATCCGTCGCGGATTTCGAGAAGCTTAAGAAGGTTCTGCCTCGAGCGAAGTTTGTCGACGCCACGCGCGTTCTCCAGAGGCGGCGCGCGGTCAAGTCTGCGGACGAAATCGCGAAGATGCGCGCGGCGAGCGACCTCAACGTCGCGATATGGAAGGACGCGCGGCGGATGTTCCGCGCCGGAATGACCGAGCGCGAGATGGCGGGGATCATCCGCTCCATGATGTACGAGCGCGGCGACGGCGAGGCTTTCGACACGATCGTCTGCGTCGGCGCGAACGCCGCGGAGTGCCACCACGTTCCGGACGGGACGGTGTGGAACGGACGCGACGGCGTTCTTGTCGACATGGGGGTGAAGCTCGGCGGATACTGCTCCGACATGACGCGGAACATTCCGCCGAAGCGCCGCTCGGCGCTGTACCGCAAGGTGCACGATCTCGTTCTTAAGGCGAACCGCGCGGCGATTGCCGCCGTCAAGCCGGGCGTTACGGGAAAGGCGCTTGACAAGATAGCGCGCGACGTCATCAAGGCCGGCGGATTCGGCAAGTGCTTCGGGCACTCGCTCGGACACGGAGTCGGACTTGAGATACACGAGCCGCCGTATGCGTCGAAGAAGTCCGACTGGACGCTCAAGCCGGGGATGTTCGTTACGATAGAGCCTGGCATCTACCTCGAAGGCAACCTCGGCGTCCGCATCGAGGACCTCGTTCTCGTCACCGAAACCGGATGCGAAGTGCTCACCGCAAGCGCAAAGGAGGATGAATGAAACATATGCTCGCAGTCACGTGCGCCGCGCTCTGCGCGCTTGCCGCTTCCGCGAAGACGTCGACGCCGAAGGGCTTCACGGACGATCTGGACGC
>JAEDKA010000096.1 GCA_016296065.1 Kiritimatiellia bacterium
CAAGTCAATCTAGACTTCCTTGCCAAATGGCAATGTTCGCGCAAGGTTCCCACCACGTCCGTTTAGTAGACTGTCGGGTATGCGCAAACACCCGATTCTGACAGCCCTTCTCGTGCTCGCCGTCGCACGGTTCTTCATCGCCACGGTGACGCCGGTCTTCGACACCTCGGAGGCCCGCTACGCCGCCATTTCCGCCAATATGGCGCGCACGGGCGACTTTCTCGTTCCGCGGTTCACCTACGACGACGTCTACCAGAGCTTCGACGGGAAGCCCCCGCTTCTCTTCCAGACGGCAGGTGCCGCCTGTAAAGTCCTCGGTTGTCGGGAAATCGCCGTGCGGCTCCCTGGCCTCCTGGCAACCCTTGCCCTGCTGGGGCTCCTCTGGTACACGGTGAAGACCCTGTCCGACCGGCGACGCGCCCTGCTCGCGGTCGGCATCTGTTCGACCTCCGTCGCCGTCTACGCGTTGTCGGGCTTCTGCATGACGGACGCCCTTCTCGTGCCCTGCATCGCCGGCGCCTATCTGTCCTACGCCTTGCTCCTCAGGACGGGACAACGGAACTGGTCGCTCGGCATCTTCCTCTCGCTGGCGTTCGGCATGCTCGTCAAGGGTCCAGTCGCCGTTGCACTTTTTGTGGGTCCGCTGGTGATCGACGCCTGCGTCAACCACCATTGGCGCAAAATCCTCTCCTTCCGCTGGTTTTCCGGGACGCTCATCTTCCTGGGCATCGCCGCCCCCTGGTTCATTCTGATGGAACGCCAGACGCCAGGATTCCTCAGATACTTCTTCATCAACGAGAACCTCCTCCGCTTCCTTGTCAAGGACTATGGCGACAAATATGGCGCGGGACGTGAATTCTTCCGCGGCATGGCCCTTGTCTGGGCGCTTGTCGTCACACTGCCCTGGACTCCCGCGCTGCTCTTCGGGGACCGCACGAAGCGGGATGTCTTCTTCTGGGGCATCGTCGGCATCACGGGATTCTGGTGTCTGACGAGCCGTATTCCACTGACCTACGTGATGCCGATTGTCCCGCTCTTCGCGGCCTGGGTTGCCCTTCACGCGAAGGATGCGAAGCTCCCCCTGCTTGAAAAGGCCGTTCCCTGGACCGCGTTCCTGGCCGTCGCCATCCTATCGACCTCGCTCGCGGTTGGCATGACAACGACGAAACGCCTGCGCGGCGCGGATGCGCCCTACCGGCACAACCGCTACTCCTATGAGTTCTACCACGGCACGCCCGATTTTGCCCAATTTCCGCAATTGAACGGAAAGGGATCCGCACAATGACCTCTCTTACCCTTGTCATTCCCTGCAAAGACGAAGCAAAGCGTCTGATGACGGATGCTTTTCTGGACGCCCTCCGGGACTATCCGTATCTCTCGTTTCTCTTCGTGGACGACGGTTCAACCGACGACACGGCGGAAGTCCTCGCCCTGCTCGAACGCCAATCCCCGGCGATCCACGCCCTTTACCTGCCCAAGAACGTCGGTAAGGCCGAAGCCGTCCGAACCGGCGTCAACTGGCTTCTGGACAACACTGAGGCGGAGGTCGTCGGGTTCTGGGACGCCGACCTTGCAACGCCGTTTTCCGAACTGCCGGCCTTCGTCCGCGCCCTTCGCGGAGAGGCCGCAATCGGCTCCCGCTGGCCCCATCTCGGCGCACAGATCGACCGCAACGTCTTCCGCCACTGCACGGGATCGGTGATGAAAACGCTCATCCGCCTCGTCCTGCGACTCCCCGTCTACGACACGCAGTGCGGCGCGAAGATCTTCCGGCGCGACCTCGCCCGGCGGATTTTCGCGCGGCCGTTCCTCACGCGCTGGCTCTTCGACGTCGAACTGCTGAAACGCATCCCGTCCCAGCTTCTGCGGTCTTCCGTCGCAGAGGTCCCGCTCTCGTTCTGGCGCGATGTCGCGGGGTCGAAGCTCGGCCTCCGCGATTCCTTCCGGCAGATCTACGACCTCGCCCGCATCGCCTGTGTTTGATATAATCTCTCCATGCACATTCTGATTGTAGAGGACGACGCCAAGGTCGCCGAATTCGTCTCGGAGGGCTTCCGCCGCGAGGGGCATGCCGTGACGCTTGCGCGCGATGGCGAAGAAGGCCTCGCAGCCGCGCGGAACGGCGACTACGCCGCCGCGGTGATGGACATCATGCTCCCCAAGATGGATGGACTCGAGATCATCCGCCGCCTGCGGGCCGCCGGCAGCAAACTGCCCGTCATCATCCTCAGCGCCCGTGGCAGCGTGGAGGCGAAGATCGAAGGTCTCGAAGCCGGTGCCGACGACTACCTCGCCAAGCCCTTCTCCATCGCCGAGCTCCTCGCCCGCGTGCAGGCGCTTCTGCGCCGTTCCAGTTCCACGCCGGAGTCGACGACCCTCCGCATCGCCGATCTCGAGATGGACCTCGTCACGCATCGGGTCGTCCGGGCCGGACGCCGCATCGACCTGCAGCCCCTCGAATACCAGCTGCTCGAATACCTGATGCGCAACAAGGGGCGTGTCGTCTCGAAGACGACGATCATGGACCGCGTCTGGGACTACGCCTTCAATCCGCGCACCAACGTCGTCGAGTGCCGTGTCAGCCGTCTCCGGACCAAGATCACGGCACCAGGCGAGAAGGAACTCATCCACACCCTACGGGGATTCGGCTATGTCCTGGAAGAACGCTGAAACCACGGGACTGTCCCTGCGTGGACGCATGGTCCTCTCGACCTTCCTCACAACAGGCTGTCTCTCCATTCTCGCCACCGTTGTCGTGACGGTCATCGCCTACCGCTACATGATCGGAGACGTCGAGGAGAAGCTCAACCGGATTTCCGACGACCTCCAGGCCGAATACCGGCAGTTCGGCGGTCTCACCCCGGCGTTCAGGCACTGCATCGACGAAGACGCCGAAGAACACAACCCCAACAAGACCTTCATCCTCGTCACGGACGCGACCAATGCCGTCCGCTACGCGACACAGATCCCGCCAGGCTTCCGGAACCGACTTGTACGCCTCACCAGACGAGGCTGGACCTCGGGACGGTTCTACACGGAACGCGAGGGTCTTGAGGACGCCAGCCGACATGGCGCCGTCCGCTTCACCACGCGCCCGTTGCCAGACGGAGGGAACATCGTCCTCGCCTGCGACGTCAGCGATGTCGAAGCCTTCCTCATCTTCCTCGTCTCAACCTTGGGCGGCGTCTCCGCCTTGATTACGATCCTCTCCTGCATTTCCGCCTACCTCGTCGGAGGCCGCATTCTCAGGCTCAACCAGCTCGTTGCCGAGAAGGACGCCGCCTACACCGAACTCAGGCATCTGACGGACGACATCGCACACGACCTGCGCACGCCGCTCACGCGCCTCTCCATGGCCGCGGAAACCGAAATGACCGGTGGCAGCCTCCCCGAACCGCTGGCAGTCCAAGTTCATACCGAGACGGACGTCCTGCTGAATCTCATCAACACGATGCTTGAGATTTCCCAGACGGATGCCAAGATCGAGCGTACCCCTCGTGAAAACATCGACCTTGCCGCCTTCGTCCGTAGAGCCTGCGACCTCTACGCGCCCGCAATCGAGGACGCCGGTCTCAACCTTGAGACGCGGATTCCGGAAGGTCCGGTTCAGTTCTCCGGCCACAAAGGAAAGTTGCAGCAGCTTCTCGGCAACCTCATCGACAACGCGATCAAGTTCACACCCCGTGGAGGCTCGATCTCCGTCGTGTTGGACAAGGAAAGTTCGGTCATCAAACTCTCCGTCTCCGACACCGGCTGCGGCATCGCGCCCGCCGACATTCCCTTCGTCTTCAAGCGCTTCTGGCGGGCGGACTCCTCGCGCCACCAGCCCGGGAACGGCCTCGGTCTCGCGCTCGTGCAGGCCATCGTCACCTCCTATGGCGGCGGAATCGTCTGCACGTCCGAAGTCGGTCATGGAACGACATTCACCGTTTCACTGCCAATCTAGGTGACTCGGGA
>JAEDKA010000067.1 GCA_016296065.1 Kiritimatiellia bacterium
TCGTACCGCCCGTTGTTCTGCCGCTCGAACGACTCCTTGTCATACGGCTTGGTGTCGAAAAACGCAATCTTCTTCATTCTTGACCTCCTTCACGAATCGATTATCTTCCCGTCGAGCGAGAGGGTGACGACCTGCCATGGGATGAATTTGCCGGAAGCCTGCAATGCCTTCTTTGCAGCCATTTCGAGCCCACCGCAGCAGGGAACCTCCATGCGCACGATTGTGACGGACTTGATGTCGTTCTCGCGCAATATCTCCGTCAGCTTCTCCGAGTAGTCCACGGGGTCAAGCTTGGGGCATCCGACAATCGTCACCTTGCCGCGCATGAACTCCTGATGGAACGCGGCGTATGCGTAGGCCGTGCAGTCCGCCGCAATGAGCAGCTTCGCACCTTGGAAGAACGGCGCCTTGACCGGCACCAGGCGAATCTGGCATGGCCACTGGGCGAGCTGCGACTGAGGAGTTGCGGTGCCACCTTGGCAGGGCGGCATCGATGATGCCGCCGAAAGCGGCGGTCGCGGGGCGACCGCCCTACCGTTTTCCTCCACACGGTTAAACGTCCGCATCGCTTTGCCGGGGCAGCCGCCGTGCGGCGGCGTATGCCCTTCTGGATGCAGAGCCATTCCCCCGGACTTCATCTGTTCCTGCATCTTCGCCGCCTTCCGTTCCTGCACGGCCTTTTCGTCGTATGCGGCGGCCTCGCGTTCAACGATCCTGATCGCTCCGGCGGGGCATTCGGGCAGGCAGTCGCCCATGCCGTCGCAGTAGTCGTCCTTGACGAGCTTCGCCTTGCCGTCAACCATCGCAATCGCCCCCTCGTGGCAGGCGTTTGCGCACAGTCCGCAGCCCGTGCATTTCGTTTCGTCTATCTCGACTATCTTTCTTTTCATGGCTATTTACCTCCTATTCACCTGTTGACGATGCTAGTATATCATTTCTCGTCCGTGAAATATGTTGTCCCTCCAACATTGCGGAAGCGCCAGGAAAATGATAGACTATCTGGCATGGAACGGGAAAGCACTTATCTCGCGGTACAGGCGAAAAAATGCCCGGTCTTCGACGGAATCGGGATCGCGAGCCTCTCCGCCCTGTTTGCCTGCCTTGGCGTGAAGCGGCGTCGCCTTGATAAGGGGGATGCGCTGATGAGGACCGGCGAACGCGCCGACAGAATAGGCATTCTGCTGTCGGGCTCGCTTTCCGTCTCGGCATACGACCTTGACGGACGCCGCACCATCATCAAGCGGATAGGCCCAGGTGAAATCGTTGCCGCAGCGCAGTCGCTGTCCGGGGCGAATACGATGAGTGTCGATGTTGAAGCGGACGGGGACAGCGATGTTCTTCTCGTCAAGACCGCCCGCTTTCTCTCTCCCTGCGAGAACGCCTGCGCGTTCCACTCCCGCCTCGTCAGGAACATCATGCGCACGCTCGCCGTAAAGACGCTTGAGCTGAACCGAAAGATCGAAATCCTGTCACACCGTTCCACTCAGAATCGGCTGATGGCATATCTGCGTTCCATTGCACAGCAGAAAGGAACAGTCGAATTCGACATCCCCTTCGACCGCCAACAACTCGCGGACTACCTCTGCGTCGAGCGCAGCGCGCTTTCTGCGGAAATCAGCCGGTTGTCCAAACTCGGTCTTGTCTCTTCACGTAAAAACCACTTTGCCCTCCACTGTGTCGTATAACAGCCAAAATCAGTACCGCGCCACGCCCGCAAAACACAACATACCCCAATGTTACGTAAATATCGCTATGTCAATGGCAGACTGCAAAGAGGCATGCATGGGCAGAGGTGCGGTAGCATGCGTTGCATGAGACGCAGTTTGATGGACGGATGTCGCCGGATTGCCACCGGTTGATCAAGTTCGGCTCGCGGATGAGCGGACGCGACATCGCGATGTACTCTATGGCGGTCTTGGCGAGAACAGTGTTCGCCGTTTCGAGCGAACGCACGCCTCCGACCAGGACGATAGGTGTTTTCACGATTGCCGCCAACGCCTCTGCCGCCGGAAGAAAGGAACACTCGTTCACGCCCGCGCGGATGTTCGGACGTGACGTATAGTTCGCACTGACCTCGATGGCGTCGATTCCTGCGTCAGAAAGTATCATCCCCGCAGCGAGAAAATCGTCTTGCGCCAATCCGCCCGGATGGCAGTCGTCACTGTTGATTTTTATTGCAACTACGAAGCCGGAGCGTGTCCGTTCGCGCATGGCGGCGAGGATTTCGACAAGGATGCGGGCGCGGTTTTCCGGCGAGCCGCCGAAGCGGTCGTTGCGGTGGTTGAAGAGCGGACTTATGAACTTGCTCAAGTAAAAGAAGTGCGCGGCATGAATCTGGACGCCGTCGTAGCCCGCGCGCTCGGCACGCGCCGCCGCCTCGCCGAACTGCCGCACGACGCCTTCCACGTTGGCTGTCGTCAGCTCGTCAACAAAGCCATCCACCATCGCCGTCTGCATGATGATCTTCGCGCCTTCGGCATGAACAGCGTCCGTCAGGCGACGATGCCCAGCGACAAACGAATCGTCGTAGAACTTCGCTTCGCCGCCGATGGTCGCGTCATCCTCGGCAATTGAGACAAGTCCCGTGACAAGCATCGCCGCTCCGCCTTTGGCAAGTTCCGTGTAGGCGCGAACGATGGCCTCGGTGATTTCGCCGCGTGGTCCGGCAAGTCCCAGCCATGTGGCCGACCGCCACACGCGGTTGCGCAGCGCGACGCCGCCAAGCGTCGTTTCGTCAAACAGATTTTTCATAGTCGCTCCTTTCCATGCCAGCCGAGGACGAGGCGCGTGATGGCGTCCGCAACCTCGCGGTGCTTCTGCTGATAGGTGTGTCCAGTCTTCTCGATGAAGACGAGCTTGTTTTCGTCCGCCTTGGGGAAGTGGTTGTTTATGTTCTCAAGAAAGGCTGCCGGGTCTCCGTCGGTGAAACGGTCGTATGTTCCGATCAACAGCGCGCCCGTGTGCGTGATACGCGAAATCTGCGACCAGTCGCCGTCATGCGAGGTATGAACATTGTTCAGCGTCGGACCGAGCCAGTCGGCGGCGGTCGCAACGGTGCAGTCCACCCAGCCCATGAGCGGAAACGGCAGCATCTCATCCCCCTTCCCTTCTGCCATGAGCGCGGCGACGATTTCGCGTTCCTCACGCGTGACACCACTTGTCATGTAATCGACGTTCGCGGGGCTCATCAGAATGAAGTGCTCTACGCGCGGATCGTGATTACGTGAGAGATAGTAGATGCCCTTGTTCGCGCCGAGGGAGTGTCCTGCGAGAATAACATGCCGATAGCCGCGCCGCTCGGCCTCATCGAGATAGGCAGTGATGTCTTCGTCCGTGTCGGCAAATCGCTCATTCCACGAGCCGATAACTTCCTCCTTCTTTGTTAGGACGTTTCGCGTCCTGATGACGCCGAACGCATTGCGCGTCTGTGCGTATGCGAAGTCGATACCGGCGGTGTTCAGCGCGTCTCCCATATCATAGTAGAACGGATTGGAATAGAAATTCCCGTGTATGCCCGTGATGGCGATCACGAGAGTATCCGCCTTCCCGGGCGATAGGAACAGCGCTCCGTTCAGCACAGTCCCCCGCCGGGTGGCGACATTGAGCTCGTTCATTTCTCTTGGGCCTTTTCGACAAGGCGAATTCCGAGAGCGCGTGCATTGGCAAGGTCTATGGCGAAGTGCGCATCCCGGTGGGCGATTTTCTTCTCGGCGGAGAAGAGATTGACGTCATAGCGCGAGTAGTCGGCGAACTGGCATGTGTCGCACACGAACAGGCTCTCGGAATAGCCGAATATCCCGTCCATCAGCTTTTCGTTGATGCCGAGAAGCGTCGGATACTGCCACTTGTCGAGTGCGTCCTCCGGGACGTTCATCGTCAGAATCATCGCCGTAGGAACCGTTTTCCTGAGGAAGCGCTGGCGAACTCCGTCAATTACCGTGTAGGTGTCGAGTGGGAACATCAGGCGTTCTAGAAAGGCGTGCGCGACGCCGGTTATGCCGCTGTAATAGACGGGCGAGCCGACGACAAGCACATCCGCCGCCGCCGCGCGCTCAAGCACCGGACGCAGCGCATCGCGGATGGCGCATACGCCGTTCGTTCTGGCGTTTTTGAGTTTGCATGCGAAGCAGCTCTTGCACCCTTTGAAATCTATGTCGTAGAGGTTGACGAGTTCCGCCTCTGCACCGGCGGACCGAGCGCCCTCCATCGCACTTTCGAGCAGCTTGGCGGTATTCCAGTTCTTGCGCGGGCTGCCGTTGAAGAACATCGCCCTCATGTCGGATTCCCCCAGTCCTTCGTCATGTCGGCGATGATCTGCGCGGCGCTTTTGATTTCGTGGATGAAGCTGATGGCGTGTCCGACGGAGACGTAGCCGTTCTCCATGTCGCCTTCAAGCATCCCCTTGCGCAGGTTGGCGAAGCCGCCCATCGTCTTTCCAAGCTCCTCGTTCGTCGCGCCCGCCTTGTCCATCTCGACAAGCTTGTTGGCGAGTGCGCCAGGAAGCGAACGGTAGTAGGCGGGAATCGTGCGGAAGAGAAGAAGGTCTTTGGCATTCGCCTTGAGGACGGTCTCCTTGACGTTCGCCGCCATGCGGCTTTCCTCGGACATGAGAAACGCCGTGCCGCAATAGACGCCCTCTGCGCCGAGTGCAAGCGCCGCGTTGAAAGACCTGCGGTCGTAGATTCCGCCCGCCGCCATGACGGGCACGGACTTGACCGCATCCACGATGAGCGGAACTATCGAGAAGGTTCCGAGCGTCATGTTCGGAAGCGTGCCGCCCTCGTCGAAGCCTGTCGCCACGACGATATCCGCGCCGCATTCCTCGGCAAACGCGGCCTCTGCGGGCGAGGGGTTGAGCGAGCGGTAGACGATCCTGATGCCGTGCGATTTGATTTCGCCAAAGAGTTCCTTTTTCACGTCGCCGACGTATGTGACCACCGGCACCTTCTCCTCGAAGATGACCTTGAGCATGGGTGGTGTGAACACGTCGACGCCGTTCGACATCGGAAGCACATTGACCGAGAACGGCTTGCCCGTGAGTTCACGCACCTTGCGGATTTCCGCCCTCATGCGTTCGGCGGTTTCGCCGGGATCTCGCGTAACCGTGGTCTGCCCGGCGTTGGGACCGAGACTGCCGAGTCCGCCCGCGTTCGAGACGGCGGCAGCGAGTTTCGCGTCCGTGAGCCACACCATCGGCCCCTGGATGACGGGCTTTTCGATTCCGAGGATATTGCAGATTCTGTTCTTCATTTTTCTGTTCCTTTGATTTGAGAGTGTTTCCAGCCCCATTTCATGAGGGCGTAGAAGACGGGATAGAGGTCTTTGCCTTTTTCGGTCAACGTGTACTCGGATCGCTTCACCTTGCCGTCCATCAATGCGCGGCGGTGGATGACGCCCTCGCACTCGAGTTCCTTGAGGGTAGAGGAGAGCATGGCGCGGGTTATTCCAGGCAGTTGCCGCTGGAGTTCGCCGAAACCCGCGACGCCCGTGCAGAGGCGGTAGAGAACGTCGGCTTTCCAACGTCCGCGAAAAACGTCGAGCGCGATTCCGACGGGACAGCCGCCGTCAGGCGTCGCCACGCCTTGGCCAGACGTCATCCGTTTGACGAATTGCGCATAGGTAAAAATCGATCCTGTCTTTTCCATGGCGCATATTATACGACATCAGCCGTCAGGCACGCAATTAGTATGAAAAAACATACTACCCACCGCGCCGTGCGTCCGGTGTGGCGAGATTGATTTCTGTGGTTTGGGCGTTCAGAATTATCTTTCAACCGGCTTGTAGTCGATCTTCGATTCCTCGTCGGTCGCTTCGAGTTTCATGATGACGGGGCGGAGTCCGTCGTTGCAGCTCACGATTGCGACGCCGGGTTTCAAGTCAATGGCAGCGGCCGTTGGCGCGACGAGGGCAGTTCGACTTGGCCGCTCCGCCCGTGCCGAGGCAGCGGTAGCAGATTTCGTTTTCGAGCGGCGCACCCGCAAAATAATCATCAAGGTTCTTGAGCGTCGTTTCGGCGATGTTGGCAAGCGCCTCGTGCGTGAGAAACGCCTGATGCGATGTGACGATCACATTGGGCATCGAGACGAGCAGCGAGAGCGTCTTGTTCTGCCGCGTCACGACTCTCTGTCATACGGCTTCGTGTCGAAAAAAGCAATCTTCTTGATTTCCATGATGCCAACCTTTCTTCTCTGCTTATTGCGCATATTATACAATTTTCGGCTGTAGAAATATGTTGTCGCGGCAACATTCCGGCATTTTCCCATCCCGACGGCGTCTTGTGCCCTCAACTGATATGTGCTATAATATCCCCAAAACGAGCGAAGCTCTGTCAACACTGGGCTAGGCAACGGGCGTTGCACTGGAAATTTGCTGGCGGGGTTGCATAATTCCGGAAAGAGGAACACAAATGAATTCAAGGAACTGCTTGCGGCGTTCGCCGCGAAATTCGGCATCGAAGGGCTCGGCGGCGCTGACGGCGGCGCCGAACTCGAAGTGAACGGCATCCGCGTAGAGCTGCTGGAAGATCCGCCGACGCGGAGTCTGGTCGCCTGCGCGGAGATCGGACTGCCACCGCCGGACGCGAACGGCGCGTTCGGCTCCATGATGCTAAAGGCGAACTTTCTGCTGCGCGCCAACCAGACGGAGAACTGGCGCAAGGCGCTTACGGGCCTGCGCGAGGCCGAGTCAGCGCAGTCCGCGGCCCAGAAAGTGGATGACTCCCACCACGACATGCTTTCAAGCGGGTTTTCCATGTGTAACCTTTTCCTGTTCCGCGTGTATACAGGTTGAAAGGTTTTAAAAGGTTGACAGAAAAAGGAACAGAACAATGCCAGGACAGATAGATGCAAACTACAGCGCGAACTTCCAGAAGTTCGTGGATTTCGCGAACAAGGCGTACGCGCCGAACGGGAAAGGCGAGGACACGGTTGCGCGCTTCTCGGGGATGCCGGTCGGCGACTACAAGGGCACGTTTGCGTCGTTCATGCGCACGGCGGAGATGAAGACCGCGAACGACCAGGTGCGCGACTTGTTCCGCAAGACGATCGCGGAAATGTTCGGCGGCGAGAGGAACATTCCAGACATCGTGCGCGACAACATGAAGCTCGAGGACTTCAACAAGGGCAAGCCGCTAACGGCGCGGCGCATCAACCTCGTCAGGATCGCCATCGACACGGTCAGAGGCGGCAAGTTCACGGACCCGGCGAGCGTCGGCAAGGCGGCGGCGATGGGCTACGTGGCCTCCGAGCTGCCCAAGCTCGCGCGCGTCGCGAACATCTACCAGCAAGCGACGGGATGCACGGACGAGGAGGCGGAGACCGCCGCGCTCGACCCGAACTCGAAGGCACGCCGCCTCTACGACTACGGCGGACGCTTCACGCAGAATGTCGAAGGCTTCAAGGCGGGCCTGAAGCTTATGGACAAGTTCGCGGACTGGTACGAAAACCTCATGGGCGACCGGGAGGCCAAGACGCGCGACACGCCGACGAAGGCGAACCTCAACTTCGCATCATGCACCGATGCGGCCAAGACAGGCGTCGAGAAGTTCGTCTTCGAGGAGATTTCCGTCAACGACCAGATTCCGCTCGACGCGGAGAATCCCGAGGACATCTTCGGCATGGCGAAGAACCCCGCGATGCAGTTCGCCGGCCGCGGATACGCGACGTCGCTTTCCAACTCGCTGGCGCAGATGCAGCCGGAGAAGCGCAAGCTCATCTACGCCGTATTCAATGCGCTTGACCCGCTTCCCGACGCGTCCAGCGGCGGCAAGCGCGACAAGGTCGACTACTGCCTGCTCGTGGCGGCGCGGGTGATGAAGAACTACGACGCCATCGCGGCGCTGCAGAAGTCCGGGAAGCTCGACCGCGCCAACCTGGTGCCGATCCTGTACCCCGATGTCGAAGCATCGCCCAACAGCAGCAACTCGGAGCTTTCCAGCGCCATCAGACGGCGCCTTGCGACGAATCCCATGACCATGGGCCAGATCATGTTTCTCGCCGAGAACTCCGGCGCAACGTTCGACGTGGCGGAAGCAGCCCTCGCCTCCGGCACGCACCTCGAGAACGCGCCTGGGATATCCTCGTTCACCGGAAAGCTCGAGGAGATGGACGGCACCGCGCGCGGCGGACGCAACACCATGGTTCTCGACCTCAGCCGCGCTTCGCCGCCCGTGTATACGGAGAACGAGGAGCCGGTCCTCCCGGAAGAGAACGTCAAGTTCGTGTTCCATTTCCCGCAGGGCGAGACGCTTGAAGCGATAAACGGGTCGGAGAGTGATCCGGTGGTCGTCAAGGCCAGCAAGGCCATTGCCGACAAGGTCGCGGAGCTGTGCGGGAATATTCACCCCAAGCAGCTCTCGAACGTCTACTACGCGCTTTCGCAGAGCGCCCTCAGCGTAAACGTCAACGGCGGATTCCTGGCACACGGCATCTCGTCCAACGAACACATGGCCGTCACGTTCTCGCTCTCGCGCGACGACGAGACCGGCGCGGTCACAATCAAGTACTCCGAGCCCAAGGGCTTCCCGGTCAAGTTCAACTGGACCACGACAATCGACCTGGACGGCAATGTCGCCTCCACGCCAATGCGCATCTGGGAACCGAGAAAGGTCGCCGATGCGATAAAGGAGAAGCTAAAAGTCGCCGAAAAGCCCGACGAACAGGCCGCGAGATTCCGGGCGGTGGATCTTCTCGTCGAACGGGCCAAGGACGACGCCGACCTCTTGTATCTGCTCGGATACGGCAAGTGCTCGTTCGCCGTCGGCATACTGCTCACCGACATCAACGAACTCAGGTCCGACGATGAGATCATCCGGAGGGTCGACGCCTTCCTGGACAACCTGAACGAGCTGCGCACCGCCGCGAAAGGCGACGAGCGCGTGATCAAGGGGCTGATGCCGCAGTTCATCAACTTCAGGGGACGCGCCGTCCGCCAGGGGCTCATCACGAAGATGTTCGAAGAGGCGGCCAAGCTGGACCTCGGCGCGCTCGAAAAGATTTCATCCGCCTCCTCGCCGAAGGAGTTCGCCGAGGCCATGTGCGCGGTAAACAAGGCCGTGGCTAGGCTTGCCGACGCGACGGATGCCTATGTCGGCAACAAGCGGATCGGCACCGACGATGTGGTGGGCATCTCCGGTTTGGCGATGGGCATATTGTTCGCGCGACTGGGCGACAAAAAGCTACACGAGCTCAAGACGGCCTTCCGTTCCGAGAACGCCGCCAAGGTCGCGCAGGCCTTCGAGCGCTTCCGCAGCAGGCAATTCCCGGACGGCGTGACTTCGTCGGAAAAAGCCCGCAACGCGGTCATGCAGGTTTCCCTTCTGTTTTACTCGACGTGGGCAGTCCGGATGGACGCGCTGATGGCGATCGACGACATGCTGGGAACGGAGTTCGACTCCAACGCGGTCTATACGGACAGCATTCCCGAGAACGAATTCAAGGATGTCTACGACGCTGTCGAGAAGTATCTTCAGGAGACGAACCCGGAGAGCCTTGCATAGTTGAAAGGGTGAAAAGCGGTACGTCACGGAGAAGTGGCTGTTTAATCCAAATCAGGAGGTATGGACATGGAATTCAATGAACTGCTTGCGGCGTTCGCCGCGAAATACGGAGTTGATGGACTCGACGGCGCGGATGGCGTCGCGGAGCTCGAAGTCGACGGCATCCGCGTAGAGATGCTGGAAGATTCGCAGGCGCGGAGTCTGATCGCGTGTGCGGAAATCGGACTTCCACCTCCCGACGCGAACGGCGCGTTCGGCGCCATGATGCTCAAGGCCAACTTTCTGTTGCGCGCCACTGCGGGCGCGACGCTCTGCCAGAACCCGGAGACCGGCGCGTACGCCTTGGTGCGCCCGTTCCCGCTGGCGCTCGCGGACGGCGAATCGCTCGCCGCAGGCCTCGAATCGCTTGTCAACCAGACGGAGAACTGGCGCACGGCGCTTGCGGGACTTCGTGAGGCCGAAGCCGCGCAGCCCGCGGACCAGGAATTGGACGATTCGCACCATGACATGCTTTCAAGCGGATATTTTCATGTGTAATCTTTTCGCGGATTGTGTGTATACAGGTTGAGCAGTTTAAAGTTAAAAGTTAAGGGGGAACAATGCCAGGACAGGTAAATGCAAACTACAGCGCGAACTACCAGAAGTTCGTCGATTTCGCGAACAAGGCGTACGCGCCGAACGGGAAAGGCGAGGACACGGTCGCGCGCTTCAAAGGAATGCCAGTCGGCGACTACAAGGGCGCGTTCGCGTCGTTCAAACGCACGGCGGACATGAAGGCGGCGAACGACCAGGTGCGCGACTTGTTCCGCAAGACGATCGCCGACATGTTCGGCGGCGAGAAGTTCATACCGGACATCGTGCGCGACAACATGAAGCTCGAGGACTTCAACAAGGGCAAGCCGCTCACGGCGCGGCGCATCAATCTCGTGAAAATCGCCATCGACACGCTCGGCGGCGGCAAGTTCAACGACCCTGCGAGCATCGGCAGGGCGACGGCGATGGGCTATGTGGCCTCCGAGCTGCCCAAGCTCGCGCGCGTCGCGAACATCTATCAGCAGGCGACGGGATGCACGGACGCGGAGGCGGAGTCCGCGGCGCTCGATCCGAACTCGACCGCGCGCCGCCTCTTCGACTGCGGCGGACGCTTCACGCAGAGCGCGGAGAACTTCAAGAAGGGCCTCGCGCTCATGGCGGACTTCCAGGAGTGGTTCGCCAATGTCTGCTTGGAGCTGGGCAACGGCCCGGGCGTGACCGCCAAGTGCATGAACCCCTCCATAACCGGCACCTCCCACGCGCGCGGCGCCGAGAAGTTCATCTTCGACGAGATCGCCGTCAACGAAAACATTCCCCTCGAAGCCGAGGACAAGGAGTCGGTCTTCGGCATGGAGAGGAATCCTGCAGCCCGCTTCGCCCTGAGCAAAGTCGGCGACTCGCAGCACGCCACGCTGGCCCAGATGCCCCAGGCGCAGCGCGATCTTCTCTACGCGGTCAACGACCTCTTTCATCCCTTTGACCCCAACGGACAGCGAGGGACGGTGATCGGCCAGGGCGCAGTCTTCGTCGGGCGCGTCATTAAGCATGCCGACGAACTCGCCGCCCTCAAGGCCGCCGGCAATCTCACGCGCCAGACCGCCTTTGACGTGCTTTATTCCGACATCTCCGAAAATGGCAATCGCGACGCCGAGGCCGCAAACCTCATCGAGGACATCCTCATGGAGCGCCTGCCCGACAGCGGCCAGATAGTCAGGGCCATCAACATGCTCGCGAGAACCGGCGCGTCCATAGACGAAGT
This sequence comes from Kiritimatiellia bacterium, assembly GCA_016296065.1. Classification (GTDB taxonomy): domain Bacteria; phylum Verrucomicrobiota; class Kiritimatiellia; order RFP12; family UBA1067; genus UBA1067. The sequence goes on from JAEDKA010000067.1 coordinate 11,289, forward strand.
GCTCAACGCGATGGAGAGGAACATCGCCCTTCCCTCGGCCCCCTACGTGTCCACCGTCACCAAGTCCCTTGTGTCCTTCGGCATGAACGGCGAGGGCGGCATCAAGGCCATGTGCGGCGACATCCACCGCCCCTCGATGCCCACCTTCATCGCCACCGGCAAGGAGCCCGAGGGCGTCCGCAACCGCTACGTCTTCAAGTTCGCGGACGAAACGCTCGAATGCGGCGGCACCTCCGAGGCGGGCGCCAAGCCCGTGTTGGAGCGCATCTCCGCGAAGCTCCGCAAGCTCTGCACGCCGGCGCACCCCAAGCAGCTCGACACGGTGGCCTATTCCCTCGGACAGGGACAGCTCGGCCAGCTCAAGTGCCTCGCCAACCACGGACTCTTCGCCAACGAGCATATACCGGTTGAGTACACCATCTCGAAGAACCAGGAGACTGGAGCTATCTCCATCTTCATCAAGGAGCCGGAGAACTTCCCCGTCAAGTTCAACTGGAAGGTTACCGTCAACGTAGACGGATCCAGCACCTCCACCCCGATGCGACTCGACCACGGCCAGTACGAGGCCAAGGCGATGACGTTCGTCGACCAGATTGCCGCCAAGCTGCCCGGTAAGAACGAAGCCGCGGCCAAGAACTTCATCAAGGACGTGCTGGCGTACTGCGGCGACGACTGCGATCTGAAGGACGTCGTCTCGCGGACGATCCAAGGGCTTTGCATCACCGCTGCCGCCAAGATACGCACGCTCGATGAGATCAAGGCGCGCATCGACGCGATCCGCGCCAATCTCGAAGAGGTGCGCAAGGCGGCGGCAGGAAACGAACGGATCGAGAAAGCCGGCATCAACTTCCTGTGGGGCATGAACGGCAAGAGCGTTCCGCCGGGATTGATCGGAAAAATGCTCAAGGCCGCTTACGCCGAGAAGACCGGCGAGTTCTCCATGCTCTCCGCGACATCGACGCCGCAGCAGATTACCAAGGCCGTAATCGACATACGCGAGGCCGTGGAAAACGTGATACGCAACGTCTACGCGCAGGATTATCTCGAGGGTGCCGACGAAATGGGGCCGGCGCGGGCATTCGCGTTCTCGGTGCTCGTCGCGAAGTTCCCGGAAGCGCAGCTCAAGAGAGTGAAAGACGCGTTCCGCTCCGAGACGATGTCGAAGATCTTCGCCGTAATGGACGATCTCATAAGAGAAAAGAGGCCTGCCGGCGCCAAGCCGGTCTCCAGAAACATTTTCTCGTTTATAAGGGAGCAGAGCATGGTGCTGGAGCAGGCTATACTCCAGTACAAGAAGGCTGTCGAGAGTTTGCTGGGGCAGGAAGAAGGCGATAGCGTCAGACCGTTCGAGGGTCCGTTCGACAAGACGGCCTTCGGCGACAAGGATATCCACGACCTCTTGATCCCGCTGGCCGAACGCGACGAAGCGGCCGAGCTCGACGCCGAGCGCCGGCAAGAGTACATGCCCAGGGCGTTTCCGCGCGCCCAGTCCAACGCGGTCACCGCCTACGCCATAGCCGGCGAGGGCAACGCCAAGAAAGTGGACAATCTCATCCGCATCGCGCTCTCGCACTGCGCCGCCAGCGAAGAAGCCGTCAACTACGTCGCCGCGAACATCGACAGGATCCTCGTCTCGGGCAACGGAACGCTTCGCACGCTCGAGGAAGTGCGCGAAATCTCACTGGCCATCGTCCAGCGCGGCGTCGCGGGTGCGGCGGACATGTTGGGGTGATTCCATTTCGCTTAGTCGGCGTAGAACACGTCGCCAGCCTTCATCATCGGGCACGCCGTCAGCCCGTCGATGCCGTATTCGGCGGCAAGCTCCTTGTCGAGCGATGTCTCAAGCACTGTTATTTTTACAACTGTCATGCCACATTTACTCTTTGTTGATCACGTCTTTTTGAATACGAGCCCGCATTTGAAAGCGTCGGCGGCTTTTTCGCCGACCGCGTGTGAAACACGAGCGTGCAGGCGTCCGCCTTGTCCTTCTCGTCATATGCCGCCGCGATGATCGCGGGCGTCGGGGAAACGACCGCGCGGATTTTCAGGCTCTTCTTCATCGGCGAAGGCACTCCATTGTATTTTCAAGGGTGGTTCTATTTGTCTTTCCACGGATGCCGGCGATTCCGTAGATAAAGTTGACACGCCGTGGCAAACGGGGATTCGCGGCTTTCTCTGGGATGCGCAGATCATAGAGGGGGTAGACATCCTCCATTCTCAACTTTTCGACGGGGAGGATTCGATCTTCCTGACCACTCGCGCCGGGACACCGAACGCGAGCGCGTTGTCCGGAATGTCGTGCGTGACGACCGCGCCTGCGCCGATGACGACGTTGCTGCCGATGGTCACGCCGGGGCACACCGTCACATTGCCTCCGATCCACACGTTGTCGCCGACGGTTATCGGATAGGCGTACTCCAGACCCTTGCTGCGGCGCTCGACGTCCAGGGGATGTCCTGCGGTATAGAAGCTGCAGTTTGGCGCAATGAACACGTTGTCGCCGAACTTCACCTTGGCACCATCGAGATCGATGTTTTCATTTGCCGTCATTTCGCGGCGAGTTTGAGCCCTACTATTCCCGCGACGATGAGCGCGGCGGAGGCGATGCGCAAGACGGAGGCGGATTCTCCGAACGCGATTATGCCCACCACTACGCCGCCGATTGCGCCGATTCCCGTCCAGACGGCGTAGGCCGTTCCCATCGGAATCGTTTTCATGGCGACGGCGAGAAGCCATACGCTCAACGCCATGCCTACGGCGCACACGACATCAGCGAGCGGATTTCTGAAGCCGTTCGACATTTTGAGCGCCGTCGCCCAGACGACCTCAAACAAACCCGCGACGATCAATATAAGCCAGTTCATGTCAAAATACATACTCCTCTCTGTCGTCCGGCATCAGGACGCGTCTGGCAAGGCCGCGCCGTTCGAGCGCGTCGCGTTGCGAATCTGTTTTATTTTCATTCTGGATCCTCCACAAGTTCAAAGCGTTTCATCGTCTTCCCGTCGCGTTCGACGGTCTCGAAGAACATTTTTGCCGGGCGCGGCACGGGCCAACGTCGCGGCGGTCGACGCAGCTACGAGGAGTCGCCTTGCCTGTCGCATGAAGGTGTAACGCCGTGGTGGGCGTAATATCCGCGCCCCCATTTGTCCATCGCCCTGACGATTGCTGCGGCTGATTTGCCAAGTGCCGTCAGGGTGTATTCGGTTTTGGGCGGAATGACGGGATAGACCTTGCGTGAGATTATCTCATCCGCCTCAAGTTCGCGCAACTGCTGACTGAGCATCTTGGCGGTCGCCTGCGGAATCTTGCGCTTGATGTCGCTGTAGCGCATGATGCCGCTTTCCGTAAGCCACCAGACGATTATGGCCTTGTATTTGCCGCCGAGAATGGCAATCGCAGCCTCCACCGCGCAGTGGAAGCCTTCAAGTTTCTCCCTTGTCATGATGTACGGTTTCCTTTTGGGAAGTAGGCTACAAAATAGTGCGTTCTTGTCATTTGGACGCATAGTATAGTATAATCTGCGGCGTTTTGCAACAGCAAGACAGGAACGGAGATGAAATGATGGTTCAGATAGACTACTGGTCGGACTACGCCTGCCCCTACTGCTACATCGGCGAGGCGCGGCTCAAAAAGGCGGTGGAAGAGACTCTGCCGAAAGGAGGATGGACGCTCAGGATGCACAGTTTCGAGCTTGATCCGTCCGCTCCGCGCAGGACGGAGACCGACACCGCGACGCGCTTCGCGCACAAGTACGGTCTCTCGCTTGAAGGCGCAAAGGCGCGGATCGAGGACATCTCGTCGCTTGGGCGGGCCGAGGGGCTGGACTTCCGCTATGCAACGACGCGATACACCAGCACGTTCGACGCCCATCGCCTGACGCATTACGCGCAAAGCCTCGGCGACGATGAGAAAGCACACAAACTCGAAGGATTGCTATACGCGGCCTACTTCACGAAGAACCTTGAACTCGCAGACCACGCCGTTCTGCTCGACGCGGCTGGAGAAGCTGGACTCGACAGGGGCGAAGCCTCCAATGTCCTCCTCTCCGGCAGGTTCTCCGACGAAGTTCACCGTGACGAGGCTGCGGCGGCGAGGATGGGCGTCCACGGCGTGCCGTATTTCGTCATAAACGGCAAGCTCGCCATCCCAGGCGCAATGTCGAAGAACGACTTTGCCGCCGCGCTGAACCAGTTTATTGGCGACGCAAAACCTGCCGGGGAAGCGAAACCGAAAACGCATGTCTGCGGTCCTGACGGATGCCGACTTGAATAAGGAGGCGCTTCATGGTTGCGAGAGTCGTCGTGCGGGACGTCTTCGAGACGAACGCATATTTCATCATCGACGATGCCACGGGCAGCGGTTTTCTGATTGACCCCGGAGCAGAGGCGGAGAGGCTCTACGGCATCTCGCGAGACAGGGGCTGGCGCATCGAGAGAATCCTACTCACGCACGGGCATTTCGACCATACGGCGGCGGCGGAACCATTGAGCCGTGCATTGAACGCGCCTATATCCATGCACCGCCTTGGCGCGCCGTTTCTTGCGGACGCCGAGCTGAACCTCAGTGCGCGCTGCGGCCGGCATGTCACCATCGGCGCGAGTGTCGACTGGCTTGATGACGGTGATGAAGTGCGCCTCGCTGCCAATCCAGTATTTTCAATCCGCGTCCTGTACACACCAGGACACACGCCGGACTCAGCCACATATTATCTGCCTTCCGAGAGCTGCGCCTTTGTGGGCGATTCAATCATCGGCGGGGGCATCGGCCTTACGAAATTCCCCGGCGGCGACCAGCCGACGCTCATTCGATCCCTTGAAACGCGCATCCTCACGCTTCCAGCGGATACAACGCTTCTTTCCGGTCACTCAGCTCCATTGACCCTCAGAGAATTTCTGACGTGCTCCTAATCCAAAATCGTAGGTGAGCAACGAACTTCTTGTTTCTGTTAGTCTCAAAGAACCCCCAAAGTCACAAAGAGGCGGCGAACTTGTAGCCCAGCGAGCGGACGGACACGAGGCGATGGCCTTCAGGACCCAGCTTCTTGCGCAATACGAGGATGTGCTGGTCGAGTGTCCGGGTCGTCCCATAGTAGGTGAGTCCCCAGCAGGAGTTGAGAAGTTCGTCTCTTGAAATCACTTCGTCGGGACGCGCCGCGAAAAGGAGCAGCAGACGCAGTTCACGGGCCGTCAGCGTGACGGATTTTCCGTCCGGGCGGACAAGCGACGCCTTGCGCGGGTCTATATGCACAGTTCCAAGCGGAATTGTCTCGGGAGTGCGCGAATCCGCCCTGCGCAAAACAGCGGCAACGCGGGCGAGAAGCTCGCGGACGCCGAACGGCTTGACGATGTAGTCGTCGGCGCCGAGTCCGAGTCCCTTGACCTTGTCATCCTCGCTCGACCGCGCCGTGAGGAAGATAATCGGCACCCTCGCGTCGACGGCCCTGATTCGCGCACAGACCTCAAAGCCGTCCGCCGCGGGCATCATCACGTCGAGGAGCATCAGGTCGGGCCGCTTCTCGCCGAACGCGCGGAGCGCCGACGCTCCATCAGGCGTCTCGCGCACGGAGTAACCCTCGCTCGCGAGCGCCGCCTTCACGGCACGGCGTATTACGGGGTCATCTTCGGCGACAAGGACTTCAAGACCGCGCGACATGATCAAGAAGCTTCTCCACGAGGTCCGTCAACTGGGTGGCATTCTCCGCGATAGACGCAATGGCGTCGCGTCTGTCGGACTCCTCCGGCAGTCTGTTCTCCTTCAGGAGGTCGGCATTCAGGCAGAGTCCCGTGAGCGGCGTGCGCAGCTTGTGCGAGATGTCCGCCACAAACGCACGGTGCGCCGCCGACTGCCGCCGCGTGCGGCAGGCATCGACGGCGAAGAGTCCCGCCATTCCGCCCAGAATGATGATGAGCAGCAACAGAATCGCCGCCCCCGCCTCGTTCGCCATGCGCTCGGCGCGCGCGGATACCTCCGCATTCGCGCGTCCGTGCTTCTCCCGGCACCCACATGTGCATTCTGGCTGGTTGGCGACCGCCGAACAGATGCCGGAACGGTCGTACATGACGAGGCGAACGCCCGCCAGCGCGATGAGAAGCGCCGGCAGGCCAATCAGCGTGATGATTGCAATGGTTCGCTTCATTGGGCGATTTTACTTCTTGCAGTTGCAGCCGGTCTTGCCGCAGGCACACTTCGCGTGGTCCGTGCAGCAGGTGCAGGGCTTGCCCTTGTCGCACGCGCAGGCCTTCTCCTTCGCGCAATTGCAGGCATTGCCACAGACGCACGGCTTGCCATCCGTGCAGGCGCACGCGCTCTTTCCATTGCACGTGCAGCATCCCGTGAAGGCCATCGCCACCAACGCCACGACGCCCGCCATTGTCATCAATTTGCTTTTCATCTATTAGTTCCTTTCGCATTCTTGCGCTTCAAGGCACCATGCCTCAAAGCAGCGTAGAGTGTAACATTTTTCTGAAGCGGAAATGTCATACGAATGTCAAACTTCCGGAGAAATCTCCAGCGCTTTCAATTACCATTCAACAGGCTCGTAGTCGCTCAATCCTCAACACGCCTACCACGTGACCGGCTCGGCGAGGATGGTGCCGTCGGCTGGGGTAACACTGCCCGGCGCGGCGGACTTGTACTGGACGCAGAGCATTGTGAGCGGCGTCGAACCCGTGTTGCGGACGGCACGCTTGCCGGCGGGAGCGACGCGCACGACCGAGCCCTCTTTCACGGGGATGTTCGTTCCGTCGACCTGATACTCGCCCTCTCCCGAAAGGAAGAAATACAGCTCCTCATGTTCCTTGTGCGTGTGGTAGAAACCGCCCTCCGTTCCGGGCGCGAACACTTGAAGTGAGAAGTCCGCGCCGCCGGCCTTGACCGCCGCCCCGCCGAACACCTTGCCCGGAATCTTCACGTTCGGGCCGAGTTCAAGCACATAGTCCTTGATCTCCGCGAGTGGGCCAAGATCGATAGCCGTCGCGTTGGCGATATCCGCCGTTGTCTTTATTTCTTTCATTGCTTTCTTCCTTTCTTGCTTTGTTTTCGCCGCAATGTAAGCAAAGATCGCAAAGAGTCAATCCGATTTTGCGCTCTCTGCGTTCTTTGCGGCTTCTAAATTGGACAACACTTTGTTCAACAGTTTTTCAAGCATTTCGCCCTCGTCCTTTGAGAGGGGCGAATAGACGCGCGAAGCGAGCTTCTTCGATATCGCGGCGAAACTGCCGCGCAACGCCTCGCCTTCGGCGGTCAGCGCGACAACCACGCTACGCGCATCGTCCTCTGACTGCATTCGGCGGACAAGCCCCACCTCCTCGAGCTTGTCGACGAGAACGGTTGTCGTCGGCTTCGTGCGGTGCGCGAACGCGGCGAGCTCGTGCATGGTCGCCTCGCCCTTCATGAATAGAAGCGCCAGCACGTCGCCGTGCGACGGCACTATGCCAGAAAGCCCCGCGGCGACGAGTTCGCCGCGCAGCCATTTCTGGGTCAAGTCGTGAATCCGACCCATCAGCATGACAGCATCGTGTTTCATGGCCGCCTATTATAGTTAGATATCTAACTTTTGTCAAGGGGCGGCACGTAATTTTTCCTATCGCATTCTGGTTCGCAATATCAGGCTTCAAACGTCTGGACGGCGGCGATGGTGCGCGTAATGAGGTCGTCCAGCGTCCAGCCGAGCTGGTCCGCCCCGCGCCGTATCACGTCGCGCGAACAACCGGCGGCGAATTTCTTGTCCTTGAACTTCTTCTTCACGCTCTTCAGGTTCAGGT
>JAEDKA010000016.1 GCA_016296065.1 Kiritimatiellia bacterium
TGCAACCGCAACCTCAGCGATTTTTCAACGAATTAAAATCGCACCCTGCCGACTGAGATGGTGTAGAATCCCGACTCTCCGCCGCTGACGGTTATCGAAGGCTCCCACGCGCCGCCGTCGCCTATCTTCGAATCGCCGTCTTCGCAGCCAAACATCTCCCCAAGCGTCGCACCTTCCTTCAGCTGATAGACAAGCCCCGCGCGCGTCGGAGCCGTTACAAGCCGCACGCTCTCTGGCGAGAGCTCTATGACCGCGCCCTTCGCGGGATCGAGCGGCTCCTTGACATACTCGTTCTTCACAGTCGCGTCGGCTATGCTGACAACACCGTCCACCGCTGCGGGAACATCGAGATAGTCCGTTATGTCGCTCTCGCCGCGCACAACGCGCACGTTCGCCCCGTTGGGCGTCACCGTCGCGGAATCAACGGGCGCGCGCACTGTCACTGTCGAAGGCTGAACGCCCGTCGGAATGCACACGACGACATTCGCAAGCCCCGCGCTCGGGGTGAGAGTCCAGCCGGAGTCCTCGTCGCCGCTAAGCGTCGCGGTGTCGTCGTTCGCGATGTACGGCTTCCCCGTCTCCGCAATCGACGCGACAACGTTGTCGAGACAGATGTAGCGTCGATAGGAGTTATTGTATTCAGCCGATATCAGATTGATCGCCTGCACCGTCGAGTAGTCGTCCGACAGCTTGTAGGACGTGACATTGTCCGTCGCATCCCCATTGATACGCGTGATGCTCAAGTATACACCCTTCCGCGCGCCGGACGGAACGCCGATAATGGTGTAGTGATTCCAATAGGCCTGTGCCGAGTCAGACGCCGGATCTGTCCCTCGTCCCCAACTTCTTACTGTTGTTATTTTGTCGTCGTCGGATAAAGAGTCGCCCTTGAAGGCGCCTGCATTCGCGCGTTCCGCGCCATCCTTTCCGGCTCTTCCGAGAATGGTCATCATCGTTCCGCCCGATCCGGATACAACCAGCCCGGAGCAATCGGCCGTGCTGTCGTTGTCTGAGCCTACAATGTTCTGCGAAAGGTAATAGTCGAATTCCACGCGATAGCCCTCAGTGGCAGATGACACCTTCTGTGGCAAACTGAAGATCGCTCCTGTAACATCGTTTCTTTTCTCAATGTAGCCGCTGAAGAACTTCGACGTTGCCTCGGTGCCGTAGATGGTGCGTTCCGCCTGCGTCACGGTTCCCTTGAGGTTGTAGCTCGACTCGCCGGTCCCGAATGCAGTGCTCGCTACCGTTCCGCCGGAGAACTGCGCGGCGTATGTCTCCGCATTCTCGAAGTCCTGGCTCCAGCGCGGATGGATGCAGATTCCGTCCTTCGTCGATATCTTCGTATTGTCGTACTGCTGCGCGTATGCGGCGAGAGTCGTGCCGGCGCCGACCTTTATGATCTCCGCGTCCGTCGTCTCGGTAGTGGACGCCGTCGTGCCGTCCCATGTGCCGAAGTAGTATCCGTCCTCCCAGAAAGAGTCGCCCTTCGACCCCACCTCGATCTTCACGCCCATGTTCTTCATGACGTAGCAGAAGTACCAGTCGGACCGCGTGAGGTTCAGCGCGCCGAAGCGGAACGTCTCGCCGTATTCGCTCGGGATGATGAACATGTCGCCCTTGATGTTCACCGTGCCGTTTACGGGCGCGGAAGCTCCGCCTATGAACCGCGGAACGTTGCTGTGGAGTTCCTGGTTTATCGTCCCCGTGAAACCGCTGTTGTCGCCGGTGAAATAGGTGATGCCGGCATCCACTTCGAGATACAGATTCCCCGCGCCGGTCAAATCGCAGGCGATCGTGTTCGTTCCGCGAAGGCTGTTCCATTTCGTCGACTCGACGGATAGCCCGCCGCGGAAATACGTGCCGTTGTAAGCGATAATTCTCGCGCTGGATGCGATTTCTACTGGACGATAGAAGTTTATCGTGTGGCCGTTTAGTCCCTGGAGGAAAATGTCCTGTTCGATGTTCGTCGCACAGTTGCATTCAAGAACAACCGGCACTTCCACATGCATGTCGTCGGAAGTCTGCGATTCAAGTCCGACGGCGGTCTGGCCATTTCTGTCCTTATTGACGTCCGAAAGCAGATACATAGTGCCGCTGCCGGTGATTTTCTTCGGGCTGAGGCGGGGCCAGTAGATGCGGGGGCAAAACTTCACGTCCGCGCCGTTGAGCTGAATCTCGTCGCAGATGCAGGCGTCGCTGTTCCAGCCCATGTTCACAGCGAGCGTAGCTGCGTTCGTGAACACGGCGGTAACGCCCGCCTCGGGAACGCCGTTGTCCCAACTACCCTTCTGATCCCAGTAATCGCCATTCCCGCCGATGAAGTAAGTCCTGATCGGCTCGTAGCTGTACACCCTGAGGTATCCGTCCGAGTAAAGCGTGGACGTGTCCCACGCGAGTCCGTTGCCGGGTGACGCGGGCTCGATCGAGTCGAACGTCCCGCTCGTGGTGAACTTGTCGTTCGTTCCCTTGAAGACGCGTATCTCCGTTCCAGCCTTGAGCGTCTTCACGGACGTATCGACCGCAAGCGTCACGCCTGAGTTGATGTAGACCGTTCCGTTCGCCCATAGCGCGGCATTGCCGACTTTCATTGTCGAACCGCCCTTCAGCGTCACGGAGCTGTCCGCCGTCATCGAGGAAGATTCCGCCTCGTCGCCTGGATACAGCGTCGCGCCTGAATTCACTGTGATTGCGGTCTTTATCGTGCCCTTTCCGCGCAGCATCGCGCCGGAGTTCACCGTCACGCCGCTTTCCGTGTGCGTCGCGTTCATGATCAGGGTTCCACCGTCGACAGTCGTCCCGGAGCGGTTCTCGGTGTTGCCGTTCAGACGCCAATACCCTGTGCCAACTTTAGTGATGGAAACGTTTGCCTTATACTTGCTCGCACCGTATCCCCACGTGTAGTTGTTGATGACGCCGTTGAATGTTTCATCGGTGTTGGCATAGCCGACGATCCAGTTGCAGGGCGTCTGCGCACTTCCTTCAGAGCAGCCGATTAGGTATGTCCCCGAATCGCCCGAAAGTCCGCCGAGCTTGTTTGTCGTGTTGGCGGGATAAGCGCTCATGTATGTCGTTGCACCGGAAACGGACGACCTCTCGAGATAAAAGCGTGTCGTCGGCGCATTCCATGATCCGTTCTTCATGAAGCGCCCGTCCTTGTGTGTGCAGTTCGCGATTATCGTGCCATGAAACTGGCTGAAGTCGTTTGCTATGTATCCGCGGGAATACGGGACGTAAATTCTAAGACTGCCTTCATTCCCGTCATAGACGTATGTCTCGTCGTCGTTTGTGCCGCCAGCCTCGTCTTCGTCATCCGCGCCAGCCTCCCCGGAGGCGTTGGATATCGTCCCGCGAAAAATTCCACGCCCTGGGATTGTAATAGAAGAGGTGGTGTTGTCCGCCACCTCTATGTCAAGCGTCATGTTCTGCTCCTGCTGGTAGCCGCTGTCGGAGGCGATGAAGAGCGAGCCACCCGCCATGACGAGCTGGGTCGGATGAAAGTTCATTGCGGAGCCCGTAGACGCATTCGCGTCGGAAAGCTTGAGCGTGCCGCCGCGCAGGATCGTCGCACCCGTGTAGCCGAAGAAGCTGCCGTTCGGGACATCGAGCGTTCCGCTACCCTGCAAGGCAAAATCGCCCTCGCCCTCGAAGATTCCGTACATCGTCAGGTAATTGTTATTCAGCTCCAGCGCAGACGCGCTTCTCAGAAGCGCGTCGCGGTCCGTGGAAGCGTTTGCGCCGGTGTAACGGTACGTTCCGCCGTCGAACACCCAGTTGTCAGCGAACGACAGCGACTGGCCGAGCGCCGAGGGACTTCCTCCGTTCGCGATGGAGTCGAACTCCAAGACGCCGCCGTGGTTTACGACTGGGCCGGTGTAGGTGGCGAGGCTGTTTTTGTCGGACGCTGTGCTTTCCGCCTTGAGAACAAGCGTGCCTGTATTGCCTTTGTTTAGTGACATGGTTCCCGAAAGCCGACCCGCTCTGTTCAAAGTCACCTTGCCTGTTCCATTCGCCACGACCGACGCCGGGGCAACTTGATTCTGAAGTGTCACATACTCTTCGTCGTCAGTGTTCAGCAGCACTTTGTCGCCATCCTGGTAAACGCGCGTGTTGTTGTTCCACTGCCTGTATTTCGTATTCCAGTACTGCTGCCCGACGGAAAGCCAACTATCTGGCTCGTAGCTATCGATATCTACCTCCGCGCCATCTCCAGCGCTCGTATAGAGCTTGGCCGTCTTGGAATAGGGACCGTAGACCTTGGTGCCGTTGCGGGTGGCGAAGGCGCGTATGCGCACCCAGTGGTATGCACCCGAGCCGAGTCCGCTGATCGTATAGCTCGTTGCATTCGCCGCCGTCGTGCCGGCTACTGTCCATCCGCTCGACCCGTTAAGGCTGTACGACACCTCGAAGCCATCCTCCCCTTCGGTATAGTCGCGCCATTCGACGGAAATCGACGAAGCCGTCTTGCCCGCCGACTTCGGGAGGAGCGGAGCGCGAAGATAGAACTGGCTGTCGGCGGCGGTAATCGAGTTGATGTAGTTTTCGATGTTCAGGTAGCCGTTTGCCGCCACCACGGTTGCATCCGCGGCGTTCGGATTCGTCCCGTTTGCCGATTCCCACGCGTCAGGCATTCCGTCGCCGTCCGTGTCCGTACGCGCATCGCCGCCCCAGACGCTCCATGTTGAAGGAGCTCCGATCGGAAGCGCCGTCTCGTATGTGATGAGCTTGCCGTCCGTTCCGTAGCTCATAACCTCGTCGACCATGTAGCAGTCGGCGGGGTCGCGGTACGGAAGCGACGCGCCGACCGTGGGGAGGTTCCTCGTGAGGAGTTCGCGGGCGGAATACTGTTCAAGTTCCGGATAGTTGTACGGAGTGGAAACGAGCCGCCCGCCGCCCGATCCGGTGAACTGCGATGGGTCGAAGGTTCCATCACGGTCAGCATCGACCCAGTTGTCCTCCGCATAGTAGCTGAAGCCGCTGTTGCCGCCTCCTATGCAGTCAACTCCGCCGGCCGGACCCTTGATGAAGAGATTCCCGGTTATGTTGCATTCGCTCGTGCCGGAGGAGCCACCGCCGAGTATGACGCATCCGCTGCGCCAGTTGTAGACGGTGTTGTTTACGTACTGTATCTTGCCCTTGAGCTTGTTGTTGCGCGTTCCGTTGTCGCAGTAGAAGTTGCGGTAGAGGGTGATGTAGTCCGCCTGCATGAGGCCGCCTGCCGAGTGCGTCATGAGTCCCTGTCCGAAGATGCAGTTCTGTAGCGTGATGTTTCCGAGCGAGCCCTTCCCGTCGGGATTGATGGAGAACGTCTCGTCGCGCCCCCACGAGAACGAGCAGTGGTCGAAGATCATGTTCTGGCCGTTTGCTATGCCGGCGCAGTCCTTGCCCTTTGGCCCTATATGGCCCATGCGCCAGCGGAGGTAGCGGCAGATGAGATTGTCCGAACCGGAAAACGAGCAGCGGTTTCCGTACACGGTGATCCCCTCGCCGGGGGCGGTCTGTCCGGCGATATAGAGGTTCTTTCCGAAGACTATCGTGCTCTTGGGTATGATGACTCCAGCGACATCGAAGACGACAATCGCGTTCGACTGCGTCACCGCCCAGCGGAGGGACCCCGTTCCCGAATCGTTAAGGTTGGTGACATGGAGGACCTTTGGCGAACTGGATGCGCGCGCGCCCTTCGCGAAGCGCCCCCAGCCCGCCGCGCCCGGGAACGCAATCTGCGAGTCCGCCTCCGCGCCGTGCGCGAGGCAAATCGCGAGCACCGCGGCGGCAAGCGTCGCGCGGTTCCGTCCGATCAAGCCAATCGTGAACTTCATGACCACAGTCCTTCCTCTAAATCCATTCAGCAGAGGCAAAAACGCAAATTTCCTTCACCCTTTGCCCCATTATGAAAACATGACAAAGTGTATTTTACCCCAATTAGGGTAAAAAGTAAAGTCTCGGCATATCAAAACCGCGGGGACAGTCCCCATAAAAAACCGCGGGGACAGTCCCCATAAAAATTCATGCTACAGCGCGAAGGCGTCGGTTTTGCCAGACAACCGCACGACGCGGACTTCGTTGCGACCAAACTCAACGCGCTCAACAATGCCGCACGGATCGACCACGGCGACGAACGGACGCTCCCACGCCTCGCCCTTCTGCCGGACGACAAGGCACGGCGTGCGAGAATCGCGCGTGATGCCGTAGTTCGGCGACTTGACGCGCGAAAGCCCCTCCGTAGCAGGCGCAAGCGCCTGAATGAACGTGCGATCCTCGGCGTCGTTCATGAAAAGCCGCGTTCTTATGAGCCCTTCCGGACGCTTCCAGTCGAACGTCGCGACGAGATTGCCGCGCCCCCTGCGCGCCTTCTTCTCCTTGATGTAGCTCAGGCAGTAGAGCCCGCTCTCGACAAAGGCGATCTCCTCCGTCGGCTCGACCTCCCCGTTCAGCGTCAGCGAATCACCGAAGTTGTGGTAGTAGTAGTCATGCCACTCAGGGGGATTGCTTGATTGTCCGACTGACTGCGGAACACGGGAGCGGAATACATCGACGAAGTACGCGCCCTCAGCGTCCTTGACATAGCGAACCGTACGCATCTGCTCCGCATTTGTCGCGGGCTCGCGGAATTTCACCGTAGCCCAGTTCTCGCCGTGGGCGACGAGCTCGAATGGATGATAGCTCTTCATCACCTGGCACGTCGAGCGCGAGTTTACCATAACCGTGTTGTGCGCGGGGAACTGCGAATAGTACTCCTTGTAGTCGTCGCCCGAATAGAGCTGCCAGCCGACTCCTGCGTCCGGCGCGAGCCGATAGCCGCGCGCGTAGAGCTCGAGGGAGATTCCGTTCGCGTGCTGGTGGTTGCCAAGCGAGGCGTTGAGCGCGAACGCGACGTCGTTTGTCGGATCCATCCCGCTCCTCGCCACGAGCCAGCTCGCGTTCGGCGCGTAGAAGAACGGGGATGTCCTGGGCTTCGCGTATTCCAGCACCTCCTTCGGGATTGCGCCAGGATGCGTGTCGCCGAAGCCGATGAGCATTCCGTCGGGGAAGAGGTACTCGCCCGCCGCGGGAAACGCCTTCTTCAGCACGGGAATCTCCTCGAGGAGGTCGATTCCCAGGTCCTTCTTCGCGCGCGTCGCGAACTTCGCGAAGTCGGCGAGCGTGACGCAGACGGAATATCCTGGGCATTCCCACCAGATGCCGGTCTCAGGATCAAACCCCGTCTCCGCGAGCTTCTTCACGGAGTAGTTCCTGACGCTCGACTGGTTCATCACGACGTCTACGTAGTGTTCCCTGTCCGCTCCGCCGAGCGCGAGGCCGATCTCAAGGATGTAGTTGAGCTGCATCATGTCCCAGTTGTTGTCCGCGACGCCGTTCGCGATCTGGACGTCCGCCCATTTCCTCAGCGCCGCCTTGTGCTCCTCGGGATGCTCGGGGAAGCGGGAATACAGCTGGCAGACCTCGTGGATTATGTCATCGTGGATCGTCTCCATCGACTGCATTCCGAAAAGCGTCTGCATGTGCCCGTGATCGAGGTCGGTCGGCACGTTCCTGTGGAGTATTCCCTTCAGGTACACGTCGAGGACGCTCCACGCCTGTTCGTCCGGAGCGGACAGCGCGCGTTTCACGATTGAGCGGTTTAGATTGGCGATTATGCCGCCGGTCTTGCCGTACGGAACCCACGCCTTCGCGCCGCCGTCGCGCGGCTCGAGGAACAGTCCGCGAGGATCCTCCTCCCGCCTCGGCAGGTCCTCCAGCTTCGGCGCCCTGTACGCCGTCACGTGGGAGCGGTTGCCGCAGAAGACGACCGTTGGCTCGGCCGCACGCCCCCCGCCGACGCCTACGACTGCCTGGTTGCGGACATAGACGTCCGTCGCGTGCGTGTTCCAGTGCATGAGCAGGCGGTCCGACAGGGCCGTCGCGTCGCCCTCGCCGAAGACGGCGACGGCAGAGATGAGAAGTGGTATGATCATGCCGTGATTATAGCAAAACCGCACCTGCTGCGAAATCCCCTTATAAGGGGGTGTCGGCCAAATTGGGGATACGCTTCATGAGAGTGCCCCATCCAGACCACTCGTAGTGCCAGTTCGGGGCCTGTCCCCATATCTCGAAGCCACCGTTCGCCTCGTTCTCGCGTCTGATCGCCTTCTCCAGGAATTGCACCTTCTCTGGCGACAACCCCTTCACGTGGCGGTAATGCGCGTAGGCGCATTCGCGGGGTGCGCCTGGCCCTCCGAAGCGCGGCCCGGCCTTCGGATTCGGCGCGAGCGATATCCAGCGGCCCGAGCGGTGCTTCGCGCGATAGAACATCCCGTTCTCGAACGTCGCCTCCCTCTCGTCGTCGGTGAATCCGCTCGGCTGCCAGCCACCGAAATTGTACCTGAGCGACCACTCGAGTCCGGTGAGGATGCGGTTGTCGAGCGCGCCGTAGAGATCGTCGCCCTGCAGCCAGAACGCCTCCGCGATCGCGACATACTGGAAGAGCCCCGCCATGACATGCGCCTGGTCGCGGCTCGACTCCTGGCACTGTCCGTTCGCGTAGATGTAGTGCCTGAGCTGCTCGTCGTATCCGTAGCTCTGAATGTCGCCACTGCGTCCCTTAAGCTGACGCGTAATCTGGAATCCGTCGTTTTCCTGCGGCCAGTGCGCGACGATCGGGGGTCCCGGCGGAAACGGCTCCTCGTCCTCACGAAGCGGAATTGCGTTCAGATAGCGCCATATCCTGTCATACCCTTTTTCGTCGTGCGTGAAGATGGCGATCGCGAGTGCGCCGCGCAGGGCGAAGAGCCCCTGGTTTCCGAAGCGTGAGGGATCTCCGTCCTTTATTACGGGATAGAACCTGTCGCGCAGCATTTTCGCAAAGCGCACCTTGTCCTCCTTCGCCCAGCCCTTGTGAAAGCGCAGCAGCTCCGCAGCCTCGACGAGAAGGTATATCTTCCCATAGTCGAGTGCCGGGGTGCCGCGCGTCTCGAGATCCTCGTAATGCGAGTTCGCGTTCAAAAACTCGATCGCCTTGCTCGCGTAGCGTTCGTCGTCCGTCAGGGCATACATGAGCGCCAGGTCGTGCGCACGGCGCCCCGAGGTTCCGATCGTGCCGTTGCACTGTCCGGAGGTCAGCCTCTTCGGCTGCACCGGCACCAGCTGGTTCGGGTCCGCGCTCCAGCAGCTTTCAAGGGCCTTGAAGCATCCGTACCAGGGCTCGCGCCTCTCCGTGATCATCTTGCGAGCGCGCGCGATGTCCTCAGCGCTCTCGGCAATGCCCGGATGCACGAAGTCCCGCGCCGATGCAGTCAGCGCAAGCACAACCCCCAAGAGACAGAATATATTTCTCATCATTCTCCACCTCCAGCTAAAACCCACAGTCTGCCAAACTTCCAAACCTCTAAACCTCCAAACTTCCAAACCTCCAAACCTCCAACCCTCAATTCCAGTACACCACATACCGTTCGCCGTGTATCGTCCAGAGCGGCGACACGACGACGCCAGACGGAGTCCTGAAATTCGGCTCGCCCCAGTACGGTTCCGCCGGATGCGACGCGTCGTCCCACACCTTCTTGTGCGGCGGCGGCTTTGCGAGGCGCGTCCAGTCCCCCGTCGGTTCAAGCGCGACATGCTCAAGGCACGCAGGAACTTTGTAGTCATGCTCGTAGTAGTCGAGCGCGCGAATGTCGTACGGCGCTACGCCTTCGCAGCCGAGACGCCCGGCAAGGAGAATCGGACCATAGAACACGGCCTTGCGCTCGGGGCAGTCGGGCAGAGCCTCTGGACGCAGTCCGCACGGAAGATCAATGGCGACTGCATCGCCCGCCGCCAGTTCACGGACATCGTAGCGCGAAGCGCTCTCGCCTGTAGCCCAGAACGGGCGCCTCACGGCCACGCGCCCTTTCCCTCTCGTCACCACGAGCCGCGCGCTTTCATGCGTCGGGAAATCTGTTTCAAGGCGCAGCGCGATGTCGCCATCATCGTAGGTGCTCGCGATAAACTGGTTCACGTAGAGCGTGTCGCCGCGCTTCGAGTAGATGAGCCTCCCCGGCTTTGTATGGCTTTCCATCGCGCTTGCCTGGCAGCACCAGAACGAGTCGTTCGCGCGGTTCTGCAGTTTGTACGAGCCCGTCATCATCGGGAGAAAGTATGTCACCCTTCCGTCACTCGGCTCTATCTGTCCGAGGATGTGGTTCCAAAGTGCCCGCTCCTGGTAGTCGGCAATCGCCGCGCGCGGCTCGGCCTCGAAGAGCTGACGCGAGAGCTTCAGGAGATTGTAGGTGCAGCACGTCTCGCCGGTGAAGCCGGTCAGGTTTGCGCCCTGCTTGTCGGGTCCGCGAAACGCCTCCTTCGTCGAGACGCATCCGGGCGCGTAGAGATAGTGTCCCGTGACCGTCTCCCAGAAGAACTCCGCAAGATTGCGCGACGCCTCGTCGCCAGTTAGCTCATAGCGCCGCATCTCGCCGATGACTTTCGGAATCAGCGTATTGGCGTGCTTGCCATTTAGACAGTCTCTGCGCTCTTTCAGCGGATCAAGCACCTCGGGATGGTAGAACACCTCCGCCGCCTTTTCAATGCGGTCTGCCTGCGCGGCAGATCCGCCGCGCTCGCGCACAAGACGCGAGAGATTCAGCAGCGACTCGGCGATTCCGCCGAACTCTCGCCTGCGCATCGTGGCGGCCTGCTCGGGAGTGAGAGCGAGTACCTTGTCCGCCGTCCAGTCCCCGAAGCGCCGCGCGACTTGAAACGCCTCGTCGTTTCCACATATCTCCGCCTGGTCGAGAAGCCCCTGGAGAATCTTGTGCTGCACGTACCACGGAGCCCAGACGCGCGCGCCGGCGATGATCTTGTCGATGTCCGACGAGGGGAACGCGCCGATCCAGCCGGTGCCGATCGCGTCCTGGCAGCGCTTCAGTTCCGCCACGGCGATTGCGGCGCGCGATTTTACCGACGCGTCACCTGTAGCCTCGTAGAGCGCGGCCATGCCGGAGAGCCAGTGTCCGAGGGTGTGCCCGCGAAGCTCCATGTCTGGTTTTTCCCAGCCGCCCAGACGCTGGACGAAGTTGGTGTTCGAGACGTCGTCAAGTCCGGCCGTAACTCTGAACATCCACGTGAGGTTCATGGGGTCGAGCGACTCCATGACCGCCCTCTCGCGCTTCATGTTTTCGAGAAACGGCCCCGGCAGGAGTCGCACGACCGGCCCCGCGCCCGCGGCAAGCGAGGTGGCATATGCAATCAGGATTATTAGCGACTGTTTCATTTGATACAAACATTTTATCATTAACGCACTTGGCGAACAATCCCACAAAGAGGGGATTACTGCAACGAAATCACCGTCGGCTCAGGTATGACTACGCTGTCCCAAGGTCTTGTCTGGGATTCACATCGCACCGACTCCATCAAAGTCGGAACCGTCTTGAACTGCTCATCAAGCCAAGCTCGGTGTCCAGCTATGAAATTCTTCAGAATGGCAGTATCCTGCGCGAAGGTTCTCGCCTGTGACCAACGCGCGTCGTTTGCAGCGGCCGATTCCCGCAGATACTCGGCATAGCTGTCGACGAGTCCGCCTTCTGCCGCGAGCGCGGCGTATGCGCCGCGCACCTGGTTGTACCTTGCGCGGACGCGTCGTGCAAAGAGGTAGTCTGAAAGCCATTCGCAGTACATCGAGCCCTGCGCGGCGTGCCAGCGCTCCGGAGAGGGCTTCTGCATGTTGGACGTCCCAGCCGCATGGTCGAAGTCCCATACCGGGCCCCAGAACATCTTTTTGCCGACATCCTTGTATGCATAGCGGCTCTTCGCCCCCGCATCCTGGTTGCCGAAAAGTTCCTGCACGAGGAAGTATCCGACCATCGAATCGACATCGCAGTAGGCCGAATAGTGACGCCCTTCCTGCGACTTGCGTGTTGATGACGTGCACGCGTCGAAATAGCTCTGCAGGTAACTCTTGGCGGCATTGAACATGCTGCCGTTGGTTTTCAGGTACTCCGGTGAATTTACCATCGTCAACATTCTGAGGTTGCCGGAAGTGATTGTAAAGCGCGACACCTCGTCCATCTCATTGGAGAACTCGAAGATCCAGCCACCGTTGACGTCGGTCTGCTCGGGGTCGATCCAAGAAAGGTCCTCTGCCGTGTGGCCATTGTCCTCAGAATGCCCCTCCCAGTCGAAAACCGGGACGCGGTCGGCGGCGATTCTGACGTGCTCGCAGAACTGATAGAGTCCGTCGAAGCGTCCGTTCACGACTACGTCGACCCATGTCGACTCCATTGCGAACACGCCGATGGACGCCGCGAAGTCGAACGCAAGCTTGTTGCGCATGTTAGACATGTCGGGCATGTTCGCGAGCAGCACCCAGTGCTTCGACTTCGACGAGCCGAGTCCGAACGGCGATGCCTTCTTGTCGAGCTTGAGCTTGTATGGCTTCTTTGCGTATCCTGCCGACGTATTGCCTCTGACATTGACCGTCATCTTGCCGTTGTACTGCTCCTTGAACTCGGCATTACCCTGGATCCTGATACTGCCGTCGTGCTTCTCCTTCTGCGTCGAAGGGAACTCTCCGTCGTCCGTCGTGATGTAGCAGACCGGCAGTTTCGAAAAATAGAACTCGCGCGTCAAAAGCGCCGCGCCCGCGTCCGACACGGAGAAGCGCAGCCAATGCCCGTAGTCGTCTGCCGTCGGTGTGTATTCAGCGACGTTCGCGACTGGCTCGGAGGCGTATGTCTTGTCCCACCCAGTCCGCTGCCATGCGCAGGAAAATCCCTGCTCGGCGAAGAACGGCGGGAGCTGCGGCGCAAGCGCCGAGCCGGCTTTCGGGCGTGACACATCGAGCGAGAATCCTTCGCCGCTCTCCTCGGACAACGACTCGATCACCTCGCCCACGCCCGGCCCGTCGAAAACCATATCCGGCGCAAGCGCGGCGGATGACGCGCGGAACCAGCCCTGTCCACCAGCCGTCCTAAGCCGCACATAATTCCCATTCGACATAACGAGATAGCTGACGAGCTTCTCGCCATCCACGGTGCGAACGGCGAACTTCGCCTGAGTCCAGTCGTTCGTGGACGGCACGACGCCGTCAGCGAAGACCTCGTGCCAGGCACCGCCGCCCCACGCGAGAAAGCCAGCGTCGCCCGAGGCAAGCGTCGCCGGATTGAGCGCGGCGATTCCGTCTGGGTCGCCCGGCACTCCGGCAGCCAACGCGTCGGCCCTGAACCGGAACTCGACATCGTAGACATCGCCGGTCGGCGAAGCGAGCGAGGCGTCTGCGGCAAAAGCCGCAGACGCGCTCAGAACCAACGCCAGAATAACGAGGCGCCGCATATGCCAGCCTCCTCCTATCGGAGTACGATGACGAAGGCATTCTTGCTGTATACGCACTTCAGCGCCACAGCGCCGGCTCCGGTGGATTTCTTGACAAGCTTCCACTTGCCTTTCTTGTCGCTGGCATTGACCTCGTTCAGCAGATCCGTCATCGTAGCGCTCGTGCCGGTTATCGAAGTTGCTGTCAGAAGCGTGAACTCGGTTGTTTTGTCGGTCTCGGTTGTAAGCGCAGGCGCCACGACGTCGTTCACGGAAAGATTGACATTGCCGAACACGCCTTCGCCAGTGAACTTCACGCCGTTTGCGATTGTCAGATAAGAAGGCAGGTTGGCAGCCGTCATTCCAGCATCCATCGCAAACACACCCTCTTTGACGCTGATCGTCGAGCCCGCCGGCGCGGCGAAGTCCGGCCCCATCGTCAGCTTGCCCGCGCCGGTCTTGACGACATAGACCGCATTGCCCGTGAACACGCCATTCAGATAGCTGTCGCCTGCCGTGCCAAGAATGTTAAGAGTCCATTCAGATCGCTCGACGTAGACCTGCGCATTTGGATGTAGGTGCTCATACGCGCCAACGGTTACATGCGCTGCACCCGGATTCCACTGCGTTTCGCCCTTCATAATGTTTGTCGGCTCCGTCGGATTGCCCGAGATAACCATCTTGGCCTTGGGCATTTCGAAATTGACATTGTTGGACATCATAAAGCCCGACGCATAGGCCGTCCCGCCTTCGACTCTCTCGGAAAGCTCATTTGCCCAATCGAGCGTCCCCTCGAAATCGGCAAGCGCCTCCGTACCCTGCAGCCAGACGCCGCCGTTTGCCTCCTCTGAGCAAATCTTAAGTGTTCCCGTACCGAGAATGGTCGAGGCAAGCGTGAAGCGCGAGTTGTACTTGGCATTCCTGATCGCCAAGGTTCCACCTTCAATGATGTTGGTCTTGGTTTCGTCAGAGAAGAAGTTCCATGTGCCGTCGCGGTTGGAGCCGGAAAGCTCAAGCGTTCCCTCGCCCTTCTTGACAAAGCCCTTCGCACCGGTGTTGTTATTGTACATCGCGCTGTTTGACCACGTAATGTCGTGGCCATCGGTGTCTACGGAGATGAAACCAGTTGAATTCTTGACATAAGAGGAAACGTCCTTTGTGACGGGATTGTTCCCGTCGAGCGGATTTACGCCGTACTGGAGCGTGCCGCCGTCGAAGACAAGGCTGGAATCCTTGTGGCAGATTCCGTCGGGATGAGTCACGCGAATCGTGCCGTTCGAAATGATCGTCCCATTCCTGTGGCGCGTGGGTCCAAGTTCAAGCGTGCCGGTGCCGACCTTGACGATCTTTGCCTTGGCGTTCGTGTCGTCGCCCATGCCGAGGGTAATGCGGTCGTCAAGGCTGTTGAGGTTGCCGATTATAAGCGTGTTGTCCTTGTCAATGCTCCTGAACTTCGCACCCTCTGCATAATCTTTGGTATATATTGAGCCGAAATGGATTATCCCATTGGAAAACAGCATCGTGCCGTTGTCATTTACACTACCATATAGCATCAACTTGCCGTTGGCAAAACCCGACTGCGCCTCGCCGAACTTCATGCGGTTGCTGCTGTTCGAGTCGACATGTATCGTACCGGAGAATCCTGAGTTGTCGCCGTAGAGCCGAACGCCAAAATATCCAGCCATCGTAAAGAACACATGGCCGTCGCCATAAAGCCTACCCTTGACATCGAAATTGGCGCCGTTGCCCTGGATCCACGGCATGGCATTGCGGTTGTCCCAGTCAGTTCCATCGGGAGAGACGATTTCGATGTCGTTGTTGAATTCGACGGCCGTTCCGTTTATGTTGCGGAGGCGGCCGCGGTTCTTGAGGATGAGCTTGCCCGTGCCCTCGACGCCGCCGATGGTGAGCCATTTGTCGCGGTTGTGGGTGAGATCCGCGTTGAGAATGAGCTTGCCGACGGTGTTCTCCTCTCCGACGTCAAGCGTGACTGCATCGTTGAACGTCGCCGTGTCGTCGGCAGTCTGCGGATAGGAATCGGTTGCCGCGCCATTGACAGTCCAGTTGGCAGAATCTCTCCATCGATCATACTGCGCGCCGCCTGTCCAGACGAAGTCTGTCGCCCTCGCAGCCGTAGCCGCGATAATGGCCGTTGTAGTGCAGATTGCCAGCTTGATTTTCATTGTTGCCTTCCTTTCCCGATGATGGCGCTATTTTACCATCAATGGGGCGGGAAAGCCAATTCCCCGAAAAAGGGGATACTCACCTTCGCTCCCAGACGGGCGCGGCTGCGCCACGGGCCCCTTTGCGATGGATGTAGACGCCAAGGCCGTCGCCGCAGGCCGCGGCCATCGCGGCCATCGCGTCGTTCATGCCGTGCCAGGCGTCGTAGCGCGACATCTCGGGGCTGCACTCGCGCGAGACGACGGCGAGCCTGCCCTCTGCAAAGGCCAGAGTATCCTCGACATGCGGCCTGTAGACCATCTTGAGCGGGTCTGGCGACGCCTTTATGCAGGGAAGCCCCTCCGCCTGGAGCGCGTTGAAAAGCGCGATCTCACCGGGCGAGATGAATGTGCTCGCGACCACCCAGCCATCTTTCGCTGCCTTCACAAGCCGCGCTACTATCGCCGGGTAGTCGCTCGCCCTCACCGTGCGCGACACGCTAACCGCGGCAATGCGACGCTCTTGCGCGAGCAGATTGACGTTGCCTGCCGCACTCCACCATTCATCATCTGGGAAACGCGGCGAAACAAGAGGCTCGACGACCTTAAGCGGCGCATCGGGGCCATGCATGAGCGACCACTTAAGCGGATTGTAGCCAATATAGGCGTCAACTTTCTCGTTGATGAATCGCGACACGCAGATATGGTCGTGGTAATTTGGCTCCCACTCGACTTCGACGCCGATTTCAGCGGCGTGTTTTCGCGACCAGCGCTTGACGTTGTTTACAAACTGGCCTACATGCCGCAGAGGCTCTTCGCCTGAATCTGGCTCAAGAACGAGCCTTATGTGAATGTGGTCTGGCATTACAACAAATGATGCCGCCCAAACGCGCCTGCCAGGTCTTCTGTTTTCAAACAAAATAGACTCTAAGGCGGCCCTGCCCGCCGGCGACAGAACGACCTTATCGCCCTCGACCCTGCCAAAAAGCGAGAGCCGCCCCTTCAAGGCAAAGGTCACAAAGATAGAGGCACCCCGGCTGTAGTCGTAGCCGTGAAACCGGCGGTAGTGCTTTATATGCGCGGCCTTGTGCCGCTGCGTCATGTTGAATCGCGCGGCCTTGAGCCGCTGCGTCATGTTGTTACTATTCAATAACTCTCCTCCTCAACTTGATGAGTATGGCCCGTGGCCATACTCGCCTCAGCGGCCCGCGGCCATACTCGCCTTAAGCGCGCAGCAGCCCCAGCTCGTAGGCGCGGCTCACGGCACCTGCCGAATTTGTCGCTTCGAGCTTGGTCATGAGGTTCTTGGTGTGCGTTCGCACGGTCTCGAAGCCGATGCCGAGTATGATCGCGATCTCCTCGCGCGTCTTTCCCATCGCCATGTAGCGGAGTATCTCCGCTTCTCGCGCCGAAAGAATCGTCTTCGGCTGCACATACCCCTCTTCGACAAACGCCGAGGGATCGGCGGCGACGCGGCGTATCGCCGCCGAGAGAACGCCCCTCTTCGAGCTCTTCGGCATGTAGCCAGCGGCCCCGTTGGACTTCGCCTCGTCCACCTCCGACTTGAGCGGCATGCCGGCCAGGAGGATGACCCGCGCAGATGGATACGACTTCCTCATGCGCGCGAGAAGCTCGAGCCCCGTCATGCCGCCCGGCATGTGAACGTCGGTGACGACGACATCGGGAGGGCCCTTCTTCCCGCAGAGCGCAAGCGCCTCCTCCGCCGAGGCGACGGCGCCGTGTATCGTGAAATCCTTTTCGCTCGAGAGGAGCACTTCAAGACCGTCGCGCACGATCGGATGGTCATCTACTATGAGAATGCTGGTCATATGTGGTTGACAGGTTGTAAAGTTGCAAGGTTGAAAGGTTAGAGCCTCTGTTTTAAGGGCCGTAGGGGAGCCTTACGACGATGATTGTGCCCGCGCCGGGCTCGCTCGTTATCTTCATCGTTCCGCCGTGCCGCTCTGCGCGCTCGCGCATGCTGCGCAGTCCAAGATGCCCGCTGCCTTCCACCGACTCCGGATCGAACCCGCACCCGTTGTCGCGCACCGATATGACAAGCCCCTCGCGCCTGAACGAGAACACGACCTTGACGTCAGTCGCCCCGCCGTGCCTGAGCGCATTGCCGACTGCCTCCTGGAGACACATCAGTATCTCGCCCGTGAGAGCGCGCGGGACATGGCGCTCCTCGCCCCTGAACTCAAAGTGCACCACGCCCTGCCAGTGGGCGAGCCGACCGGCCGCATACCTCACGAGCCCGGAGAGGTTCTGCGGTCCCTCGCTCTCCTCGGTCATCGACCAGAGCGCAGCCCTAAGGCCGGTCTGCGTGTGGTAGAGGGAGTCGCTCACCTTCTCAAGCTGCGCCCGCGCCTCATCGGCGTCCTCCGGCAACAGGTTCATCGCCGCTTCAAGCCTGAACATCGACCCCGCGAGAAGCTGCTGGAAGCCGTCGTGCAGGTCGCGCGAGAGCCTGAGCCGCTCGCGCTGGACGGCGTCCGCCTTCGCCTTCTCGCGCGACTTCACCCAGAAGACGAGCGCGGCGGCGAAGAGAAGAATCCCGCCGATAAGCACCCAGAGTTTCGCAGGCGTCCAGAACGGAGCGGACGACACGACCACGAGATCGGCGTCGCTCGCGGCAAGTATCGAAGGCGTCTCGATGCCGGTCCACGCGCCGCTTTCCGGATTCTGCACGCTTCCGTAGACATAGACTCCCGTGGCGCGCACGCTTGCGCCGATCCTGAGGTCTTCCGGAGTCGGACGGTCAAACGCATACGGAACAACCACCTGAATTATGCCCGCCTCGCTGCCAACTGAAAGCTGCATGAAAGTCTGCCGCCTGTTCACGTCGCGCACAACGCCCTGCGACGTCACGATGCGCCCATAGCGGTTGACGATGTTCGTATTCGCAATCGGATCGAGAAGAAGCTCTCCGATGGAAACCCGCTCCGGCTTCGGCAGCCGCGAAGGATCGCGCCCAAGCATCCGCACGACGTCCGCCTTGAAGCGCGGCGTCTTGATGCCCTTGATGAAGAATCCCCCGGCAGAAACGACATCGCCTATCGACACCCGCGGCTCGTTGACTTCCCGCTGCACGCGCCACACCGCCCCGGATGCTGTCTCGAGAAAGAAATAGGCGTCCGGCGCACGATGGAAAGTGACGACGCCCTCTATGTCCGCCCCGAGGGCGGCCATAACGGCGAACGAGGAAAACAACGCGCAGATTCTTCTGACCGACAGCATCATACTGCCGAATATTCTACACAAATCGGCGCGAGACTGTCAAACCGAACATGACGGGGCAAAGCACCCGGCGCTCACCGTCAGTCTTCAAGCCGCAGGAACAGGCAGGCTAGTATGAGCACCGCGAATATGCCTAGCGAGAACGACAGGCTCGTAGCATGGGCGATGTGCCCGATCATCGGCGGACCCATGAAGTATCCGAGAAAGCCCATGGAGCCTACGAAGGTTAGCGCGGAGGCGGCCGGCATGGACTTCGTCCTGTTCGCCTTGGAGTAGAGAATCGGGACGAGCGCGGAGATTCCGTACCCCGCGACGGCATACCCGACCGTCGCGAGGACATGGAGGGGAAGCCCCGTGAGGGCGGTGTACGGCGAAGAAAGCGCAATGCCGAGTCCGGCCGCCACGAAGACGCAGTACAGCCTCAGCACCCTGACTGCGCCGAACCTGTTTATCAGCCGGTCTGTCACGACACGCCCGACCGTCATCGCAGCGGAGACGGCGCAGAACCCCCACTTGACCCTGTCGTCAGGAGCGGACAGCGACTCGCGGTAGAAGACGTTGACCCAGTCGTTGATTGAGCCCTCGCATCCCATAATCACAAGCGCGGCGAGCCCAAGCAGGAAGAGCGGCATGTCAGGACGCCTGAACCCTTCGCCTCTCGCCTTCCTCGCGACGTCGTTGTCCGTCGGCAGCGCGGGAAGAAACGCGAGGTGCGCGGCGGACGCCACGGCGAGCACGCCGACGAGCCGCCATCCGGGCGGCAGACCTACACTCGACGCGGCTAGCGCAAGAAGCCCCGCGACGAGGCACATGGCGCTGAACATCGCGTGGAAGGAGTTCATGATCGTCCGGCCCGCCTTGCGCTCGACGATTCCGCCCTGCGTGTTCACGGATATGTTGAAGAGGTTGCCCGTTCCGCCAAGGGCCGCAATCGCGATGCACCACAGCCAGAACGGCGCGCGGAGGAGAAAGCACACGGCGATTCCGAGCGCCGAGACGAGATAGACGCTCGTGGCGAGCGCAAGGCTTCTGCGGCTGCCGAGCCGCGTCACCAGCGCGCTCGCGAAGGTAAAGCTCACGAGGTTTCCCAGCGGACCCGAAAACAGCAGCCATCCCTGCTGCGCGTCGTTCAGCCCGAGCAGAAGCTTCATGTCGTCGATGGACGAAGCCCACGTCGCGCACACCAGACCCAGGACCGCGAAGTACGCGGCCACCGCAACACGTTCTCTAGACCATTTCTCCATAAGTAGGTACGCACATGTCGGAACCGGAAAGGCGCGGCGGAACACGTGGCGACGGAGTACTACATCCACCTCTCCACTGGGACGGACTACTCGTCCAGCTTGCCCTTGTAGGCGACGCGACGGACCTTCCCGATAGACGTGCGCTCCAGAGGCTCCTTCCAGACCACAACCTTGCGGACGCGCTTGTAGTCGGCGAGTTCGGCGCTTCGCTCCTGCGCGTGCTTAACTGCTGCCTTCTCGACCTCCGCCCAGTCCGGCAGCTTCCCGCCGTTCTGCTCCTTGAACCAGTCCTCGTTGGGATACACAATGGCTCCGACCTTCTCGCCCGGATCGCCGCCCACCGTGTAGCCAACCACGACGACGTCCTGGATCGCGGAGTCCTTGCCGATGACGTTCTCGACCTCTTCCGGATAGATGTTCTTGCCCTCGCGGTTGACGATGAGCGCCTTCTTCCTGCCGCGTATCGTGATAAGCCCGTCCTCGTCGATCGACGCAAGATCGCCCGTAGCGAGCCACTCCCCGTCAAAGGCCTCCTTGGTGGCCTTCTCGTTGTGGAAGTAGCCTTTCATCACGTTCGGGCCCTTCACCTGCAGTTCGCCGACGCCCGACTCGTTCTTGTCCGCAAGCCTTACCTCAACTCCCGCGCAGGGGCTGCCGATCGTGCCGATCTTCGTACACTTGGAGCTCGTGACGGACACGACTGGCGCGCACTCCGTAAGCCCGTACCCCTCTACGAAGTTGACGTGCAGCTTCCTGAAGCACTCCAGAACGTGCTTCGGACACGGCGCGCCGCCAGTGATCATGTAGCGCAGTCTTCCGCCGAGCTTCTGGAGGACCATGTGCATCACCGGACCCCTCAGACCGATCGCAAGCAACGCTCGCGCGACCTTCGAGGACTGGATTCCGTCCTGTATCTTGTCGTAAAGCTTCTCGCAGAGGAGCGGGACGGAGGCGAGCACGGACGGCTTAAGCAGCTGTATGTCGCGACCGACAGTCCTGAGCGACTCGACGAACAGCGACTCGCCGCCCACGTAGAGCGGACCGCAGAAGTTGACCGTGAAGCTGAACGCGTGGAAGAGCGGCAGCACCGTGAGGAACGAGTCGTTCTCGTCGATGTCCGCATCGAAGGTCTTGAACGCGCCGTCGATATCCGTGACAAAGTTGCTGTGCGTGAGCATCGCGCCCTTCGGCTTGCCGGTAGTGCCGGAGGTGTAGATGATCGACGCGACGTCATCCTCCTTCGCGACGTTCGCGTCATACCACGCGCCGCCTCCGGAGACGCGGAGCCGTTCGAAGCCGACGACCTTCGCCCTGCCGATGGACTGCCCCTCGTTGATGACGCCGTCAACGCAGACTATGCCGCGCAGCTTCGGGAGCCTCGGGGCGATGTTCATCATCATCTTCAGGTGATGCACGTCTGTCGTGACGACGACGGCCTCGGAATCGGCTAGTATGTACTCCACCTCCGCATCGTGCAGCTTCGGGTCCAGCGGCACCACGGAGACCCCCGCGCCAGACTGGGCGAGGTACACTTCAAGCCATGTGGGGGAGTTGCCGAGGATGATGGCAACGTTCTCCTCGCGCGGCTTCAGTTCGAAGCGCGTGCCGTAGCCCTCGGCCACGTCGCGCACGCGCGCGAGGTATTCGCGCCAGCTGCGGTGCATCCATGTCTTGTTATCGCACCACGTGAGCGCGTTGCGCTCCGGTCTTTCGGCTACGTTCTTTTCAAGCAGTCCGCGGATAGTCATTTCTTTTGTCCCGTTGTTTTGTGACATTATACCATAATTCGTCGCAGTTGGGTGCGGACTGCAAATTGGAAGTCCAGTCGGACATGTGGGCAAAGGACACCTTCCGAACCAATTCTCGCTGCAGGCGCTGGCAAGCGGGCTGATGCCGAAAGTGCTATAATATGCGCATGAAACCGCACATCATCTACGAGGACGAGGCGATAGTCGTCATCGACAAGGACGCGGGCGCGATCGTGCATCCCGCCCCCGGACACGAATCGGGCGCGATCACCGACGCCCTCGTGCGGCGCTTCCCGCAGATGGCACGCGTCGGCTCGGAGGAGCGACCGGGTGTCGTCCACCGACTCGACATGGAGACAAGCGGAGTCATGGTGTTCGCCAAGACGCAGGCCGCATACCTCGACCTCCGACGCCAGTTCGAATCGCACGATACGGTGGAGAAGACCTATCTTGCGGTCGTCCACGGACGCCCCGGACAGAAGTCGGGGACTATCGACGAGCCTGTCGGACGCGACCGCCTGAGCGCCGTTTCGCACTGGACAACCCTCGGCAGCCACGACGGAATCTCCCTCGTCGAGTTCAAGATCGACACTGGACGCATGCACCAGATACGCATCCATGCGGCGGCGCTTGGCTGCCCAATAGTCGGCGACAGGACGTACGGAAGCGCCGAAAAGGACCGGCATCTGCGCCGCCACCCCTCGCGGCAGCTCCTGCACGCGGTGGAGCTCTCGTTCCTGCACCCCGTCACGCACAGGCGCGTCACATTTGCCGCACCTCCGCCAGAGGACATAATCTACGCCTAAGACACCGCGAAGCGCACCAGGGCTCGCGTAAGCAACTTCGAAATCACTTCAGCAGGATCGCGAGGTACGAGGCGAAGGCGTGGTTGCAGCTCGCCTCGGGACGGTCGTGTTCCCACAGCGTGCCGGTCGCTTCGGCCATCTTGAGATAGTATCCGCGTATCTCGCGCGAAACCTGCGCATCGCAGCCCTCGCGCTTCAGGACGATGAGCCGCATCAGGTTGCCGATGAAGGCGTTCGATGGCCAGACCTCCTTGTAGAGTCCCCTGTCCTGCCGCTCGGGTCCGAATTCGTCCGTAAGCTTCTTCCACAGCTCGGGATGCGTCTTCGGCGTCGCTATGCCGTGGAAGAACGCATAGTACTGGCAGGTCTCCGTCACGTCCGGATGCTTCGAGTTGTCCCGGAACCATACGCCGCCGTACGAGCGCTCGCGTATGAGCGCCTTCAGCCCCTTCGACTGCTCGGCAAGCTCGGGACGGTTGTAGAGACGCGCCGCCTTGGAGAGGACGTCCGAATACGTCATGTTCGACGGCCAGTTCACCCCGTCCTTGACCAGCTTCGGATCGTTTGCGTGGCTCCACTCCACGAACACCCACGCCGGCAGGTTCTCAAGCGCTCCGTCGGCGTTCAGGTACTGCGCGTAGAACTTGAGCAGCCCCTCCACGCGCGGGCGGAGCAGGTCGACGGTCTCGCGGTCGCCCGTCCGGTCGAAGTAGTTCGCAAGCTCGAGGATGAACCACATCGACCAGTTCGGAATGTAGTTCTTGTTTATGTGGTCGCCCGGATAGCACATCGGCACCATTCCCTCGGGAAGATGCGGAAACTTGTCGGCCAGCGCGAAGTTGCGCAGGAAGGTCCGCTCGACCTCGTTCTTGCCCGTGAAGAAATGCTCGGCCGCACCTGTGAAATAGCTGTCGCAAAGCCAGCCCGCACGCTCGCGGCTCGGGCAGTCGGTGAATACGTCGACCGCGTTCTGCGCGAAGGTCTCGCGCGCCGCCTCGAAGATCTTGCGGTCGACGGGATCCTTGAGCGTGCACGCACGCGTCGCGTTCGGGTTTTTGTAGGTCCGCAACTCCAGCTTTTCGACCGTCGCCTCGCCCTCCAG
Organism: Kiritimatiellia bacterium; assembly: GCA_016296065.1. Lineage (GTDB taxonomy): Bacteria > Verrucomicrobiota > Kiritimatiellia > RFP12 > UBA1067 > UBA1067. The sequence continues at coordinate 23,563 of JAEDKA010000016.1, forward strand.
CATGATCACCTCGGCGAACTTGAAGGTATACGGCTCGAACGACTCGAATTCGTACGCACCAGGCTCCTGCACGTCCCACATCACGATGTTGTTGCATCCAAGCCTGTTCAGAAAATCGAGCTTGCCGCCGACGAGAATCTCGTCGAACCCGACGAGCAGCCGCCCCGGCTTCGTCACATTCACCTTGAGGCGCAGGAACCCCGTGTTGTCGATTGCGCCTTCGTAGCGGACGCCCTGCGTTGGGTCGATCTTCGCCGCGCCGCCTTCATACTTCGCCCGTGGCGCGATGGAACGCTTCCACCAGTCGACAGCCGGGTCGTACTTCAGGTCGCAGTCAGGGTATGTCCGCCCGAGAAAACTCGTCTTCTCGCCCCAGAGGTTCGGCGCCTCGCCGAAATCACCAGTGCGCAGGGCGACGGAGAGCACGTCGGTCGGGCGGTACGAGCGGTCGATCTCAAACTTCGGATACGGCGAGCCGCGCTCGAGGAGCTTGACGGATGGACAACTGGTGATTGCGAGCGGGTCGTGAAACTGCCGGGGCACTTCATAGACCTCGCTCTGCGCACGCTGGAGGCTGTAGCGCCGCGCCTTGCGGACGCGCTCCGTGGAATTGGCGTTCCACTTCCCGTCGCCCGTGGCCCGCACGACCTTTCCGTCCGCCAGCACCTCGGCCTGAAGGAACGGCTCGTGCTCGACAATGTAGTAGGTCGTCGTATTGTATGCGACGCCCACGATGCCGAGCCGGTTGTCGCCCTTGCGCGCAACGCGCGAAAGGTCCCACTCGTCCATCCGGAACCATCCGTGCGGACCGCGCGCCGGGCCGTATGCGGCGAACTCTCCGTTCACGAAGACCTTGAAGATCGAGCAGCCCGCGAGCCGCAGCTGAAGCGACGACTTGCCGTCCCACGCGAATTGCGTCGTAAAGGCGACGGACGAGTTGACCTCGCCCCTCTCCGCCGTCGTCCAGATCGGCTGTGCTGCGTCAAACTGGACCGCACGCGCAGAACAGGCGAGCAGAACGCCCGCCATTGCCAACATCAGCCTTAAGCGCACAGATTACCCTCCTTTAAGATTTCAACAACAGTTTCAGACCGTATCGGCAAACATCGCCTACCGTCCCATGTTGCCGAGAGGTAAGTTATCATTTTTCGCTCGACAATGTCAACACTTCTGTTATTGCTTTCGCTGCTGGGAGTTTTGGAGAACGGTTAAATGCTTCTCAGTTCGGTCGCGGTCTTCTCGGCAAGCGTCTGGTCAGGAAGGACGAGATCGGGAAGCCGAGAGAACGGAATCATCTCCGCCGTGAACGTCCCCTGATAGCCGATCTTCTCAAGCGCGGCAAACGTCTGGGCGAAGTCGACGTCGCCGGCAAGAAGAGAGTCGCCGAAGCCATGCAGCGTGCCGCCGCAGTCGTCGCCTTTCCAGTTCTTGACGTGAACGGCCTTCACGCGTCCGCCGAGGAGCTCGATGTAGTCCTGCGCCGGCGCGTAGATGAGGCAGTTGCCGATATCAAGATACATGCCGATGCGATCGCTCTTGAACTGGTCGAGGAAGAGCTTCCACTCCATAGGCGAGAGGAGAAAGCGCATCCACACGTTTTCGAGCGCGATGTTGACGCCAAGTTTCTCGGCGAGCGGTATCAGTTCATTGAGCGACTTCGTGGAATTTTCCCAGGCCGTCTTGTAAGGAACGACTGGACGCGAGGGATCCCATGTCACATGTGTCGATCCAGGGACGACGAGAATCGTCTCCGCACCAATCCACGCGGCGATATGCAGATACATCTTCGTGAAGTCCACCGCGTGAAGACGCTCGGCTTCGTCCGCTGCGCCAAGCGACTCGGCACCGTAGTGTCCGCTCGCAAGCGTCCTTAGTCCTACGCCCTTCTCCCTCGCATACGCCGCGATCTTGCGGCACTCCGCCTCATCGATGTCGATCGAAAGGCAGTCACCGACCGTAAGCTCGACGCCGTCGAGGCCCTGGGACTTCGCGAAGTCGATGAATTCGTACGGAGTCTTGTTCGGACCAAACCCGCCGAACACCCAGTAGTTCAGAGCTTTATACATTTTCCCTCCTTTGCGGACTTCTCCTCCGCGAAGATGATCTTCATCGTGTCGTCGATCGAGTCGAGCGTCTGGTACTTCTCGGGCCGGGTGCCCTTGCGGACGCAGTCGACGAAATACGCCAACTCCTGGTGCCAGCCGGTCGGGCCGTTCTTGACGTCGAGCTTCGGCGTCACTTTCTTGCCGTTCTTGAGAAAGATGTTGAAGCCGGTCGCATCGAGCTTCAAGGTCGCCTTCTCGCAGACGATCGTGAAGCTCATCTCGAAGGTCGCGCCCTTCGCCTGCTCCCAGCCGCCCTCGGCCATCACGAGACGTCCATCGCCGAAGTCGTATGTCGTCACAACATGGTCGATTCCGCCGTTCTTCGAAACAACGTTCGCGCCGACGGACGTCACGGCCTTGGGCCTGCCGAAGAAGTAGTTGACCTCGTCCGTGTCGTGCACGTGCAGGTCGAGGAGCGCGCCGCCGGAGATGGCGCCGTCCATGTACCAGTTCCTCCACGAGTTGCCGTCCACGCCGGGCGAGATGCGCTTGAATGTCGCCGAGAGCATCTTCCCCGCCTTGCCGCCCTTGAAGTATTCCCAGGCGGCGCGGTATTCCGGCCACGCACGGACGCAGAGTCCGACGTTGAAGAAGCCCTTGGCTTTCCGCGCCGCGGCAACCAGCGCGCGCAGTTCCGCCGCGGTGCGGCAGAGCGGCTTCTCGCAGAAGACGTGCTTCCCCGCCTTCAGTGCCGCAATCGCAATCTTCGCGTGGTCCGATGTCGGCACGCAGATGTCGACGATGTCGATCTCCGGGTCGGCGATCAGATCCATCGCGTCTTTGTAGACCTTGACGTCCGAGAGATCGACCGGCTTCGAGTTGTCGCCCCCTCCGATGTTGCCGACGACCTTGGAGATGTCGCCCCTGCGCTTGGCGGCGTCAATGTCGGCGAGCGCTACGACCTTCGCGTTCTTGACGCCCTTGTAGACTCCCCAATGGGTCGTGCCCATGAAACCAAAGCCCACCAAGCCTATTTTTACGGTCTTCATGTTCTCTCTCCTTCTCTGATATTTGTGAAGTTTGTCTTAAGGCAGCAGCCGCTTGGTCGTTCCCTTCAGATATGCCTTGCACATCCTGAATCCCTCCGCGTATTCCGCGCCGCACTGGTAGCCGCGGTAGCGCGAGCAGGTGCGGACCATGTCCGCGAAGTCGATGTGGTCGTGCTCGCGCATCCAGTCGAGCTGCGAGTGGTGGCATTCGAGCATCTTGATCTTGAGATCGATTTCGTCCGAGATGTCGACGAACTCCTCGGGGACGAAGTTGACGCCCGCGAGCGTGTCCATGTAGTAGATCGGAACGAGCTTCGCCGCCTTTTTGGTCTTAGACGGCCAATTCGGGAGCGTCGCCGTGAACGCCGCGTCGAAGACGAGCTTCGAGGTCGCGGTGTGGTCGGGCATGTAGTCGTCGGGATTGTGCGTGATGATGACGTCCGGCTGGGCGTACTGGATGATCTCCACGACCTTGTTGCGGCTCTCGGCGTTGTCCGCATAGATGTCGAGATCGCCGAACACGCCGTCCAAAACCTCTATGCCGGCGAGCTTTCCCGCTTCGCGCGCTTCCGCCGCGCGCATGGGGACAAGCTCCTCGGGCGGAATCACCACGTGCCCGAGCGAACCCGTGCAGAGGTGGGAAACAATCACCTTGTCTCCGCGTTTCACGCATTTCGCAAGCGTTCCCGCGCAGGCGATTTCAACGTCGTCTGGATGACATCCGATGGCTAATATGTTCATAGTGGTTAGTGATTAGTGGTTAGTGATTAGTGGTTAGTGATTAGGCTTTGTCGACCGACCCGAAGAGCCGGAGCTTGCGGGCGACGACCGCCTTGATCGCCGCGACTTTCGCCTTGCGGGTGTCGAGGTAGTCCCATGTGGCGATATTGCCGCGATCGTGCGCATCGCACGATTCGTACATCGCGCGCATTCCGGCGCACACCATGTCGGTATGGATGTTCATCTTCGCGATGCCGCGGTCTATGGCATTCGCGAAGTCGTCGTCGGAGAGTCCGCTGCCGCCGTGCATGACAAGCGGACACGCCACCGCCGCGTTCAGCTCGGCGATGCGCTGAAGCTGCAGACAGGGCTTCGACTTGTACACGCCATGCGCGTTGCCGACCGCGACGGCCAGCGCGTCCACGCCGGTTTTCGTCTGGAAGTCCACCGCTTCGGCGACCGTCGTGTACTGTCCGTTCCTGTCGTCTCCGTCCTGCGCAAGCCCGACGTGTCCGATTTCGCCTTCGACGGTCGCACCGAACGCATGGGCGATTTTGACAACCTCCTTCGTCTCGGCGACGTTCGCGTCGCAGGGCTTCGCCGAGGCATCATACATGACGGAAGAGAAGCCGAGCTTGAGCGCCTCCATCGTCTTCTCGAAGGTAAGCCCGTGGTCGTAGTGGACGACAACCGGAACCGTCGCGCGTTTCGCGGCGGCGACGAGCGCGGGGGCGATGAGCGGGAGGTCGCCGTATGGCAAAAGCACCTCGGCCGTGCCGATGATGATTGGGCTGCGCGCCTCCTCGGCAGCGGATATCGCCGCCTCGAGCATATCGGTGTCGTGCGTGTTGAAAAGCCCGACGGCGTACTTTTCCGCCTTTGCCTTTTTAAGAACCTGGTCTAGATTTACGAGCATGATGGTAGTCGTTAGTCTGTAGTCGTTAGTCGTTAGTCGTTAGTCGTTGGTCGTTAGTCGGTGGTCGACAGTGAGGAGACGAGGCGCCGGAGTTCTGCGATGGAGCGCATGCCTTCGACAGCGCCTGGGGCGGACATCGCGCCGACCGCGGCGATTCCGCCGAGCTCGAGTATCTCTTTTTCGGAAAGTCCGTTGAAGATGCCGGTGAGGCAGCCGGCGCAGAAGGCATCGCCCGCGCCGGTCTTTCCCTTGATGAAGCCCTCGGGGAGCGCGACGGACTCCACTTCCGTCCAAGTGCCGTCCTTGAGGAGCGACACCCCCTTCTCGGGCATGTGTATCACGACGCGCTTCTGTACGCCGAGTTCGAAAAGCCGGGCGGCGATTTCCCTAAGGTCGCCTTCGACGCCCGCAAGCCGCGACGCCTCGATCTCGTTGACGACAAGATTGTCGACGTACGGCAGGCATATGCGAACGAGCGCATAGCGGTTTGAGTTTTCGCTTACGAGGTCGATTGCCGTTTCCGCGCCGATGCGCTTCAGCTCCTTGAGTATCCTGAGACCGTCGCCCGCGTCGACTTTCGCGAGCAGCAGAAAATAGCCGAGGAGCACGATGTCGCCCTCTTCGACCATGTCAAACGGAAAGTCCTCGTATCCCCAGTCTGCGCTCGCGCCGGGGTATGTGAAGAACGTGCGTTCTCTGCCAGGGACGCTCATGACGTCCGTAAAGGAAGTCGCCGTCGCCTTCACGACGACGCCAGCCGTGTCGAGCCCGCGGCGCTTAAGTTCCGCAACGGCGAAACGTCCGTCGTCGTCATCCCCCACGGCGCCGAACGCCGCCACGGGAATCCCCGGGTCGAGGATGTGGATGCCGCATCCGGTGTTGGACACCAGCCCGCCGGGGACGCGGGAGCGCGCGCGGATCTGCGTGAGCTCCCCCGCCTTCGGGTATGCGCCGATCTCGTTGATCTTGTCGACGAGGATCGACCCGGCTGTCACGACCTTTCGCATCAGTTCGCCTCGGCGACCAGCGGCCCCGCGAGTTCCTTGAGGAAGAAGAGACGGCCCGGGATCGTCGGAATCCAGCTCGACGTGACCCAGCGCGACGGCCCGTAGCGGAGCGTCATCCAGAGGGACATCCCCTGCCACTGCATGCCGCGTCCGAAGGTTCCGTCGGCACCACCGATCGCGTAGTCTGCCTTGAACATGAGCCCGGGGCCCATGGTGTTCGCGCGGCAGGGGACGAGCGTAGTGCGGCTCTTGAACGATGTCTGCGCGTTCTGCTCGATAGTGAGCGGGTGGAGCTGCACGCCGATGCGATAGGGCTGCGCGAGCCACTCCTTGTCGCTATTGAACTCGCCGCCTATCATCGGCTCCCAGAAAGCGATGTGGCACATCCGCCCGATGCCGTAGACGAGAACAAGTTTCGCGCCCCCGGCCTTGAGCGCGGCGATCTTCTTGGGATACGTCGGCAGGTTCTTCTTCGTCGCGAAGTTGCGGTGGTCCTCCGGCACCGTGAGATTGCCGAGCGGATGGTAGAACGCCTGCTCCATCGCATGCTGGAAGGACGCGTCGCCGACGAGGGTGTTGCCCTTGCCGTCCGCCCACTCGTCCATGTTGAAGCACCAGACGTGTTCGCATGAGACGTTCCATTCCTTAAGGAAGTAGACCGCCCACTTGTACATGCCCATCGGCCCGACGGGAAGGATGAACGCGATCTTCTCGCCGCGCACCTTCGCCTGGCGTATCTCGGACGCGATCTCGTGGCCCATCTTCACCTCGAACTCGGCGAGGTCGCCGCACGGAACGGGCGTGAACGCCTTGTGCCAGAACTTCTGCGGCTTTACAACGTCCTCCGGCCTGTTGCTGCAGCACTTGTCGATTTTCTTCATGTCCCAGCCCGCCGGATAGAAGCCTTCCAGCAGGGAACCCTTTACCGTGCTCATGAAATCCATCTTAGGTTATCCTTTCTGTCTTGATGGCTAGTTCAGTTGACTACTCGTGAAATCCTGTTCAGCCGCAGGCGCGCCAGCTGCCGAAGACGCGCTTCTGCAGCGCCAGCGCAACGGCCTCGGAGCGATTGGCGACGCCAAGGCACCGGAATACCGACGAAAGGTGCTTCTTGATCGTGATCTCCGAAAGGCCAAACTGCTTCGCGATGTCCGAATTCGACTGACCTTCCGCGACAGAGGCGAGAATCCCGATCTGCCGATCCGTCAGCTTGAAGAACGCGTTGTCCTCCTCGACTTGCGAAAGCAGACGCTCTGGAATCGCCTTCTGTCCCGCAGCGACGGAGCGAATGGTGCCGACCAGGCTCATGTCCACCGTGTTCTTGAACACGACGCCAGACGCCCCGTCCGCGACGGCCTTCGAAAGCTCCACCGACGTATCGTACGCCGTGAGTATCAGCACCTTGATCTCGGGATGCGACTCGTGTATGAGCCTCGTCGCCTCGCTGCCGAGCATCTCGGGCATCATGAGGTCCATGATGACGACGTCGGGCTTCAGCGACTCCGCAAGCTCGACGGCCTGACGTCCGTCGCTCGCCTGTCCGACGATCTCCATGTCCCCCGCTGTCGCCACGAGTGCGGCGACACCCATGCGCGCGAGCAGCTGGTCGTCCGCGTGCAAGATGCGTATCCTGGGGCGGTCCTGCCGCCTCTGGCGTCTCTGTTTTGGCGTTCCCTGACGAGCAGGGATTCTAATGATGTCGGTGTTCATCTTCCCCTCGTTTCTTTTTATGTTACTTGATCTCCCATGCGGCCGGAATGTCGGACGCGACAAAAACTCCCTTCGGCCAGGCGTTGTCCCTGTCGAAAATCGATATCTTCTTCGGAGACGGATCCGCGTCCTTCACGTGCGAAAGCACCGTCTCCGCCTCGCCGCTCCACTTCGTCCGGCGAAACGCGACAGCACCGGGCTTGAGGTCCGGATTCGTCTCCGGGGCGGCGTCCTTCGGAAGCGGGAACCTGCGGAGGTCCTTTATGTCCACGAGGCTCCGCTTTCCAGACACCGTGCATCCGTCGAAGCCGATCCTTCCGACCGTGTATCCGCCGAGGCGCAGAAACGCAGAGTCGTCCTTCGTCCGTATCTTGCAGTTCCTGAACACGATGTCGGACGGAGTCTCGAACCAGTCCCCCTGCAGCGCCGTGCCCTCGAAGATGCTGTCGGTCATCAGCAGCGTCGCCCCGCGGAATCCGAAAAGCGTGCAGCCCCTGAATTCGCCGCCTGTCACCGAAAAACGGCAGCCATTGAATCCGCTGAACTTCGAGTTCGCAAAGCGGCACCGCTCCCAATCGTTCGTCATCTTGAAGCGGTTGAAGACGCAGTCCTTCACCGTGACCTCGTACCAGCGTCCGCCGGGGAACGGCAGGTGTCCGCTCGCGTCCGTGCAGTTTTCGAATGTGCAGGCATAGGCATTGGCGACACCTGCCGAGACGTTCCTGAAGCGGCAGTTCACTGCCCTCCCGGCCGCTCCGACCTCGACGACGAGCGGAATCTCCCCTCCTTCGAAGTCAACTCCGGAGAGCACATAGTCCCAGCTGTCGGTGCGCTTGTCGTTCACGCCGAGGTGGACGCCCCTGACATACGTGTTGCCGTCGAAGCGTCCGTAGCCGGAATTGAGCCGCGAGTCGCAGCGGTACGTCGCCTCGTTTACGATGCTGTTCCTGACGCACGGGGAGTGCGTGCGGCCCCAGAAGTAGATGTCGCCCTCGTTCCCCTCGAGAATGAAGTTGTGGCCGCCGCAGGCGAGGATCGAATTGTTGCGCGGATTGTCGCGGAACACGTTCTTAAGAAAGTAGACGTCCTGCATCTGGTCCCATCCGTCCTCCGCATCGAACGCGCAGCACGCCGCGCTTTCGCCGGACGTCGTGAAGAAGTTCCCCTCGAAGAGCATGTTCTTCATCGCGGACGCCGCATGGCCGACACAACGGCAGTGCTCGAACGTGCAGTTCCTCACGGCGCAGTTGACGGGGAGACGGAACGCGGTGAGCACGAGGCCCGAAGCGTCGGCCGCCTCGGCGCTTGCGTCCTCGACGGAAACACGGAGGAACGCGGCGCCTTCGGGAATCCACATCTCGCGGTACTGCCACGCCGTCTCGGCGGAGATGAATCTCTTCCGCTCGTCGTACCACGCAACCGTCATCTGCCACGAACGCGTAACGCGTCCCTGATAGCCGAGGTGCTTCGATATCTGCAGGCGGCTACGGCCCTTTTCGACGATCTGCCTGATGTCCTTGAAGTCCGTCGTGAAGCGATGCCCATCCGCCGCGTCGACCACACCCGTCTTCGCGTCGAGTCCGCCGGGCGCGAACGCCGGAAGCCTCTCGAAGAAAAACGACAGCCATCCCTTCGAGTCCTTGGCGATTCCGTTCTGCCCGCCGTATCCCGTGATGTCGACGATTTTCACGCCCTCGACGGAGCAGTAGCGGGAATCTCCGCCGATGAAGAATCCGGTAGGCCATTCCGAGTTGTTCGGCGATCCCGCATAGTCGTGCTCCCAGTAGTCCCCCTCAAGAGTGCCGCCGACGAGATGCGCGTCCGTCGCGCTCGCGAAGCGCACGATCACCGAACCCGAGCCGGTGAATCCGTTCTGCTTGAGGACCGCCTCGCCCAGGTCGAGCGTCATGTTGCTCGGCACCTCGACGGACTTCGTCCAGGAAATGCGGTAGGTGCCAGGCAGCATCACGAACTTTCGGAAGCCAGCCGCAGCCTTCTCGTCGATGAGCTTCTGGATTCCATCCGCCGTCTTCACGGAATCCGCCTCGACCGCCGCCTTGTCGTATCCTTCGTCGTAGGCGACTTTCGCCTTCTTCCAGGCGAGCACCGGAATCTTTCCCGTTTCTGGATCGAGCGGAACGGTAACCGTGTAGCCCGGCACGCCGGCGCGCTTCTCCTTCACGACCTTCGTCTCGCCGTTCGTTGCAATAGACACAATCTTCTCTACGTCACCGTCGTTACGGATGCCGTATGCCGCAAGATCGGCCCGGGTCATCGTGTACACCTTGTCTGCGGGAATCTCAAGGTCTTTTGAATTCACCACGCGGAAATTGTGAATCACGCGATGAGACTCGCGCCCCTTCGCGTCGACCGCCCATACGCGCATCTCGTATTCGCCCGCAGGGAGCTTGCCGAGGTTGAACTCCGCGTCGCCGCTCGCAATTCCCTTGAGCGACAATACCTTCGAGGCGCCGCCCTTGAGGCGATACTCGAGAAATGCGGTGAACCTGTGCGAGTCGTCGAGGAACCTGATTTTGGATGAATCGAAGTCGGTCACGAAAATGCCGACCTTCACGTTCTCCTCCGGCGTCACCGTCGGCTTGACGTAGTAGGTCGAGATGTACGGATACTTCAGCGCGTCCGGAGTCTGATACCCTTCCTCGGCGGACACCCTTTCCTTCATGGCCGACGGATCCGTCAAGTATCCGGGGAGAACCTGCGCGGCTTCGGCGAATCCAACGGCGGCGGCAAAAAGCAGAAGAGTTTTCTTCATTCCAGGCCTCCTCCCTTACCGGAAATGTATGCGCAGCACCTTAGGCAAACACCCCGGCTCCGCCGCACCGGTGTCTATTGCGGACTGTATGTCGGCGATCGTCGACGAGCCGGGAAGGACGACATCGGCCATCGCAACGAAAGCCGCTACGGCTATCATCGAAACAAGCATAGATGTCTTCATGTTCGGCACTCCTTCGCTAACGAATTAATCTGCTGCATATTATACACGTGCTACCCTGCAAGATAAACCCCTCCAACTGGAGGGTCAATGCCAGCCCACGAGGGCAGGCAGAATGCGCTTGATGGATTTGCTCATTTCAATCACTCCTTTCCGGGGATGACAAAGTGGTTGACGGGCTGTCTATCGTCCGCCTTAATTATACACCTGCGCGCCTGAAAAAGAAAACCCCTCCAACTGGAGGGGGAAAGTGCCGCCTTTAGACGAACTGTCTCGCGGCATTTGCGCCGACGGTGTTATGCCTGGATCGCGTCGCGCATCGACTGCGCTTCAGCGGCACGGACGGCCTGCATAAGCTTCACAATGCTGTCCACGAGCGTGAGGGCCTGATTGAAGAGGTCCTTCGTCTGGTCGAGTTCCTCTTCGGACTTCTTGCTCAGGGCGCCCTGCTCGGTCGCGTCGGCCTGCTGCATCTGCGTCAGGTTCTGGATGAAGCTCTGTCCCGCGCTGCCGATCGCCGCGATCAGGTTGTTGACGGCCTGGGCCTTCGTGATGGTGTTGCTGGCCTTGATGTAGTCCACGCTGTTGGCGCGCGTGGTCTGCGCAGACTGGTACGCGACGCGCGTCTCCGTGACGTCCGCGAGGTGCGTCTTCGCGTCCGTGACGTCCGGCTGCATGAGCTTTGCGTTGCCGAGGGCGCGGGCGTACTTGAGTTCCGCCGCCGCCGTGTCGAGTTTCTGGCTCGCCGCGGCGATTTCGGCCTTCGTGCCGTTCTTCGACACGTCGTTGAACTCCTGCAGCGCGTTGTCGTAGGAATCCTCGTAGCTCTGCATCTCCAGTTTCACCTGGGCGCGCAGATTCGCTCTTGCCGCCTCCAACTCCTTGGTTGCCGAACCGTCCGGGGCAATCTGCGCCTTGAGGTCCGCGTTCGCCGCATCGAACGCCGTCTTGACGTCCGCCTTGAGCTGCGCGAGCGGCTTGTCGCCGAAGTTGAACTTGTCGACGGAAAGAGTTCCGTTCGACATCTTGAGCTGCATCATCCTGGTTCTGTCCGCCATGCTGAGCGACTCAAACGGCTTCGTGCTCGCGTCGGCGAAGAACGCCTTGTCCTCTGCCGAGAGGCCGGGATATCGGTCGAGTTTCGCCGCCTCCGCCTTGAAGGCATCGAGCTTGGCAACCGCCGTCTTGACATTGGCCACCTCCGGCGCGTCGAAGCCGTTCAACTCGGCCGACGTCACGGTGTCGATGTTGGCGTCCGAGCCGAGCACCTGCATCGTCTGCGAGAGCACCGTCTTGGTCTTGAATGCGTCTTTCGCCTCTGTGAAGCGAGCCTGCGCCTCGCTGACCTGGCCATTGTTGAAGCCGCCCTCGACCTTGGAGGTGATGCGCGTGTGCCCGTCAAGGGACATCTGCGTCCCGATCTCGGCCTTTACCTTGCTCAACTGCGACTGGGCGGTGTCCTGCGTGTTGGCGGCCTTCATCATGTCCATGTTCTGCTTCGCGACGTCGAGCCCGGACGTCTTCTCGGTGCCGAGCTGGGCGTTGAACGCCTTGGCCTGCTGGTACATGGCGACGCCCGTGGCGGCCACCTGCATGGCGCAGCAGATCGCGCCCGCGATCATGCCCGTGACGGCGGCCTCGCGCTGCGCGGAGGCCTGGTCGAGAATCGCCTTCTGCACGGAGAGGTTCTCGGCAAGGCGCATCTCGCGCATCGCGTCGCGCTGCTTCTGCGCAACCTCGACGAGGAGCGCCATCAGCTTGTAGAGGTCGAACATCACGGTCTTGACGGTCGGATCGGTGTTGACCGCGCCAGAGAGCTTTTCAAGCGTCGAGGAGAGCGTGTCGTGTATCTGCTTGATCTGCTCTTCGGTGAAGTTGAGCCCCGTGTCCTTCACAAGTTTCTCGCAAAGCGAGTCGATCGCGGCGGAATCCACCGTCGCGGGAAGCTCCAGGTCGTCGGGTATCTTCACCGTGACGGGCGTCTCCACTCCGTCGACGGTCGTCGTGAACGTGACGCTGCGCGTGTCGGCCACGCCCTGCGTGCCCTCCGTCTTCGTCGCGCCGTCTATCGCGTTCAGCAACGACTCCCAGTTTACGGCGTTCGTGTTTGGGTTGATGTTGATGCTCATGTCTAGGTTCCTTTCGGTTTTCACCCCCTCACGCCATCTGGCCGAGGTTGTTGGCGATCTCGTTGCTCGTGTTTGTAGCGGACGTCAGAAGCTGCGCCACCTGTCCGAGGACGTTCTGGAGCTGCTGGAGGATCTGCTCGAGTTCCTCCTCGCACTCGCTCAGACGCTGCTGGAGCGCGGTGATGTACTTGTTCGTCTCGGAGACCTCCGCCTGCGACAGGCCGGCCTTGTAGCCCTGGTAGGCCGAAACGCCTCCCGCCACGGTCCCGCCGACGCCGACGACAAGCGTGGCGATTGCCACTGCTGCGCGAATGCGCTCTATTGTCTGGATGGAATCCGAAGCCCCCTTGACCACATTGGACACGGCCGCTCCGCCGCCGCCCGCGAAGCCTGCGCCGAGGGACGCCGCCATGATCGCCACGGTGATGAGGACCTGCGCGAGGATCTGCGCCGCCTGCTTGCTCATGCCAAGGTCCTCAAGACCTTTCGCGAGGCCTTCGACGATCTTGTCCATCACGCCCGTCTCGCTCAGCACCTGGCACGCGATCGCGATGCCCGCGCCAATCACGGGGCCGAGTGCGAGCCCGCCCGTCGCGACGCACGCGACGACCGCCGCGACGACCGCGAGCGCCGTCATCAGCCAGCCGAAGATCTTGCTCGCCTTCCTGGACTCGGCCGCCTTGTCCATGTCCTTGAGGGACTTCTCGATCTTCTCCGAGCGTCCCTGGCGCTCCGTCTCGAGGGCGTCCTTCTGGAGGTTTATGCGGTCCTTTGCCATCTGGGCCTGGCGCTCCTCGTTGTCCATCTGGAGGTACGAGATGAGCTTTTCGAGGTTCTCCTCGAGCTGCTTGATGTCCGCCGGGTTGTCAAGCGCGGGGATGTTCGTAGCGCCAGTGGGCCTGCCTGTCTCGTTCGTCGAGTTGACGTTCGACGTCACGTTCACGCTGCGGCTCGATATTATCGCCGCGACGTCCTTGATCGTCTGCGTCGTCTTCTCGGAAAGTCCGAGGCCCTTCGTCAGATCGGACATCTGATCGATGGCGTTCGGCACCTTCGGCGTCACTCCTGAGATTTCACCTGCCATTGGTTGGTTCCTTTCGTTGCTGGTTTGAAAGTTGTCGTCTTGTTCGCCCTGTGTACACGCAAGCGGCGGAATGGTTACAGACTTTCAACTTTCAACTTTGAACTCTTCCTCTCCGATCATCTTGCGGAGCTCCGCCGCCTTCGCGCGGTATTCCCGTCCGAGGTCGGTGTTCTTGGGGCAGTACTGCTCAAGCGCCATGATCGCGCTCGCCGCGTTGCCCTTGTCGCCCATCGCGAGCAGGCACTCCGCCGCGTGGAACTGCGGCTTCGGGTTCTCGAGGTCGAGGAACGAGGAGTAGCCGTAGGACGACACGGCCTTGTCGAACAGCTTCTTAGCCTGCTGCACCGCGCCGAGGGCGAACCAGTACTTCGAGCTCAGGTGGTCGAAAAGGACGAGAAACTGAAACAGCTTCTCCGCCTCGTCGAACTTCCCCGTGCGGTAGTACCCGAAGCCGAGCGAGTACACGGCCTCGAGCTCGTCGTTCGTGATGCCCTTGACTTCTTTTAGCGTCGCTCCGTCCTTTATGAACTTCTTCGCCGCTTCCTCGATCTGCGCCTTGGTGATGTTGGTCATGGTTTCTCCTTGGTTGTTTGGAATGTTTATTATACCGTCGCGATCCTGTTCGCCTCGATGGCCTCGTTGAGGTCGCGCTCGATGCGGTCGAGCGATTCGCGTATCGCGTTGAGCGGGTCGTTGAGAGCCTCCTTCTTCTCGGCCTTCTCCGTCTCCGCCGGACGCTCCGCCTTCTCGGGCGCCGCAAGCGTCGCGATGTCGTTCGCAATCGTCTTGAGCGTGTTCTCTCCGATCGAGTTGACGATGGCGGAGATCTGCCCCTTGACGGAGGATATCGCGTTCTTCGTCTCCGCGATCTGCCCATGCGTGTCGGCGACGATCTGCTCCTTTGCCTTGAGCTCCGCGCGGGCGCGCTCCTGCTCCTCGACGAGCTTGTTGTGATCCTTGCCGTCCTGCACGGCCTGCTCGATCTGCTTCTGGAGCTGTTCGATCTTCGCCTGGAGGAGCATCGCGGCGGCCTTCGCCTCCGCCTGATCGCCGCAGCTCTTGTCGAGCGACTTCTGGAGCTCGTCGAGCTTCTCCGAGAGCGCGATACCCTGCTCAAGGCGCTGCCTCTGGCTCTCGTCAAGCGACTGGCTAACCGCCACGAGAGACATCAGCATCATCGAGAGCCGCGTGCGCTCGCTCTCGTTCTTCAGCCGCGCGACAAGCGCCTCTAGGTCGGTCATGCCGCCGTTCGTGACCGTTACGGACGCCCCGCCGAGGAGCGCGGAGAGTATCTTCCCCGTTTCTGCTGGCGTGGCGACGTCCTGAGCGGACGTCTGCATTGCGCCCGTAAGCCTGGTTGTGTCAAGTTGTATGCTCATGATGGTGTTTCCTTTCTGCCTTGTATACACGCCAGATATGAAAAGGTTTCTTCTCGCGTGTAATTATATCAAATTCAAACAGATTTTTGCAAAACATCTCAGTTTTTTATCGGCAGTTGCGCCCGTGAAATCAAAAGTGGTATAATATATCCAATGGACAAGACAGTGTATTTTGACAACAACGCGACCACACGCGTGGCACCGGAAGTGCGCGACGTGATGCTTCCGTTCCTAGACAACCTGTACGGGAATCCGAGTTCGATGCATGCGTTCGGCGGACGCGTCGCCAAATATGTTGACCGCGCGCGCGAGGAAGTCGCGCGATTCATAAACTGCTCGCCCGAGGAGATCATCTTCACCTCCTGCGCGACGGAGTCCGACAACGCCGCGATCCGCGGCACTGCCGACTGGTTCGGCAGGGACCTCAAGGTGATCACCACGGCCGTCGAGCATCCCGCGGTCCTCCAGCCCGTCAGAAGACTCAAGGCACAGGGACACGAGACCGTCGAGCTTCCAGTGAACGGAATCGGACAGATCGACCTCGAACAGCTCCGCGCCGAGCTCGCCTCCGCGAAGGGGCCGAAGCTCGTCTCCGCCATGTGGGCCAACAACGAGACCGGCACCGTCTTCCCGATCGCGAAAATCGCCGAGATATGCAAGGAATACGGCGCTGTCCTCCATACGGACGCCGTCCAGGCCGCCGGAAAGGCGAAGATCGACGTGCAGGCCGTTCCCGTCGACATGCTCTCCATCTCGGGGCACAAGTTCCACGCGCCGAAGGGCATCGGCTTCATGTTCGTGCGCAAGGGCACGAAGCTCAAGCCATTCATGCTCGGCGGACACCAGGAATCAGGCCGCCGCGCGGGCACGGAAAACGTCCCGTACATCGTCGGACTCGCCAAGGCCTGCGAACTCGCGCGCCTCGGCATGGCCGACGAGGAGAAGAAGCTCACCGCGCTCCGCGACAGGCTTGAGGCGGGAATCGTCGCGAAATGCCCGAATGTGCGCGTAAACGGCGACAGGGAGAACCGTCTCCCGAATACGCTCAACGTCTCATTCGAGTACATAGAGGGCGAGGCCATCGCCTACCACCTCAGCGACCTCGGCATCTGCATCTCCACCGGCTCGGCGTGCGCCTCCGGTTCGCTCGACCCAAGCCACGTCATCCGCGCGATGGGAGTCCCCTTCACCGCGGTCCACGGCTCGGTGCGCTTCTCGCTCTCGCGCTACAGCACGGACGAGGAAGTCGACTACGTGCTCGAGAAGCTCCCGCCCGTCATCGCGAACCTGCGCGAACTCTCGCCGTTCGGACCAGACAAGGACGTGAGTACGTTCAAGTGAAGTTCAAAAGTTCAAGGGTCGATCATGATGCGTAAAATCTCACACTTGACGTTTATTGCCGCAGTCGCGGCTGCCGCAGTGCTCTCGGGGTGCCGCCGGGAGGACGTACGCGAATTCACAGTGGAGATTCCGGGCCTCACGCAGGAAAACCAGCAGAAGGTCGTGGACGCTTTCACGCTCCGCAAGCCCGGGCAGATCCCTCATGTCTATGACGGAATCCGCCCCGACACCTTCGTCTTCGACTTCGACAAGAAGACCCTCACGATGAAATACGACTCGATGAAGATCGCGAAGACGAACATTCGCATGCTCATCGAGTCGGCAGGCGTCGAAGTCCACTTCCCGTCCAACACCACCGGCGTCGCCGGATACATCGACTACAAGCCCGCGTCGGCGGACTAGGGGCATGGACGCGAAGACGAAGTCCGTCCTCCGCCGCTGCGCCGAGAAGTACGAGACGCGCTCGTTCATGTACGACGGTACGGGCGACCCGTCGCAGTTCATGCACTCCGTCGAAGGCGATGCAAACCGCGAGGCGACGGCATTCGTAGCGTCCGCGCTCAGCTTCGGCAGCCGCGCGCAGTTTCTTCCGAAAATCCAGTGGATCATCGACTGCGCGGGAAACGACGTCGACGGATGGATCCGCACTGGCGCTTTCGAGCGCGACTTCCGCCCGGACGACACGCAATGCTTCTACAGGTTCTTCACCTACGCGGCGATGAACTCCTTTTTCCGCGCGTACCGCGCGATAATGGAGGAGCACGGGACGCTCGGCGGCTTCGTTATGTCCACGGCAGACGGCGACGCCGTGAAGGCCGTGGAGGCGATATGCGCGAGGTTCCGCGAGGCGGGGTCGGAGTCCGTAATCCCGAAGGACCCAAAGTCGGCTTGCAAGCGCGTGTGCATGTTCCTGCGGTGGATGGTGCGCAGCGGCTCGCCAGTCGACCTCGGACTCTGGTCCGGCTTCATCGACCGACGCACGCTCGTCATCCCCCTCGATACACACGTTCTGCAGGAAGCGAAGAAGCTCGGACTCGTGAAGAGCGCCTGCGCCTCGATGTGCACAGCGCGGCGGCTAACCGCCGCGCTTGCCGAGGTGTTCCCCGATGATCCGGCGCGCGGGGACTTCGCCCTCTTCGGCGCCGGGGTAGACGAATCGCGCTGAATCCGGCAGTCTTTAGCCGCGTCGCGACATCGTTCGCAATTCCTTGTAGCGGAAGCAGAAGCGGGCATTGTCGCTGACGAGGCCGACGGACTGAATGAACGCATAGACGGTCACCGAGCCAAGGAACTTGAAGCCGTGCGCTTCTGGATGATCGTGTCCCAGCTCAGTCCGCACTGCAGCACCACGTACATCAGGTACTCGAAGAGCTTGCGGTCGTTCCGGCACGGCGTCCCACACTCCTTGTCGTGGTACACGCGCTCAACGTCGTTCAGCTCGAAGTTTGGACAGCGGATTTTCTTTTTCATGGTCTTATGTTTCTTTTAGCCGCAAAGAACGCAAAAGACGCAAAGCTCTCACAGATACCGCCCGGTCACGCTTTGGCGGCAGGATTTGATTTCAGCGGGCGTTCCGACGGCGACGATGCGGCCGCCGTCTTTGCCGCCGCCCGGACCCATGTCGACGATCCAGTCCGCCGCGCGGATGACGTCGAGGTCGTGTTCGATCACGATCACGGTGGCGCCGTTGCCGATCAGATGGCGGAACACGTCCATCAGCGTGCGCACGTCGAGCGGATGAAGTCCGATCGTCGGCTCGTCGAAGACGAAAACCGTGTCGCCCTGCCCGCGCCCCATCTCGCTCGCGAGCTTGAGCCGCTGCGCCTCGCCACCGGAAAGCCCCGGCGTCTCCTCGCCCAGCGTGAGATAGCCGAGTCCGATGTCGTGGAGCGTCTGAAGACGGCTCTTGACGATGGGCAAGTCCGCGCAGGCCACCAGCGCCTCGTCGACGCTCATCGCCATCAGCTCCGGGAGTGACACGCCCTTGCGCTTGACGGCGAACGCCGCCTTTGCGTAGCGCACACCGCGGCAGTCGGGGCAGGGAATATCGACATCCGGCAGGAACTGGACGTCAAGGTTGATCTCGCCCGTGCCGTCGCAGGTCGGGCAGCGCAGCGCGCCCGTGTTGTACGAGAAATCGCCCGCCTTGTAGCCGCGCTCCTTTGCGTCCGTCGTGCGGGCGTAGATCTTGCGCAGCTCGTCGTGGACGTTCGCGTATGTCGCGACGGTCGAGCGGATGTTGATGCCGATTGGCGTCGCGTCGATGAGCTTCACCTGCGCGATGCCGGGCGCAGAAAGCGCGCGGACGTGCGCGGGGAGCGCGTGTTTCCCGATCTGCGCTGCGAGCCCCGGCACGAGGCTTTCGAGAATCAGCGTGGTCTTGCCGCTTCCCGAAACGCCCGTCACGACAGAAAGCTTGCCCTTCGGGAACGACACCTCAAGGGGTTGCACGGTGTGAATCGCCGAAGTGGAGAGTTTGATTTCTGTATCTTTTTGCCGCAAAGAACGCAGAGGACGCAGAGATTCCTCCTTTGCGCTCTTTGTGTTCTTTGTGGCTAAAAATGGCCCTATCTGCGATTTGGGATTCTTCGCGATCTCTTTCACCGTTCCCTCCGCTACAAGGCGTCCGCCCTTCGCGCCGGCTTCCGGACCGAGCTCCACAATCCAGTCGGCGTGTGCGAGCACCTGCGTGTCGTGGTCAACGAGTAGAACCGAATTGCCGTCTGCTACAAGATCGTCCATCACGCCGGTCAGCCCTTCCAGGTTCGACGGATGAAGTCCGATGGACGGCTCGTCGAGGACATACAGGACTCCCGTAGTCCTGTTTCTGACGGCGCGGGCGAGCTGCATGCGCTGACGCTCGCCGGTGGAGAGCGTCGATGCGGCGCGGTCGAGCGAGAGATACGAAAGACCGAGTTCGATCAGTCGACGCGACGTATCGTGGAACGATTCGCAGATGCGTTCCGCCATCGGACGCATCGGCTTCGGCAGGGACGCGGGAACGCCGCGCACCCATTCTTCCGCCTCAGCGAGCGTCATTTCGCACGCCTTGTCGAGCGGGATGCCGCGCAGGAGCGGCGCGCGGGCGCGTTCCGAGAGGCGCGTGCCGCCGCAGTCGGGGCAGGGGCCTTCCTTCAGAAACTTCGCTACGCGCTTCATGCCCTTCTCGTCCTTCACGTTCTTGAGCGCGTTTTCGACGGTGTTGACGGCGTTGAAGAAGGTGAAGTCCATTTCGCCGGAGCGTCCGTCCTTCTTGATCTGATAGACCATGTGGTGCTTTTCCGGCGGGGCGTGAAGGACGATGTCGCGCTCGCGGTCGGTGAGGTCGCGCCACGGGACGTCCGTCCTTACGCCGAGATGGTCGCGCGCGATGTCCTTCATGAGCGACCACATGAGCGACTGCCACGGCGCGACGGCGCCTTCGTCGATCGTGAGCGAATCGTCCGGGATGATCGTATCCATGTCGACTTCCCGCACGACGCCCGTTCCGTCGCAGCGCTTGCACGCGCCCTGCGAATTGAAGGCGAGTTCCTCCGCGCCGGGCGCGAAGAAGCGCGCGCCGCATTCGGGGCAGACAAGCTCGCGTTCCGCCGCGACGTCCAGCGACGGCGCAAGATAGTGTCCGTTGGGGCAGCGGTGCGACGCGAGGCGCGAGTACATGAGACGGAGCGAGTTGAGGAGCTCCGTCGAGGTGCCGAACGTGGAGCGGATGCCTGGGACGCCCGGACGCTGCCGGAGCGCGAGCGCGGCCGGCACGTAACGCACGTCATCGACTTCCGCGCGCTCCGCCTGCGTCATGCGCCGGCGGGTGTAGGTGGAGAGCGATTCGAGATAGCGACGCGATCCCTCGGCATAGACGATGCCCAGCGCGAGAGACGACTTGCCGCTTCCCGAAACGCCCGCGACGCCGACGATCTTCCCGAGCGGAATGTCGACGTCGATGTTCTTGAGGTTGTTCTTCTTCGCCCCGCGCACCTCTATCGCGGTTGGTCTTTCTTTGCTCATGTCTCTACCTTCTTGTCATGTCTGCATCATCTTCTACCTTGAAATCTTCCGTCGAACCGCTCGAACGCGATGTCGTCATCGACTCCTTTAACTCTTTGCGTCCTTTGCGTTCTTTGCGGCTAAACAGCATCTAAACGGATCTTCACTTTCGGTTCAAGACCAGTCTGACAACCCAATACAACGAATTCAAAGAAATTGCGCTAATAAATATTGGCGCAAAATACGCAGACAGATTTCCTCCCTGCGTACCCTTGATTGTCAGATAGGCAAAGACTCCCGTAATAATCAACTTGGTGGTGCTGAGCATGTGCCATGCAATTGTCAGTACCCGCGCCTGATTCTCCTTCGTAACCTTGAAAGGGATGTTCCAGTATTTTGGAAACAGTTCCGCAACCGACAACAAACCAACGATGAACCACGTAATAGCCAGCAACACCCAAATCATACTCTTGCCGCTATATCCGTTAATGACGCCGTCCGCGCCATAGTGAGTCGGAATTCTATCGGGCAATGCGGCATAGCGACACGCCACCCAGACCGTCATGCTAATCAGCAATACGGCACATAGACAGTCAACGATCCAGACCAGTCGGGTTCGTTTCACATTGCGATCCAATCCATCGACCTTCATCATGCGCTCCTTGTTTTTGGTTTAGATTCCTTGTACAGTCCACCATTTAATCTCAGCAAATAATATCTCGTTTCACAAATCGGCTCCATCTTGCCTGTCTCTCATGCATTGACCTTGAGCCATTCCCTGAAGAATGGGTTTAAGAACTTGTACTCGGTGCGGTTTTGGCAGATGAGACGCGACGCGACAAGGCTGTTAAGCGCCCGCTTGATGGCGCCGAGGCTTGCAATGCGGACGCGGGCAGAAGTATTCCCCGTCAACAACGCATCCGTATCTGAATGGCATCTTCATCCTGTACCCTCCTTGCGCTAGGCATTATATCATTAATTACGCATTTGTGCGATACGCAATCTTGCGTAATTTTTATGTTATGCGCGGGGAAGCTGACAAAACCTATGCGCCGGAATCGCCCGGTTGGCTGAGCCGCCGCGAGATTGCATCGGCGAAGTCATCGCGGACCTCCGCCTCGGCGGCGAAACGCGGCCAGTCGCGCACCGCGCTCCTGACTTCGTCGAGAACCGCGCGCGCCTTGCGCTCTCGCATGTTCGCAAAGCGCGCGCAGGAGAGGATGTCGTCGTCCGTTATGCCGATGCGCTTTCCGTTCACGGACATCTGGTGGCGCGAGGTCCAGTCGCCTTCCGGATTGTGCGCGTAGCACTCGTCGTACGCAGGGGCGAGCGACCACTCGCCGCGCCGGTCCATGAGGTACGCGATGTTCTTCACGTGGTCGTCGCAGTTCCACGCCAGCACGTTGAACGCCATGCGCCGAAATAGCTGCTCGTTGGCGCGCGCATCATTCACGACGCGGCGGGTGACACGAAACGCCTGTTCATACGAATATGCGGCGGGATCGTTGAAATCCATGTGCGCAAGAGCTCCAAGCGTCTGCGCGTGCAGCTTGCCGCCGTCCGGGAGTCTGTCGAATCGGCGCGTCATGAAGTGGCGCTTGTTCCAGAGCCGGCACTCGGTCATCTCGATTCCCGCCGCGCGGGCCATCAGATGGTAGGCGTATTCGACGCGCCCGTAGCCCCATTTGTCGTCGCCTTCCTTGTCGCCGTTTCCCGTGAGCCCGTCGAACTTGATAAGCCAGTAGCCAAACCCCTCCGGAAGCGCGACCTGTCCGGACCGCACCTCGCCCGTCGCCTCGTTCCACCCGATGAGCGCCTTCGCGCGCGCGCCGCCTGCGGAAGAACCGACCTTGAGAATCGAGGCATATTCGCTGATGCCCGGAACAAGCGACGCCTTCGCGTCTTCGCGCATCTTGAGAACCCTGTCTGCGAGTTCCGAAAGCGCATCAACCGTCAGCCGTTCGCTTGCATCTTCCTTGTCGACAAGCGCCGGCTTGTATTCAAGCGCGCCCATCCCGCGCCGCCCCGCATAGCAGAGCCTGTCCACGGCGTTCAAGTCTTCTGGACGCTTACCCTGTTCTCGCAACCATGCGGCAATCACCTTGTTGCCGAACTTGTCCGGCAGCGAATCCGACAAGAGTCCGGGAAGTCCATGAAACGACTTGATGGGCAGTTCGGGAAATTCAAACACCGACGACGAAAGCGGCATCATGAGTGGAGACACCTCAACGCCCATGTCGAGGAATTCGTCGGCGTACTGGAATTTCGCAATCGGACTTTCATCCTGAAGGAGCACGGTCCCCACATGCGTTCCCCAAAGATAAACATTCGCGGTATTATGCATCTCGACACCTCATTTTCATTGCGCAGGCTGTCCATCGCCCCACATACGTACTGTCCTGGCGCGAACAGTCCGCACGCGCTTTGGCATCTTCATCGCATGTTTTTCCAGTTCCGCAACCTGAAGCGGCGTAGGAGAGGGCTCTGGCAGCACAATCGACAGCTTATTCAAGACATTGAGGCAGCGAAGAACCGAAAGAAAAGCATCAAGGCGAATGCCGCCTGCGCCATTCTCAAGGCGAGAAAGCGCATAGCGCGACATGCCAGCCTTCGCGGCCAGCTCCTCTTGCTTCATCCTCGCAGAAATGCGTAAATACGCAACTCGGCGCCCGACCTCCTTCAGCAGGGCTTCATCAGATATGTCATCTATTCTATTCATTACGCCTTATTCCTGTGACACAAACCACATCATTCACACTTTATGCCTTGAAGATGTGACATATTAAACCAAATTTCCCCTCGCAATGCAAGGGGAAATCGTCTCGTCTTAAAGCGAGCCGTCAACGACATCTGAAAGCAGGCGTCTTTCCGGTAATATCTGTCATTTTGCGTCTCCTATTCGGCAAACACGCTTTTGACCTCGGCAAGGATGTCTTCCGCCGAGCCTATCGAATAGCGGGCAGCGACTTCTAGAAGATCGTCGTCGGTGATGTCCGACTGCTTTCCGTTGATGCTCATCGCGTGGCAGTTGGTCCATGCTCGACGCGCATCCACTTCTGGGGCCTCCGGCGGTACGCCGCCCGTGAGATCGTATGCCGGCGCAAGACGCCATGGATCGCCCTCCTTCATCATGAACGAGAAGTTCTTCGAATGATCGTCTGTTTCGTCGGAATAGACATTGAACGCCATGCGGCGGAACATCTGCGAAAGCGCGTCATAGCCAAGTCCAAGTGCCACGATTGTTTCAAAAAGCTGTCCGTAGGAGTTCATTTCAAGCGACACGTCCGGAGGAAGCGTGCGCATCGCGCGGAAAGTCATCAGATGGTGGCGTCTTGAGCCGTCCCTGTCGAATCGGCGCGTCATGAAATGCCGCGCGCCATCGAGTTCGTACAGCCTCGATTCGCTTATGTCAACGCCGCAGGCCCTTGCGAGCTCATACGTACGGTATTCGGCGACGCCCAGATACGGTCGCTCGTCGGGAGTGATCTTGACGATCCAGTGCTCGAATCCGTCCGGCATATCCTCGCTCGGGACACAGAATTTGTCGGTTTGCGGATTCCATCCGACGACCGCCTTGGCCTGCGCGCCGCCCGCAGACGTTCCAACCCGGAAAATCTCCTTGAGTGCGTCCGGGCCGGACATTCTCTCTATTCTGCGATCCAGGACATGACGCGACTGCTCGACGACGTTTTTCATGCGCAGCGCAAGAAAGGCATCCCTGCGCGGACCTCTTTGCGGAGCATACTCCAGCGCCCCCATAGCCCTTGAACCGACATAGGCCAGACGATCAAGCGCCGTGACCGATGACTTCATCACGTTCTGCTGTTCCATCCATGCATCGATGACGCTGTTTCCGAAGGAATCCGGCAGGGAGTCCGCGAATACCGCGGGAAGGCCGTAGAACGCCGAAGCAGGTCGGTCGAGAAAAGAGAACTCGCGTTTTTCAAGCGGAAGCTCAAACGGCGCGATCTCCGTTCCCGAACGGAGAAACGCGTCGTCGTACTCAAAGCGATAGTGTGTAGCCGTCTTGGGTGCGATCGTTCCGACATGCCGCCCCCACAACGAAACTTCGATTGCCCTTACGTGCGAATACATCAGCGCACCGCCTTCCGGGGAGCGCTCGCCCGCAGCCTCGGCCGTCCGCCACGCTTGGCGTAGTCTCTGATCGAGACCTCATCCGGCGGACCGAGCCGCATGATCCACTCGTCCTTCCCGAGCGTACGGCAGACCTGGATGAACGTGGTAAGCGACGCACCGCGTCCACACTCAAGATTCTTGAGCGCGCTCTCGGAAATGCCGCTGCGCTCGGACACGATTTTCTGCGAGAGATTCCTGTACAACCGCTCCCGCTTCAGCATCGATCCGATGTCTACCAGCAGATCCTCTATTTTTCCAAGCACCATAACAGTCTCTTTTTAAACCCTTGTGCTTGATATTATACCATAAGAGTTGCTTTTGCGTCTATAGTAAGCCACTACTTTGTGATCTTCCAGCAAAGCCAGGCGGACAATGTCTTGGAGTCGAAGATCGTGCCGTTACGGATGGCGTCTTCGACCTCGACCTCGGAAAGGACGACCGAATAGACGTTCTCGTCAGGATCCTGGTCCTGCGAATGGGCCGTCTCTGAAAGCTCGGCGAAATAGAGGTGAATCCGCTCCTCGCAGTACCCGGGGGTGCAGATGATCGTCGTCAGGAACTTGATGCTCGTCACCTCGTAGCCTGTCTCCTCGGCGGTTTCGCGCTTCGCGCCCTCGACCGGGTCTTCGCCCGGTTCGAGTCCGCCTGCGATGACTTCTATCAGCGCTTCTTCCGCGGCCTTGCGGTACTGCTTCACGAACACGAACTTTCCGTCCGGTCTGCGCGCGAGGATGGCGACCGCGTTGCCGTGGCGTATAACCTCGCGTTTCGCCTTGCGCCCGTCGGGCAGCTCGATGTCGAGCAGATCGACGCTGATGATCTTCCCGGTGTACTTCCGCTCCGTCGCGAGCGTCTTTTCAGTGAGGTCTGTCATTTATAGTCTCCTTTTACATAATCGCTTCTTCCACGAAGAGCCGCAACGGCAGTCTGTATTTCGGCGGCAGCCACGAGAACGGATAGCAGCCAGCCTCTTCAAACAAGTCGTCTATGCTCGTGAGCTCTCTGCCAGACGACGGACTTTTGCCTTCAAGCGAGATTTCGCATTTCCGCACAAACGGCCACAATCCCGACATACAGACCATCCGTCCGCTTCTAATTTCACATCTGGCGCAGCCGAAAAGCCCCCTAAGCATTCCGTAAAGACATATTGCGAAAACAGCCAACGCCACAACGGCGAACAATGCCCATCCTACACAAGGGATATAAATCAGGAACGTTGCCAGCATAAGCACTATAAGAGCACACGCAACGCACTCGAGTGATATATTCGGCGAACGCGGGCGAATGACTGCTATCCGTCCCAGCCCGTCATCCGTCGCGCTCATCTTCATCCCGCGCGGCAGATTTGCGAGACGAGTCTTGCGTGCGGCAATATACGACGCGTCATCATACTTGTTCGCAAGATTGATCTGGATCGCCAGCATCATTGCCGTGCGAGCGTATGTCCTGACCAACGGTCGGCAGGGTTGGATATACTCGCCGTCCGGCCATATCTTAACGGTGTCAAAGTCGTATGCCTTCAACGCAGAGTCGCACGTTCCGCCGGTCGCCCGCGACCATGGCGACAGCGTGAACCGCCGCGCAGGAAGCGGCAGCCGGCCAAAGAGCCAGCGGCGGCACACGCCCTCGCCATTCGTGAAGCGGATTTCCGCCGCACATTCCACACATGCGGCGATTGCCTTTATCAGCACGGAAACCGAGAATACGAAGCCAGCGAGAATCACGAGCAGGACGATAAACAGGCTACGACGCGTCGGCATGAAAACACCGGCCTTCGCGAGTCCATACATTAAACCGAGTACGGCGAATCCCACGGCGGACGCGACAAGCGTCCACAACAAACACACACCGACCGTCTTAAAACGTTGCACTCGGTCCTTTATCGTGATCTTTGCCAGAAAACCGTCGTCCGTCTCCTTGAACTCTAACGCCTCGTCGTAAAGCGAGCCGTCAACGACATCTGAAAGCATTACGTCGTGCGGCTCGGCAGGGAGGTCGTCGACAATCTGGAACGAATAGGCGACGCCGATTTTGACTGCGCCCTTCGGCGCGGATGCGAGGAATCGGTCGTACCATCCGCCGCCATAGCCGAGGCGCTTTCCGCCGCGCGTAAACGCAAGACCCGGGATGATCCATGCATAGACGTTCTTCGGCTCCACGACGTCGGCGACAGTCGGCTCGCGGATTCCCATCGGACCGCGCCGCAGGTTTTTATCGTCCAGTCCCTTCAGCTTTGCGAGTTCGTAAGTTTCGCCGTTCCAGCGCGGCGCGACGACCTCGACGCCCGCACGAAGCATGTACTCGATGTACGGGTCGATGTTGATTTCGTCGGGCGAGGCGAGATAGACGGCCAATACGCCGCCACCGCAGTCAAGCGGATCGATCATCTCGCCGATGTCGCCCCGCGACTTGAGCTTCTCGCAGACGACGGCATCGGCCACGGCCTTCTCGTCCGCCGCGAGCTCCCTTCGCCGCGCCTTCATCTCGCGCCGAATCCCGGCCTTGTCAAACCCCGTCACACGATTCTCCATGCATTCGCCGCAGGCCACTAAGCTTTAACTACCTTGACCGCACCTGACTTGCTGTCTATCTGAATGACGCGCTGGGACTGCAAGGCGCTTATTATCGGCGAAACATCGGGCACCGGCACATGGTAAGAAACCCGCAGAACCGCATCAAGCGACTTTTTGTTCAAAACCTTCAAATGGCCGCTCCTCAAGTCTGCCGCGACCGCGAGAACCGTTTCGCGCCGATACGCCTTTCCTGCCGTCACCGTCGCGCTCAGCGGTCCGTCCTGCGGCACAAGCGTCTCGAACTCGCCCTTGTCGTACCAGATCGTCCGGCACGCTCCGCAGACGTCAATCTCGACATGCCTCTTGCCGACGGACACCTTGAGTATGCTCATTGACGCACCACAGCCGGGGCACGAGCAACCCGGCTGCTCATGCCGCTTTGCGGCCTCGATCAACTCCGCCATGCTTTCCTGGCTTACCGTCTTCTTCAGCGCATCAATCCTTGACGACATGCCGCCGCATGCGGCGCACGTGTAGCACCTGGATTTCGATCTTGTCCAGGCCTCTTTCAAAACGCCTCCGCAGCGCGGACACCTCGGCGCAACGGGTTTGTCCGTTTTCGCAGAGGCGTTCTTCCCGATCTGGCGAAGCTCGAAGAACTTCGTGCAGGCGTTGCGGAAACTCGCCGGCGTCTTTGACCCGCCCATGCCGTATGCCGCCTTCCCTCCTTCGCGAATCTTTGCGGCAAGCGCGGAGAAGTCGCTGTCGCAGGAAACCACGCAGATTCCGTCGCATGGGCTCTTGTACAGAAACTCCATTGCATCTATCACAAGTGCAATGTCGGCCACATTCTTGCCGGACACGTTGCTTACCTGAGGGCGCGCAACGACTCCGTATTCACGCTGCGCCTTCGCCCATCCCCCGTCGGCCGTGAAACAGTTGACCATCCCGTATGCACGCCGGGCGATCGGGGTGCCGATGGCGTAGGCCTTCTTGAATATATCTCCCGCAAGAGAGGCGCTGATGTTGTCCGCGTCGATAAGGACAGCCAGTTTCTTTTCACTCTGCTCCGACATAGTCAATACTCCTTATTCGCTTCGCAAAGACCGGGAACCGGAAGTTGGCATCGGGTAGGGCTCGTTCACAGCGGAGCGCGCACACGGCCGGGAACCGCATGCGCACTCCGATTGCCGGGCGCCGCTTCAGAAGTTGTTCTGCTCGAGCTGGAAGTAGGCACGCGGATGGTCGCAGACGGGGCAGACTTCAGGCGCGGTCTCGGACTCGACGATCGCGCCGCAGTTGCGGCACTGCCATTTGTTCTTGCCGACGCGGACCCACACTTCGCCCGACTCGATGTTCTTGACGAGCTTGCGGTAGCGCTCCTCGTGACGCGCCTCGACTTCGGCGACCTTGCGGAACTTCTCGGCGATCTCCTTGAAGCCCTCCGCCTCGGCCTCCTCCGCGAAGCGCTTGTACATGTCGGTCCATTCCTCGTGCTCTCCCGCGGCTGCGGCAAGGAGATTCTCCTTCGTCCCGTCGATGC
This sequence comes from Kiritimatiellia bacterium, assembly GCA_016296065.1. Classification (GTDB taxonomy): domain Bacteria; phylum Verrucomicrobiota; class Kiritimatiellia; order RFP12; family UBA1067; genus UBA1067. The sequence goes on from JAEDKA010000016.1 coordinate 52,073, forward strand.
CCGCGAAGAGCTTGAACCACATCTTGGCGTGCTCCTTCTCGTTGAGGGCGGTCTCCTGGAAGATGGCGGCGATCTGCTCGTAGCCGTCCTTCTTCGCGCGGGACGCGTAGTAGTCGTACTTGTTGCGGGCCTGAGATTCGCCGGCGAACGCCGCCATCAGGTTCGCTTCGGTCTTCGATCCTTTGAGTTCCATTGTGATTCTCCTCTGTTTGTGTTTTAGATGACAGTATTATACCAAAATAAAGGAAATCCTGCGGGACCATCCCCGCAGGATTTAACTCCACGATTACATGCTTGTGGCTGAATTACGACACAGCTTCAGTCACCGTTCCGCCTCCAGCGCGCGGGCGAGCTGGTCGGGGCAGGAGGTGCCGTTGCGGCACTGGATGCCCTTCAGGAGCGCGATGACGTCGTCGACCTTGCGTCCGACGACGAGCTTCGCGACGCCCTGTGTGTTGCCGGGGCATCCCCCGACGATTTCGCACTTCGTCACCACCCCGTCCGCGACCTCGTAGTTGATCGCCCGCGAGCAGGTTCCCGTGGTTTTGAATGTTTTCATTTGCCTCCTCCGCTGTTATAGTTTATCAAGCATCATGCGCCGGCGCTGCGCGGTCACTTGAAGATGTCCATCGGGCTGGTGGCGCTGGCGGTGGAGCGCTCGGCGGGCGGGCCTGCCTTGATGCCGATTTCGGCGGCCTCGACTGCAAGGGCGAATGCGCGCGCCATCTGGACGGGGTCGTCCGCAGCGGCAACGGCGGTATTGGCGAGGACGGCATCCGCTCCGAGCTCGATGGCCTCGGCTGCGTGGGAGGGAAGTCCGATGCCCGCATCCACGACAACTGGAACGTGGCTCTGCTCGACGATGATCTCGATCATGTCGCGCGTGCGGATTCCGCGGTTCGAGCCGATGGGGCTCCCGAGCGGCATGACCGCCGCGGCTCCCGCGTCCTCGCAGTGGCGCGCGAGCACGGGATCGGCGTTGATGTAGGGGAGCACGACCATCCCGAGCTTCGCGCACTCCTTCACTGCCTCCAGCGTCTCGACGGGATCGGGCAGCAGGTAGCGCGCGTCGGGATGGACCTCGATCTTGATCCAGTTGTAGCCAGCCGCCTTCCCGAGCTTCGCGATCCTCACGGCCTCAGCCGCGTTGCGCGCGCCGGAAGTGTTGAGCATCACCTCGACCTTCGAGCGGTCGATTACGCCCAAGATGTCGTCGTGCTCCGCGTCTCCTTCGTGGACGCGCGTGAGCGCAGTCGTCACGAGTTCCGTTCCGCACGCCGCAAGCGCGCGTTTGAGCATTTCGCCCGAGGCGAACTTGCCCGTTCCGAGAAAAAAGCGGCTCTTGAACTTGCGGCCGCCGATAATCAGGTCCTTCATTTTTATCCTTCCTCCGCCGGCATTACCCGGTTCAGGTACGCGGGTCTGATCTCAGCCAACGCCGCACCGTGCGACGCAGCACCCCGTTACGCCGTATATTGTACCAAAAATCCGCGCCGGCGTTTCGCCGTTCGAAGATCAATCAACATGAAGCGGCACATGAAGCGGCGGGACGCCGCTTCCCCCAGTCATATTTTGCCTTTTAGGCTACGACAGGTCCGTAACCGTAAAGACAGTCCAATCCCCCGGCGTGGACTCGCACTTCACGCTCCAGCCATAAGACGTCACTATGGCCTTCACAAGCGCGAGGCCAAGCCCGTTGCCTGGGAGCGACCTGCTGCCGTCGCCGCGCCAGAAGCGCTTGAAGACGTGCGGAATGTCCGCCGCGGGAATGCCGGGCCCTGTGTTGGCGACGGAAAGCGAGAACGGATCCGATGCAAGCCGCACCTCTATCCTGCCGCCCTTCGGGGTGAACTTGATTGCGTTGTCGAGGAGATTCCCGAGCATTTGCTGAACCCGTCCCTTATGCGCCGAGACGTACAGCGGCGCGTCCGGCATTGAAACGACAAGCGAGACCGAGGACTCCTCTGCAAGGACCGAATACAGCTCGATGACGTGCCCCACGAACGCGACCATTTCGATCTGCTCACGCGGCGTGCGGCGTATGCGGCTGTCGGTCTGCGATATGTCGAGCATCGTGTTGATCATCTCGAGCATGGAAGACGCCTCCTCGCAGACGTCCTCGGCGAGCGGATGCTCCCCGTCGGCAAGCGCGGCAGTCTCCGCCGCGGCCCTGATGCGCGTAAGCGGGGTGCGCAGGTCGTGCGCGATGTCGTCCGTGAGCGCGCGCAGGTCGGATAGCGTCTTCTCGTTCTCCGCCGCCATGCTGTTGAACGCATTCTCGAGGTCGACAATCTCCTGTCCCTCCGACGTCACCGGAACGCGCACGGAGTAGTCTCCGGCGGCTATGCGCCCCGCCGCGTCCGCGACCTTCCTCAGCGGGGCGGTGAAGCGCCGCCCGAGGAACGCCCCAAGCGCCGCGCCGACAAGCCACACGAAGACGAGCGACGAGCCGACGAGCGCGCCCATCCGCACCGCGTGCAGCTCGTCCTTGGTCACGTTGTACCCGACGGACAGCACGCATCCGTCCTCGAGCCTCGACTTGCGCACCCGCACGGCGATCGGGCGGCTTCCGTCCGCCGTCTCCCCGGCGACGCGATATGTCGTCGATTCTGACGCTGCGTTCCCGACCATCTCCTCAAGTATCGTTTTGTTGTGCGTGCTGCTCACCTTCACAGCGCCGCTCCTGTCGGTGACGAGCAGAAAGACGTTTTCGTGTCCGTGGGTCTCCGAGTCCTCCGCGAAGAACTTCGCCATCTTCTCGGCTTCTCCCCCGCACCCCGCATACTCCTGCGCGAGGTCGCCCGAAAGGCGCACAAGCACCTCATGGTAGTCGTTCGTCGTGTGCCGCAGCGTCGCGAACATCACGAGCGCCCCGACGAACGTGAAGAGGAGTCCGAACGAGAGGAACGACCATAGGGCGATGCGGACCCACATCGGACGCACTTTGCCGCGCGGCGGCTCAGCCGAGGACATAGCCCACCCCCCTCACAGTCGAGATCAGCTTGCGCGGAGAGTTCCTGTCGATCTTCTCGCGGAGACGGCAGACACGCGCCTCAACGACGTTGGTGTGCGGATCGAAGTCGTAGTCCCACACGCGCTCGAGGATGGTGTTGCGCGACACGACCCTGCCGCTGTTGCGCATGAGGTACTCTAGGAGCTGGTACTCGAGCGGCTGGAGGCTTATCCTCTCGCCGGCGCGCGTCACCCTGTGCGAGACGATATCCATCTCGAGGTCCTCGACCTTCAGCACAGTCGGCTCCGCCTGGCGCGACGCGCGCCTCAGCAGCGCCTGTACGCGCGCCAGCAGCTCCGCAACGGAGAACGGCTTCGCCAGGTAGTCGTCCGCCCCGGCCTCAAGCCCCTTGATCCGCGCGTCCACCTCTCCGCGCGCGGAAAGGACGATCACGGGCAGGTTCTTCCCAGCCGCGCGCAAAGAGCGGATGATCGAGAGTCCGTCCATCCCCGGAAGCATTATGTCGACTACAGCCGCATCGTAGGCGTTGGCAAGCGCGGCGGCCGACCCTTCAAGTCCGTCCGCGCATATAGTGCAGACGTACCCGGACTGCCTGAACGCGCCGGCCACGAAATCTGCGGTCTTCGCGTCGTCTTCTATGATGAGAACGTGCATGAGCGAGATTCTACCAAAGATTCGCGGCAAATGGAAGGGAGCGACAGAAGTTCTCCGAGCGCGCCCAAGCCGACCTTCGAGCCCGGGACGTCGAACCATTCGGCAATAGGAAGCTCCAGGACGTCTCGGCGCAGACGCCTTCTTCCCATGCGCGCGAGAAGCTCCACGTCGAAAAGCCAGCGCGACCTGAACGGCGCTCGGAATATCTCGCTCGCCACGTCGCACGCGAAGACCTTCGCCCCGCACTGCGTGTCCCATACAGGCACGCCGAGAGTGCGTCTGATGAACCACTTCGCGAGCGAGCTCGCAAGGCCGCGCAACGCCGAGCGGCGTATGTCCGTGCCGAGGTGCGGCCAGCGGGATCCGATCACGGCCTTCAGCTGTCCCTGCTCCTCGAACGCGCGCATGAACGACGGGATCTCCCCGAGCGGTGTCGCGAGGTCCGCGTCCCAGAACCCCACGCAGTCCGCGCCGGAGTAGGAGCAGACGTGCAGGACCCCTCGCCTCACGGCCTCGGCCTTGCCCACGTTCTCGTTGATGTATATCGCATGCATCGACGGAGAAAGGTTCGCCATGTGCGCGAGGAGCTCCGCAGTGGCGTCCGTCGATCCGTCGTCGACGAAGCAGAACGATATCCACGGCCACTCCTCCGCCGCACGGACGAACGCGTCGACGTCAAGCCTCCTCGCCTCGTTGTGGCATGGCACGACAAGCGCAAGCGTCTTCATTTCGGCGCCCCCTCTCCCCAAGGTCCGTTGTAGAACTCGTACGAAAAATAATGGTCGCTGACCTTCATCGGGGCGGACGCGCCCGGCATCTTCCTGCGGTTGAACGCGTACGTGCAGGACAGCGTCCCGCAGAGGACGACGCACGCAAGCGCCCCGGCGAACGGGACAAGCCTCCGAAGGCGCGCGGCGTCGAGTCCGAACTCTTCCGGACGCGTCGCGAGATGCGCGGCGAAGAGCGGCGCTACGGGAAGGAGGTACGTGAACGGAACCCTGCTCGTGAGGCACCAGAACAGCGTGATGCATAGAATCGAAAGCATGTGGAACGAAAGCGACGGAAGACGGCGCCTGAAGAACGGGACGAGCGACCACGGAAGCGTCGCGACAAGCGTCCACACCACCGCCATGCCGCGGAATGTCTCGCGTCCCGCTCCATACTTGTCGCCATAGTCGTGCACAAGGAAGCGCATGATGTTCTCGTTGACGATAAAGTACCTGAGAAACCCGGGCTGGTTCGCCTCCACTGCGGCGAAGTACGAAACGACGACCGCGAAGAAGAGGAACAGCGAAATTAGCGTGCGCTTAAGCGGCAACGGAGGCAGCCTGCGCGCAATCACGGCGTCGGCGAGCGCGGGGAGTCCGAACAGCGCCAGCGCGACAGGTCCCTTGACGACCGTCCCTAGCGCAAGGAGCAGCGCGATCGCCGGATACAGCGAAGTGTCGCGCGTTGCATACAGGAGCAGCGCGCCCGATGCGCAGCACACGAGCAGCGCGTCGGTCATGCAGATGCCGGACATCATGTACAGCGGCACGGTCGTCGCACATAGCCCGACCGCAAGCATCGCCGCGTCGCGCGACGAGGTCCTGCGCACCGAACAGTACAGGATTGCGAGAAGCGCAAGCCAGGAGACGAGGGACGGAAGGCGCACCGCGAACTCGCTCACGCCGAGCGCCCTGCACGAGAGCGCAGACGCCTGGAACGCGAACGGAGGCTTTCCGGCGAAAGGCTGGTAGACGCCCTTGTACGTAAAGCTCGGGACAAACCAGTCTCCTGTCCGCGCCATGTTCGCGGAAATCGCCGCGTAGCGCGCCTCGCTCGGCTCGAAGACAGGCGCAGCGAGCATCGCGGCGACGCGCACCACGACGATCGCCGCAAGTGTCGCGCCCAACATTGAAACACCCCTCTTCATCTCATCCCTTGCCTCCCGCAAGCGTTTCGGCGATGTTGAGGTAGTATCCGCGGATCCTCTCGTATGCGTTTAGGATGTCGAGCTCGACAAGAACGCGGATCGGCGAGCTGGGGTCGTCCGGACCCACCCGGTCGAGCTGGCGCCTGCGGCTGTCGCGCACAAGGTCGCGAAGTCCGGCAGATTCCGCGTAGACGGTGGGGAGGTCGAACTCAGGACGCGGCGACTTGAGGTAGCCCGACACCTTTGCGGCAAAGGACGCGACACCGTCGTGCACGCCGAGCAGCACGCCAAGCGACTGGGCGGAGAAGTTCTGCCCGCCCTTCCGCAGCCGCCGCGTCACCTTGAGTATCGTCGACGCTTCGTCCGAGACTGACTCCAGTTCGTCTGACATCCTGAGGAGCCTTCGCGCACGCGCCGCGACTGCACCCGAAAGCCGCCGCGACATGACCTTTCCGAGAAACTCGGTGACTTCGCGCTGGACGTTGTCGAGGACTTCCTCGCGGTGGGCGACGTGTTCCTCCGTCCGCTCGTCTGCCTCCCCCGAAAGCACCTTGCGCACGCATCCGAGCAGCTCTATGTCGCTGTCGCGCATGAACGTCACCTCCATCAGCGCCTGGTCGCAGGCAATGACTGGGGAGAGGCGGCTCGTCATGTCGAGCGCGCTCAGGTGCGGCTTCTCCGATTCCGGCGCGCGGATGACGCGCGAGACAAACCTGGCGAACGGCTTTACGAACGGGACGAACACCGCCGTCGTAACGAGGTTGAAGAGCGTATGCACCGCCGCCATCGGCGCGGCCATGTGCGGGTAGCTCGTAACGCCGTTAACAACGACTGCGTCCGCATAGTGCGGGAAGAACGACGTCGCGACCGGCAGCATCACAGGGACAAAGAACGGAATCAATATGATCGTTCCGACGACATTGAAGAGCGTGTGGGCCAGGGCCGTCTGCCGGGCTTCGGCAGATCCGTTGAACGCGGCGAGCCAGGCGGTCGCGGTAGTTCCGATGTTCATTCCGAAGACTGTCGCCGCAGCGGCCTCGAAGGAGAGGAGTCCCTGCTGCGCGAGCGTCATCGCGATCGCCGTCGTCGCGGCGGAGGACTGCACGACGGCCGTGAACGCGAGCGAGACGAGGACGCACTTGGCGAGCCCCCACGCCGTAGTCGCGTCGAGCGACCTAAACGCGTCCACAACCGCCGGCATCGTGCGGACCGGCTCCATGCCCTCCTTCATCCAGTATAGGCCCATGAAGACAAATCCGAGACCCATCAACGCAAGGCCGAGGTTGTGCAGCCACTCCCGCTTCTGGAAGAAGTAGAGCGCCGCGCCCAGCAGCACGACGAGGAGTCCGAGCGTCTTAACGTCCGGCGCGAACGCGATAATCCACGCCGTGGCGGTCGTGCCGATGTTCGAGCCGATGATGACGTTGATCGCCTGCGGCAAGGTCATGAAGCCGGACGTAACGAATCCGACGACCATGACGGTGATGATCGACGACGACTGGACGATCATCGTCGAGACGACGCCCGTGCCGATTCCGGCCAGGCGGTGCGTGGTCGCGAGCGACATGAACCTGCGAAGGCCCGATCCGCTGACGGACTGTAGACCCTCGGACAAATGCTTCATACCCAGCAGAAACGTGCCGAGTCCACCGCCGACCATTACAAGAATTGACAATACTTCTCTCATAGCTGCATACAGTATACAGCATGAGGATTACGGACTCATTACCGAAAGATGACCATTTGGTAATGAGCAAGGACGGCGATGCGATCCACCGCCGCGTTGCGGCTAAAGCTCGCAGCCCAGCAGAAGCGAGACCACCGCGTTGGCCTCCATCGCCGCGGCGATTCCGACGCGAGGCGAGGCCGGCGCGACGCCTGCGCGGACGGACGTCTCGCCGTCGCCGATCGCGACGACGCTTGAGCCCATCTTCCTAAGGCGAATCGCATTGGAGCGCCCCCATCCGGCAAGGCCGCTCGCAGTGACGAGCTTCTTTCCGGAGCCAGCGAGCGCGGCGAGAATCATCGCCTTCGCCTCGACGACATCGAACGCCTCGACGACAATCGTGCAGTCCGCGAACAGCTCCTTCGTCGACGATGCGTCCAGCTTCGTGTCCACGATCCTGATGTCCGCATCTGGCTCGATGCGCAGGAGATTCGCTTTTAGCGCCTCGACCTTCTTCTGTCCGATCTGGTCGCGGAAGAAGAACTGCCTGTTGAGGTTCGACTCGTTCACGACGTCGAAGTCGGCGATCGTGATGTGCTTCACGCCCGCGCGGACGAGGTGCATCGCGCAGTTGGAGCCGAGTCCGCCAGCGCCCGCGATGCCGACGCGCACAGACTCAAGCGCGGCGCGCTCTTCGGGAGTGAGATACGTGTTTGCCGCCATCGCTCAGCCTCCGGCGGTCAGCTTGAAAACATCGAGCGTCGCACCGTCTTCAAGCGGCAGCGCGCACAGATCAGAGCCTGGCGCGTACACTTCGCCGGAATATTCCACGATGGCATTCGCCGGGTCGACCGACCTCTCGGCGAGAAACTCCGCCACCGTCTTTGCGTCCGTCTCGACGGACTGTCCCTGGTATATGATCTTCATCTCTTTCCTCCGCCGGCATTGCCCGGTTCAGGTTCTTAAGGTCCGAACTCAGCCCTCAAGGGCTCCGGTCAGCGCGGAAACCGACGCGAAGCCGTGGCGTTCGCAGTATTCCACCACGCCGTCGTACACCTCCGCGATTACGCCCGGATCAGAGAAGGTCGCCGTGCCGACCGCGACCGCCGTCGCACCGGCGAGCAGGAACTCGATTGCGTCCTTCGCCTCGTAGACTCCGCCCATCGCGAGAATCGGAAGCTTCGTCGCCCTGTGCGCATCGTAGACGAGCTTCACTGCCGCAGGATGGATTCCCCGGCCGGAAAGACCTCCCGTCACGTTCGCCAGAACCGGCACGCGCTTCTCGATGTCAATGACCATTGCCGGAATCGTGTTTATCATCGAAAGCGCGTCAGCTCCCGCATCCTCGCACGCCTTCACGTACGGGACGATCGACGGAACGTTCGGCGCGAGCTTGACGATGAGCGGAAGCTTCGTCGCCCTCCTCACCGCGCCTACGACTTCCGCAAGGACCTTCGGGTCCTGTCCGAAGGTATGCCCACCCGCCTTCACATTCGGGCAGCTCACGTTCATTTCCACGGCATCAACGCTGTCGCCCATCTGCGCGGCGACCTCTGCGTAGCCTTCGACCGACGAGCCCCAGATGTTGGCTATGAGCGGAACGCCCTCCACCTGCTGGCGGTACCACGGCACGGTGTACTTGAGAAAATGCTCCACGCCCGTGCCCTGGAGGCCAATTGCGTTGACTAGCCCTCCCGGCACCTCCGAGTGCCGCGGCATCGCGTTGCCGGGCCACGGTTCGGTGCGGATGCCCTTCGCGGTCACCGCGCCGAGCTTCGAGTAGTCGACTGCTCCGACATATTCGAACCCATAGCCGAACGTGCCGCTCGCTGTTGCGAGGAACGTCGGCATTTTGAGTCCGCCAAGATTCACCGATGTCTCTGTCATTTCCCTATCCTCACCCTTCTTCCCTCAATGCGGTACTTTCCGGACGCGAGGATGTTCAGCGCCTCGGGGAACGCGATGTGCTCCTGCACCTGGATGCGCGCGTGGAGCGACTCGGGCGTGTCGTCTTCAAGGACGGGCACGGCCTTCTGCACGATGATCGGACCGGAGTCCGTCCCCGCGTCGACGAAATGCACCGTAACGCCCGCGACCTTGCATCCGTAGTCAAGCGCCTGCGTCCAGCTGTGGACGCCGGGGAACGCCGGAAGCAGCGCGGGATGGATGTTGAGCACGCGGTTGGGGAACGCGGCGAGGAGCTTCGGCTTCACGATGCGCATGAAGCCGGCGAGAACGACGGTGTCGACACCGGCTTCCTTGAGAAGCTCGATGCAGCGATCCTCCGCCGGGCCCTCGAGCTTCGTCTTCCACGGCGCGCAGTCGAGGTACTGGCACGGAATGCCGTGGCGCTTCGCGCGATCAAGTATCTTCGCGTCCGGGACGTCCGCAAGGACGAGCTTTATTTCCGCGTCGAGGGTTCCGGCCTCGATGGCGTCGACAATGGACTGCATGTTCGAGCCCGCGCCGGACCCGAGAACTCCAAGATGTAATCTGCTCATATGCGTATTATAGCAAAAAGCGGACGCGCAGTGCCGCGCGTCCGCCTCTTTGCCGCCTGCCGGCTGCTCTGTCATTCGCCGAACACGCAGTCGAGCGCGTCGGACATCATGTCCACCGCCTCCTCGAGCGTATCCTCCTTGAGGACGAGCGGAGGAAGGAAGCGGACGACGTTCTTGCCGGCCGTGAGCGCAAGCACGCCCTGCGCCGCCATCGCCTCGACGACCTCGCGGGGATCCGCATCAACGACGAGTCCGAGCATGAGGCCCTTTCCGCGCACCTCGAGCACCTTCTCGTACTTGTCGACGAAGCCCTGGAGCGCCTCGCGGAAGAGCGCGCCCATCTCGGACGCCCTCGCGAGGAGCTTCTCGCTCTCGATCACGTCGATGACGGCGAGAGCCGCCGCGGCCGCGACGGGGTTGCCGCCGAAGGTGGAGGCGTGGCTCGGCGCCGAAAGGACGTCCGCGAGCTTCGCGTTCGAGACGAGTGCGCCCATCGGGAGACCTCCGGCGATCGCCTTGGCGCAAGTGAAGAGGTCAGGTTTGACGTCGTAGCCCTGCCATGCGAACCAAGTGCCGGTGCGGCCCATGCCGGCCTGCACCTCGTCGCAGATCATGAGGAGGTTCTTCTCGTCGCAGAGCGCGCGCACGCCCTTCATGAACTCGTCGGTCGCGGGGGTAACTCCGCCCTCGCCCTGCACGGCCTCGAGCATGACGGCGACGGTCTTGTCTGTGATGGCCGCCTTGACGGACTCCAGATCGTTGAAGTCGGCATACGCGAAGCCGACGGGAAGCGGATCAAAACCCTCCTGGCACCACGCCTGTGCAGTCGCCGCGACGGTCGCGAGCGTGCGGCCGTGGAAACCCTGCCGGAAGGTGACCACCTCGTAGCGCCCACCGTTCGAGGCGCCCCACTTGCGCGCGAGCTTGATCGCGGCCTCGTTGGCCTCCGCGCCGGAGTTGCAGAAGAACACCTTGCCGTCGAGTCCAGAAATCTCGACGAGCTTCTCGGCGAGGCGCGTCGCCGGCTCGTTGACAAACAGGTTCGAGCAGTGCGTCATCGCCGCCGCCTGGTCCTGGATCGCCTTGACGACCTTCGGATGGGAATAGCCGACGGACTGCACGCCGATTCCGCTCGTGAAGTCGTACAGGGGGCGGTTGTCGATGTCCCTTACGGTCACGCCCCTGCCGTTGGCGAGGACGATCGAGGGCCTGTAGGTCGGCATGACCTTTGCCTTGTATATGTCGAGGATTTCCTGCGTTTTGCTGCTCATTCCGTTATCTCCGTTCCCACGCCTTCACGCGTGAATATTTCCAAAAGAAGCGAGTGCGCCATCCGGCCGTCGACCAGATGCACCTTCTTGACTCCGGCGCGTATCGCGTCCGCGCAGCTCTCGATCTTCGGGAGCATGCCGCCCGATATGACGCCGTCCGCCTTGAGAGTCTCGACGTCGCCGAGGTGGAGCGTCGAGAAAAGCGTGCTCGGGTCCTGCGGGTCCTTGAGGAGCCCGGGGACGTCCGACACAAGCGCGAACTTGCGGACCTTCAGCGCCTTGGCGAGAGCCGCCGCCGCGAAGTCTGCATTGATGTTGTAAAGATGGTCGTCTTCCACACCCGTGCCAAGCGGCGTGACGACGGGGATAATGCCTGCGTCCAGCATCTCGACCACCGCCCTCGCGTCGGCCTTCACCACCTCGCCGACGTACCCGCGGTCCGGATCCGTTATCCGTCGCGCCGCGAAAAGCCAGTTGCCGTGGAGCGGACGCGCATTCGCGCCGCGAGCCTGGAGCCTGCGAACGAGGTCCGGATTGACGACGTTGTTGAGGGTGCGGCGCACAATCTCCATCGTCTGCTCGTCCGTCACCCTGAGACCGTCCACGAACTTCGGCTCGTGGCCGGACTCCTTGATCGCCTTCGAAATCGCCTTGCCGCCGCCGTGAACGATCACGACCTTCATGCCGACGGCGCGCATAAACGCCACGTCGTCCATAAGCGACTCAAGATTGGACTCCACCTCCATCACGGACCCGCCGAGCTTCACAAGCACGACGGAGCCGCGGAAGTCCTGTATATAGGGCAAAGCCTCGGTAAGGACCGAAGCCTTGGCCACCGCTGTGTCCATTGTATCCATTGAAGGACATAGTATATCATAAATTGCGGCAGGATTGGGAAAAAACGTGGAAATTGCAACCCAACCCCCGGCAAACTTCAGAAGGTGGTTGTGGGAAGTGGATTCGAACCACTGAAGGCGTTAGCCAGCAGATTTACAGTCTGCCCTCGTTGACCGCTTGAGTATCCCACAA
>JAEDKA010000097.1 GCA_016296065.1 Kiritimatiellia bacterium
TCGCGCGGGGCCTTGCGGCTGCTTCGCAGTTCGCGCTTTGCGCTCACCCAACCCGACGCCTTCGGCGCGGGCGCATTCCCGCTTCGCCGCTTCGCACCATACAACGGCTATACATGTGTCGGTTGAAGTGTTTTTGGATGCGGCTGTGCCGCATAAATCGGCCGAAGGCCGCTATAATCACTGCAAAACAGCGTCTCCTGATTATGGTTGAAAAGTGCGAAGCCGTGGAGCGGTAGCGAGAACATCAACCGTCGGAGTTTTTCCAAAACCGCGCAGGGGGTCGCAAAGGTTCGGCAGCCCAAAGTAAAATTGGGGAACCTCCAACCGCGTTTTTGCCAAGGCGAGCCGAGCGAAGAAAAGAATATGATATAATATCCGCATGAGAACGGCCAAAATATCGCGCGACACCAGGGAGACGAAGATTGCCCTCGAGCTGGACCTTGACGGGTCCGGCGAGGGTACGATCGACACTGGCGTCGGCTTCTTCAACCACATGCTCGAGCTTTTCAAGAAGCACGCGCTCGTCGACCTCACCGTGAAGGCTGTCGGCGACATCGACGTCGACTACCACCACACGGTGGAGGACGTTGGGCTCGTGCTCGGCAAGGCGATCAACGAGGCGCTTGGCGACAGGAAGGGGATCGTGCGCTACGGGTTCGCTTCCATACCGATGGACGAGGCGCTGTGCGAGACCTCTCTTGACCTCGGGGGGCGTCCGTTCCTCGTGATGCAGTGCGCGATGAAGCACATGTTCGTGCGCGATTTCGAGGTCAAGCTCGTAGAGGAGTTCTTCCGCGCGGTGTCAGTGGAGGCGCGCGCCAACATACATCTCCGCCAGATATACGGCGACGAGGCGCACCACGTGTGCGAGGGCCTTTTCAAGAGCTTCGCGCGTGCGCTCAGGCAGGCGAAGGCGGTCGATCCGAACGAGAAGGGCGTTCCGTCCTCCAAGGGGGTAATTTGAACCATATGATAATACTACCGGCAATTGACCTCAAGGACGGGAAGTGCGTGCGCCTCAGGCAGGGGCGGGCGGACGACGTCACGGTTTACGGAGACGACCCGGCCGCGCAGGCGCGCGACTGGCGCGAGCAGGGTGGACAGGAGCTCCACGTGGTCGACCTTGACGGCGCGTTCGCCGGCGAGCCGCAGCATGCGGAGACGATAGCGCGGATCATCGAGGCGTTCGGCGGGCCGGTCGAGGTCGGCGGCGGGCTTCGCGACATGGACTCCCTCCGCGCCGTCCTCGAGGCGGGTGCGGCGCGCGCGATCATCGGGTCCGCCGCGCTGGAGGATCCCGCGTTCCTTTCCGAGGCGATCGAACTCTACGGAGACAAGATCGCGGTCGGCATAGACGCGCGCGACGGCTTCGTGCAGACAAAGGGCTGGGTCGAGACGACGAAGGTCAAGGCTACGGAACTCGCGGCGGCTGTCGCGAAGGCCGGCGCGAAGTCGATCATCTACACCGACACGGCGACGGACGGCATGCTTGGCGGACCGAACCTCACGCAGATGGCTGCGATATGCGACGCCGCGCCGACGTGCCAGATCACGGCGTCCGGCGGCGTGAGCTCTCCGTTCGACATCGAGAACCTCAAGGGACTCGAGCGCGCGAACCTGAGGGCTGCGATCGTCGGCAAGGCGCTGTACGACGGACGCACCACGCTGCGCGAGATGAACCGCGCGGCGCTTTGAAATGAAGTACCGGGTTGTCATCGCCTACGACGGGACGGCGTACTCCGGATGGCAGTACCAGGAGAACGCCGTGGGCATCCAGCAGGTCGTAGAAGACGTGCTTGCCTCGCTTGAGGGCGCTCCGGTGAGGGTGTTCGGCTCGTCGCGCACGGACGCCGGAGTGCACGCGAAGGGCTTTGTCGGGCATTTTCGGCTCACCAAGCCCATTCCACCGAAGAACCTCGTGCGCGCGATGAACGCGAGGCTTCCGGACGCGATAAGGATTCTCAAGTCCGCGTATGCCTCCGACTCGTTTGACGCGCGGCTCTCGGCGAAGGGGAAGGAGTACCGCTACCAGCTGTACCAGGCGGACATCATGCCTCCGCACCTCGCCCCGTACTGGACGTTCTGCCACCGTCCGCTCGACCTCGAGGCGATGCGCAAGGCTGCGTCGTACTTCGTCGGACGCCACGACTTCGTGTCGTTTGCGGCGAATCCGGACCGGGTCCTGGAGTCTACGGTGCGCAACGTCTTCTCGTTCGACGTGAAGAAGGCGGGTCCGCGCTACACCTTCATCGTGCGCGGCGACGGCTTCCTGTACAAGCAGGTGCGCTCGATGGTGGGCTTTCTGATATCCGTCGGGAAGGGCAACGAGCCTCCCGAGGCGGTGAAGGAGCTGCTCGACGCGGCGGCCCCTCGCACGGCCCGCGTGGAGACCGCTCCGGCGCGCGGATTGTTCCTCTGGAAGGTCATGTATTGACCATGAACAAGTTATCCTTGCCTAACTTGCCCCATTTGCGATATAATTTTACCCAATGCGCCGTTCTTTGCCCCTGAAAGGGAGCGGGGCGGCCGCAGGTGGCGATTTGAACTAAACTAAGGACACAACAAACATGAGCGAAAAACTCGAGACGATGACGCCCGAACTGAAGGCGTTCATCGAAGAATGGAAGTCGAAGCCGGGCAACCTCATCATGGTGCTGCACCGCGTCCAGCAGACGTTCGGGTACATCCCGCGCAACATAGCGCTGGAGATATCCGAGATGCTTGACGTGCCGTTGGCGAAGATCTACGGCGTGGTGACGTTCTACAACTTCTTCCGCCTGCAGAAGGCCGGCAAGTACAACGTCCAGGTGTGCCTCGGCACCGCGTGCTACCTGCGCGGCGGCGACGACATCATCAAGGAGTTCGAGAAGAAGCTCGGCGTCGGTCTCAACGCGACGACGGACGACGGCCTCTTCTCCGTCGAGGCCGTGCGCTGCCTCGGCTGCTGCGGCCTCGCGCCGGTGGCGGTCGTCAACGGCGAGGTCCACGGCAAGCTCGAGACGAAGGACGTCGACGGCATCATCGCCCAGTATCGCAAACTTGGTTAAGGAGAACATCAAATGGCAAAGCTTACGCTTGCAGACCTGCGCAAGATGCGCGAGGAGAAGCAGAAGGCGCTCGACATGCGCGACGCCTCGAACAAGGACGTCCAGGTCATCGTCGGCATGGGCACGTGCGGCATAGCCGCCGGCGCGAAGGAGACCTTCACGTCGCTCATCGACACTCTCACCGAGAAGGGGCTTACGAACGTCCTCGTCCGTCAGACCGGCTGCATGGGCCTGTGCCACTCCGAGCCGACCGTCGAGGTTGTTGCCCCGGGGATGCCCACGGTGATTTACGGACATGTCGACGCCGCGACGGCGAAGGACATCGTCGAGAAGCACATCGTCGGTCACGAGCTCATCGAGGGCAAGATCCTCGACAAGCCCAGCGTCGACATCGTGAAGAACGCCTAAGGGGAGTCTAGGACAATGGCATACGAATCTTATGTACTGGTTTGCGGCGGCACTGCGTGCTGTTCCGGTGGCGGCGACAAGATCGTCGAGGCGTTCGCGCGCGAGCTCGAGTCCGCCGGCCTCAAGGAGAAGGTGCAGGTCGTGACGACAGGCTGCCTCGGCTTCTGCGAGCAGGGTCCGATCGTCAAGATACTTCCGCAGGGAACGTTCTACGTGCAGGTGCGCGAAGACGACGTCAAGGAGATCGTCGCGGAGCACCTCGTCAAGGGGCGCGTCGTGCAGCGTCTCTGCTACGACCCCGAGCAGGCGAAGAAGCTTGTCGCCGAGGCGAACATCCCGTTCTACCAGAAGCAGTACCGCATCGTGCTCCGCAACTGCGG
>JAEDKA010000017.1 GCA_016296065.1 Kiritimatiellia bacterium
ATACAGTCACTCTCGAGATTGGAGGCTCATGTCTCACTTTCGGGGCATGGTGCACCGGCATTCCGCGCCGCGAACCGTCGGAACTGCCGTGGATCGAGGCCGCGCGCCTTCTCATGAACCGCGGCATGGGGCTGCTTCTGGCCAAAGGCAAAATGGAAAGCGCCAAATGCGAAGTCGACTTCATAAACCGCAACATAAACAAGTGTATCCTCGGCGCTGGCGACGCGCGGCTCATCGTGAACCGCAAGTACAGATGGCGCGCGCCGGAGAGGGCGGAGGCTCTCCGCGACCAGATGTACCGCAAAGCCGTCGCGTGGAAGTTCCGTCCGACTGAAAGCGCCGTGTGCGACTGGAACACGGCGAGGGACGTCTGGCGGGCAGCGTGCGAGGAGGTCATGGAGAATGGTGCTTGCAGAGGGGCGCTCGGGCGCTCGTTGCGCGAGGCCGCGCGCTGGGTCGTGAGGCGCCGCACGCTCGGCGCTCCGGCGAGCTTCGGACAGAACTGCACGGTGCGGGTGCTGCGCGGCGTCACGCGGTGCATCGAAAAGCGCTTGCCGCTGCCTGAGGCGCTTCGACGAGACTGGGAGATATTCAACTGAACGCAGAATGAACTGCCAACTAACGACAATCGACTAACGACTAATAAAGGAGTAAACAATGGCATGGAACATAAGTGAAGAAGGAAAGACGCTGAAGGTCGAGATTGACGGACGCCTCGTGGCGGCCGTCGCGCCGACGCTACGCGAGGACATACTGGGCAAGCTGCAGGACGGGATGAACGTGCTCTTCGATCTGTCGGGCATGGTGCACATTGACTCCAGCGGACTCGGCGTGCTCGTGCAGGTGCTGCAGAAGGTGAAGTCCGGCGGCGGGAAGGTAGTGCTGGCCGCGCTCCAGCCCGGACCGAAGATCGTTTTCGACATCACGAAAGTGAGCAGGGTGTTCGAGATCGTTCCCTCGGTGGAAGATGCGAAATTCTAGAGAGGGAGGCCAGGAGAGTATGACAGGACGAGACAGCCGGCCGGCGTTTCTGTTCGCAATCCTCGCGGTTGCGGCGTCGTTCGCTTCGCCTGCCGAAGTCGTGAAGGTCGCGGACTGCGTGCGCGACGCCAACCTTGACGTATGGGCCGCGGCCGACAGCAAGGTTTCGACGGCGATAATGGAGGAGGTGTTCCGCATCGCAGGCGTGGATGCGGAGCGCCTGCCGTACGGCGAGGACGGAATGGCCGACGCGACCAACGCCGAGGTCATATGCTCGGCCTTCTGCACGCCCGAACTGGAGAAGAACTACAGATTCCCGCTGCAGCCGCTCGGCTGCATGCATTTCGGACTGTATGCGACGCCGTCGCACGCGATGTCGATGATGGCCACGAAGATCTCCGAGTGGCCCAGGATGATCGTCGGCTATTCGCCGGTCTCGCAGGGTCAGAGCGACGACCGCACGAGCTTCTTCGAGCACGCCCGGCTCGCCCCGAAGTACGTGTCGTTCCCGACGAGCGCCGGCGCGGTCGAGGCGCTGCACAACGGCGAGATCGACACGCTCTTCCTGTACACGCCGTTCGGAAAGCGCCCCGACGGCGTCGTCGAGGTCGTGCCCATCGGCGACAGGAACGTGTACTTCGCGGTCCGCAACGACAGGCCGGAGCTTTTCGACCGGCTCTCCAGAGCCTACCGGAAATTCTACATCGACGACATCGACAAGATCGACGGCTGGCGCGCCTCGCTCCTCGGCATACCGAAGCCGACAAACCGCGTCAGGGTCGCGGCGTACCGCCGCGGCGACCTCTTCGACGTCTCGCCGGACGGCACCCGCTCCGGCTCGCTCAAGAGCTGGCTCAAGACGATCTGCGGCTACACGCACTGGACGCTCGACTACGTCTACGGCGGATACGACGAGAGCCTAGAAGCGGTGAAGGACGGACGGCTCGACATTGTCGGAGGCATCGGCTTCTCGCCGAGCAGGCGCAAGAGCTTCCTTTTCCCGCACACGCCGATAGGCATGCTCCGCGCGTTCCTTTGGGCGCATCCCGGCAGCGCATACAAGCCGGGCGCGCCTTCGACGTGGACCGGAATGAGGGTCGGCCTTCTGTCGGCCACGGTAAGCGGCGAGCGCGCGAAGCGGCAGTTCGAGGAAGACGGCTCCGGCGTGACGTACAGGGAGTTCTCCACCGACAAGGAGATGCTCGCGGCGTACTTCGGCGGCGAGATCGACGCATGCGTGGACGTGGAGATGCACGAGCTCCGCAACGAGGTAGCCCTGCACGTCTACACGTCGCATCCCATGTACATCTGCACGGCGCGGGACAGGGAAGACCTGTTTGTTGCGCTTGAGGCGGCGATGGAGTCGATCTGCGACGACTTCCCCAAGTACCAGCGCATGATCAGCGAGAGACACTACGGGAAGCACAGCGAGATGGCGGCGCTTTCCCTCGACGAGGCCGAGTGGCTCGCGAAGCGCGTCAAAAACGAGGCCCCGGTGGTGATCGACTTCTCCCCGTGGTCTTTCCCGATATTCGACGACGAGGGGAAGCCGACGGGATTCGTGGCGAAGCTGCTTGCGGAGTTCTCCAGGCGGACCGGGCTCAACTTCGTGCCGCAGGAGCAGACGAAGCTCCAGACGGCGGAGGCGCGTTTCCTGCGGGGCGAGACGGACTTCTGGGTTCCGTATCCGTGCGATCCGGGCGATGCGGCCTCGGTCGCCGTGCCGGTGTTCTCGATGCCGATGCCGCAGGAATCGGCTGCGGTGCTCGGCGCGCAGGATCCGCAGATGGAGCTGGAGATGTTCGCCGGCCGCAGGGTGCCGGACGAGCTCGTGTCCATACTGAGGAAGGTCGGCAACGACATCGGCACGGCCCGCGTCCAGGAGATGTTCATGACGGCGATGGCGGAACGTTCGGTGCAACACCGCATATTCGGCTATACGGCGGAGCAGCTCAAGCACAGGATACTCGAAGTCGCGGTCTGCGTCGTGCTGTTCATAGCCGTGCTGACGTCGATCATGGGGGTCCTCCTCAAGAAGCAGGCGAACCGCGCCAACGCGGCCGCGGCCGCCGCGGAGGAGCATGCCCAGGCGAAGACGCGCTTCCTCGCGATGATGTCGCACGAGCTCCGCACCCCGCTCAACGCAGTCATCGGCTTCGCCGAGTTCCTTTCCCGGAAGGGGATCGTCGAGCGGCAGCGCGAGGAGTACACGAACGGCATCCTGCTCAGCTCAAACGCGCTTCTTGAACTCATCAACGACATCCTCGACCTCTCCAAGCTCGAGGCCGGGTCGATGCAGATGCGCGAAGGCGTGTGCGACGTCGTCCAGCTGCTGAAGGAGCTTCCCGCGATATTCGGCTACCGGGTGCGGCGGCATGGCGTCGCCCTCAAAATCGAGATCGGCGATCACGAGATCCCGCATCTCCGCCTTTCTCAGCAGGGCATGAGGCAGATACTCATCAATCTCGTCGGCAACGCCGCGAAGTTCACCGACAAGGGGTCCATAATCGTGCGCGCATCGTGGATTCCCGAGAACAGCACGCTCCACATCGAGGTGTCCGACACAGGGTGCGGCATAACCGACGACAAGATGAAAAAGCTGTTCAATCCGTTCGTGCAGGACATAGCGAGCCGCATGAAGAGCAGCCAGGGCGAGATGAAGGGCACCGGGCTCGGGCTTCCGATCGTGAAGCGCATGGTCGAGGCCGCCCAGGGCACGATCCGCGCCGAAAGCGCAATCGGGCAGGGGACTACGTTCTTCCTGGACTTCCCGAACCTCGAGCGCGCCGAGCGCCCCAAGTCCGCGCGCTCTGCGGAGCAGTCCATCCACATGACCCGCCCGGAGCGGGTGCTCGTCGTGGACGATATGACGATGAACCGCAAGATACTCGGCATCCACCTCGAAAACCTCGGCATCCACGACGTGCGCTTCGCAGAGAACGGCGTCAAGGCGCTGGAAGTCATGGCGGAGTGGAAACCCGATCTTGTGTTCACAGACATGTGGATGCCGGAGATGGACGGCACGCAGCTCGCCGAGGCGATGCGGCGCGACAGGACGCTCGCGGAGATTCCGATTGTCGCGGTTACAGCCGACGTCGACGTCGGATCCACCTACGACATGTCGCTCTTCGCCAAGGTCATCTCCAAGCCGGTGACGACTTCGAAGCTAAGTTCGCTCTTTGGAGTCGACTGAAGTGAAGCTGCTCGTCTCCTGCATACCGTACGACCACGGCAAGAGCGGAATATCCGTCTATGTCCGCGAGGTCGTTCGCGCCCTGTCTGAGCAAGGGCACGAACTGACGCTTCTGTGCGAGCCGGGCGAAGGAGCCCCAGAGGGCGAAGTCGCAAGGGGCGCGAGGATCGTAGTGGCTCCCCTCTGGACCAGGCGAGCCGTGTTCAGCATGCTGTGGCATCTGTTCGTGCTGCCGCTCAAACTGCGTCGCTGGAGGCGCGACTTCGACGGATTCGTCATCTGCGCGGCAAACAGAAGGGTCTGCGCATGGTATCCGATCGAGACGACCGCCACTGTCCACGACCTCGCGAACTTCCACATCCCCGGCAAGTACTCGCGCCTTCGGATGTTTTACCTCGCGCACGTCCTGCCGTTCTTCGCGAAGAGGGCGCAGCACCTCGTCGCCGTGAGCGAGGCGACGAAGATCGACATGGTGAAGTACTGGCACTGCCGCGAAGAGGACGTCACTGTGCTGTACAACGGACTTCGGACCGAGGACTTCGGACTTGGGAATGGGGACTTCGGACTTCGGGAATGCCCCGGAAGTCGGAAGTCGGGAGTCGGGAGTCTCCTCTACATCTCTCGCATCGAGCATCCCGGGAAGAACCACATGAGGCTCATCGAGGCCTACGGCAAACTGCCGCGGGAGATGGCCGAGGCGCATCCGCTCGTGATCGCGGGAGCGGATTGGAAGGACGCAGAGGTCGTGCACGAGGCGGCAAGGAAGTCGCCGCACGCCGATCTCATCCGCTTCACCGGATTCGTCGACGCGGCGGATATGCCGCGCCTCTGGTCGGAGACGGGCTTTTACGTGTTCCCGAGCCTCTTCGAAGGCTTCGGCCTTTCGCTCGTAGAGGCGATGGGCCGCGGCATTCCGTGCGCGTGCTCGAACAACGGCTCGTTGGGCGAGATAGCCGGAGACGTCGCGCTCACGTTCGATCCGTACGACGTTGATTCCATCGCAGAGGCGCTTAAGAATCTTCTGGGCGAGTCGCGGGAGACGCGCGAGGCGCGGGTGGCGAGAGGCCGTGAATGGATAAAGCGCTTCTCGTGGGAGGACCATGCGAAGGGAATTGCGAAGCTGCTTGGGCAAAAAGGTGTCTCGCGTCTCTTCGGCATACCCGTTGCTCGCGTCACCGAAACTGAAGCCGTCGAGCGGATCGTGGGGATGGCGAAGGAACGCGGGAGCGGAACTGGACATTCGACGGACGACGAACGACATCCGGAGAATGCAAGCTCGCGGCACATTGCCAAATTCATTGCGACGCTGAACGTCGACTTCGTCGCGAACGCGGTGAGCGGATGGCCGTTCGGGGGCAACGACGAGCTTTGGGGATATCTCAGGAACGCCGACTTCGTGACGGCGGACGGAATGCCGATCGTGCTTCTGTCGAAGCTGCTGCGGCGGGCGCTGCCGGAGCGCGTGACTGGCGCGGACATGGTGCCGCGCATCTGCCTTCGCTGCGCCGAGGAGGGGCTGTCGGTCTACGTGCTCGGCGGCGACAGGGAAGCGATCGAAGAGGCGTTAAGGAAGTTGAAAGTTGAAAGTTTGAAGTTGAAAGTCGTTGGCATCGATCCGGCGTTCGTGAAGCTCGACGAGGACCAGCCAGAGATCATCGAGCGCATCAATGCCGCGAAGCCCGACATTCTCTTCGTCGCGCTCGGCAATCCCAAGCAGGAACTGTGGATGGGGCGCAACAAAGAAAAGCTCGACGTCGGCGCTATGATCGGAATCGGAGGGACGTTCAACTTCCTCGCGGGACGCGTGAAGCGTGCGCCAAAGTGGATGCAGAAGTCGGGGCTCGAGTGGATATACCGCATCATCCAGGAGCCGGGGCGGCTCTGGAAGCGCTATGCGTACGGGCTCGTCAAGTTCGGCTGGCTGTCGCTCAGGGCGATGGCGGGAGGATACAGATGACGGAAAGGAATTCATGGTCCCACCTTTCCGCGTTCGGCGCGTGGGCGATCGCGTTCGGATGCGCGGTCGGATGGGATGTGCTTGTCTTGCCGCTGACGGAGTTTCTTCCGAAGGCGGGACCGGCCGGCGCGCTTATGGGGCTCGCCTGCGGCGCGCTCGCGATGGCCGTTATCGCGTGGAACTTCCACTTCATGATCGGGAAGTGTCCGGGACCCGGAGGTGTCTATTCATACGCGAAGAAGGCCTTCGGACACGATCACGGCTACATCTGCGCGTGGTTCCTCTGCCTTGCCTACGCGGCGATAGTGTGGGCGGACGCGGAGATGCTGACGGTGGTGGTCCGCTATCTGATCGGCGGCGATCCGCTCCTCTTCGGATTCAAGTACCATGTCGCCGGATTCCGGGTGTGCCTGGGCGACATCGTGATCGTCGCGACCGCGATGGCGGCCGTTGTCGCGCTCACGGTGAGGCGCCGGATAGCTGCCGCGGTTCAGTCTGTTCTCGCCGTGGCGCTGGCGGCCGGACTTGTCGTCTGCTTCTGCGCGGCGGCGTTCGGGCATGTCGGAGGCGTTGCCTCGATGCATCCGTTCTTCTCGCCGAAAGGCGGCTCGCCTATCTCCCAGATACTCGGCGTTCTGATGATAACGCCGTGGCTTTTCGTGGGGATTGAGTCCATTTCCAGCATGTCCGCCGAGTTCAATTTCCCGGTGCGCAGGTCCTTCGGGATAATGGCCGCGGCCATTGTGGCGACGGTCGCCGCGTATGTCGCGGCGCTGCTGATCCCCGTGCTCGCGTCGGGCGGCGGCGAAGCCGGATGGTCCGCGGCGATCTCAGCGTCCGGAGACGCGAACGCCAGGGCCTTCGACCTTGTCAAGGGCACGCTTGGAGGCGCTGGCACGGCGGTGCTGGGACTTGCGCTCGGCGGGGCGCTGTTCACCAACCTTGTTGGGAACACCGTCGTCGCGAGCCGTCTTCTCGCCGCGATGGCGGATGACGGGGCGATGCCGCGCTGGCTCGGCAGGAAGGACGGCGCGATGTCCGCGAGGAACGCGATCTTCGTCATTGCCCTGATCGCCGTCGCGACGTCCGCCCTCGGGCAGACCGTGATCGAAGTGATCGTGGACATCGCGATAGTCGGCACGGCGGTCGCGTACGCCTACACGTCCGGGGCGACATTCAAGCTGGCGAGGGCGGAGGGAGACCGCGTTTCCGCCGCGACGGGGTTCGTGGGACTCGTCTTCTCCGCGGTGATAGCGTTTGTCTTCCTCCTCCCCGTGTTTTCGGCAACGATGGGCACAGTTTCGTATCTCGTGCTTGTCCTATGGTGCATAGCCGGTCTCGTTTTCTTCCTGCTAATCTTCCGCCGCGAGGGGTCCAGGCGGTTCGGACGCTCCTCGGTCGTGTGGGTGTCGCTCTTCCTCGTGATCCTCGCGCTGTCGCACCTCTGGACGCGCCAGATGGCGGGCGAGGCCATGCGTGATGCGTACGAAGACATTGCGGAAAGCCATGATTCCGCGTGCCGCCGGAACAGTCCTGATGGCGCGCCGCCGACATGCGGGATGTCGTGGAAGGAAGATCTCCGGCGGGACCTCGGGGTCGTCCGGAGCACGATAATCCGCAACAGCGTCGTACAGAGCGGACTGAACGTCCTTGCGATCGCACTGATGATCGCCGTCTACGTCATCCTCCGCCGCCGGGAGCTCGACATGGAGCGCGAGAAGGCGAAGGCGAAGAGCTTCTTCTTCTCGACGGTGAGCCACGACATAAGGACGCCGCTCAACGCGATCATCGGATTCTCCGAGATGCTGAAGTCCGGCTTCAGTACCGAGGAGGAGCGCGTCCAGGCCGTGGATTCGATAATCGCGAGCGGAAAGACCCTCCTTGGCCTCGTCAACGACGTTCTGGACCTGTCGAAGCTGGAGTCCGGCAAGATGGAGATACTGCCCGAGCCGACGGACTGCGCGAAGCTGCTGCGCGAGGTGGCGGACGCATTCAGGGTCGCGAGCGCAAAGTCCGGGGTCGAGGTGCGCTGCCGCGCGGACGCGATGCCCGCGCTGATGCTCGATCCCCAGAAGCTCAGGCAGATTGCGTTCAACCTCGTCGGCAACGCCGTCAAGTTCACGCAGAAGGGTTTTGTAGAGGTTCGCGCGTCTTTCTCCGAGGGCACGCTGAGCCTTGCGGTCGAAGACACCGGATGCGGAATATCCGAGGAGGATCTCGGCCGCATCGGCTCCGCATACGTGCAGGTGGGGTCCAAGATGTCGCGCAACGGCGGCACGGGGCTGGGCCTCGCGATATGCAGGCAGCTCGCCACGGCGATGGGGGGCAGGATAGACGTCGTGTCGAAGCTCGGGAAGGGTTCCACGTTTACGGTGACGATACCTGGGGTGAAGGTCGTGGAAAGCGGAGAAGTTAAGAGTGGGGGAGTTAAGAGTGGAGGAGTGGAGGAGTTAACTCACCCACTCACCCACTCAACAACTCACCCACTCAACAACTCACCCACTTGCCTCCGCATCCTGATCGTTGACGACTCGAAGATGAACATCATGGTCCTGAAGGCGCAGCTCAAGAACCTCGGACAGTTCGAGGTTGCTGCGGCCGGGGACGGACAGGAGGCGCTCGAGCTGCTCAGGTCCAAGGGTGCGAATAGCTTCGACCTCGTGCTGACGGACATGTGGATGCCGCGCATGGACGGAGAGGGCCTTGTCAAGGCGATTCGCGCCGATCCTTTGCTCTCCGGGCTGCGCGTCGTCGTCGTTACGGCGGACGTGGAGTTCCGTGCAAAGTTCGATGCGGTGGGATTCGACGACCTTCTCCTCAAGCCGGTGACGCGGGACGGCCTGGCCGAGATGCTGGCAAAGGAGGGAAGATGAGAATCGCACATGTGCTGAGGAGGCTCTCGTTCGACGACTGGGGAGGCACAGAGCAGGTCGTCTGGAACATCGCCAAGGCGCAGAAGGAGGCGGGGCACGAAGTGCGTCTCTTCGCCACGACGGCGCTATGGAGGGGATTAGCCGCAAAGAACGCAGAGAACGCAAAGCCTTTGTGCCCTTTGTGCTCTTTGCGATCTTTGTGGCTAGGCAGCAAGCAATATGCCGAAACTGTTGATGGAATTGAGATCGTCAGGTTCAGGCCGATTTATCCGTGGTGGCCGATGCCTCAGGCCCTCGTAGACGAACTCGACAGAAAGGGTGGAAATCCATTTGTGCCCGGGCTCGGCAAGGCGCTTCTCGACTGGAAGCCCGACGTAATCCACTGCCACGCGATGGCCCGCATCGCGGAGCTTTGCCTTCGAACCGCCCAAAAACTTACAACTCCCAACTCCCAGCTCTCAACTAAAACAGTCGTCTCCCTTCATGGCGGCGGGGCGAACGTTCCGGTGGAGGAGGCGAAGAGTCTAAGGGCTCCGACGCGCGGGAGGCTTCCGTGGGGGAAGGCGATCGACATCCTCATGGGCTGGACGCGCTGCGTTCCGGAGGATTTTGACGGCATCGTCTGCGTCGGGGAGGATGAAGCCGAGAAGTACCGCGGCAGGCACGATCATGTGATGTATCTTCCGAATGGGGTTGATTGTCGCCTTTTTGAAGGAATGGCGCGAGAGTCCCTCGCGCCGCTCATGCCCAAAACTTCACTCTCCCTTCTCTGCGTAGCGCGCATCGACCGCCAGAAGAACCAGATGATGCTCGTCGAGTGGCTTGCGCGCAACCCGCAGGCGACGGTCCGTCTCGTGGGGCCGGTCACGCAGCCAGACTACCGCGCGGAGCTCGAGGCGCGTGCGGCGCAGCTCGGCGTATCAGAAAGGGTTTCGTTTGCGGGCGCATTGAAGCCGGCGAGCGCGGAACTCCTGAGGGAGTATGCCAACGCAGATGTTTTCGTCCTGCCGAGCAGACATGAGCCGTTCGGAATCGTCGTTCTTGAAGCGTGGGCTGCCGGGCTTCCCGTCGTGGCAAGCGACGTGGGGGGGCTTGGAAAGCTTTGCGCCGCGCATCCTGGGGCGGCGCAGACGTTTCCTCCGGGCGATATAGATGCGCTAGACGACGCCCTGCGGCGCGTCGGAAGCGATGCGGCGCTTCGCGAGCGTCTTTCCTCAGCAGGACGCGCTGCTGCGGCTGAATACGACTGGCGAACGCTGGCCTCGCGTCTGGTTGATTTCTACGCCGAAATATGATTAAATATACGGATAGTTGATGGAGTCCGAAGAACTAACAGATGAAGAGCGCGCAAAATTGCGCGGTCTTATAGCATTTCAGAAGCTAGTGCTGGGCATCGCCCTGCGCTGGTGGTGGCTTTTTGTCGTTGTTTTTCTTGCGCTTCTTGCGATTTTTTCATCTTTTCTGTGGATGCGCGGGTCAAAGAGCGTCAATCGTTATGAAGCCACGACACGCCTAATGTATTCGCCCAAGAAGGTGTCGCGCGTTGATCCGATAGGCGATAAACAGCTAATGACAATCCTCGAGCGCGGCTCTCTCAAGCGTCGTGTGCTTGATTACGTGGACATGGACATGATGGAGCGAATGTGCCTGACCGTCGACATGAAGATCGAGCAGGGCAGGCGCCAGGGCAATCTGTTCACTCTTACGGCCGCGTCTAAGACGAGAAAGGGCGCTTACGCAAAGGTGAATGCGTACGCCGACATTTTGATCGACGAATATGTCTCGTATCGCTCGAAGGACCTGGAGACGTGGAGGGATTCGCTTGAGGTCAGGCGCAAAAATCTGATGGAGCAGATTTCCGACATAGACGCCGAGGAGGCTGCGTTCAAGACGACTACGGGCGCGCTATCTCCGAAGGAGTCTCTCCTTGCCTTGAACGCGCTCATATCCGACCAGAGGAAGAACGACTCGGCGCTCAGTGTTGAGGCAGCAAACGAGGAGCTGAAAAAGCATAAGCTTGAAGACATTGTCGGCGATGTCGGGGCGACGGTCCTGTCCAACGCGGCGACGATACGCAAAAAGGCCGCCGCTATTGCGTCGATTGACGCCGAGCTTGTGCAGCTGCGCGAGAAGTACACCGACCTGAATCCCAAGGTGGCGGGGAAGCTGCAGGAGCGGAACGAAAAAGTTTTGGAATTTGAGGATTTCCTGAAGGCCAAGGGAGTGGAAGGTGTCGAGCTCGATAAGATAGATCAGATTGAGAAGGCGGCAGGTGAGTTTGCGGACTGTGTAACTCGTCTTGAGGTGGTGGAGCAGAAGCGTGCGGCGCTCGCCAAGGAAATTGTCGACAACGAAAAGCGCGCGTCTGAGCTTGCGAAGATCGTGATGGACTACGAACGCATTGAGGTTCGTCGAGCGGACCTGACCGCTACGGTAAGGGATGTTGACGACCAGCTCAGCGGCATTTCATATGCGATTGGCGCGTTAAGGAACGATCTGAGGCAGATAGAGCGTTCCAACGGCGCGGACGACAACGGTCCGTTCGGATCCAAAAAGGCCATATTCGCCTTCGGCGGCGCATTTGTTGTCGCGGGCGGAATGTTGTTCGTCATTGTTGTACTGGAGCTTCTCTTCGGCAAGGTCCGTGATGGACGCGAGATTGCGATCTACGACGGGATGTCCTATCTTGGGGCGATTCCGAAGTCAGGTTCGATGCCGGAGGACGAGGCACGTGAGGCGATGGGGGTGGTGGCGCTGAAGACGATGCTCGCCGTCAAGGATGCGAAGACGATATTTGCGTGCAGGCTTCCTGGCGCGGAGCCAAACATGACGTTCGCCGAGACGATGGACTTCACTGCGACGATGTCCGGCGCGAGCAGTTTCCTCCTCGACATAGTCGCTCAGCCCAACTTCACACCGCCGGAAGGCGCGGAGGAGATGATCGGCGTGGTCCGAAACGGGCAGCGCGGATGGTTCCCTGCGGTGAACCGCTTCGCGCTTGCGCCGACCGAGCTGCAGATGCTCAAGGCGGACATCGCGTCGCTCGTCGAGTCGTTCGACAACATCTTCATTCGCATCGAAGGGGTGGTGCGCGTCGGAGGGACGTTCTTCGACCAGCTGCTGGAGCTTTCGGACGCGGTGCTGCTCATGGTCGGCGCCGGTACGACTCCGCGCAGTTCCTTCGCGTTTGCCCGCCGCCACCTCAAGTCGTCCGGCAAGCTCGTGATGGCGATTGCAGCCGGAGCGAGCGCAAAGAGGGTCCGAAAGGACATGGAGGTGCTGACATGAGGATTCCCGTAATCTTCTGCGTAGCCGCGGCCGCACTGATTGGATGCTACACCGACAGGATGACATCCAACTACAACGACGTTTTCGAGGTCACCAACACGGACGACGACAGTGCAGTCATAGACGAAAGCGGCCGCACTGCGGAGGACGAGGCTCGCATACGAAAACGCCTGATGGAGCTTGAGATGGAGGAGGAGCCGGCCTACCACATGAACGCCGGCGATCAGGTCGAAATTCGCGTCTACGACCATCCCGACCTTGGCATGACTACGCGGATTGGTCCCGACGGAATGGTCGGCATGGCCTTCATGGGGCAGGTGAAGCTCAGCGGGCAGACGATAGCACAGGGGGCGGAGTGCATTCGCGAGGGACTTGCCCCATATGTGAAGAACCCTGTCGTGAGCATAACTGTGCTTGACGTCCAAAGCGAAACCGCGACAATCGCCGGCGCATGCGCGAAACCAGGGGTGTACGG
Source organism: Kiritimatiellia bacterium (assembly GCA_016296065.1). Taxonomy (GTDB): domain Bacteria; phylum Verrucomicrobiota; class Kiritimatiellia; order RFP12; family UBA1067; genus UBA1067. The sequence continues at coordinate 12,768 of JAEDKA010000017.1, forward strand.
GGTCTCAAACTCCACAAGGCTTGCTGATTTGTATGCCATGGCTGGATCAAGCGACGAACGCCTTTTCAACGGAGTTGATGTCGATGTCGCCGATCTCGAGCATTCAATCTTCGTCAGGAAGGGCGAACTGCTCCCCGTTGACTTCATCAAGGCGATCAACAAAGGAGACACACTGCATAACATCCGCGTTCGTAAGGGCGACTACGTGTTCATCGCCCAGCGAATGGAGTCGTCTGTCATCATCTGTGGCGAGGTCAAGAATCCCCATAAGCGCCTGTTTGAAGCCGGCATGGGACTTATAGAGTTTCTTACGGCGGCTGGCTGGATGAAGGATTCCCACTGGAGTCATGTTATCATAATCCGCGACGGTCTCTCCCATCCGAAACTCTACAAAGTCGATGTCGACGGTATACTCGCAGGAAAGTGCCGCAATGTTCCTCTCAAGGCCGGAGACATCGTCTACGTGCCGAAGGACAACTTATCGGAATACAACGTGTTCGTCAACAAGCTCATGCCCACGGCCCAGCTGTTCAATCTCATCGCAGGCCGCGCCAATACCTTCGGCATGGACCGCAGCAACAAAGATTGACGTAATGAAATACGCCGTCTTCTTTCTTGCGCTTCTTGCGATGCCGCCGCTTGGGGTGGCGCTTTCCCTTAACAGGCGCTGGATGAAGTACGCCATATGGGGCATGATAGGTGCGCTTGCTATGTACCAGAGCACGGCCATTAACTTCTTCTCCTACGAGGAGTATCGCGGCTCGTCACGGGGAATGGAGGTCAGCATTGTCTATCTCCTCGCGTTCGCGCTGCTTGTCGCCGCCGTGTTCAAGCATCGCCTTCCCAAGCTGATTCCGTCCTTTGGTGCGTTTCTCTACATTGTCTATTTTCTTCTGTGCCTTCCATCGTATGCGACTGCCGAGAACACTCTTTTCTGCTGGATGGAGACATGGAAGATGATCATGATCTACCTTGTATACCTCGCCGTCAGGGCGTATCTCGACATGACGGACAACGTAAAGGTGCTTATGAAGGGGTTGGCGGCCTTTGCCGTCTGGAACTTTCTCCTCGTCGTCAAAGACCACATTTCCGGCGTGTACCAGCCGCATGGGGTGTTTCCCCATCAGAACTGCCTTGCGATGGGCATGCACCTGTTTGCGGGAATGTTCTTCGCCTGCTATCTTGCCGGTGGATGGCGCAAATCATTTTTGAACATTGCAGCCTTTGTCGCATCCACCGCCTGTATCGTTCGCACGTATTCACGCGGTGCAATTGCAATGATCCCGATCACGTTCTTCGTTACGTTCGTCATGTCGTTCGTCGCCAGTGCGAAGGGCGCGTGCATGCGGCTGTTTATGCGCATCATTCCCTTGGGGATGATCGGACTCCTCGGCTTGCTGGTCGTGCTGCCGCGCATCATAGAGCGTTTTGAAAACGCACCGGAGTCATCGGGTAATACACGTGTGGAGTTGGCTCTCTGCGCCAAGGAGATGATCATCGACGAGCCGTGGCGCGGTGTCGGTATCAACAACTGGGGAATCAAGATCAAGGCCCCTTACGAATATGCGGAACGCGCCAGACGCGACAGCGACTTCAAGAACTCTCAGGAGGACGGCATAGTGGAGACGGTCTATCTGCTCGTCTGCGCCGAGTGCGGCATTCCCGCGCTCGTCGCCATGCTGGCCTGGTTCCTGCGATACCTCGTCCTCTGTGTGGTCCTGGCAAAGAAATTATCTGGCACATACTACGCGGCGATTCCTGTGGGAATAGCTGGCGGTTTGGTCTCTTGCTACCTTCAGAGTTTTCTCGAATGGGTCCTCAGACAGCAGATGAATCTTATTCTCCTTATGGTGTTTTTTGCGCTTCTCGACCATCTCGCGGCCAATGTGTCGCGTCTTAGGAGCGAATCTGCAGAGAAAGGGGTCGTCAATGCTTAGCGTTCTGCCCGTCCTCGCCGCCTCAATGTTGCGTTTTCTCGATCCGTATACGTCGCTGTACCAGACAGACGACGACCGGGAAGGGCGTTCGTTCGCATCGGACCCCGGGTTCTGGCCGTCGGCAAACGGACAGAAGGATCCGCTTGTCGAGAATCCAAAGGCGCGGATAATGTACAACGTATTCCGCACGAGCGACAATCCGTTCCCAGACTACAACCCGGAGAAGCCGAGTCCGCTCTTCAAGGTGAACCAAGTCGGCTATCTTCCCGACCAGCCGAAGTTCGTCTACATGGGCGCGTGGCTCGGACCTAAGCTCGGCGCGTGGAGAATGCGGGCAGGTGGAAACGGAGAGAAGGGATGGAAGCTTGTCGACGCAAAAACTGGTGATGTCGCGTTTGTCTCGTCCGTCCCGCCCCTCCACCGCATCGACGATGGTTTCTCAAAGGAAGGCACGGCGTTCACCGGCGAGTACACATACGAGATGGACTTCTCGTCCGTCACGAACGAAGGCGTTTACTACATTCAGGTCGACGGCGTTGGAAGAAGCGCGGACTTCCGCATCTGGCGCGGCGCGGCGGAAGATGCGTTCAGGGTCCACATGGGCGGACTCTACCAGAAGCGCTGCGGAATCGCAAAGCGCGAGCCGTACACCCACTGGACCGCTGGCGCGTGCCACACGAACATCGTGCGCGGTTCCTTTGCGCCAGAGGAGGGGAAACTCCCGAAGGATGTAAGGTGGTTCGACATCATCCGCCACAACACCGACTGGGAGAGCGGAGAGAAAATCGCCGTTTCGGGCGGATGGCACGATGCCGCCGACTATGACCGCCGTCCTGCGCACCTGAACATTGTGAACGACCTATGCGCCGTCTATCTGATGAAGCCGTCGAACTTTCCGGACGGACAGCTCGCGATCCCGGAGAATGCGAACGGAATTCCCGATATCCTCGACGAGGCGGAGTGGGGGCTTCGCCATCTTCTTGCCGTTCAGCAGAAAGATGGAGGTGTTGGTACGTGGATCGAGTCCACGGGGCACCCCGGCCCCGGCAATCTCGCGGAGCGCGACCCGATGTGCTACGCCGTCTCCCGCGCGACGCGCGGCAGTTCCCTCGCGTACGCCGCTCATGCGTCGCTACTCGCACGGTGCCACGATTCCTTCCGCAAAAAGTACCTCGACTCGGCAAAACGCGCCTGGGACTTCGCCATGCGCTCCGAACCATCGTCCGAGACTTTTATAGTCAAACGGAAGCGGCTCAAGGTGTTGACGGATGAGGAGGAAGTCTACTGGCGGGAGCCTCGTGATCTTCCGTCGGCCCTCTTCATCAAGGCCGCCATAAATCTGCATGCGCTTACTGGAGATAAAGCCTACATGGATGCGCTCGACGCAAAGAAGCGCGAGATCGAAGAGGACTTGAAGAAGAACGAGTGGCGCTGGTTTGCTTTTGTCTTTGCCGGAGAGCGCGAGCTCGGCATTCCGCCGCAGGCGTCGAAGCTCATGGCGGAATGGGAACGGAGGCTCCTCAACCGCGCGAAGGACATGCTTGGGCAGGTTGACGGGGCGTACGCCTATCGCTGCCCCTGGTGGGCTCCAGGGAAGGGATACTTTAGCGCAATGAGCTGGGGCAATTCGCATCCGCTTCGCCGCGCGCAGACGCTTGTCGCCGCGCATCGCATCACAGGCGATGCAGCCTATGTCCGCGGCGCATTTGCCGCGCTCGACTTCCACAACGGATGCAACCCCGTCGGCACGACGCTCACGAGCGGACTTGGGCAGGTCTATCCGGTCTCGTTCCTCGACCTGCCGTCGTACGTCGATGGAATCGCCGAGTACGTGCCGGGCATAACGCCGTACAGATGGAACTACGGAATGCCGTGGAAGACGGTGGAGATGGTCTATGGCGGCGACAAGGCATTCGCCACGAAGTGTCCGGTCTGGCGACGCTGGGGCAACATTGAGAACCTCACCGTCGCCGCGAGCGAATACACTGTGTGGGAGACGATTGCGCCAGCGGCGTCCGTCTGCGGGTATCTCCTCGAGCCAACGGGAACGCCGCCGCCAGTCCGCTCGGCTCCGGCGAAGGACGTTCGCGACCTTCCCGGCTATTGGACGATGCCGTGATTCTCATCAACCCGTTCGGGGCGATGTTGGGTGGAAAGTTTCCGAACTGGGATAAATCAACCCGAACGGGTTGACGGAGCGACGGTGGATATGATAGAATACCGAAATAGAGCAATGAAAGTAAATTCAATGTCCGAGATTGCCATAATCGTTCAGCAGGAGCGAAAGCGGCAAGGTGCTACGCAGATTGAGCTGTCGCAGATGGCCAATGTCGGCGTACGTTTTCTTCGTGATGTGGAGGACGGCAAGCCTTCCGTTCATTTCGACAAGCTTATGCGGATACTTGAGGTTCTGGGCGTCTCGGTTGATTTAACGCCAAGAGGCGTTGAGGCGAGATGAATGCTACGGCGGAAGAACTGTCAGACGCTGGGCATCCATGCGGCGTCTATGCGAGAATTTCATCGCAGATTTCCCGGCGGGCGGGGCAGATAGCATAGTAGACAAGGAAAATCGCAAATGGCGGAGACAAGGCTAAACGAAAACATGAAGCCGTCCACGACCGTCGTGACGGATATTGGTCATTGCCGTAACTGAGGTGAGCTCATATGAAGCTCGACTTCAAGAAGAACGTAAAGCGCAACATGGTCGCGAATGCCGCATCGAGCGGCATTAGGCTTCTGTTTCCGTTTCTGAACCGTACGCTGTTCCTCTGGCTGCTTGGTCCTGCGTATCTCGGCCTGAACGGACTCTTCGGCTCGATCCTCGGCGTTCTCATGCTTGCCGAGCTCGGCTTCGGCACGGCCGTCGTCTGCTCGATGTACAAGCCGGTCGCGGATGACGACAGGGAATTGCTGTGCGCATATCTCAAGTTCTACCGCACCGTGTATCGCTGCGTGGGCGCGGTTATTTTCTTCGGCGGACTTGCCCTGCTGCCGTTTCTTGATCGTCTTGTGCACGGAACGGTTCCGCCGGACATAGACCTGCATGTTCTCTATGTAATTCACCTCGTCAACACCGCGGCGAGCTATTTCCTGTTCGCCTATCGCGGCGTGGTTCTCGACGCGCATCACCGCACCGATGTCGTCACGAATATCAGGACCGGGGTCTCTATCGCCCAGTATATCGCCGTATTCCTCATCCTGCTCGTCACGCGCAACTACTATCATTACGTTCTCGCGACGGTTGCGTTTACGGTCGTGCAGAACGTGTTGCTGGTAAGAGCTTCGCGCAGGCTGTTCCCTGACATAGAGCCTCGTGGTTCGCTGCCGCTGGAAGTGCGGCGCAAGGTCATTTCTGACGTGAAGTCGATCTTCATGCACAAGGTTGGCGGCGTCATTACAAACTCCACTGACAACCTCGTGATTTCCGCATTCCTCGGACTTGTCGCCGTAGCTGCGTACGGCAACTACTATTACGTATTGACATCCGTAGCCGGACTTGTCGCGGTCGTGTACTCGTCTATGACCGGCGGTTTCGGCAACAAGATCTACACCGAGTCGAAGGAAGAGAACTTTCGGCTTTTCATGCGGATGAACCGCCTTTCCATGGTCGTGGTAGTGTTCTGTGCCGCGATGATGGCTGCGCTCTACCAGCCCTTCATTGAAGTGTGGGTGAAGGGCGATCCGGCGCTCGTGCGCCATGCGCTGACCCCGGCGCTCATGGTGTTCTATTTCTACATCATGCAGTCCCGCCAAGTGCTTCTCGCGTTCAAGTCCGCCGCATCCCTCTGGCGTCAGGACAGATGGAAGCCGATCGTCGCGGGAGCGGTGAATCTCGGTTCGAACATTCTGTTTGTCATCTTCCTCCCCGACGCCTATAAGCTCGACGGCGTCATATTCTCAACGATCATCGGTTTCGCTTTCATACAGATTCCGTGGGAGTCGCACGTCGTGTTCTCGTCGTTCTTCGGAAAGGCCGAGGCGCGCGCCTACTGGCAGTCGTATGCCGGTTTCGCGGTCGGCACAATTGCGTTGTGTGCCCTCGCGTGGCTTGCGGCCTATGCCGTGCCGCTGGACGGGATATTGGGGCTGACGGTGAAGGGCGCTGTTGCCGCCGCAGTGTCGTCTGTCGCCGTAATCATCCTGTTCCGAAAGGATCTACTGCCTGCAATTCAGCAAATAATAAATAGAAAGTCGGTACATAATGCATGATTCAAAAATGCGAAAGGCTTTTTTTGCGCTGTCATCGGTCGTCGTGCTTCTCATGCCGATTGCGCGGGTCGTATCCGCAAAGTTGCACAATTTGTTTTTGTTGGACCTTGCGGCGTACTGTGCCGTGTCACGCGCACTGTTCTCTGGACAGAATCCATTCCCGGATCACATGGAAGTTCTGATGTTCTCGTTCGGCAGGGATGTGCCGATCGTGTTTCCTGGGCAGATGCTCGTGTTCGCCTTGCCTGGTTTTATGTGGAGCGACGCGCTTCAGATAGGTTATATCGCGGTGAACGTGGTCCTTGTCTGGTTCCTCACCGCGCTTACGCTTGTCAGGGCCTGCGGTTACGCCTGGGGTGATGTCCTCAGGCCTGGTCCACGGCAACTGCTGTTTTCGGTGTGCGCCTCCCTGTTCATGTCGTCCTGGAGCGTGATGCAGACTATGCGGCTCGGGCAGATCCCCGTGATTCTGGCCCTCTGCCTGTATGGTATCTTCTGGCTGCCGCGACTTGGGTTCCTGCGTCCGTTCGCTTTTGCTTTGATCGCAGTGGCGAAGTACAGCGTCCTCACGGTTTTCGCGCCGTTGCTGTTCTTCAAGGGGCATGTCAAGCTGTGTCTTGTCGCATTTGCGATATTCGTCGGGCTCGCACTTTCACCCGTTCTCTGCGGAAACAACCTCGCAGAGGTCTATGTAGGCTACAGCGAGGCCGTGGTGAAGCTGTTCCAGCCGGGCGGCGTAAACCACTACGGCATGACGGGAATCACGTCCTGCCATCTCGGCTTCTTCAGGATCGAATGGCTCAACCATGTGATGAAGTGCATCGCATTCTGCCCGTTGGTCTGGCTGCTCTGGCGCGAGCGCAGGTCGCCCTCCATTTCTGATACGGCGTTGCTGCTTGCTTTTTCGCTTACCATGCTCGTTTCGTATCACTCTCTCCATGACTATACGCTTGTATTTCCGCTTTTCATCATAAGGCTGTTCGCGTTCGCCAGGGAGAAGGACTGGCTTTCGTTCGGCGTTACGGCGCTTTTCCCCGCCTACCTGATCGTGCCTGGAAGCATTATCGAGCGGACGGCTTCCGTCATCGGGCGCATTCCCTGGATCGGTTCCTTGTTCCAGTTGAGCAACCCGGCATGGAATCCGAACTGCCACGACCTCTTCCCTCTGACCGCCATTTTCGCGATTGCCCTTGCCGTCTGGAGTCTGCATCTCTATCGGCGGGTTGGAAATCCTTACCTGTTTGAGCTTGCGCCGCATTCTGAAAGGAGGGGTGTCTGATGCCGTTCTTCAGTTATCTTCCCGCATACGAACTCAACCGGTCGCCGCGCATCATTGTGGCGTTCGACCTGGATTTTCTGCGCAACATCGAAGCCTTCAAGAGGTCGATTCCGACAGGTGAGAGGTTTACCATGCTGCTTCAGCTTGGGTGGTCCACGCACGAACCCAAGTTTCTGGATGAACTGAAGACGCGCATGGCCGATGCTCGGCAGTCCTTTCCTGAAGCCAGGTTCGTCTTTCTGTCAAACGACGAATCGTCCATACCGCTGCTGAGCGGGTCGGCCGAATGCATCCTCTGCAACCATAATGCGTTCCTGGATCCATCTCGCTACCCAGTGGCAACTGGCAGACGAAAGTTCGACGCATTGTATCTGGCGCGCATCACGCCGTTCAAACGCCACGCACTGGCTGCGAAAGTCCCAAGCCTGTACATCATCGGTTCTCGCTCGCCGAAGGAGGAGGAGTACTTCCAGACTGTTATGCGCACCGTTCCCTATGCGAAGTGGGATGAGAAGGTGCGGTCGTTCAGGATCGGCGGCTGTATCACGAAGGCGCACTGCGGACTGGCGCTTTCGGCTATGGAAGGTGCGATGTTCGCCTGCGGGGAGTATACGCTTTGCGGCATTCCTGTAGTCAACACCGCCAACTTTGGCGGGCGTGACTTGTTACTGCCGGACTTCGCCGAGTTCAAGGCGGAGGATACCGCTGATTCCGTGGCGGAAGGCGTTGAATACTGGAAATCCAACCCCGTTCCTCCGCAGGAGATACGTGATGCCTTCATTAAGCTTGCGGGGGAACACAAGGCACGACTGTCGGATCTTGTCGATTCCATCGCCGGCAGGCACGTCGCCTTTCCACACAAGCTGGGCGTAAGGGTGACGCTCCTGCCGCATCAGAAGTTCCTGCACTGTGTGCGGCGCCATGGCTAAACAAGGAGGAGAGACATGGAAGAACATATCAACGACAACACAATCGTCACAATTGGTGACATCAACTACCTCTGGGGCATCTTCTTGCTCATCGCCTCAGCCCGCAAGGCAGGAATGCATGAGCCGTTCCTCGTTGGATGCAAGCGTTTCACTCCTCGTGCGCGGCAGATACTGGAGGGCTTGGGCAGCGTCGGTTTCGTGGACCTTGACCACGCCACACGCTCCTTGACCTGCTACAAGCCTTTTACGATGCTCAAAGCAGAGACAAGGTTTGTAACCTGGGCCGACTCAGACGCTTTTTTCACCGGCAATGTATCCGAGCTTCTCCCGCCCGGTAACGAGGATGAGATACATTTCCGCATGCGGCCCCCGTCCGAGCTCCCGGGGCTCGCATGGAAGAGGCACTTCGGAGGAGATTTCACATCCGTTCCAAAACCTGTCCTCGATGTTTGGCGCCGCGACGTCGAAGAGGTTGGAGGCAAGGCCTCTGCCGAACCGCACTTTACGACCACAGGTTCTGCCTGTTTTTGCTCGCTCTCTCTTGCGCGCCACCGGGAGTTTCTTGAGGTTTGGCATAGGCTCCAGATGAAGGTGCTGCCGGATAGGGACGTCGGCGTTGCCGACTGGTCGCTTCGCATTTATCCGCAGCTAGACGAGAGTGCGCAGAACGCATGCCTCGCTTTTTGGCCAGACGCTCCGCGTCCGCAGAAGGAATTCTGCCTGAACAAGGATCGCGACAGAATGTTTGTCCATTTTATTGCGAGACCGAAGCCCTGGGAAGGTTGGACGAAGCGTGCCTTTCGTTTCTTCGATGAATATGTTTCCGTCGTGGAATGGGCGGCTTCTCAGGGACTCGCGCTTCCCGGCCCGGTGCCTGGATGCCTCAAGGCGAAGAATAAAGCTTGCATGAGGATGTTGATTCCGTGGATGACCCTGAAACCCAAACTCGTCCGCCGCATCAAACGGGTCCTTGGCAGGTAAGATTGGCGATTCAGCATCCCACTATGTCCGACAGAAGCTTGCGCTGACGGACAAGATAGGCCTCCTGCGAAAAGATATTGGCACGATCCGCACAAAGGCGTTGCTGACTCTCTCTGAAATCGTTGTTGCTAATGAGATTCAGAAGAATGCGCGCTGCGTCGTTGATTGTGTGATATGTCAAAGCGGGATTGTCGACGATTTCGCATGAACCGCCCTCGTCTGGAACAATGGGGATAAGCCCGGCCTTTAGGTATTCCGTCACCGATATTCCGAAGGCCTCAACCCTTTCTGTGTGGATGGCGAAAGAACCAGACTGCAGAAATGTATCCTTTTCGCGGCCGTAGACAGGGCCAACGAGCCGGAACCATTTCCTTTGGCTCGCGAGTATCTTCAGCTTGTCCACGTATTCTGTCGCATCAAGCGCTCCGGCCACGACGAGATGAACGTCCTTGCCAGACAGACCTCGTACTCGTGTGACGATGTCGACAATATCCTCGATCCGCTTTTCGACGCAAATGCGGCCTATGTAGAGGACATCCAGAGGCCGGTTTCCCGCCTCTAATGGAGATTCAGGGCGGAAGAGCGTTGGAGGATAGAAAACATCGCCGACGAACGGTCCATAGAATTGCCGCAAAAGATCCGCCATGTAGCGCGAGTTAGGGTATATGCGGTTGCGCTGGTCCGAGATAAGTTTTCTTTTTGAACTCATGCCGAGAAGCGGACGCAGGGTGTGGTTGAGGATGGTGTTCTTGATCCTGGTGGATAATGGACTTCGTCCGATGCCGAGGGCGAAGTTCGAGAAGTCCTCGTCTCCGATTGTTATGTTCGTGATGAAGTGATGTGAAGGGCGGCCGAAGTCAATCGGGTTTGCCAGGGAAATGCAGACGTCGCATTCTTTGGCCAGTCTCTTCAGCGCGCGGGATCGTGCGACTGAGAGCTTCATGCTCTGCTGTGCGGGACAAGTGCCAGTTGGCATCAGCTGCACGACGTCCAGATTTCCCGAGTCAAGAGGAAGACCAAGCTTGCTTGCAGCGCGATCAAGACCATCCGACCAGTCAAGTGCAAGTGTCACCTTGCATTTCTTCTGCAGTTCGGCGGCGAAGCAGATTGGCAGAAATTCGCCTCCTCCAAGAGACCGAAAGTAGCGGTAATAGAGGAGTACCCGTTTCATTTGGAATTTCTTAGATTCGATGTTCGGAAGTAGATCCTGAAAAGAAGCTCAATCGTCAGTCGCAGGGCCGGATGTCGCACAAAGACCATGGTCAGTCTGGCGGCGATGCGCTTTGATGGCGAAGCGGACGGAAGAAGCGCCGATATGTCGCTGAATCCATCCGAGAAGATTGCCTTCAGCGTTTCGATGCGGCGACTGCGCGGAATGGACTTGATATTGTCCGGTGAGAACCATAGGAACAGAAGGAGGCCAATCCAGTGTCGTGCCCAGCAGGCGGCTATGCGCTTGTCAAATCCATTTTTCCTTGCGACATTCGCATGGAACGCGAACAGGGACTTTAATATGACGGACCAGTCTCCGTGAAAGTATCCGTGCCCCCGAGCGGACGACGATACGGATGCCGCCTGAACCCGGTATATGTAGAATGGTTCGTGCAGAGGGATGACCCGCGTTGCCAAATAGAGTGCCTTTGGCGAAAATTCGCTGTCCTGACGGCGAAGTCCCAGAACACACCTTAGATTGTTGTCAGAGAGGAAGCGTCGCCGAAAAACGGACAACTGAAGCATTGGGCAAGGGGTGTCATGCGTCCTGTACGTAATTAGTGTAGCCTCGGGCCCGTCAACTTCGCCGTTGAAGTCGGGCGGGTAGTTGTCGCGTAACTCTTCGTCCTTCCCCGACATGTCATTGTGTACCTGGATTGCGCAGGGATAGAGGTCTGCGCCGGAGCGGGCGGAAATCTTGTCGTGGAGGCGCTGGAGGGAGCCTTCGACAATCGTGTCGTCGCCATCGAGGAAAATGATGTACTCGCCTGTGGCCATGTCGATGCCGGTGTTGCGCGAGGCGGAACAGGAACCGGTGCGCGGCCCCGTGAAGACCTTGAAGCGCGGATCCTTCGCCGCGTATTCGCGGGCAATCTCCTCGGTGTTGTCCTTAGACTCCTCCACGCCGAGGAGGCACTCCCAGTCGGAGAAGGGCTGCTTTACGACCGAGTCGAGGCATTCGCGCAGATATGGCGCGACATCGCAGCAGGGAACGATGATCGAAAAGAACGGCGTCATAGCCCGTGATAATCCTTGTACCACTGGGCAAAGACGGGGATGCCTTCGCGGATTGTGGTCTTTGGTTTGTAGCCTACTGCCTTGTTGAGTTTATCGATGCTCGCGTACGTCGCATAGACGTCGCCCGGCTGCATGGGGAGCATCTCCATCTTCGGCTCGACGCCGAGCGAGTTCGCGAGGACGTTGATGACGTCGAGGAGCTTTTCGCTGCGGTGGTTCCCGATGTTGAAGATGTCGTATGCGGGAAGGGCGTCCGACTCTACGACGCGGACTATGCCGTCCACTATGTCGTCGACGTATGTGAAGTCGCGCAGCATGTCGCCGTTGTTGAACACTTTGATCGGCCTGCCGTGCAGCATCGCGTCAGCGAAGAGCGAAAGCGCCATGTCTGGACGATACCACGCGCCGTAGACGGTGAAGAACCTGAGTCCGATAGTCTGCATCCCGTAGAGGTGCGAGTACGTGTGCGCCATCAGCTCGTTCGCCTTTTTCGTCGCGGCGTAGAGACTCACCGGCGTGTCCACCTGGTCGGATTCCTCGAACGGCATCTTCTTGTTCCCACCATAGACGGAAGACGACGACGCGAAGACAAGTTTCGGAACTTTAGCCGCATGGCGGCAGCACTCGAGGACATTGAGAAATCCCTCTAAGTTCGTCTTCTCGTAGACGAAGGGGTGGTCGATGGAATACCTGACGCCTGGCTGTGCGGCGAGGTTGAGGACTACGTCTGGCTTCTCTGCGGCAAATGCGCCGCGCAGGCCTTCGAGATCGCAGATGTCGAGTTCGCGCGCGGAGAATCCGGGAAGGGCTTCAAGAACGGCGGCGCGGTCCCTCTTGAGCTTTACGCTGTAGTAGTCATTGAAGTTGTCGATGCCTACGACTTCACACCCGCGGCGCAGGAACTCGCGTGCCGCGTGGAAGCCTATGAAACCGGCAAAGCCTGTGATTAGAATCTTCATTAGGTGATATTATATCATTTTCGGGGCGGATTATACCATGCTCCATGTAATGGACGGATGGGGCGACTGAGAATTCCGATTTCCGACGCACTCTCGCGGGTGTATCAATTTCGCCTGAATTATGCTATAATGACGGCATATGAATCCTGTTGTTAATGGTGGCGACAATGCCGCCAAGCCGAAACTCGGCCCGTATCTCGCGCCGATAGCTGTTGTTGCGCTGTCCTTCGGCTATGCCGTGGGATGGGGGTCGTTCGTCATGCCAGGGACGATGTTCCTCCCGGGTGCGGGACCGGCAGGCACAGTCATCGGCATCCTCATCGGTTCTGTTGCGATGGCCGTGTTCGCGTTCAACTACCACCGTATGCTCCAGCGCGTCACGGGTCCGGGAGGGGCGTACGCCTTCACTACGGAGATGTTCGGGGCGGACCACGGATTCCTTCTCGCATGGTTCCTCTGGCTCACCTACGTCGCGATCTTGTGGGCGAACGCGACCGCGCTCGTCCTTTTGGTGCGGTATCTCTTCGGCGACGCGCTGCAGTTCGGCTTCCACTACACGATGGCCGGGTTCGAGGTGTACTTCGGCGAAGTCATGGTGTGCGTCGCCGCGACGGCGCTCTGCGGCGCGGTGTGCCTGTTCCGCAAGCGGCTCGCCGCCTGGCTGAACACGATTCTCGCCGGGGTCTTCGTCGCAGGAGTCGCGGCTGTGTTCGTCGCAGCGCTGTCCCACCACGAGGGAGGCTTCGCCGCAATGGGTCCGGCGTTCTCGCCCGAGGGCGGACACTTCATGCAGGTAATCCACATCCTCGCCATGATCCCGTGGGCGTTCGTCGGCTTCGAGGCGATAGTCCACTCCTCCGCCGAGTTCAGGTTCCCCGTCCGCCGCACGTTCGGGATCCTCCTCGCGGCGATCGCGCTCTCAGCGTCGGTGTACATCCTGCTCGCCCTCCTGCCGGTCGTCTCGCTTCCGGACGGATACGCGAACTGGCGAGCATACATCGAGGACCTCCCGAACCTCAGGGGCATTGACGCGATGCCGGTGTTCGCCGCGTCGAAGAGGGCTCTCGGCGTCGCGGGGAAGTCCGTCATCGGAGTCGCGATGCTCGCCGCGCAGCTGACGGGCATCTTCGGCACTCTGATCGCCTCGAGCCGGCTTATGCACGCGATGTCGAACGGCGGGGCGATCCCGAGCTGGTTCGGAAGGCTCAACCGCGAAGGCGCACCTGCGAACGCGATCCTCTTCGTGACGTGCGTTTCGTTCGCGATCCCGTTTCTCGGGCGCACCGTCACCGGATGGCCCGTCGACGTATCGAACCTCGGCGCAGCGCTTGCGTACTGCTACACCTCGGCCGCCTCGTTCGCCGTCGCCAAAAAGGAGACCGGGCGCGCCGCTCGCGTAGGGGAGGCTCTCGGCATCGCCGGCGTCGTGATGGCGATCGGCTTCGCTCTCCTGATGCTCGTGCCGAACTACATATCTGGCGAGACGCTTTCGGCCGAGTCGTATCTCGTCCTCGCCATCTGGTGCCTCGCCGGGTTCCTGCAGTACCGGCACGTGTTCCTCGTCGACTGGCTTTCGCGCTTCGGACGCACCATCGTCGTCTGGATCGGCATCCTCGTCTTGATCTTCTTCTCGTCGCTAATGTGGATCCGCCTCGCGATATGCGATGCGTCCGAATCGGCGTTCGGCGCTCTTGTCGGGAAGACGGTCGATTCGCACATGGTGGAGGGAATTCTCAGGCATGTGGGCACAGACATGCTCGCGAAGATGTGCGTTGAGCTGCTGCTGCTCGTCTCGTCTCTCGCGATAGTCATCAACCTCTTCAACGTCCTGCGCAGGCGCGAGAATCGTCTTCTCCAGCAGAAGATCGAGGCCGAGGAGAGCGCGGGTAAGTCGAGGAGCTACTTCTTCTCTACGATGAGCCACGACATAAGGACGCCGCTCAACGCGATCATCGGGTATTCCGAGATGATGAAGATGGGCTTCAAGACGGATGCGGAGCGCGAGCAGGCTGTAGACTCCATCCTCGTCAGCGGCAAGGCGCTCCTGAGGCTCGTCGACCATGTGCTCGACTTCTCGAAGCTCGAGTCCGGAAGCCTTGAAATCATACCGGTCCACACCGCGGCCTCGAAGCTGATCGGTGACATCGTGGAGTCGTTCAGGACCGCGAACGCCAACACGGCGCTTGAGATCAGGTCGCGTGCGGAGGGCCTTCCCGCGCTCATGGTCGATCCGCAGCGCATAGGACAGCTTCTTCTGAATCTCGTCAGCAACGCCGTAAAGTTCACGAAGTCCGGACACGTCGAGGTCCGCGCTAGGTTCGATTCGTCCGACGGCGCCTCCGGCACGCTGCGCATCGAGGTGGAGGACACGGGCTGCGGCATCGGCAAGGAGGACATGGAGCTCATCATGTCGCCGTACGAGAAGGTGAGCGCCAAGGAGGCGCGGCACGGCGGCACCGGCCTTGGACTCGCGCTCTGCCGTCGCCTCGTTAAGGCCATGGGCGGCGATATCTCCGTAGCCTCCACGCCGGGGAAGGGCTCGACGTTCACCGTTGCGATTCCCGGCGTGAAGGTCTCGGTCGAGATGACGAGCGGGGGCGAAGGCGCGGCGCAGGTCCCGCAGGCCTCTCTCGTCCCCGTACCTCGCGCCTCCCGCGCCGCGCAGGCCCCTCAGGCCCCTGTTTCGGCATCTCGCCGCATCATGATCGTCGACGACCAGAAGATGAACCTCATGGTCCTCAAGGCGATGCTCAAGAAGCTCGGAGACTTCGACGTCGCGACGGCGATGAACGGACGGGAGGCGCTCGCCGCTTTCGAGGCTCCGGACGCAAAGGCGTTCGACATCGTCCTCACCGACATGTGGATGCCGGAGATGGACGGCGAGGGGCTCGTGAAGGCGATCCGCACGAGCGAAAAGCTGAAGACGCTCCCGGTCTATGTCGTGACGGCGGATGTGGAGATGCAGAAGCGCTACGAAGAGGTCGGCTTCACTGGCATTCTCCTCAAACCCGTGACGGTCGCCACGATCGGACCGATTCTCGAAGGCTTCGAGGGGAGGCGGTGAAGGGAACATGAACGGCGTCGAGAAGGAGAATGCAACTGGTGCCTGCATGTACGCTATGTCAAGAATTGTGGTATAATCTACGAAGATGAAAGCAAAGTTTACAACGATGTTGACCGCGCTCGCCGCATTCGCCTCGTGCCTTGCGGCGCAGCAAGAGCGCAAGAGCGGCGATACTTGCACGGTCACGCTTCCCGGCGGTGCGAAGATGGAGATGATCTGGTGCGCGCCAGGGAAGTTCCAGATGGGAAGCCCGTCCGGCGAATCCGGACGTCTGTCCAACGAGTCCCTTCATTCCGTAACTCTCACGAGGGGCTTCTGGCTCGGAAAGTACGAGGTCACGCAGGGCCAGTGGGAGAGCGTGATGCGGAGCAACCACTCGCGGTTCAAGAACGAAGACAGCCCGGTCGAGAACATTTCCTGGCACGACTGCGAGGCGTTCATAAAGCGCGTGAACGCGTCGTTCGGGGGCAAGGCGAGGCTCCCCACCGAGGCGGAGTGGGAATACGCCTGCCGCGCGGGCAGCAACGCGCCTTTCTCCGGGAGCGGAGTGCTGTCGGAAATGGCGTGGTACGACGAGAACAGCGACCACCAGACCCACGAGGTCGGGAGAAACAAGCCGAACGCCTGGGGCTTCTACGACATGCACGGGAACGTCCTTGAATGGTGCTCTGACTGGTTCTCTGAGCCGAAGGGCGACGCGGTCGATCCCAAAGGGCCGCCGTCCGGGTCTTTCAAGGTGCTGCGCGGCGGCTGCTGGTTCTTCCTTGGCAGCGACTGCCGCTGCGCCTACAGGCTCAAGCGCGAGCCGAACCTGCGCAACTGCATATTCGGCTTCCGCGTCGCGTGCTTCGACTCCGATGCAATGTCCACACCTACGTCCGTCCAGCAAAAATGAAGAACCTGATTCCGATCCTGCTCGTCGCCGCTCTCGTGCCGGGGTGCAAGTCCCCCTACGACTACATGGAGAACTGGCTCATCCGCGAGGATGCGGTGCGTCCGTTCGCGGTTCCTGTCGACGTCATATACGTTCAGGACAGGCTGTACTTCGAGAGCGGCACGCTGCCTCTGATGCAGTCGATTGCGATGGATGCGGTGGGACGCGGCAAGTTCGACGGTTTCGCCCGCGTGTTCTCTCCGCTCGTCGCCTGCGAGGAGGATGTCGAAAAGGCCATCGAGTGGTACATCAAGCACCACAACAAATCGGGCAGGTCTTTTGCGCTCATCGGGGAGGGCGAAGGCGGCGCGTTGCTGAAGGCATATGCCGAGGACAACGCCGACTGGCTTGAGAAGAAGGGCCTTGTCGCGAGCTTCTATTCCGAACTGCCGGACAAGGGTTTCGTCTCCGAGGAGATGATTCGCAAGATAAAGCAAAGCGCCGCCGCGGTGAGATACCGCCGGCAGTGGGGCAGGGAGATGCCTGGAGGGGAATGTTCGAAGGATGAGTGACACCCGAGAGGAACAGCCGCGCGTAAGCGTAATCGTGAGGGCTCACAACGACGAGGCGCTCATAGAGCGCACGCTCGCCGGAATCTTCTCGCAGTTGCCGCCTCCGTTCGAGGTGATCGTCTGCGACGACAACTCGACCGACCGCACCAGGGAGGTAGCCGCGAAATACCCCGTGCGATTCGTCGAGCGGCCCGACGGACCGTACAAGCCGGGCCGAACGCTCAATGCGCTCGTGCGGGAGGCGAAGGGCGACATCGTCGTTTTCAACAACTCCGACGCCGTTCCTCTCGACGAGCACTGGCTCTCCGAGCTCGTCAAGCCGCTTCTTTCCGGTGCGCCCCACGTCTTCACGTTCGCGAACCAGCTTCCCCGCCCCGACGCTCAGGCGCTTGTCCGTAAAGACAACGAACGCGCCTTCGGCGACGGGAAGGTGCAGGCGACGTGGCGCTTCTTCTTCTCGCTTGCGAGCTCCGCGACGTGGCGGCAGAATCTCCTCGACGTTCCGTTCGACGATGGGATACAGTACTCCGAGGACGTCGAGTGGGCGTGGCGCAACTCGCGCCGCGAGAAGGATCCGGTGAAGATCGTGTACTGTCCCGACTCGCACGTCGAGCATTCCCACAACTACACGCTGCGCGAGCTTGCGAAACGTTTCCGCGGCGAAGGTGCCGCGGACCGCGTCATCTTCGGCGACAGGCCGTCCCTTGTGCGCGAGCTCGTCGGCGCCGCGCGAGAGACCCTGCGCGACTGGGCGTATCTGCTGCCGCGTCCGCGCGACTGGGCCGAGATCCCCTCGGCCCCGGTCAGGCGTCTCGTGCAGCGCATCGCGCACTGGAGAGGGGCTCGTCCGTGAAAATCCTCGTCTATCTTGAGAAGTCCGACATCCGCGGCGGAATCGAGATCTTCGCCGAGCGGCACGTCGCGCGTCTGCGCGCAGAAGGGCACGAGGTGGACGTCTCAAGCGACATCCGTCAGGAGATGGGGCGGTATGATGAAATCATCGTCCACAAGTGCTCCGACGTCGCGACGCTCGAGAGGTTCCCTCCGGAAAAGACTGTGTACTACATCCACGACCACGAGCCGATCTGCCCGAGGACCTACGCCTATACACCGCTTCTGCACAATTGCTCGCGCGCGGGCGGAGTGTGGCCGTGCCTATTTTGCGCGCCGCTCTGCCGCAACTGGAAGCCAGCCCTCAAGCGCGTTCTCTCGCAAGCGCGCAGGAAGCGCGCGATGGCGAGGTTCAAGAAGCTTGTCGTCATCTCGGAGTTCATGAAGGGCCGCCTTGTCGCAAACGGCATCCCGCCCGAGAAGATCGAGGTAAAGCCGCCGGTGATCAGGGCGGACGCCCCTGCTCAAGTCCCGCAAGTCCCGGCGGCTCACGTCCCGCATGACTCTCGTGACCCTCACGTCCCAATTTCTTCCAGCCATCCCGTCGACCTCCTTTTCGCCGGGCAGCTCATCCGCGGGAAGGGCGTGCAGCTCCTCCTCGCTGCGATGGCGCGCATGAAGGCGCCGCGCACGCTCGACATCGTCGGAACGGGCAACATGGAGCCGAAGCTCAAGGCGCTCGCGGAGGAGCTTGGAATCGCCGACCGCGTGCGCTTCAACGGATTCCAGACGAATCCCCAGGACTGGATGCGCGCGGCGAAGTGTGTCGTTGTGCCGAGCTTCTGGCAGGAGCCGTACGGACTCGTCGCGGCCGAGGCGGTCGCGCTCGGGCGTCCCGTTGTAGCTTTCGCAGTCGGCGGACTTCCCGAGGCGTGTGGCGGCAAGGCGACGCTCGTCCCGCCTGGCGACATCACCGCCCTCGCAAAGGCTTTGGAGAACACATGAACAACGACATCGTAAAAGTCTTCGTCTTCGTCGATGCGCTGGGGTGGAAGCAGGTCGAGCGCTACGACTTCCTGCGCGACCTGCTGCCGAACCGGCGGAAGATCGAGATGCAGTTCGGCTACAGCTGCACAGCGATACCGACGATCCTCACGGGGGAGCGTCCGTCCGTCCACGGACACCTCGCGTTCTACGACTACGCGCCGTCGAAGAGTCCGTTCGCCAAGATGCGCTTCCTCGCCCCGCTGCTGCGCCCGAAGTCCTTCTGGCGACGCGGCCGCGTCCGGAACCAGCTCTCGAAGCTCATCAAGAAACTCTACGGCTTCACCGGATACTTCCAGCTCTACGGCGTCCCCGTTGAGAGGCTTCCGAAGCTGGACTACTGCGAGAAGACCGACCTCTTCGTGAAGGGCGGGCTTGCGCCTGTGAAGAACCTTGCGGACGTCTGGAGCGAGCAGGGGCACCGCTATCTCATCTCCAACTGGAGGCTTCCAGAGGCGGAGAACTTCCGTATCGCGGCGGAGGCGTTCCGCAAAGGCGAAGTTGACCGCGCGTTCGTGTACTCCGCAGCGTTCGACGCGCTGCAGCACGACAACGTCGGACGCGACGAAGTCCTGAGGCCCAAGGTCGACAAGTACGCAGAGACGATCCGCGGACTCCACCGCGCGCTTGTGGAAGGCGGCAGGCCCTTCGAGCTGACGGTGTTCTCCGACCACGGCATGACGCCGCTCAGGGGCACGGCGGACGTTCCGTCCGCGCTCGCGAAGACAGGTCTCGTCTGGGGCGAGGACTACGCGAGCGCCATCGACTCCACTATGGCGCGCTTCTGGTGGCTAAAGCCGGAGGCGGAGGCGAAGGTGCGCGCGGCGCTCGAGGGTTTTCGCGGACGCTGGCTCACGGAGGAGGAGATGAAGCGCCACGGCATCTGGCGAGAGGACCGCAAGTTCGGCGACGCGATATTCCTCGCCGACGCGGGCGTGCAGTTCGCTCCGAGCGACATGGGCGTGAAGCCGCTGAACGGGATGCACGGCTTTGATCCCGACGACGAGGATTCCCTCGCATGCTGGCTCTCCACCGTTCCGGTGCCCGACGGCGTCTCGCGCGTTTGCGACTATTTTTCTGTCATGGTCCGCTGAATGTGCGCCCAATGACACGCAGTTCCGCCGTCTGCGCGTGAAATTTGGTATAATAATGTCTGTTGTGAGGCGGGTTGGCATTTTTGGGGCGGGGTGGAAATGACTTCGGCCGGGCTTACACTATCGAGGAAAACAATATGAAGAACATTTGTGCGGCTTTTACGGTGATTTCGCTTGTGGCGACAGCGCTTGGCGTAAACTTCCCTCTTGGAACGTATGTCTACACGGGCAGCGTGCTCAACTACAGGCACGAGGCGATCGACTCCACGGAAGACGCGACGATACAGGCCGTCTCGAAGAGCGGGGCGGTGCTTGCGTCGTCGCGCGTGACCGATCCCGTGGCGGGAAGCGGGGTCAATTTCGTGCTCGAGGTCCCTGTGGCGACCGAGGCTTCCGCCAAGAGTGCAGCCGTCGGGGACGAGCTTTCGCTTGTCCTGATCTCGTCCGGCGGCACGACGAACGTCTCGATGCGCGCGATTCCGCCGGTTTCCGCCGCGAACGCCATTACGAACCTCACCGTCGTGAGCGCGTCGGCGAAGGAGTTCGCCTATTCCTCCGGAGGCGAATCCGGCACGGTTCTCGTCGCGGAGGACTATCTGGCCGGAATCGCGTCGCTAATGGCCGCGGAGGGAAGGACGGAGTACGATCCCGCGGCCGACTGGGATGGCGACGGGGCGTCCAACTACGAGGAATACAAGGCGGGGACGAATCCGTTCGATCCGTCGGACCGCCTGCGCATCAGGGCGTTCAGCGCCGGCACGGACTCCACGGTGCTCAGCTTCGAGTATGCGGGCGGACACATCTACGCCGTCGATTCCTCCGTCTCGCTGACGAACAGGAACTGGGCGGCGACCTGGTTCGCGCATGGCGCGAAGGACGCCGCGAAGCAGGACACGCTCTGGATTCCCGGCAGCGAATCCGAGGACATCGGCGAGGCGACGATATACCTCGCGCCAGCGTCGTCCTCGCCGAGCATGTTCTACACAATTCGCGCAGAATAAGCGACAAGGAGGACAATGATGAGGCCGATCCGCGACTTTGCACTTTTCATTTTGCTGTTTGCACTTGCCCTGCCCGCGCTCGCCGGACACGTTTCCGAGACGGTGTCGCTCTCCGCCGGATGGAACGCGGTCTATCTCGAGTCGACGCCGGACGACCCGTCTCCGGCGGCGTTCTTCGCGGACCTTCCGCAGGTGGAGCGCATCGGATGCTACGAATCGAGCGTCTATTCCGCCCTCGCGCAGATCGCGTCCGACGGAACGTCCATCGCGCAGAAGCCAGCGGCGTTCCTCGTGTGGGAGCGCGGCAAGGATTCCTCGTCGACCCTGCAGCGCATCCTCGGCGGACGCGTCTATTTCGTCTATTCGACGGCCGCGGGCACAAAGACGTTCTACGGCGTTCCGGCGTGTCCGAGGACGACATGGCAGGAATCGGGGAGCGGATTCGCGACGCTCGCGGGCGTTTCGATTCCGGCTGGAGAGACTGTCTCCTCGCTTGCGTACTTCCGCGAAGGTCCTCTCGGCGTCGACGCGGCGAAGAAGCCGCATTCCGTCGGCGGAACGGCGGCCGCAGCGCCGCAGTACACGCAGTTCATGGCCTTCCGCGGCTCGCCGACCCTGAAGGCGGGCGGAGCGTATGCGTTCGAGGCGGAGTCCGTCTCTGACTGGCCCGGCGTCGTCAGGGTGTCGGTCCCCAACGCGTCCGGCGCGCTGTCCTTCACTTCCGCTTCCGCGCTGCAGTCGATGACGGTCGCGAACGCGGGGACGACATCGCGCGTCGTGCGCGTGAGCTACGGGGCGAGCGAACTTGAGTCAGAGCGCAAGCCGCCGCTCAAGCTGTTCATTCCCGCGACGGCGACGAACGCCTCCGCGTGGGTCGATTTCACGACGCACGACTTCTCGCTCGAGGCGGGCGCGTCGGTCCAGCTCGCGATGTCCATCGACCGCACTAAGATCGACGCGGAGGGCGGCGAATACGCCGCGCTCGTCACGGTGGCGGACCTCTCCGGCACGAAGATGCGCGTGCGCGTTCCCGTGACGGCGTCCTCCGAGGCCGAAGGCGAGGCGAATGCGGCGTATCCGAAGGGGCTCTGGTACGGAAACATCGAGCTCTCGCAGGTCGACCACATGTCCGACGGCGCGCCTGTCGCCGCGGGGGGCGCGATGCGCCTCAACGCGATGGTGTTCGTCGACGGCTCGTCCACGCCGAAGCTGATGCAGCGCGTCAGCGTGGGCGGGCGGCGGTTCTCCGCAGTGTTCCCGGACATGGCGCACAACGAGCTTGCTGCGACGAGCGGGACGTTCGGGAACCTCGTGCAGTTCGACTGGGTTGTCGCGGCGGACGCGAAGGACAATCCGTTCCGCCATGCGTGGCACCCCGACCACGGGACGGGCTTCGACGTCACGAACCGCCTTGCATTCGCGTGGCGGACGGAGAAGGGGGATTCGACGTGGGAGTACACGCCGGAGGAGGTCACGTACGGAATCTGCACGTGGACGCTCGGAGGACTGTCCGGAAGGGGCGACATAACGATGCGGGGAACGTTCGCCCTTAGGCGCATCCTCCCCGTCACAAAGCTGGAGGAGTAGCGATGATGAAGGCAAAAACAGCAGTGGCGGCGTTCGCCGCGTCTTTTCTCTCGTTCGCGGCGATGGAGGCGGTCGCCGAAAGGGCGATCACGTACCACGGCAAGTTAGTGCCGGTCGGGAACAGGCAGATCAGCACGAAGGTGCCGATGCCGATGGAATTCAGGCTCTACCGCAGCGAGACGCCGGGCGAGACGTCTCCGCTGTGGGGGCGCAGCGTGCCCGTGCGCTTCGACGAGAATGGGATGTTCTACGTCGAGCTCTGCGACGGCGCGGGGGCGGAGGTGGGCCGCGCGGAGAAGTCGAAGCTTGCGGACGCGATCGCGGCGGCGGAGGGATCCGACCTCTGGATCTCGGTGACGCCCGTCGGCTACGGCGAGCTTCTGCCACGCAAGAAGCTCGGCGGAGTGCATCGCGCCGAATACGCCGCGTGCGCCCGCAAGGCGAAGAAGCTCGCCGCGCCAGCGCTTAAGGCTACCGTCGTGAATGCCGAGGCGCTCACGGCCACGGGCTCGTTCAAGGTCACGAAGACGTTCACTCCCGGCGGCGGCACGATCAACAACGTGTTAGACGGAAAGAAAGACGTCACGATCGGATCGTCCTCAGGTAGCGTGCTGTTCTCCGACGATTTCGACAACTGGCGCACGTTTACCGGGCTGAACTGCAAGGACGGCGCGCACGTGAGCATTGACACGCTCTCGGCCGTTCCCGGATCGTCCGCGTACGGCGTGTTCTCGATCCCGCTGCCCGCCGGCTCCTACATCCAGATGCCGAACGCGGACCCGTTCAAGTCGAGCTCGTTCGTAGCCGGAAACTACAACCCGTTCTTCTGACGTCTACCGGAGGATTACCATGAAACACGTTCTCTCACTTGCCGCGTCCGCCCTTGTCTTCTGCGGCGCACTCGCGGCGGACTTCAGCTTCGAAGGACGCTGGATGCTGCCCAGCGGACAGCCCGGCGCAAACGTCGATTCGACGTGCACATTGAGATTCTACAGCGCCGACGGCGCGTCGTCGCCTGCCGGCGAGCAGGCGGGCGTTCCATTCCAGACTGACAAGGACGGGTATTTCGTCGTGGGCGGTCCTGTTCCGGCGAACATGCCCGACACGTTCTGGGTCGGCGTCAAGCCGGCGGAATCGGACGAAATCGTCCCGCGTTTCCGCGTCGCGCCTGTTCCGTACGCCTTCGCCGCTTCCGAGGCGAACCTCGTGGAAAGCGACAAGGAAGTCGTCGTGGACGGCACGGCGACGGTGAGATCCCTCGCCGTGGCGGGCGATGTGGTGACGGACGAGTGGCTGCTTCCGGAAGGCGGCGAAGTCACCGCCTGGAACCTTCAGGTCGACAACGTGCGCGTCGAGAAGATGAAGCTCGAGAACGCCACGTTCTTTTCGATGTTCCGCAACGATGGCGCGGTTTCGCCGGACTACGACAGGATGAGCGCTGACAGGTCCGTCGGCGCCGAGGTGAACGTCTACCACGGCGGATTCATGGATTTTAATCTGTACGCGGAGACGCGCGACAACAGCATGGACGCCACCTTCGACAGCGACGGATTCCTCGTGTTCGCGATCAAGGCGCAGCCGAAGAAGTGCCCCGCGCCGGAAGTCACCGTCACCGTCGGGACCGAAACGTTCGTCTCGAATTTCAGGATCGGCAGCGACAAGGGGGATAACACCGTGAAGCGGTGCATGACCGTGCCGTACAGAGCGGGCGAGCAGATCAGGGTCTATGTGAAGGCTGTGGGCTACAGCGACAAGGTCGATGGCTGGTGGGGCGGCAACGTGTCGGACTACACTGCGCGCATCGAAGTAAAGGTCAAACTCGTCAGGTTCGGACGCTGAACGGAAAGGAATGTTCAAATGAATGTCAAAACGGCAGTTTTCCTCGCGGCGTCCTTCCTTGCGTGCGCCGCCGGCGCATACGACGGCACCCAGCTCGTCTACCGCGGACGGCTCGTGAAGCCCGGCTCCTCCGCCGTCGAGCAGTGTTCGCTCGAGATGACCTTCAACCTCTATGCGGACAAGAACTCCACGACGCCGTCGTGGACGAAGACAATGAATGGGGTGGCAGTCAACGCGGACGGACTTTTCCAGGTCGCGCTTTCCGGAGACGGGCTTTCCGAGGCGATCGGATCTGGCAAGGCCGCCTGGATCGGCGTCTGCGTCGCCGGCGGCAAGGAGCAGTATCCGCGCCAGGAGCTGATGGCTAGCGCGCGGTCGGACAAGGCCGAGCGCGCTGGGGCGTTGGCGTCATCCCCTGCGATCGACGAGGCCGAAGTCAAGCGCGTGGAGGCTTCGGCCATGACCGTGAAGACGCTTTCCGCCGACGGCGGGATATCCCTGCCCGGAACGACCGCCGCCGTAAGGGAGAACGTGCACATTACCAAGGCGTGGAAGGCGTACGAAGTCAAAGGCAGCGTCAAGTTCTTCAGGCCTGGAGCGCCGAAGGATTTTGGGACGAAGACGTCCGAAAGCAACGGAAGCGTCTCGTTCGGCACTGCCGACAGCAACTGCGCCGCCGTCTTCACGGCGAGCGGCACCGACGCGATGCCGGGGCTCTGCCTGATGTTCAAGAAGGGCGAGACGGTGGAAGTCCCCGCAGGGAGCGGGCTTGCCGGGGGCAAGTCGGTGAAATGCAGGGTGTATCCGATTGGAGTTGAATGAGAAGGAGGCCATGCGCATGAAACGTATACTTCTTTCCCTTGCCGCTGCGGCGGTCTCGGCGGCGGCCTGCGCCGATGAGTCCTCGTGGGAGCTTTCCTCGCTGCGGCCTTTCCCCGCGAGCTCCGTCGGCGGCGAATGGCAGTCGAGCGCCCTCGGGTCGCTGTACCAGACGGGCGGCGGATTCGCCGCGGGCGGAGACGAGTCGGCCCAGCCGGTGTCGGGCGATTCGACATACGGCAAGCCGGCGTTCCGCCTCGAGCACGGATCGTGGGGCTTCGGCGTCTCGGAGCTGCGAGCTGACTTCAGCATCGGCGACTACTGCACCGACTACCCCGAGGGGACGATCGACTGGGCGGCGACGGAAACGGCGATAACGAACTCTGCCGCCTACCGCGAAGGATATCTCTTCTACGTCGATTCCGCATCGTCGCCCGACAAGCGCGTCCTCTTCACGCGCGGCGGGGAGGTGGCGGTGCCGTGGAGGCTCGAAGGCGGCGTGGACGCGACCCAGACCTACACGGTCGGCCACATGTCCTCGGCGCGTCCGTTCCGCATCTTCTGGACGGAATATCCGTTCAGCGGACCCAGGATCGACCTCGGTGCGCATCCCGACGTGCGGCTTCTCGGCGACCCGGCGATCGTGAAGCCCGTCTACGAGTCCTCCCACACCTCTGAGCAGACAGGCGTTTCGAACATCGTGCGCGGCGTCGTGTTCGACGCGACGGCGAAGGTCCTGAAGAGCTACTGCCGCGTCGTGAACGAGGCGACTCGGGAATACGACGGGCCGGTGGGGCAGTTCGTCCTCGCCTACTACGATTCGGGCCAGATGGACAATCTCGTCGCGACAATCGTCGTCGAGGCGTGTCCGCCCGACGTCACCGTTATCAACGCGTCGGTAGGCGAGGAGCTGCGGCCGACGGGCGGCGGCTACGACATCGAGGGGCTTGAGTCCGAGATCCGCGCCGGCGACGACGTGGTGGAGGGAGACGCGGTCGCGCCGTATCTCTACAAGCACAAGGGCGACACCAACTGGAGCCCCAAGCACGGGGCGGTGTTCGCGATTGCGCCGACGGACTCCACGACGACGAAGACGGGCGAGTCCGCGCCGTGGCGTGCCGACATCTACTGGAAGGCGCCTGATCCGATGGACGTCCTCTGGCCGTTCGAGGAGGACTGGTACGAGATATCCTGGCCGGACGCGATGCCGAATTTCATCGTCTCGGGAAGCAATGCGGCCCCGGGCCTTCCGATAATCGCGGCGACGAACCTCACGGCCTCTGTCTGCGCCTACCAGACGCCCGCGAACATCGCCAAGGCTGACAGCAGAGGCTGCATATCGGCGACTGCGGCCGGCCGCTTCACCATCAAGCTCGTCGGCGACGACAACGTGTGGTTCCAGCCGGTGCGCGCACGTCTCAGGACTGACGCCGAGGTCGCGATGACGAACGCTGCGGCCTGGACCGTCGGCAGGGAGATCACGCTTCTCGGAGGCGCGGCGGCCGGCAATACCGAGCGCGCGGTGCTCTCCGCAAACAGCGAACTCCCCGGGTACATCTACGAGGCGGCCTCCACCGGCAGGAGAAACTGGAACCCCCGCCTGTACCGCGCGCCGAAGCAGGACTCGCAGTCCGACGGAGTCGACGACGGAACGGAAACGAACGCCTTCGCTAGACTCGTCTCTTCCATATATCCGGTGAACACGTCCGCGGATCCGATAGAGGTGTGGTGGTCAGGACGCGTCACGCAGTACATGATGGGGGGCGGGCTCAAGATCCCGTGCGTGGTGCAGCGCTACGCCCCGGACTGGCCGGACGCGCGCGATCTGCAGACTATCGTCATCGCGTCGCAGAAGGGTTCCGACGGCGCGCTGTCCGGCGCATCGGAGTCCGCGCTCTACCTGAACGCGACGAACAGCGCAGGCGCCTTCGCCCACGGCGACATTGTCTCGCCGAGTGCGGCGGGCGGGCTGACTTTCGGCTTCTGGGTGAACCCGTCCCCGGACGGCGCGGCGAATCCGCAGGTGACGGACGGCCTTCTCGCGACGCTGTACAGCGAGAATGAAGCTTCCGCGGTGTCGTTCCGCCTCGCCCAAAAGGACGGCGGCTGCTCCGTCGAGATATGCACGAGCTCCGACGCCGGAAGGAACTGGGAGACCTTCGCGGCGCTTCCCGCGCCGACGAACGAATGGACCCACGTCGCGCTCGCGCTGGGTCCGGTCGGAGAGGGCGGCGTGCGCCAGGCGCGCGTCTTCGCAAACGCCGTTGCGGTCGAAGCGCCCGAGTCCATCACGGCGGAGGTGCTCACGAACACCATGTCGCTTGCGGTCGGCGCGTGGTCCGCGCTCGTCGGCGGAAGGCTCGTCCCCTCCGCAACGGGAGTCGCGCTGGACGGCATCGCCGCGTGGTCCGCGCAGCTGACGGAGCAGCAGCTTGTCGAGATATGGCAGAAGGTCGGCGGAAGCGCCGAGGCCGCGCTCGCGCGGCAGTTCGAGTTCACGTTTGACGCGGCGCGCGATTTGGTCCAGCTCCAGGAGACACCCGACCGCTTCGTATTCGACACGATGGGCTACCACGTCCTGCGCACGAGCGGGATACTCAAGATGTCCCCCGGAGCGCCTGCGCTAAGGAGCGGACTCGTAACGTCCGACTCGGACATCGCGCCGCAGATATACTACGAGAACGACGCGAATGCCGACGGGTTCAATCCGAACGACGAGCACGCGTTCCTGCGCGAGGGTCCGTCCGGATGGGTGGTCCACGCGCTCAGGTGCGACCTCTCATCGTCCGACGGATCAGATCCCCTCGTCCTCGTCCAGTACGCGTCCGGCGGGAAGGGCGCGATGCGCTCGTTCGGCGTCGTTCTCACGAACGACGTCTATTCGACGCTCGGCTCCACGCGCAATGCGGGCCTCGCCTTCACGCCGCCGCATCCGCTCAACATCCTCGACAACGCCGACAACGAGCGCAGCTTCGCGGTCACCGTGCCGTCCGCCCCGACAAACAGCTTCGGCGAGGCGACGGAAGACTCCGAGGTCGTGTACATCGACCGCAACAGGCGCATGTGGGCGCGCCGCGACGGAATGGCCGACGCGTACTACTACTACGCCGTGCAGCCGGGGTTCTGGTTCCCCGGCGTAGATGCGCAGCCCGCTGTTGGGACGCTCGTGCCGTGGCTGTCGCGCGTCGCCACGAACACGGCCGACGTCATCGCGTCCGCGCCGATGCCGTGGCGCTGGGACGTGGCGTGGCCCGCCGACGCGGACATCCCGAAGATGCGCGTCGCGCAGACTCTGACGACGGCTTCGGAAGGGCTTCCCGAGGTGTGGTCCGCGTCGTCGATGGCCGTCGCGTTCCCCGCGCCGATCGTCGGCAAGGAGAGACGAGAGCGCGTCGTGCGGCTCATCGACCCGACGGTCGCGCAGAGCGTCGATCTTTCCGTGAAGAGCTCCTTCCCCGACGAATACGGCTTCACGCTCGGCCCGTCGGGTACGACGCAGCTGAGGACGGGGAAGTACTACTTCACCGGGACGCCACCCGCCGTCGCGGACAGGTTCTACGTCGACGCGGCGAACGGGAAGATGTGCCTTGTCGGAAAGTACGTCGAGAAGAAGTCCGGCGGAAGCTATCTCCAGGTCAACGTGCTCCAGCCCGAGGAGCGGGCCGTTCTGCGCGAACTGTGCAAGGGCTCCGACGAGGCGAAGTCGAGATGGCAGTCTGCGGTCGACTCGCTCGCGAAGGCGGAAGTGCAGCCGAACACCGTCACGCGCGAGGCGCTGACGCTTCCCGACGGCTCGCCCACCAACTCCGCCTTGCGCATCGTGACGGCCTACAGGCCCGTCGACCACTACGCGCTCGTCGCATCCGGCGAAGGCTCCGGCTACGTAACGATCGTGGAGAACGACAGCTCCGACACGACGATGGTCGCGCCCGGCTCGACGATATCGATGCACGTCATAAAGGTCGTGCCGGAGCTCTACGCGGGCGGGCTCACCGTCGTGACCGATCCGCTCAACAAGCTCTCCGAGCAGCTCACCATCGCCTACACCTCTCCGTTCGGGTCGGCTGCTGACGACTTCGAGTTCGAGTGGCGCAGGATAGAGACGCAGACGGACGGGTCGGTCCCGACGAACTACCCCGACTGGCGCGTCTACGGAACCGCCACGAACGGGCTCACGTCGATTCTGCTCGGCGCGCGCGGCGCGGACCTCAAGGATCTGCAGAACATGTACTACGCGATGCGCTACCGCGCGGCGAAGGACGCCACGGCGCACGCGGTAACGGGTGACACATGGAGCGACTGGTGCGGGCCGACGCTCGCGGAAGGGTGGGTCCAGCGCGTCCTCAACGCGGTGACGCCGTTTGCGCAGAGGTGCGCCGACTTTACGATGTACAAGAGCGACCTCGCCTATTCCATGCTCGAGCAGATAGGCGCGCCGTACCGCGGCGACGTCGCGCTCAACAACGACAACCTGAACAACATCGGGCTTCTCGAGCTGTACCGCACGGTGCTCAACAAGGCGGAGCGCATGTCCCTCGAGCTCGGCGCGAAGACGGACATGGGCGTCAACAAGCAGCTGCTCCTTGCGGCGTCGCGCATAGCGGAGCTCTACGGAATCCTCGGCGACGAGGCGTATTCCGACGCGAAGAATCCGACGATATGCCAGATGTTCTCCGGCACCGAATACGACTCCGACTCGCTAAGTTCGTCTGTGTTCTGCTTCCAGAACCAGCTGCCGACGTTGCTGGACGAGGAGCTTGCGCTTCTCAGGGGACGCACCTCTGCGGTCGCCCCGAACATGACGACGTATCCGTGCTACAACCGCCTCGTGTGGAACTTCACGAAGGGAGTGACCGAGGGCGAGGTGGCGTACGTCAACAACTACATGATCATCGGCGGCGACGGCGAGATCTCGCAGGAGCAGGCGGCGGCGCAGTATCCGCAGGGACACGGCGACGCGTACGGACACTACCTCAGCATGCTCAAGAGCTTCTACCATCTCGCGCGCAACCCGTACTTCGACTGGTACGCGACGATGACCGAGATGCTGATCGGCGACTACATCGTGAACGTGGACTACTTCGACGAGGAGAAGTTCGCCGAGGCCGCCGGAAGCCTCGCGCAGACCGCTCTCGACGCGATGGACCTCACGGCAAGGAAGGCGTGGAGGGAGTCCGACGGCGCGGCGGGAGCTGGGTACTGCGACGCGGACACCCGCCAGGCGTTCGGATACGGCGAATGGGCGGTGCGCGGCGGATACGGCGCGCTCTGCAACTGGGCGGTCGTGAACTCGCTCCTGCCGACGAACGACGCGCCGGTGAACGCCGCGTTCCAGGACCGCGGGGTGAGCCGCATCAACCGCTCCACCGCGAGCGCGCTCGCGTACTTGCCGTCCGCCCTGCGGTCGATCCAGCAGAAGCTCGACGCGATCGACTCCGGGCGCAATCCGCTCGGGTTCTCCGACAACGCGATTCCGTTCGACATCGAGCCGACCGAGATGGCCGGCGAGACGGCGACGGCGCTTCCGCACTTCGAGCAGTTCCTCGCGCGCACGGAGAGGGCGCTCGACAACGCGAAGACGGTGCTCGACCACGCGCACCAGTTCGGCTCGCGCCTCGCGCAGATATCGCTCAGGGAGGGCGAGGACATCGATACGCAGGAGGAGACGGAGGCGGAGTACGTCAAGAACCTCGTCGCGATATACGGCACGCCGCTTTCCGGCGACATCGGGCCCGGCGGAACATACGCGCAGGGCTACGAGGGGCCTGACATCTACCACTACATGTACATCGACCTCGCGCCGTACGGGCTCGACGCCATCGACTCCGCGCTGACGAAGAAGGTGGTGTCCTTCAAGCTGGAGAACGCAGGGCCGGTCGTCAACGCGTGGAACCTCGACTACGTCACTGGATCGGTCTTCTCTGTCGTGTACACGCTCACGCCGGACGGAATACCGCAGGCGCCCAAGGCGAGCGGACGGCGCAGGACCGAGGGGACGCTGCAGGCCGCATACCGCGACTTCATCGCCGCTTACTCGAAGCTGAAGCGCGCGTCCTCCGCGTACGACATGTCCGTCGACCGGCTGCGGGTCCAGCGCGGCGTCGCGCGCGAGAAGCTGCGCCAGGCGGGGACCGACCTCACGTTCGACGAAATCCTCGGTGCGTCGAAGATCGTAAAGGCGGGGGTCGACCTCGCGACGGGGCGCACGATCGACGCTCTCGAGGCCGTTTCCGAAGGCGCGGAAATGGGACAGGGCATCGCCTACCAGTCCACTCCGAAAATCGTGGGCGCAGGCCTTACGGTCAACGTCGACCCTTCGGCCGTAGTGGGCGCAGTCGCGGGCGCGACGGCCGGAGCGGTCAAGGCGTCGTCCCTCGCCGGCATATACGGCGCGAAGACGATCGCCGCCGCAGCCGACTTCTACCTCACGACGATCGAGACGGGCTTCAAGATGGTGACCGACGGATTCGACTACTACAACGCGGAGGTGGAGTCGTGGGAGCGGCTGAAGGACGCGGCGTCCGACACGACTGCGGCGGTCAACGACCTTCTTGACGCGTACGCCGAGCTCACCGCGGCGGAGCAGGCGTACCGCAGCATCATCGCGGAGGGCGACGCCCTGAGGTCCGAGCTCGCCATGAAGCGCCGCCACTGGGCGAACACCGCGACGAGCCTGCGCTACGCCGACATGTACAACCGCATCCAGCGCAACAACGCGCTCACGAAGTACACGGCGGCGTTCGACACGGCGCAGCGCTACGTCTACATGCTCGCGCGCATCTACGACTACGAGACGGGGCTCATGTCCACGGACGCGCGCTCGGGCGACGCATTCATGCGCAACATCATTGCCGCTCGCTCCCTCGGCGAGAGGGACGTCGCGACGGAGGTCAACTCCACGCTGTGGGACGCCGTCTCGCGCATGAGCGCCAACTGGGACGTCCTCAAGGGGCGGCTCGGGATCAACAATTCGGAGAAGACGACGAAGTGGTTCTCGCTCAGGTACTCGCTCTTCCGCATCAGCCCGGAGGCGGACGGAGACGACGCGTGGCGGGCGGCGCTCGCGTCGTGCTGGAAGGACGACATCCTCTCCGACCCCGACTTCCGCCGCTACTGCCAGCCGCCCGCGAGCGACACGGCCCCGGTGGTGACTGAACCCGGGCTCGTCATCAAGTTCCCCACGACCATCAACGTCGCCGAGAACTTCTTCGGGAAGCCCCTGCTGGGCGGCGAGGCGACGTTCAGCTCGAGCGACTACGCCGTGAAGCTGCAGGGCACGGCAGTGCGCTTCGCGGGATACGACAAGCTCGCCGTTTCTGCGCCGGGCGGACTTTCGAAGGGGCCGAACGTGTATCTCGTGCCCGTCGGACGCGACTACATGAGGACGCCCGTCGGTACCTCGCGTGAGACGCTCGCGTTCAGGGTCGTCGACGAGGTCCTGCCGATTCCGTACGACACGAACGAGATCGCGGGGCTGCTGAAGGATCCGAACTGGGTCTCGTCGCTGTACGGAGGCGACGATTCAGCGACGATCCGCCGCCACTCCACGATGAGCGCGACGACCGGCGAGGAGACGACCTCCACGCGGCTCGTCGGACGCAGCGTGTGGAACGACCGGTGGATGCTGGTGATCCCGGCTAGCTCCCTTTCGAGCGACAGGGTGAACGCGCTCACGACGTTCATCAACGGACTAGACACCGACAAGGACGGCAAGCTGGACGTCCCTGGAGTCTCCGACATCGAGCTCGGGCTGAAGACCTATTCCAGAAGCGGCAACTGATTCCGCCGCGGAGCGCGGCGATATGGTATAATATGCAAGATATGAGCGAATCGGATACATCAAGGCATTTTCTCAGGCAGTGGATCGAGAAGGACGTCGCCGACGGCAAGACCGGCGGCAAGGTCGTCACGCGTTTCCCGCCCGAGCCCAACGGGTATATTCACATCGGACACGCCAAGGCGGTTTGCGTCGATTTCGGCATGGCCGAGGTCTTCGGCGGCGAGTGCCACCTGAGGCTCGACGACACGAATCCGACGAAGGAGTCGGACGAATACGCCGAGAACATCAAGAAGGACATCCGCTGGCTCGGCTTCCAGTGGTCTGGAGAGGGCGACGGGAAGGAGCCTGGCTTCTATAACGCGTCGAACATGTTCGACAAGATGTACGCGATCGCCGAGGAGCTCATCCGCCGCGGACAGGCCTACTGCTGCAACCTGACGCAGGACGAGTGGAAGGAGTACCGCGGCGTTCCCGAGAAGCCGGGCCGTCCCTCGCCGTCGCGCGACACGACTCCCGAGCGCAACCTGCAGATATTCC
Organism: Kiritimatiellia bacterium; assembly: GCA_016296065.1. Taxonomy (GTDB): domain Bacteria; phylum Verrucomicrobiota; class Kiritimatiellia; order RFP12; family UBA1067; genus UBA1067. Next base: position 46,333 of record JAEDKA010000017.1, read on the forward strand.
ACGAGATGCGCGACGGGAAGTACGCGGACGGGGAGTGGTGCCTCAGGGCGAAGATCGACATGGCCTCGCCGAACATCCATTTCCGCGATCCCGTCCTTTACCGCATCCGCCACGTCTCGCACTACCATCTCGGCGACAAGTGGTGCGTGTACCCGATGTACGACTTCGCGCATCCGATCGAGGACGCGCTCGAGGGCGTTACGCACTCGATGTGCACGCTCGAGTTCGAGGTGCACCGTCCGCTATACGACTGGGTTGTGGATCGCATGGACGAGCAGGGTCTCCTGCCCGTGCGCAACGGCGTCAAGATCAGGACGCAGCAGCGCGAGTTCGCGCGGCTCAACATCACCTACACCGTTATGTCGAAGCGTCTTCTCCTCCAGCTCGTCACCGAGGGGCACGTCGCAGGATGGGACGACCCCAGGATGCCGACGGTGTGCGGAATGCGCCGCCGCGGCTACACGCCCGGCGCGATACGCGAGTTCTGCGCGCGCGTCGGCGTGTCGAAGGTCGAGAGCGAGAGCGACCCCGCGCTCCTCGAGTGGTGCGTGCGCGAGGAGCTCAACCAGACGGCCCTCCGCCGCATGGCCGTGCTCGACCCCGTCAAGGTCGTGGTCGATAACTGGGGGAAGTCCGGGCAGAGCCCGGACATCAGGATAGTTGAACTGCCGAACAACCCGCTAGACGAGGGCGCCGGGACGAGGCAGATTCCGTTCAGCGGCGAGATATGGATCGACCGCGCGGACTTCATGGAGGTCCCGGAGAAGAAGTTCTTCCGCATGGCGCCTGGACAGGAAGTTCGCCTTCGCGGCGCGTGTATCTTCAAGTGCACGGGCTGCGTGAAGGACGAGTCTGGGAAAGTCGTCGAGATTCACGGAACGTGGGATCCCGAGTCGTGGGGCGGGAACGCCGCTGACGGACGCAAGGTGAAGGGCACGATCCACTGGGTCGACTGCGCGACGGGCGTCAAGGCGGAGGTTAGGCTCTACGACAAGCTGTTCACGGAGAAGGATCCGCTGAAGGACGGCCCCTCCGAGTTCCTCAAGTACATGAACCCCGACTCCCTCAAGACGGTTTCCGCATACGTCGAACCGGCGCTCGCCGAGGCGAAGCCGCTTGAGCGCTTCCAGTTCGAGCGCACCGGATACTTCGTCGCGGACGAGTTCGACTCCAAGCCGGGCGCGCCCGTGTTCAACCGCACGGTGACGCTCAAAGACTCCTACAAGCCGGCGTGAGAAGGGTTGTCGTAACTGGAATGGGAATCGTCTCAGCGCTCGGAAAGGGCGTGGACGATTCTGCGGTGCGCCTCAGGCGCTTCGAGAACTGCATCGAGGTTGTCCCCGAACTCGAGGGCTACAGGGGGCTCAATTCGCATCTCGGATGCCTCGCGCGCTTCGAGCGTCCGGCGCACTGGACGCGGAAGACGACGCGCACCATGGGGCCGGTCTCCGAATACGCGCTTGCCGCGACCGAAGAGGCCGTCGCGCAGGCGGGGCTTGATGCGGCGACGCTGGAGTCGGGGCGCTGCGGCATTGCGTACGGAAGCTGCTCCGGCTCGGTGCGCGCGCATCTCGACCTCTATTCGATGTTTTCCTCGAACGAGGTGAAGAACGTCACGAGCGGCACGTACATAAAGCTCATGCCGCAGACGACGGCGTGCAACCTCTCGGTCCACTACAAAACGCACGGCAGGCTTGTTCCGACCGGAACGGCCTGCACCTCCGGTTCGCTTGCGATCGGGAACGCGTACGAGCTCATCAAGTACGGACTCCAGGACGTTATGATCGCGGGCGGGGCGGAGGAGTTCTCCCCGACGCAGGTGGCGATCTTCGACACGCTCTACGCGACGTCGCTCAGGAACGACGCGCCGGGCGCGTCGCCTGCTCCGTACGACGCCGGACGCGACGGACTTGTCGTCGGCGAGGGCGCGGGAACGCTCGTTCTCGAGGAGTACGAGAGGGCGAAGGCGCGCGGGGCGAAGATTCTCGCCGAGGTAGTCGGGTTTTTCGAGAATACGGACGGGACTCATGTCACGAACCCGAACCACGAGACGATGTCCGCGTGCCTGGCGGGCGCGCTTGCGGACGCGGGGCTTTCGGCGGACGCGGTGGGGTACGTCAACGGACACGGCACGGCGACGAAGGCCGGCGACATCGCGGAGACGACTGCGACGCGCGACGTGTTCCGCCGCGCCGTGCCGATCTCCTCGACGAAGAGCTACATCGGGCACACGCTCGGCGCGTGCGGGGCGATCGAGGCGGAGATGTCGATAATGATGATGAACGCGGGCTGGTTCCATCCGACGCTGAACCTGCGCGCGCCAGACCCCGAGTGCGCGCCGCTGGACTACATCTCGGGCGAAGGGCGCGAGATAGACACGGAGTACGTGATGAGCAACAATTTCGCGTTCGGGGGGGTAAATACCTCGCTTGTGTTCAGGCGCATGTAGGGTCCGGTTAAACCTCCGGGCGGCATTTATGGTATAATATTCCCCTACCTTCTTGAAAACCAACTGGAAAGTACAGGAGTAACTCAATGGGCGGTTTTTGCGGCGTTGTGTCCAAAGGGGATTGCGTGAGTGATCTCTTCTTTGGCACCGACTACCATTCTCATCTCGGAACCCACCGCGGCGGAATGGCCGTTTTCGGTCCGGGCGGATTCCAGCGCGCGATCCACAACATCCAGAACGCGCCTTTCCGGTCCAAGTTCGAGAACGACGTCGGCAGGTTCGTCGGTAACGTCGGCATAGGCGTGATATCCGACACCGATCCGCAGCCGCTCGTCATGTACACGCGCCTTGGCGCCTTCGCGATCGTGACGGTGGGGCTCATAACGAACATCGAGGACCTCAAGCGCGAGCTCTTCGAGATGAACCACGCGCAGCTCCAGTACTCCACGACGAGCGGCATGGTGGGTCCGACGGAGGTCATATCGGCGCTTATCGCGACGCAGTCCTCGCTCGTGGACGGTGTGAAATACGTTCAGGAAAAAATCAAGGGCAGCTGCTCGATGCTGTTGCTCTTTGAAGACGGAACGCTCTACGCCGCGCGCGACCGCTATGGACGCACCCCGATTGTAATAGGGCGTCGCGAGACGGGCTACATCGCGCTGCAGGAGAGTTGCGCGCTTGCGAATCTCGGCTATGAGTACGTGAGGGACCTCGGGCCTGGCGAGATGGTGGCGATGAAGCCGGACGGGATGGAGACCGTTATCGCGCCAGGCGAGAAGATGGCGATCTGCTCGTTCCTCTGGGTCTACTACGGATATCCCGCCTCCTCCTACGAGGGACGCAACGTCGAGATGGCGCGTTACCGCTGCGGCTCGGCGCTCGCGAAGAGATATCCCGCCGACGTCGACGCGGCGTGCGGAATCCCGGACTCCGGGACATCGCACGCGCTCGGCTACGCGCACGAGGCCAAGATCAAGTTCGCGCGTCCGTTCGTCAAGTACACTCCGACCTGGGCGCGCTCGTTCATGCCGCAGGACCAGCGCCAGCGCGAAAAGGTCGCGTCGATGAAGCTCATTCCGATTCCGGGGCTCATCCGCGACAGGCGCCTCGTCTTCTGCGACGACTCGATTGTGCGCGGCACCCAGCTCGGCAAGCAGGCGGACCGCCTGTACAAGGAGGGCTGCAAGGAGGTCAACGTGCGCATCGCGTGTCCGCCGCTCCTCTATCCGTGCCGCTTCATCAACTTCTCCCGCTCCAAGAGCGAGTACGACCTCATAACGCGCCGCTACGTTCGCGGACACGAAGGCGAGGGCGCGGACATCGCGAAGTATGTCGATCCGGACGGAGCTCCGTACAAGGGAATGGTAGAGTTCATTCGCGAGAAGCTAAACCTTACGTCCCTCGCGTTCCAGACGGTCGACGATCTCGTCGCCGCCATCGGCCTCCCCAAGGACAAGCTTTGCACCTACTGCTGGACGGGAGAGGACGTGTCAATGCCCGGCTCGTGCGCCCACGGCTGCGCGAACTGTCCGCACAAGTGCCCGTGACGGGCAGCGCATCCGCCATGAAGCTCTTGATCCTGGCAGGCGAGGAATCGGGCGTGCACTACGCGCGCCGCATCGTCGACGCCGTGCGCGAGATGGATCCGTCGCTGGAAGTGCGCGGATACTCCGATTACGGATTCCGCACCGCCGATCTCGCCGTCTTCGGAATCTGGGCCGTGCTGCGGCGGATCTTCTACTTCCTGCGCGTCAAGCGGACGATGGAACGCGCGATAGACGAGTGGAAACCCGACGTCGTCTGCACGGTGGACTATCCCGGGATGAACCTCAAGCTCGCCGCATACGCGAAGTCGAAGGGCGTGAGGGCTGTCCATGTGGTGTGTCCGCAGGTGTGGGCGTGGCACCAGGGTCGCATCCCCAAGATCGAGCGCTCGCTCGACCGGCTCTGCTGTTTCTTCCCGTTCGAGCCGTCGATCTTCCGCGGCGGATTCGCCGCGTTCGTCGGACATCCTCTCGTGCAGGAGTTCGCGGGAACGGCACGCCGAGACGGGAATCGTCCGCAGAAGCTCGTTGCGATTCTCCCGGGTTCGCGGCTCGGGGAGATCGAGAAGCATCTTCCGACGCTCCTCGACGCGGTCGCTCCGCTTGAGGGGATCGAAGTCGTAATCCCAGCGGCGAACGACCGGGCCCGCGCGGCGATCGACCGCATCGTGGCCTCACGCGGATCGCGCGTCGTCGTCCAGTCAAGCGGGGCGAGAGAGCTGCTGCTGCGCGCGGACGTCGCGGCGGTGGCGAGCGGTACGGCCACGCTTGAGGCGGCTCTTGCCGGATGTCCGACTGTTCTCGTCTACAAGGTGAGCCCGCTCCTAGCGGCGTTCCTTCGCCGTGCGATCAAGGGAGTGAAGCACGTCGGGCTCGCGAACATAATCGCCGAGAAGTCGGGCGCGGAGTGTCCGATGCCCGAGCTTCTCCAGGAGGACTTCACGGCGGAGGCGACGCGTTCGTGGCTCGAGAAGTGGCTGCGCGACCCAGCGGAGCGCCGGAAGGCGTCCGACGCGCTCGCGAAGGCCGTCTCGCTTCTTTCGGCGGACGGGGACGCCTATGCGAAGATAGCCGCCGAGATCGCCGTCAGCGCCATGCCCGCGGCGTAGGCCCGAAGAGAAAACCTTCATCCTTGGCACCTCTACCGTCTTCAAACTTTGGTATAATATTGCGCGAAAGGTGAATAGAAAGAAGATGCAGACTGTAACAGACGCATTCCACGCCGCGGCGGGGAAATCGAGTTTCATAAGAAAGATGTTCGAGAAGGGCATCGAGCTTAAGCAGCAGTTCGGAGAGGACGCCGTGTGCGACTTCTCGCTTGGCAATCCGGACGTTCCGCCGCCCGAAGCCGCGCGCGAGGTGCTCCACAGGATTGCGGACGACGCCATGCGTCCGCTCGGGCTCGGCTACTGCCCCAACGCGGGCATTCCTGCGGTCCGCGAGTCGATCGCGGCGCATCTGTCGCGCCAGCAGAAGATGGAGCTGAAGGGCAAGGACGTCATCATGACGGTCGGCGCGGCGAGCGCGCTGGTGTGCTTCTTCAGGGCCACGCTAAGCCGCGGCAACGAGGTCATCGTCCCGAGCCCGTATTTCGTGGAATACGGCAACTACTGCGGACATTTCGGCGGCGTGCTGAGGCCGGTTCCGAGCAAGGACGACTTCTCTCTCGACATTCCCGCCATAACGGCCGCCATTTCCTCGCGTACGAGGGCGATAATCATCAACTCGCCGAACAATCCTACGGGCGCGATCTACTCCAGGGAGGAACTCGACGCTCTTGTGCGCACGATAGAGGACGAGAACGCAAGGCGCGAGAAGAAGGGGATGCGTCCGCTGTTCCTCCTCTCCGACGAGCCGTACCGCGCGTTCGCGTATGACGGCGCGGAGGTGCCGGCGGTGCTTCCGATGTCGCGTTTCGCCATTGTCCTCGGCAGCTTCTCGAAGACTCTCTCGATGGCCGGCGAGCGAATCGGATACATCGCCGTCAATCCAGAGCTGAGCGAAGCGGACGGCGGTACGCTCGTCTCGACGCTAACGCTCGTCAACAGGACTCTCGGATACGTCAACGCCCCGGTGATCGGACAGAAGCTCGCGGCCGCGATCTGCGACTCGACGGTGGACCTTGATGTCTACAAGCGCCGCCACGACCTGATGGCGAAGGTGCTTACGGACGCGGGCATAGAGTTCGTCATGCCGAAGGGCGCTTTCTACTTCTTCCCGAAGGCACCAGGAGGGGACGACGCGAAGTTCGTCGACGCGCTTCTCGAGGAACGCATCCTCGCGGTGCCGGGCTCGGGGTTCGGACGCGCCGGGCACATACGCCTCAGCTGCGCCGTCGACGAGAAGATCATCGCCAGGTCCGCAGAAGGTTTCAAACGCGCAACGGAGAAGTTCCAATGACAATCATTCCCCTGCTCGCATCAATCGTCATCGCCACGAATTCCGTCACCATATCAGTCGTGTCGCCTGATCCCGGCCTCGACTGTCCGCTGGAGTTCCTGGTCGTCGGTCCGGATTCCGACAACGCTTACGAGGCTATGTTCGTCGCGGAGGATTCCGTTGCGGACATCGACGCGGCGTTTCGCAAGGCGGGGCTTCCGCTAGGCAGCCCGATATCGCCGAAAGAATGCAGGTTCTGGCCGATCGGCACGAAGGTCACGCTTGAGCCCGACCTCTGGACGCTTATCCGCGACATGCGCAACGAGCAGAAGCGTTCGCCGGTGTGGACGGGCGGCACGCGCGAGGCGGACGGTTCCGCCGCCGCTGCGACGAACATGCCGCTTTCCGTCTTCTCGTTCTACAACTGCGCGCAGTCGCTCATCCAGTTCGACGACTCGCTGGAGCAGTCCGTGGTGTACGGGCGCTTCCAGCCGGCCGTGAAGATCCCCAAGGGCGAGAAGCGCACGATAAAGTTTTCGTGGACGCCCGGCGACACGAACGGCGGCAAGCACGTAATGACGCCCGACTTCCCGCCGGAAATGACTGTTGCGGATGCCGCGAAGCTGGCGGCTGCGCTTGCGCAGCTTGATTCGCCAGACACGAAGGTCAACGGATACAAGGAAGGGCAGTTCTTCTTCCGCGCGTTCATTCCGCGCGAGAGCTGGCGCGACCGCAGGGAGCGGCTCACGCAGCCGTACGAGGTGCGCTTCGTCGACGGCAAGCCGGCGCTCACCGTCATCAAGGAGGACTGGAGCGATCCGGACGCAACGGACCCCAAGCTCAACGTCTCCGAGGCGACCTTTGAGTCCGTGAAGGACAGGACGGACATCGAAACATGCTTCATCTACGCGCCGCGTTCCATGAAGCTCGCCGAAGTCTACGCCGTCCGTTCGCTCATGCCGAAGTCTGTAGTCAACTGGTATGTCTTCGGCGAGTGACCTCGGCGGACGATAATGATTGCAATTTCCTGAAGGCATGAATTCGAACGGTATTGCTCTTTGCGCTGCCTTGGTTCTCGCACACGGTACGGCGAGCGCATCTGACGCATCTGCTGACAGGGAGTTCTGGGTCGACACCATGGTGCGCATCGTGAATCCCGTCGTGACGAATCTCGCGGCGGGCACGCTCCACAAGAACATGCCGCGGCGTCCCAAGACGTGGACCGACCAAGTTGCAGAGCTCGAGGCGTTCGGACGCGTCATGACGGGAATCGGTCCGTGGCTGGAGCTCCCCGACGATGCGACGCGCGAAGGCTCGCTCCGGGCGAAGATGCGCGAGGATGTCATCAAGGCGATCGACAACATCACCCGTCCGGATTCGCCGGACCGTATGCCGTTTGAAAAGCCGGGACAGACGCTAGTCGATGCCGCGTTCCTTGCGCAGGGGCTCATGCGGTGCCGCACCATGGTGTGGGACAGACTTGCTGACGGCGTGAAGAGCAACGTCGTCGCTTCCCTCAAGTCGACGCGCAAGATGAAGCCGTACGAGTCGAACTGGCTTCTTTTCGCGTCGGAAATCGAAGCGTTCCTCCTCGAGACAACGGGCGAATGCGACGAGAAGCGCCTGAGGTACGGAATCGACGCGTTCATGACGCGGAAGGGGTGGTATGTAGGCGACGGACTTTACGCCGACGGAAAAGACTTTGCCGTAGACGGATACAACTCATTCGTCATCCAGCCGATGATATGGGATGTGTCGAACATCCTCGCGCGACACGGGATGAAGGACGGCGAGGAGTACGTCAAGAAGGCAAAGGCGCGGCTGCGCCGCTTCGCCGACATACAGGAGCGCATGATTGGTCCCGACGGAACGTATCCGCTCTTCGGACGCTCCATCACCTACCGCTTCGGAACTTTTCAGGGACTCGCCATTGCGGCGTTTCTCGGCCCTGAAAACCATCCTGCGAAGCCCGGCGCGGTAAGGGGCGCGCTCACGGCGGTCCTGCGGCGGCAGACTGGGCCGGAGAACTTTCTCCCCGGCGGGTGGCTGCGCGTCGGCTTCAACGGCGAGCAGCAGATGCTCGCCGAGGGCTACATCGACTACGGCAGCGTCTACATGTGCACAGCTGTGTTTCTTCCGCTCGGACTGCCGGCGGACAGCGCGTTCTGGACGGAACCTGAGAGCGACTGGACTCAGCGTGCCGCGTGGTCCGGCCGCCCCGCGCGAATCGACCACCGGTTCTAATGTCTGCGTTTTGCCACGGACCAGAGGAATAAGTTGTTTTTGTTTTGTCGCTCAGGGAGTGACGCGGCTGGAAGCCGCGTCTCCATGGGTTGCGATATCAGGTGGCTGAACCAAGGAGATGCGGCGTCTCGCCGCGTCTTAATCAATACGCCCCCGGTTGTTGATATCTGTTAATAACTCGTGTCTCAATTTTGCTCCTGAATTTGGTACCATATCCGCCCGTTGCGCGAGGGGATGTGGGGAACAGACCCGGGCGCGGCAAATAGGGGATACTGGGGGGATTGTATGGGGAGAGTTGATGAATTTGCTACAGACAACCGCGCACTCGGGGGAGGGCGCGTGCAGGTATTGCACAGACATATTGGAGAAGATACTGTCGTTTTTCGGCGGGAAGATCCAGGCCATCGGCGGGAAGATCGACGCCGTCGCTCGGCCGTCATGGTGGCCGTTTGACTGGGGGAAGCGGCGTCTCGCCGCTTCAAGATATCTCACGCAGAGGTGCGGAGAAGCTGAGAGAGCAGAGAGGTTTGGCTGGGTAGTGCGGGTAGAAAGGGCGTGGAGCTGTTCACCCCAAAGCCACATTCCATTCGCCACTCTCGCATGCTCCCGATTATTTGATTCTATGCGAGTATTGTGAATGTCCGTCGCGGAGCGACGGACCCCCTTTATGCGTCCCAGCCGCTCCGCTGCCCATAGGGGGTTCCGTCGCTCCGCGACGGAACAATGCGTGCGTCTCGCCGCGTCGGCAAGTAACGCGGCAAATGTGCCGCACGAAATGGTATAATATAGGTGAAACAGATGAAACATTTCGCGACAGTTCTGTGCCTGATATATGCCGCGACGGCGTTCGCGTCGGCGGGGGACGCGCATGCCTTCGACTGGATGGCGTTCGGACGCTGGACGGTGCTGGTGATATGCGGAATGGCTCTTGCCGCTCCGCTAGTCACGGGGCTGCGCAGACTTGCGCGGCTCGCGGTGCCCGCTTTGTTCGCCTTTCTGCTTCTCGGCTTGGGCATATTCGCGACGACGCCCAACGGCGGCGTCCCGACGCGCGAGGAGAAGGAGCGCCTCCGCGCGGAGCTCGCCGCCGCCGAAGCCGAGCGCGCCGCTCTGGGCTCGCTCCTCACGGGAGGCACGCGCAGCGGCGACGCGACGAACGACGCGCCGGCGTTCGCCTTCAACATGGTCGGTAAGGAGACGAACCGCGTTGACCTCGCCTCGGCGTGGACTCCCGAATATGTGTTCAGCGCAATCGGGCTATATTATTCCAGATGGATTGAGTCGAACGACTGGGCGCGGATCGACTTCCGCACAGACGTCTCCGGCGAGACGAACTGCTCGTGGACCATAACCGATCCGACGATAGTGACGAACAATGCCGCGTTCTTCGACGCGAGGGGATTCCTCGCCAACGACGACTCCGACGCGGACGGCGTAGTCGCGCAGCGCGAGGTCGCGCTCGGACTCGACCCCGACCTTGCCGACACCGACGGCGACCTCCTCTCCGACGGCGAGGAGCTGGGGTTTGCCGAGGCCCTGCCCGAGGACGACTTCCTCTGGCTGGACATACCGCATTTCATGAATTACATCACAGGCGGGTCCGACGCAAGCAACTACGCGTATCTAGATGAGGATCTAGGCGTGCCCGTCACAATGAACGGCACCGTCTACCGTTCCATACACGCGACGCTGGACGGACATGTCTATCTCGCTCCTCAGACTGGCGTCGGGCCGTTCGCCGTCGACTGGTGCGATCCGTCGCAGGGAGTCGCCTTCGGGCTGTCGAGCCTTGCCGATGGATGCTTGTCGGTGTTCGGGTGCAACGCCGACATGGGGGCGAGGAAGACGACGTGGGGAAGCGGACTCTACTTCGACACCGTGTCGACGAACGGAGTCGTGTACGACGTGGTCGAGTTCCGGAACATCGGACTCTTTTCTGACATAGGCTCAGGCTTTCCGGCGCTTACGTACGAGGTGATCTTTCCTCGGAACGAGCCCAACATCGTGTACGTGAGTTATCTTTCTGTCGATCCGTCGCTAGCCGCGATGGACATGCCGCTCGGGGTGCAGTGCGACGGCGAGCGCGATTTCGGCGACACGAACAGATACTACACGGTGCGGGGTCCGGCTCCGGCTGCGGGAAGGACCGTCAGGTACCGCATCGGTACGTGCACAAGCCCGCTTGTCCCGGACTTTGACGACTACGGGATTCCTCTTGGATATCCTCGAGTTTCCTCCTTCGACGCCGACGGTGACGGGCTCGTCGATTCTCTCGATTCCGAGCCGATTGTCTGTGGCGGAGACTTCCACGGACAGTCCGACGCATGGGTGCAGGCTACTTTCACGAACGCGGCGGAGATACTCTCAGTCTGCTATCCGCAATGGGTCGACGCGCAGGTGGGCGTGGGGCTGACCAACGGGCTTTACAAGCTGACGATCACAGTGCCTGAAGTCCCGAGCGAAGCGACACTACTCTCGGTCGGAGAGTATTCGATCTCCGTCACAAACACTGGTGAGTATGTGTTTCTTCTCAGGAAATGCATTGACTATCCGCTGTCCGTTTTCCCTGGTGATGCCACGAATATTGTATGGTCGGCGGTTGACGACATTGTGCCGAGCCAGGTAATGCTCGGTATGGCGGGGATGAACGACGGATGGTGGACAACCGACAGGCAGGGGCTGACGCTCGTTCCTCCGATGTACCCCATGACCTTGTTTACGCCGCGTTCCCATGTGCTGTGGATTCCCACTTTGGCGGTCTCGCCTTCGACATGGCAGCCATCCTCCCTGAGTGATACGGAGACCTTCACGGCGATTGTCGGGGAAATTCCGCAGGATGTAGCCAGCGCGGTGTACAGATGGAACTCTTCGGACTCGGACGTTGTCTCCATGGCGACACCTGCACTGCCGACGACTCAGATGACGGCGCACTATCCGGAGGCTGACATGCGGCAGGTTTCGCTTTCGCTCGAAGTGACCATCGGCGACTGCACGCTTCACTCGTACTATGTGCACAGCCCGAACGAGGATGATACAGCCCCAAGCTTCACGCTCTCAGCACCTGATGTGTTGTTTATTAACGACGATGACGACGACGGCAACGGCATCGTCGACGCCATGGCGCCGTTCTTGGATGACGACGACATTGTCAAGGGTGACATCCTGTTTCATTCTCCCGTCTCTGCGAATGGGACAATAGTATTCGATGGCGTATACGGATACGACGATGGCTTTGACGAGCGCCCGCTTGTCTATTGCGATGCGTCCTGCACAATGGCTATAGCGCCTGGAAGCGAGTATCCCGTCAATTCGCGCACCGACTGGTCCATGCCGCTGTACTTCAACCCCGCAACAGTCAGCGCGTCGCATCCAGGAGTGCAGATCAGGGCGAGATGGAGACCCGAGGAAGGTACGGAGGTGACGGCTTCGAAGCGTCTGACGATAGTGTCGCCCGTGGCGGAGCCGATTTGCAACGCCACGACGAACGTGGTCGTGGACGGCGTGGGACACAGCTATGCCGTCAATCCCTGCGGCGTCGCGGTCGGACGCGAGGCTTATTTCCGCGTCGAAGTTGCGCCTGCTGGAATTCCAGATTCCGAGATCGTCTGGGTGAAGTCCCAGGGACTCGACTTCGTCGGCCCGGACAGGGGGCGGCGCGTCACGGTTCGCGGCATTGCGCCGGGATACGAGTCGCTGGAGGTCCATGTCGGCGGGAGATCATACCACGCGCCGAAATTCCAGGTGAGGGTTGTGGAACCCGTGATGGTAGACCTTAGGGCATGGATAATTTCGAATAAAGCTGTGATTCCAATTAGCCCTGAGGATGTTCGTAAAATGGTCAAGGACGCCAACGACATCTATGCCCAGGTCGGCGTCACCTTAAATCTTGTTGATCCAGTGGTTGTGACGAACATACCTGACGCTTATGACGCACTCTATTGGACTCCAGATAATGCGACGCCTCAATGGTCGTATAGTCGCATTGTGAACATTGACTCAAACACCGGCGGACTGGAATGCTACTTCATCAATGCTTTTGTGGATGATCGAAAAGTGCTTGCGGCAAATGGCCCTCGCGGAGCCGTAATTACCCGGGGGGCGGACTTCAAGGATTTTGCACACGAAATTGGGCATGAATTTGGGATGCACGACATTTATAAGGATTCAAGAAGAGCACGGGATCCTGATTTGCCATTGATTGAGCTTTCGCCGGGGGAGGCTGTTAACTATTCTCATGCTCCGTTTGACTGGAATGGCGGGTGCGAAGGCAGTGGTCCTGGTGGGGCAAGATACTACGCTGGCAACACAAAAATGGTGAATATACTGTCCCGAATGCTCATGAAGGGAACGTGCAACCCCGCTGACAATCCAATAGACATAACTACCGGAGACATTTACGGTGTCTACTATACCAACGACGTAAGCAATGCGGAAGTCTGGATCAAAGGGAATGCACCGGTCTTGTTCCCGTTCACTCATAGAAACATATCACACCGATGAGAGGGTTAATATGAAGCATAAAATCCAAACTGGAATGTTAGCTGCGCTGTTTTGGGCGGTGGCGGCTGTTGTGACCTGCCATGCCGATGCATGCACGGACGAGGAGCTCCGGCGCGATGTGCTGGAGTTTCTGACGACGCGATGCTGCGGGAATGTGGAGGCAAGGCGTGTCTTGACCAATGAGGTCAGGTTTGGCGGAGACACGAACAGGCTTGCATGCGTGCTGTCCGAATTCGCGCAGACGAATGACGACCAGATAGCTGAATGGGCGATGTGGCAGCTGAAAAAATACGCGACGCCCGCGCAGCTGCCGTTTCTCTACTCCTGCGCAACAAATCCAGTGTTGGGGAAGACGGCCGTCGAGTCTGTTTTGCGGGTCGAGGGTGTGACAAGCAATTCGGTTGGGTTGGTCCAGGCGTATATTAACATTACCAACGGCAATGCGGCAGTCCACTGGGATCACATCTATGTATTTCAGGAAATGATCAATGCATTGCGTGATAGTTCCGGAGAACAGGAAAGGAAAATGGCCTTTGAACTCATATTGAATCATGCTCCAGATAACATCTTTTGCCCCATACAGTTGGATAGACTTATCATATCGGCTGATTCAAGCTATAGGCAGAGTAAAAGACGGCTGTCGGTCTTGCGAGGAGTCCTGGGAAATGGAGTTGATGAATATGACATATTTTATGTCACCAACGCCATCAACGAACTTGTCGCCTACCCCGAGGAAAACCTGCCATATTGATTTCGGTGAAGGCGCGCATATGAGACCATCCCAGAATGTTGACGATCTTGTCTCAAACCGCTACGCCCACCTCGGACGCCGCGTTCAGAAGATTGCGCCCGAGGCGACGCACACGTACTTCTACGACGCCAGATGGCAGGTGATCGCGGATATTGACGAAAATGACAATGTGCTGGTATCGTACACATGGGCTGACGGCATCGACAATCTTCTTGCGGTCAAAATCGGAAGCAATTCGTATTTGATAAGATTCGCCCTGTTCAATGAGTGACATATATAATACTAGGAGTAGGATAGAGAGGCTCGGTAGAAGCATCGCGTTTCTGCTGATTATATGCTTGTGTGTATTTGCCGTTCGCAATGTCGTTAAAGTCAGTTGCGCTAAAATAGAGTTATTTGAAGTGAGTTTTGTAGGTGATGCTATAAGTGATTTGGCTTCTTTTTTTCCAATAATGCTTCTTGCACTATCATTTCTTCATTGCATTTGCGTAGGATATAGGGTTGGACGTGGGTATATTGTTAGCTCATTTGCTGCTTTAACATGGCATTTGTCTTGTCAGTTATTCCACAGCGAGATGAAGTCGGGCATCATTTCGGTGCTTTGTTTCTCGCATGGTATATTGCTTGTTTCTCTTGTGTATGCAGTAGTCATGATTGCGGCATTAATATGTGTTGTCTTTCGCGTTAGACATTACTGTATGTTGGCAATGTTGGCAGTTCTATTTATCATTTTGATGTTTGCTGTGTTTGACACTAAGCCGCCGCAAGGCGGACAGTCGTCGCCGCTTGTCATTAACCGCAAAGCACCACAGCCGTTGCGTCACAAATTGACATCGTCTCCTGCAGAGCGGAGCATATCAAGGCCAGAAGGCGTATCGGCGCACACAGCCCTCGTCTACGGTTGACCAACAAACCAAGATTTGGTAAACTATCTTCGCAAAAGGACAGGAGGTCGCAAATGCCGTTGACAATGAATGTAAATGAAGCGAAAACGCACTTCTCAAGTCTTGTTTCCGAGGTGGAGAAGAACATGGTTTCATTTACGATAATGCGATATGGGCGGCCTGTTGCCAGACTGGTTCCTCTGGAAAGCCCGCGAAGGTCGTTCAAGCCGATACCTGGACTCGCCGGAAAGATCAAGGTGAAATGCGACCTTTTCGATGATTCGTCATCCGATTGGGAGTCTTGCGATGCGTCCGCTACTGCTTGACACGTGTGCAGTCCTCAGGCTTGCGAACGGTGAGTTCGGCAAGTTTTCGCGCTCTGCGATGAAGGCCATGCGCGAGGCGGACATACTGTATGTCAGCCCAATTTCGGAATGGGAGATATCGCTGAAATGGAAGCAAGGCGGCATAGAGCTTCCTCTTGAGCCGAGGGCGCTTATGCGTAAGCTGATGAACGCATATTCGCTGTCGCTCGTGCCTCTGTCTGAAGAAGTCATGTTCAGAGCGACGGAACTTCCCGACATACATCGCGATCCGGCGGACCGATTCATAATCGCGACGGCGATGCTTGGCAACATGGTTGTCGTGACGACAGACCACCGTTTCCCGCAATATGGTGTTTCGGTAGTTTCATAAAATGCAGATGAACGGAAAGGGCTTTTCATGCGGCTTGTGCGCGGCGGTGGCGCTTGTGTGCGCCAGCTTGGCGTTCGCGGAAGAAGTCGCACCCGCCCGGTCTGCGAGGGGTCTGCGAGGGTCGGACCCTTGTGATACGGTCGATGTGATACGGTCAGTGGAATTGTGGCATAATATCCGGCATGAGGAAACTGCGCGAGAAAAGGCACAGCAGGGTGTATCACCCGATAAGCCGGATTGCCCACGGGTCGTTTTGCCTGGATGCCGACGAGCTCCGCGTCAGATCGTCCCGCCCCGCGCTTGAGACCATCCGTTCCGACCCGTCCGCGCCCGAAATTCTCCGCCGCTCTGCAAACTACTCGCTTGCGCTGATTGCCTATTGATGGGTGCGATTTTAATTCGTTGAAAAATCGCTGAGGTCGCGGCGGTATCTGGGC
>JAEDKA010000068.1 GCA_016296065.1 Kiritimatiellia bacterium
GCGCACGGCCACGCGACGTCCTTCTGGCCCTTCTTGAGCGGAGCGCCGACGGAGTGGATGCACGGGATGAAGTCGCCATCCTTGCCGAGGTGCTTCATCACGGCGTCGCCGGTGCGCGTCATGATGTTCATGTTGACGACGACGTAGGGCGAGTCGGTGATCTCGATGCCGTACTGGGTGATCGGGTTGCCGATCGGGCCCATCGCGAACGGGATCACGTACATCGTGCGGCCCTTCATGCAGCCCTTGTAGCTCTTGAGCATGAGCTTCTTCATGACCTCGGGATCCATCCAGTGGTTCGTCGGACCCGCGTCGATCTCCTTCTTGGAGCAGATGAACGTGCGGCCTTCGACGCGCGCGACGTCAGACTCGTGAGAACGGGCGAGGTAGCACTCGGGGCGTTTCTTCTGGTCCAGCTTGATGAACTGGCCGTTCTTGACCATCATCTCGCAGATCGCAAGGTGCTCCTTCTTCGTGCCCGTCACGACCACGATCTTGTCGGGCGTGCAGACCTTGTTCCACTTGTCAACCCATGCGAACACCTTCTCGTTCGCAAACTTCGGCGTCTTGGCCATGTCTTTTTACTCCTTTGAATGCCCCTTTTGAGGCTTTCTTGAAAAATTGGGTAGAATTATACCGTATTCTGACGCGGAAATCAATCGGCAATGGCAAGAAATTTTGCAACTATTTACCGAAACATGGCCGTGAAGTCGACATCTTCACCCGCCAGGACGAGAATTACGCGCGAAACATCGCCTGTCCCCTCCCCCAGCACTCGGCAGTACTCCCCGTATTCTGCGTCCGTCTCGTCCGCCTTCGGCGCGCGCAGGCCCAGGAACATGACGAGCGAGTCTGACGAGCTGGCGGCGATCGTCTCGGAGAACAGACGCCCCTCCTCAAGGCGCAGGACGCGCGTCGCCGCCTGTATGCGCGCCTTGGCGAGGAATTCCGAGAGCATCGACTCCGCCTCCTCGTCCGTCCTGCGCGAGACGATCATGTTGAGACGCAGCGGCACCTTTCTCCATGCGCGCTCGCGCTTCCTGAGAAGGCACGCGAGGGCGAGCATCAGCGCTCCATTCCTGTTCTCGCCGCGCCACCAGATGTCGATGTAGCCGCCCTTCGACGGATCCGCGCACTCTCCCGCCCCCACGAAGACGATGTTGCGCCGGCGGATGTACGTCTCACGGGCGACGCCTCCTGACGTCGACTCTGTGTTCGGGCGCGGAATGCCAAGGACGACGGTGTTCGGCGTCAGCGGACCGTACCCGTACATCCTCACGAAGCCCTTGAGCCCCTCGCAGGCATCCGCGGCGGATGCGACGCGGACGATCGGCCTAAGGCCACGGGCCTTCATCTGCCTGAGCAGCGACTGCGAGAGTTCCGCCTCGCGCGACTCCTCGCAATACTCCGACTGCACTACGGAAGCGACGGTGACGAAACCGCTTCCGCCCGACACTCCGCGCGCGAACGAGAACAGCCGCGGCAGGACCGCCGGGATCGGGGTGAGGACGAGCATGTTCGGGGTCCAGTTCCTGATGTCGCGGCGGTGCCGCTCGAGGCGGCGCAGCGCGAAGCGGGTCATCGAGAGGTAGAGTCCGTCGCGCATATCGGCCCACCTCGGGTTCCTCGACTTCCTCCGCGCTACGAGGAAGATCGCAAGCTCGCACGCGAGCGCGACGAGGGTCCATCCCGAGCTGATCATCAGCATCGCCCCGACGCACCCCGCGAAGCCCGCGTAGGAGAAGAAGCTCCGCACGCGGAACGTCGGACGCCACGACGGCGGATCCATCGTCTCCTCGAGCGCCGCCGAGAGGTTTAGGAGCGCGTACGTCGAGAGGTTGAACATCGTGAGCACAGGCGCGATCGCGTTTATGTCGCCGAGGAGAACTCCGGCCGCGGCTACCGCGTAGCAGAGAAGCGCCGCCACGCGCGGATCGTCCGACGCGCCGTATCCGCGCCCGAGGAAGCGCGGCGCAAGCCCGTCCCTCGCGAGCGCCTGCACGACGCGCGGCGCGCAGAGGAAGCTCCCCACCGCGCTCGAGATCGTCGCGGCCCATACGCCGACGAGGATCGGCATCTGCCACCTCGCGCACTTCGCGAGGATCATCGTGTCCGAACGCAGAACCTCCGCGTCCTTAACGCACCAGTCGAGGAAGAGCGGAACGGCCATGTAGATGGCGTAGCCCGTAAGGACCGCGGCGATTGTGCCGCGGGGGATGGACTTGCCGGGGTCCTTGAGGTCGCCCGACATCCCGACGCCGGAGAGTATGCCGGTAACCGCCGGGAAGAACACGGCGAAGACGGGCCAGAAGCCGAGCGCGGGGGGAACGGACGCCGCGTCCGGCGCGGCAAGCGCGGACGGCGCGCCGCCGCAGAAGAGCGACACGAGCGACGCGACGATCGCGGCCATCACGAAGTACTGGCTCTTGAGCGCGAGGTCGGCGGAGACGGAGGAGAGAAGCGCCAGAAACGTGAGCGTCCCGAGCGCGACGTGCTGCGGATTCAGTTCGGAGACGACGGGAAGACCGGACCCAACGAGCGCCTCGGAAAAGCCGGACACGTAGAACGACACGCCTATCGCCTGCGCGAGCGCGAGCGGAACCCCCACCGCGACGCCGGTCTCCGGCCCGAACGAGCGCGACAGCATGAAGTACGCGCCGCCGCCCTTCATGCGCATGTTCGTCGCAAGCGCGGAGATGGAAAGGCCCGTGAGAAACGTTATCGCGCTTCCGATGGTGACGATGGCCAGCGACTGCGCGAGCCCGACGTTGCCGAGCATCCAGCCGAAGCGCAGGTACATCACGACGCCTATGATCGTGAGTATGCTCGGGGTGAACACGCCCTGGAACGTGCCGAACGAGTATCCTGAACTATTCTTCCTCGCCATTGCGGGAAATTATACCAAAAACCTCTTTGCCTCTGTCAACCTGCCGGCCCCGCGGCGACAGCTGGTCCATCCTGGCCGTCGTCGAGTTCGCGCAGGCACGCGGCCCGCTCGATGCGCTTCCCCCTGCGGCCCTCGAGCCTCACGTGGAGGTCGATGAGCCTGTTCGCGGACTTTGCAATCGTCTGCGCGTGCGGCGCGTCGACAAGCACTCTGCGCGCGTCGTCGTACTTCGACTGGGCGTCCGCAAGCGCCTTACCGACCCCCTCGAGCGCCACAAGGAAAGTGTTCATGCGCGCAAGAAGCTCGCGCGCGGTGTTCACGATTTCCGCCTGGTTGCGCGCCTCCTTCTCGTGCTGCCACGCGAGGTAGACGAGCCTGAGATAGGCGAGAAGCGTGAGAGGCGTGACGAGTATGACATCGTTGTCCGCCGCGTGCTTCCAGAGCGACGGCTCGGCCTTCAGCGCCTCCAGTAGCGGAGCCTCGTACCCCACAAACATGGCGGTCACGGGCAGGTAGTTCCGGTCGGGATGATCCGCGGCGAACACCTTTGGATACTTTTTCCTCGCAAGCTGGTCGATCTTCTCGCGCACCCGCGAGACGTGCTCGGCTAGCTTCGCCCGCCGCGTCGCCTCGTCCTTCGCCTCGACATACTGGAAATACGCCGTCAGCACAACCTTGCTGTCGATGATGAGCCACCGGTTCTCGGTGTCGCATACCTGCGCGTCGGGCCGGTCGGACGCGGTACCGGTCTGCAGGAAGAAGTTAACGCCCTCCTCGAGTCCGGCTTGACGCAGCTTCTCGGCGAGTATCTCCTCGCCCTTGCGCCCCTGGAAGCCCGTGTTTGACGAAAGCGCCTCGCTCACCCCAGCGAGCTCCTTCGCGACGTCGCTGATGCGCCCCACGTCCTTGCCGATCGCCTCAGCAAGCTTCTCGTGCTCCGTCTGCGTCCTCAAGGTTGCCGACCGAAGCGATTCGATCTGCTCGCGCAGCGGCTTGAGCGCCCCCTCCAGCTGTTCGGCGTTCGTCTTCGTGAGGTCGCCGCTCTGCGCCCTTAGCGTCTGTGCGGCGAGGTTTGAGAACTGCTCGCGCAGCGTGTTGACGGACTCCGCAAACGACTTCTCCTTCTCGCGCAGGAATCGGTCGATCTCCTCGTTCTTCTCGCGAAGCGCCCTGTCGCAGGCCGAGTCCTTCGCCTTCAGCAGCAGGAACGCGCCGACAGCAATGGCTGCCGCCACAAGGGCGAACGCAATTGCCAAGGCAAGCAGAACGGCCTCGCCAGTCATCCGACCACCTCTCCGCGCCGGATGGCGGACAGAAGAGCGGTGCATCCCTCCATGACGTCGTCGTACGTCGCGTCGAAGTTGCCCGTGTACCAGGGGTCGGCTATGTCGCGGCTCTTCCCCGCGAACTCGAGCAGAAGATGCACCTTGCGGCGGTCTTCGGGAAAGACGAGACGGAGGAGATCCGCCTTGTTGTACGCGTCGCATCCTATAAGCAGGTCGTATTCACGCGCCTTGTCGGCGGTGAGCAGCCAGGCGGCGCGTCGCGAGAACGGAATCCCCATCTCGGTCAGTTTCGCGCGCGTCCCGCGGTGGATGTCGTTGCCAATCTCGTCGGTGTGAAGCGCCGCGCTCTCGACCTGGACATCTTCCAGCCCCGCATCGGCGACGAGTTTCTTCATGACGAACTCAGCCATCGGCGAGCGGCATATGTTCCCGTGGCAGAGGAAGAGTATACGAAGCATCAAGCCCTCCCGCTACTGCGCCCCCGTGAAGAGCTGGTTCGAGGCGTAATACGGATCCGACGTGTACCTGCACGCAAGGCGCCGCAGTCCCGCCTCGTCGCCGGGAGTCACCATGTGCGTCATGTGCACCTCGCAAGTCGCGAGCTCGCCGAGCTTCTCCATCGCAAGCTGCGCGGCGGGATTGGTTGTCGCCGAAATCGCAAGCGCGATGAGCGCCTCGTCGAGGTTGAGCGACGTGTAGCCGCCCTTCAGGATGTCGTGCTTCATGTGCGCGATGGACTGCAGAATCGTCGGCGCGAGCAGCGGAAGCCTGTCGGGAATGCCCGCGAGCTTCTTCACCGCGTTGAGGATGACCGCAGAGCACGCGTGCAGCTCGTCCGAGTTGCGTCCGGTCACGATCTCGCCAGTATGGAGCTGAAGCGCCGCGGCGGAAACGACCGTGCCGCCGGCCTTGCCCTTGCCCTGGAGGCGCGCCGTCTCAGCGGCGCCGCGAGCCGCGAGCGCGACGAGCCTGTTCTCGGTCTTGAGCCCAAGGGAGTCCATGAGCATCTTCGCGCGCCCTACGCTCTCGATGTCCGTAGCGCCCTCGGCGTACAGGCACTGGTAGCGCATGTACCGGCGGATGACCTCTTGCTTCGACGCCTCCTGCACGACCGCGTCGTCGACGATTCCGAACCCGATGCGGTTCACGCCCATGTCCGTCGGGGACTTGTACGGGCACTCCCCCTTCGTCATCTTCTCCCAGATCGCCTTGAGGAGCGGATACGCGTCCACGTCGCGGTTGTAGTTGACGGTGGTCTTTCCGTACGCCGCGAGGTGGTACGGATCGATCATGTTCTTGTCGTTGAGGTCGATCGTCGCCGCCTCGTAGGCTATATTAAGCGGATGGTGGAGCGGGAGGTTCCACACGGGGAAGCTCTCGAACTTCGAGTAGCCCGCCACCTTGCCCTGGCGGTACTCGTGGTAGATCTGGTTGAGGCACGTCGCGAACTTGCCCGAGCCCGGGCCCGGAGCGGTGACGACGACGATGGAGCGCTCCACAGGCACGTAGGGGTTCTTCCCGTATCCCTCCTCGGAGACCACGGTGTCGACGTCCGCGGGGTAGCCGAGCGTCTTGCCGTGGAAGTAGCACTTGACTCCGCGCGACTCGAGCTTCTTGCTGAACTGCTGCGCGGCGAGCTGCCCCTCGTAGCGAGTTATGACAACGCCGCGAACGGGAAGCCCGAGCGCCGTCAGGTCGTCTATGAGCTTGAGCGCATCGTCAGCGTAGGATATGCCGAAGTCGGCGCGCATCTTCTTCTTCTCGATGTCGCCGGAGTAGATGCAGAGGACGACCTCGGCCTGGTCCTTGAGGGACTGGAGTAGGCGGAGCTTCACGTTCGGATGATACCCCGGAAGGCACCTTGCCGCATGGAAGTCGTTCATGAGCTTCCCGCCGAACTCAAGGTAGAGCCTGCCGTACTTGCCAGCACGGCGGCGAATCTCCTCTGATTGCTCCTTCAGGTACTTTTCGTTGTCGAAGCCGATCTTCACCTGGCGCCTCCGTTGATCTCGTCAAGGATCGCCTGGATCTTCCCCTTGCAGCGTCCGCACCCGCCTCCCGCCTTCGTGAAGTTCGTCACCTCCTCCACGGTCGTGAGCTGGTTCTCGGTAATGACGCGCCGCACCTCGTTCTCGGACACGTTGTAGCACGTGCAGAGCACGGTGTCCTCGAGATTGCGGTCGGCGTTCTCGCCGGTCTCGTAGTTCTTGATCGCCGCCTCCATCGCCTCGCGGCCCATGACGGAGCAGTGCATCTTCTGCGGGGGAAGTCCGCCGAGGTAGTCCGCAATCTGCTGGTTGGTGATCTTCTTCGCCTCCTCGAGCGTCTTGCCGATCACCATCTCGGTGAGGGCCGAGGAGCTCGCGATCGCGCTTGCGCAGCCGAACGTCTGGAACTTCGCCTCGGCGATCCTTCCGTCAGGGCCCAGCTTGAACTGGAACTGGAGCGCGTCGCCGCATGCGAGGGAGCCGACCGTTGCGGTCCCGTCTGGGTTGTCGATCTTGCCCACGTTCCGGGGATTCCGGAAGTGGTCCATCATCTTATCGGAATAATTCCACATCGCCGTTCTGCCTTCTGAAGTCTTCTAACTTTGAACGAATGACTATTATACCAAAAAAACGCCGCGCGCGGGAAAATCAGATCGTGCCACCGTCCGTGCGACTCGCAGGCGCAATCACGCGTGCCCCTGTCAATTGCGGAATCACCTGTACGGGCTATGCGCGTCCGCGACGCCACGTCAGAAAAAACTCAGCCGCGGATTATACACCGCGGCGGAGTCCGGGGAAAAGCACTGCCATTGCAGCAAAGGCCTGCGTCAAAGCGATATCACGCAAACGTGCAACGCAAAACCACTGCCGCCGTCATCTTCAGAGCGCCTTCAAAGGAGCGATCCAGGCGGCGATCTTGCCGTCCGTCTGGTCGGCCTCGTTGGTCTCGTCGAGCTTGAGGACCTCGCCTACGAGCGTCGCGCCAGCACCCTTCGCCGCGTTCGCGATCGTATCGGCGGCGACGCAGAATGAGTCCGCGAAGCCCTGCGAGTCGCCGAGTCCGAACACCGCGACCTTCTTTCCCGCGAAGTTCGCCTTCACGGCGTCGAGCTGCGCGGCCCAGTCGTCCTGCAGGTCGCCGATGCCCCACGTCGAGGAGCCGAGAACGAGAAGCTCGGCGTCGAACGCCGACGCATCGGCAGCGTTGATGTTGATCGGGGATACGCCGAACTCCGCGGCGATCTTCGACGCGACAGCCTCGGTCATGCCGGTCGTACTGCCGAATATCACGTGAACCTTGTCCATTTGTTGTTCCTTTCTTTAGCTTGCCCTTTTCAGGGAAATCATCTCTATGAACTCGTCGATTCCGTCGGCGCGCTCGAACGCGGCGGATGCGTCCGCCTCCGCCCTTCCGTACAGTCGCATCCGCCGCAGCGACTCCTCCGCGTCGCCGTAGACGCGCCAAGCGCCGCGGTGGACAGGCGTGGCGGGGATGTGGCGCATGAACCCGACCACGTCTTTCAGTGGATAGCCGATGAACACGCCGACTTCGTGCGGGATCAGCTCGACGGAAGCCCTTCTGCAAAGTTCGGCGAGCATCGCGTCGCACGATCCGCCGACGGGATACCCGAGGCGTTCAAGCCATCTGCGGCTCCTGGCATCCGCGAGCGTGCGGGAAAGCGCCGTGCGGTTGTAGAAGAGAACGAGCGAGCTGCCGTCCTCCACCTTCAGCTCGACGTAGTCGATTCTGAGGATCGAATAGATGTCGCTCCTGTGGAGGCAGACGCGAAGCCCGTCGGCGTTCACGCCTTCGTAGCAGTGCCGCACGCGCAGGAGCTCGCCGGGCTTTATCCCGCGCCGCACCGTAGCCGTCTTCACCAGCAGGAACCTCAGCAGCTCCTTGCGGTGGAATTCGTCGATTCTCTCTGTGTTGCCGTCCATTGTCCTTTTCCGCGTAATTGTTAGCATAGTCTAACATATTCGCCCAGGCGACGTCAATAGCCTAGGCTAACTTTTTTTGATAGAGTTCCTCGGAGCTGACTGGGCAAGCCGCGCAGCCACGGCAGTCACGTCTGGCCCTGCCAATTACGAAGAGAAAACCGCTTTGCGCAGACTGCAGTTATCTGCAATGACTGGGGGAAGCGGCGTCCCGCCGCTTCGAGACATTACGAAAGAGTTCCTCGTTTCAGAAGCGGCGGGACGCCGCTTCCCCCAGTCAACACAGACACTCCAGCCCTGTTGACAGTCATAGATGCCGCTCGTATTTCCCGTGCGTCGCGCGCTTGTCCTCCGCAAGCGAATAGAGCGCAGTCCCTGCGTATGGCTTAGTCTTCTCACGCGCCGCCCTGACGAGCACTTCTGCGGGCGACGCCACAACCGATACATCAGGCGGCAGTCCTGGCTGGCGATTGCGCGATGCAACGACAACGGCAACCGCCGCCGCGATCAGCAGCACAGACCCAGAGAAGATTACTATCATTCGTTATATCATTGTACAATTCGATTCTCCCACATCGTTTGCATTGCGGCTCTTATCTTTGTCGGACTAGATTCCCGCACATCGGTTGCCCTTTGCACGGCCTGCTCGGCCCTTCGGGCTATCCCCTCGCTTCGCTCGGCCCTCACCGCGTTCGGCGGGCATGTCCTAATCGTACGTCGATTTCTTTACGATGTAGCTCCTTCCGCTATTAGTTCTGCCGAGCTTCGCTTGGCGTACCTGTGGTAATTTACTGTGGTAACCATGTCTGACCCTGTAGCCTCCCAAGGTCGTCGGTGATGCCCTCCTTCGTGACGTTGCCGTTCATCCAGTGCCACCAAGTGTGCGGACTCGCAGATGCCGGCGGATTCCTGAAATCGCCGGTCGAAAGCATCGCGGCAAAAGCCAGCAAGACAATACTCGTGTTCATGGCGTCAAATACACTTATCCATTCTGTTGCAGTTCGAAGCCATAAGAGCCCGTCACGCGCATCGACTCGTCG
This sequence comes from Kiritimatiellia bacterium, assembly GCA_016296065.1. Taxonomy (GTDB): domain Bacteria; phylum Verrucomicrobiota; class Kiritimatiellia; order RFP12; family UBA1067; genus UBA1067. The sequence goes on from JAEDKA010000068.1 coordinate 9,140, forward strand.
TCAGCCGTTACATACGAGACGGAGTAGGATTTCCCGTCCGCAGGCACGGTCACGACGACATGCCCGGCGTCAAACGACTCGCGCGCAATGTCGGGAAGGTATGGCTTGTTCGCGTCTTCGATTCGACGCAGCGGAGAGAAAAGCCCAGGCGCAATCAGGCGCGGACCGGGGTACGCCTCTCGGCTCGAAATCCGCTCAAGCGTATCGGAAGTCACATGCAACGTGTCCCAAACGCAAGCTGTCCACACCCGCGCCCTGAGCGCAGCGACCAGCGGAAGCGACATCGAGTGGTGCCCGTGATGGTTCACTTTGGCGACATTTACGGGATCGACCTCTTTCGCAAGCTCTTCCTCGATGCTGCACACCGTCCCGTCTTTCCGGCGGAACCTGTCGGAGAAGTCTCCTGCCGTGTAATATCGGAACGGTCCGTACTGCGCAATGAGGCCGAGGCTCATGCCGTTTTCGTTGAGGCTCTTTGCATTGTGCTTTTCGGCATAAAGGTCGCGAACGCTTCCGTCGCGGCAAAGCATCTTCCCGTTGCCCGTGATGTTTGTGACGCTGAAGTTCGGGTAATCCGCCGCGTTTCTGAGCAACGCGACCTGGTTGACCGCACCGACGCTGAATTCCTCCATCTTCAGGCCGTCGCGCTCGACTAGATGATCCAGCGTCTTTCTTGCGTGCCGATAGCTCGGTCCGTCGCATCTCTCGTTCGGAATCGGCTCGTCGAAGTTGGGCCAGCCGCGGTCGAACCCGCGCCTGAACTTGAGCGTTTCCGCAGCCTGCATGAAGCCGCCCCATTCTTCCGTGCCGGCATGATCTGCATGGTGGTGCGAAATCATCATGTAGTCGACGTCCGTACCAGACGGGTTCACGCGCGCGACATAGCGGGCGATCCACTCGCCTGCATGACGTTTGCCGTTCGGCAGCAGCCACAGCGCCTTTTTGCCGCGCGTGTAAGCCGGATGGTCGCCGCAGTCGATGAGCATCGTCGTTCCGTCAGGCATGATCCAGAACTGGCTCTCCGCAACGCCCGTGTAGATGAAGTGTATCTGAAACTCGCCGGCCTTCCAAGGAGGAAGCGGTTTCCCGACCATTGGGGAGAACTTTCCTTCTCCTTCGGCTACTGCCGGCAACGCCGCGCCTACAAGTGGCGCGGCAAAAACTGACTTTAGAAAATCGCGTCTGTTCATAGTTCCCTCTGCATACACCTTCAGTTAGTGATTTATAGACAGTATTATAATTTAACCTGCCTATAATTTCCCCATAACGTTTTGAAAAAGTGTAGAATGTACAGAACTTGTAGCTCCCTACTGCATAAATCAAGTTGCAGCAGATAGCACTAGTTACCATATACGCTCTCTAGCCTAACATGCTGCTGCTACGACTAACTGTCGCGCCTATTTAATAATGAGCACCATGCCTTTTTTGTACGAGATGTACGCGGCAGTACTCGTGTACTTCACGCGCCACAAATCTGGGAGGTTGCCTATGGCAAACTCGCCCGTGTAGCCATTTGGCGCATCGAGTATCTTGTACGTGCCGCGCGCGGCGTCCTTGTCGAACGCGGAAATGTCAGCCACATTCAACGTTAGCCCAGATATGGACTGTCCAGACTTTCTGAACTTCAAACAGCCGCATCCTTGCGCATCGCCAGAAACGGAGTAAACGCCCGAAAGTGAACATACCTCAATGAAATCAAGGACTCCGCCACTGCCTGCCGCCAAGCCATTTGCCACAGTCAGCCCAGAACAGCAATGGACGATTCCCGAGCCTTCAATTCGCGAAACCGTCTGCGCCGTCCGCGTTGACCTTGCGGCATTGCCGCCCGTGTCGTATGTGCTGAATGTGACCTGCCCACCGGCAAGTCTAACAGTTGTGCCAGACGGCAGAGCGTTGTCCGCCTGAACGCGCAAATTGGCACCTTCTTCTACGACCGTTGGCCCGTTGTACGACGATCCGGCAACGGTGATGGCAAGTCCTCGCGACCCTGACACGGTTATGCCGCCGTCATTCGCCGCGCCGCTGACGAGCGGGCGGGGCCAGAAAATGACATTCCCGTTAGATGTGTCAAATATGGCACCGCCCTCTTCAACCGCAAAGGCAATGTTGTCCCACTTCGCATTTGTCGGGTTGTCGATGACCGGATCTGAATCCACAAGCGCCTGCAACTTGCCGCCATTGAAATGGACTGTACCTTTCTGGTTAGGATTGTAGTCAAGCTTGAACTTCCCAATGCACAAAGTCCCGCCGTTCTCAATAAATATCTCGCCGCCATCGCCGCTCGTCGTCTGAGAGACTCGTACAAGTTTGGCATTTAGCACACCTCCGTTGCGAATCGTGATCTTGGCAGGGGAATTCATCGCGTTGAGAATTTCACCGATGGCGAGTGAAACAGTTCCACCTGCGATGTCGAGATGTCCATAATCGTCAAGTTGGAAATAGCGATCTTGGGTATTGTTCCGAAGTGTGCCGCCTGAAACGAGTAGATAGCCGCGCGTGGGAGAATAGGCAGCATTGTTTCCGTGTATGTAAAGCGGCGCGTTTTCACCAGTGCCCTTGTCTTTCGAAGCAGTTACAAGACTTGTCGTTCCACTCGCTATCTCAAGACGTGCCGGGACGTATAGCCTGCCAAAATAGTTCTCCTTTCCGGCACCTGGATCCAAGATTGCAAGTCCACCCCAATTGTTGTGTGCATAAACGCGTGTTCCAGTCGGAAATCCGTTGGATGCGTTCGCGCCGCGGATGATGCCCTTTATGCGGATTGTGCCTGCCGGGCTAAGGAACATTGTCGCCCCGTCTGAAATGAGTATTTGCCTTTTGGCGTCAAGTGTTACATTGTATCTGTTATCCACGAAGAGCGCGACATTGCCTCCTTGCGCGAAGATGTTATCCTGCGCTGCAGCGGGCAGTGCTCCCAGCGCACCATCTCCTGCGTTAAGCGCAAACGCACGGAATGCACCGCGCGTGTTCTTGAAATAAGTACCACCTGTGTGGGTATTGTTGGCATTCCTAAAAAACACATGTCCGTTGCTGTCAAAGTGCAATCCAGCGCCATTGACGTCAGTAAGCGGACAATCAAGATAGACATGTCCAGAACTTCCAAGCCAACCAGTCCACGCAAGCGTTCCTGAACCATTGAACTTGATGTCACCCGTGCTGTTGCCTGTGACATTCGCAGCGGAAATCGCATCGGAAACGGTAATCGTCATCGCAGCGGTGTTGTTGAACACCGCATCGTTGCCATCCTGCCATGCCACGCCAGAAGTCGTGCCGTCAGACCAGTTAAGCGATGTCTTGTCCCACGTACCAGAATTGCCGCCAATCCATGTGTACGTACCAGCCTTGGTAGCGCAAGGCAAAATTGCACTTGCCGCAACCATGAAGAGCGCAATAACCTTGCCACACTCTGCCTTTGTATTGACAATTATTCTTTTCACTGTTTTTGCTCCTTTGACGAGTAGTTAACACAACGAAGATGAGAAATATTATACTATATCTCACCTATCTTTTTCGGCATCATTTTCCTAACCAATCCTACTTGACTTTTCCACCGTCGTCATGGTATCATCTAACCATGGAAAAGGCAAAAATTAGAAGAATAGCTGTTGTACTGAGACTGTCCTACGCCTCTGGACGCGACCTGCTGTACGGCATATCGCAATATGCGCGGCGCAAATGCCGCTGGCAATTCCACGTAATAAACTTTCATGAGGACGCCACAGCAGAGGAGCTGCACTCTGCTGTCGCAGATGGAAAACTCGACGGCATGATTGCGAACGCAGCCGACAACCCGGCAATCGCAAAAGTGCTCGAAGCGTCCTCAATTCCGCTCGTTGTCATCGGCGCCCGTACGCCCCTTCTCACACGCAAGGACGCCATCGCCTTGGTCCACAACGACGACATCGCCATAGGCCGTCGCGGCGCAGAGTATCTGGCCTCGATAGGACGCTTTCGTTCGTACGGATTCATCGCTCGCAGCATAGATTCATGCGAATACGTTCCAGTACTGCGCGAACGCGGATTCCGCTCGGCGCTTGGCAACGTCGGCTGCGACGTGCGCACATATGTAACTGCCGTCAATGTCAAACTCGGATCGTACGACGACATAAATCGGCTCGGAGAATGGCTGAAGGCGCTGCCAAAACCAGCGGCAATCATGGCAGCGCACGACCTTAGGGCCATGCACGTAATCGAGGCAGCTAAGGCAAGTGGGCTCGTCATACCCAATGACATTGCACTTATCGGTGTCGACAACGACGAACTCATCTGCGAGACATCCGAGCCAACGCTGACCAGCATAGCACCAGACCATGTCCGCCTCGGCGAACTCGCCGCAGCGACGCTTCGCAGGATCATGAAGAATCCATCTTCAATGTCCTTCGAATCGCTGCTTCCCGTAAAGACCGTAATAGAGCGGCTGAGCACGCGGCACGTTGCACCTTCGGCCCAGCTCGTCGAGCGGGCCACATCATACATTCGGCGCAATGCGCTCAAGGGCATCGGCGCAGTTGACGTGGTAAGTCATCTCGGCGTGTCTCGGCGTCTGGCCGATGTGCGCTTCAGGCAGGCTACCGGACAATCGATCCTCTCAGCGATAATGAAAACTCGCCTAGATGAAGTCAAGCGCCGCCTCCGCGACACCGATACTCCCATCGCAAAAATCACGGCGGCCTGCGGCTTTCACGGCGAGAACTACGCAAAGAAGCTTTTCAAGAGCCGCTTTGGCGTCTCGATGTCTGAATGGCGCACACAGCACAGGGCCTGAAGTAATCCGCATTTGAGCCAACAGGGTCAGACCTGATTGCCACAGTAAATTGCCACAGTAGGTTTTCCTTGTCATAGTGGCGCAACCCTTTCGATCCATCCATTGCTTACCATCAAACGCGCGATAGGCAATGCGGTCGATCTGGCGACAGCATCGGTTAGGAAGATTTGCCCGGCTACGTCTCATGTCTAATATCACATCCCTATCTCTTGTTAGTGTGGCATTTTACTGTGGTAACCATGTCTGACCCTGTAGCCCCCAGATGTTCCCTTGATGTACCATGTTGCATACGATTCTGAAACCGATAATTGCCCCCCAGCAATTGGCGTAATAACCATAATGCGAAGGTTCCTCTTTGTCTGTAATATTTGTTCGAAAACACTCACCTCGCAGCACTCGCTTATCATTCTTGTTGGAAACCGCCCCGAGCGGATCAACAAACTTTCCGGATTCTAGTTCTCCCAAGAAATCCAGACACCACTCACAGACATTACCATACATATCATACACGCCCAGCGCATTGGGAGGAAAGGAACCAACAACGCAATGCGCATTGGTCATGCCACCATTATTTAAGAACAACCCAAACTTAAGGGCCTCCGATGTCAGTCGAGGTCTTTCGCGCGAAAGCCCCCCACCGATTGAAGCATATTCCCACTGCGCTTCTGTCGGAAGGTCAAATCCTTTTAACTGTGTCTTTCTTCGAATTCTTCCCACAAAAGAATTTTCGCCTACAGTATCCGAGACTGGCCAGACACATGCATCCTTAAGTTCGTCCGACGCATCAGGCCCCGCTCTCAGCGTATACCATGAAACACGTTCCATCGGACGCATATCCCCCTTGTACAAAGAATCGCCACTGCCCATGATGAACTTGTATTGCGCTTGAGTTACTTCGAAAACGCCAATGTAATAGGGATGGCTCAATTCGACTTCACGGACCCCTTTTACCCAAGGCCCCTGCATATGGAACTTGCCAGGATTCACAAGGCGCAAGACAAGTTTAACAGTCTTGTATTCATCCGACCATCCGCCTATTGGCTCAGAATCCAAATATGACACGGGATATTCCTTGGCGTCGGAGCCGCCAGACAGGTCAACAACCATGTACCTGCGCATGTTCACGCCATCGCCTACAGCAAATCCTGCAACAGCAAGCAAAACCAGAGTCAACGTCAATGCACATTTTTTCATTAGGTCACCTACTTCTCTGTTGTAACCATTGTTCCTACCGTAGTTTCTATAACCTTATCTTTTTCATAAGTTACCGTCGTGCAACAACAGGGGTCAAAAGGGTGTAGAGTAGAGCGGAGCGTCCCTTGTTGTCGGGTACGCCCGCCCCCTCATCGAACCGTACGTGCAGTTTTCCCGCATACGGCTCTCCGTGTGGGACCCGTGACGTGTCACTTCCGCCTCCGTTGAAGCCTATGTAGCCCCATTGCCTGTAATTCCGAGTAGAAGTTCGGCGCATATTTCAGAACATAGCCCCTTTGGCTCTTCCTGTTGAAGTGAAGGTACAGGCGGTTCCGCACGTACCAGTTCACCTTGTCAAACGCCTTCCTCGGATATCCGCATTGGAAGTAGTTTCCCCACCCGACAAGTATCTTGTTGACCCTCTGCACCACTTCCTCGTTCTTCACGGGCTTGAAGATGCTTAGTGTCTGTTCCTTGACTTTCGCGCAAACCTTCTTGACCGATTTCATCGACGGGCCGTAAGTCAGGTAGTTGCCCCCTGTGCCATAGCGCCTGTCCTTGACATATCGGAACTCGTAGCCGAGGAAGCCGAGCGCGGACTTGTCCGCCCTCACGTCCAAGACCTTCGTCTTGTCCCTGTTGACCACGAGGCCGAAGCGGCCTTCCAGTTCGCGCTCAATCTCCTGCACGAATCTTCCTTGCAGTTTCCTTGCGAGAATCACGAAGTCGTCCGCGTAGCGCACGATCGACATGACTTGGTTCATTCCCTTGGCGACCAACGTGGCGCACGTCTCGAACCAGTGCAGGTAGATGTTCGACAGAAGAGGCGAGATGACCCCTCCTTGCGGGGTGCCCCTGCCCTTGGGATTGTTCCTTATGCCGTTCGGCTCGACTATCGTGGACTTCAGCCACTGGCGTATCAGCGCCAGCACGCTCCCGTCCGTGATTCGCCTGCGGATGGCGAGGAGGAGCTTGTCGTGCGGTATCGTGTCGAAGTAGCTCGACAGGTCGGCGTCGTAGACTTCCGTCTTGCCGCCCTTGATTTCCGCAGCGATTTTCTCGACCGCCATCTTCGCGTTCCTGTTCGGCCTGAACCCGTACGAGCATTCGTGGAAATCGGCCTCGAATATCGGCTCGACTATCAGCTTCACCGCGGCCTGCACAACCCTGTCCTTTATGGTCGGGATGCCGAGCGGGCGGAGTTTGCCGTTCGCCTTCTCGATGTAAACCCGTTTGACGGGGCTTGTCCTGTAGGTCTTGGCTTTGAGTTCCCGTCGGATGTCTCCGAGGAAGCCCTCCACACCTTCCACATCATGCTCAATCCGTTCAAATGTCACCCCGTCGACGCCAGGCGAACCCTGGTTGGCTCGCACGGTTTCGTAGGCGCATCTTAGCACGTCCTCCCTCAGCAGTTGCCCATACAGGCAGTAGAATCTGAACTGTGGCTCCTCCTTTGCCTTCCGCGACAGTTTCTCCCTCAAGAGCGCAATCTTCGGATAGCGCGGCATCTTGTGCTTTTGCGCAATCGCCGCGATCTCCTCGTCCGTATAGGATTTCTCAATCAATCTGGTTTCCGCTCTTTCGTTTGAAACATCCCTTTTACACGCAGAGGCCCTTCGCATCCACGGGCATTACCCCGCTTCCCCGCTACTATGGCCTCGTCCGACTCCTCGCTTCGCTTTCGCTATTGCGAGGCCTCCCAAGTTCCTGACTGAACTTTCAAGGCGCGTCGTCCTTCTATGCCCCGCCGCGCCCGCGCGTCCAAAACCGATTCGGGCGCTCGGCGTCGGCTTCACAGCCTCTGAACTGCTGGCCGCGCGGAACTCAAGTAACGAGACTTTACGAAGAAGGTTCATTTGCATTGCGACTCACCTCTTTGTCCGGCAGGACTCCCGCATTCGGGTCGCCCCTCTCACGGCCTGCCGTCCTAATCACATCTCGGTTTGTTTGTGATTCATGTTCCTTCCATCATGATAGTTCAGCCAAGCTTGTCTTGGCGTACCAGAGCATATTGATGCAGTTCTATTGATACAGTAACTCATGCTAGCTTGTACTCCTGCCTCTACGCGGCGCATCAGCGCAACCGCGCGGTCCTTCTCCTCGTCGTCGAGGAAGAACGCCCGGTGCGCAAGCCGGCTGACAAGGTGATAGCACCTGTTCTGCTCGATAACCCTGTTCTTTCTCATGCGGACATTATACCAAAAACTCGGCTACTGTATCAGTTTTACTGTATCAATAGGCGGGTGCGATTCTAAACCGTTGAACCGCTTGCGCGCAATTCGGTTGGTATCGAG
>JAEDKA010000069.1 GCA_016296065.1 Kiritimatiellia bacterium
ACGCAAGGGGGTGAATGAAGATTTTTGAAATAATTTTTTAAGTTCCAGAAAACACACGAAAAACGCGAGATAATGGCAACTATTTTCGACTTCTGCATGCCACCAAGGCGGCCTCCTCTTTCCCGGCGAGACGATTCTGCCGGAACCAAATGCCCTTTTTGCATCTTCCGGCACCGCCTTCTGCCTCCCGTCACTTCCGCACGGATATGCGCGAAGGGGCGCGGCGGGCGTGGAGCTCCGGATGGTACATCGCCTCGACGCTCGGACCCGGCAGCACGTACTCACCGCACGACACGACCCGCACCGGATACCTGAACGTCGCCTCCTCGCCCCTGGCCAGGCGGAACCTCTTCGAGAACACTAGCATCCTGTCGTCCCGCGCGTCGCTGCGCATGACCCACTGCGAAGTCGCCTGCGCGAGCGCGATCGAGCCGTGCACCGGCTCGAAGCACGCAGGGAAGAGGTCTTCGACCACGAGGTCCGAAAGCACGCGGTCGTCGTCCGTCTTCAGCGCAAGCTCGACAACGAGCATCTCGCCGCGCGCGAGGTTCGAGACATCGGCCTCTCCGCCCTCGGGCTTCAGGAAGCGCCGCTCGACGGAGATTCCGCTCGACTCGTCCTTCACCTCGCCCGGCTTCGGAAGCGACAGCCTCCTCCACGACACGAACTTCTCGCCCGCCTTCGCGGGATGGTGGCGAAAGTACGAGCCGATCGCGAGAAGCGCGTGCGCGTTGTCGCCCGTCGTCCCCCAGCAGAACCTCGCGCGGTCGCGACGCGAGTTGAGGTTTTCGACGAGCGGAAGAATCCGCGCGTCGTCAGGATCAATCTCGAGGAGCGCGAGCACCGAGAACGCGGCGTCCTTCACGGACGACGGCGCGACGTTCGCCGCGAGAAGCGCGCTCGCCCTGCGCCTGTCGCCGGACATCGCGAACGCCCTGGCGAGCCGCGCGCGGGAGAGGAGCGTAAGGTTCGTGGACGCGTCGTAGAGGCGGAGCATCCTGTCCTTTTCCGGACGACGCGCAAGCGCAAGCGTGTGGCAGGCGTATGCGGACACCGTGTCGTTCGTGGACATAGCCCATCGCTTCAGGAATCCTCCGACGCGCTCCTTCGCGACGCGGTTGAGCGTGTAGCCCACGCGCTCCGCCTCGACGAGGAAGTGCGCGGCGTAGAGCGAGACTTCCGGATCCCACGGCGCATAGTTGCAGTCTGGCCACATCACGAAGTCCGTGGAGCGCACCATCGACTCGACGCGCCGCACGCCTGCCGCGACTGCGTCGGGACCCGCAGGGGAGAAGGACGCGAGAAGTCCGCCCGCGCCCAGCAGCGGGAACACGCGCGAGGATGTCTGCTCGAGGCATCCGTGCCTGTATTCGGCAAGCCACCTCAGCGCAGATTCGTACTCCCCTGCCGGCGAGTCGTAGACCTTCTCGCTGTATCTCTCGAATGGCGCGGACTCGCGACGCGCCTCAGGCGGCACGCTGTCTTCTACTCTCCTCACTCCGGCGGTCTCCACCCATGCGACGGCGGGGCGGACGGGCAGGTGTATCGTCTGGTCGTGCACTTCGCCCATGCCGCGCACGTGGTAGACGAGATCGAGCTCTCCCGGCTCGTCCGGCGCGGTTATGCGCGCGACGACGTTGGTATGTCCGTCGACTCCAAGAGCCACCTTGCCCGCGACGACCTCCTTGCCTCCTGCGGTGATCGAGTACGTCACTTCGCACGCCGAGGATTTCGACTCCTGACTGGGGGAAGCGGCGTCCCGCCGCTTCTCGTCTTTCGACTCCTGACTGGGGGAAGCGGCGTCCCGCCGCTTCTCGTCCAGAGAAGGTCCTTCCTTTTCCTGAAGCGGCGAGACGCCGCTTCCCCCAGTCATGGCGGGATTTCCAGATTCCTGGGACTTGTTGTATATCGGGAGCGAAACCTCAAACACGTCGCCTGGCGCGACGAAGCGCGGGGCGTCGGGCATCGTCACGATCTTCGGCGTGACCTTCGTCTGCGCGGACGCCGCGCCGGACGCGGAGTCGCTCCACGCGACGACGGTTACGCGCACCTCGCCGACGAACTCGGGGAGCTGCGCCTTCCACTCGCCCTTCCCGTCCGCGCCGACCGCAAGCGGCGCGCTCCACATCGCCAGCGGCTTGAAACGACGCGTCGGCACGGGGCTGACGCGTCCGAGCATCTCCGCCCCCGCGCCGCCGCCGGTCTTCACTCCGCCGACGCGCAGGCGGTCCTCGCCGAGCACGGGAAGCACGCGGTGGTAGATGTCGTAGAGCGGCTTGACGGCGTTGCGCGGCGCGGCGAAGCACGAGACAGGATCCGGCACGCGCTCGTCCGTCAGGAGATTGATGCCCTCGTCGACAACCGTGACGATCGCCGAAGTCGCGCCGGGCGCGGCGAATGCGACGCGGATCTCCGCGCCGGACGCCGACGCGCCGAACACGGCCTCGCTCCTCTCGACGGACACCGGCACCTCCTCTTCGGCAGGGCGCACCGCGATCGTCGCAAGGCCGTGCGCGCGCACCGCGAGGTGCTTCGCGTTCGCCTCCACGCTCTGCACGACGGATACGAACACGTCGAGGCTGGGCGCGTTCTCTGCCGTGACGGGGCGCAGCGCGATCTCGCTCGTCGCGTTGGTGAGCGCGAGGATGTCGGTGTACGCGTCCTTCTCGCGCAGCACCGAGACGAGCGCCCAGCCGGCGAAAGGCGCGCGGACGCTGAGGCGCGGCGTCTCGCCGACGCGGTAGAACGTCTTGTCCGGAACGAGCGTGACGGCCGTGGGATCCGACATCGGCGCGCGCACCGTCTCGTCAGCCCAGTCGCTGAGGTAGAACGTCATTCCGAACGAGGCGAGAGTCTCCGGGTCCGTCACTTCGAACGCATAGTCGCCGCAGACATCGGTCGGAAGCTCCACCGTCGTATCGTCGTCCGCAGACGTCACGACGGGGATGTTCTCCGCAACCGCCGTGCGGACGTGCGTGCAGTCCCAAGTCTGCCAGCCGTTGGGCTGCGTCCGGTACGAGTAGACGGTGTCAATGCGCTCGAGCTTTCCAACGAGGCGGCGCGGCTCCGCGAGCCGCGTGCCGTCCGGCCTGACGCAGGCGACGCGGATCTTCGGGCGAACGCCAGGCTCGAGGCGGACGGACTCGGCCAGCGTCGAGCCGATGTAGAACGGGTAGTAGTGGAGGTCGCACGTGGCGCGCGCCGTCGCGGGGCGTCCGCCGTCCTCGAAAACGACGCCCTGCGCGGTCGCGCGGACTGCCGCGGCGGGGAGTCCGGTGTCCGCCCAGAGCGGCGCATCGAAGCGGCACTTCCCGTCCCTGTCGAGCTGCGTCTTTCCGACCTCGCGGAACGACGGCTTCAGGGCGCGGCCGGAATTTCCGAAGCGCCAGCCCTTCCACTTCGCGGGGGCGAAGGGAATGTCAGTGAACACGACGGCGCCTTCGCACGCGAGCGCGTGGGCAGGTCCGCCGAAGAGATGCTCGGCCGACACGGAGAACGCGAAGTTGGAGGGATGCGCCGTCGTCTCCGCGGCGACCTTGACGCGTATCTGCGGCGGGGCGAACTCCTCGACCTTGATCTCGCGCTCTCCGAGAACGCGCCCATCCTTGCCAGGGATCTTCGCCCGGAGCGTCCACGTTCCGCTTGGCTGCTCCGCGGGGACCTTGAACGTGTCGACGACGAGCGAACCCGTCCCGTCCGTCCTGCGCGCAAGGCGCGAGAACACGTCGCCCTTAGGGCTCACGAGGCACAGCTCCACCGGAAACGGCGCGGGCGCGCGGCGCTTTCCGTCGCGGACTATCGCGTGCAGCATGATCCTCTCGTCGTGGCGGTAGATGCCGCGCTCGGTCCAGAGGAACGCCTCGACCTGTCCGGGCTCGAGATAGTCGGGACGCGCGCCGTCCGCGTACGTCTCGTCGACTTCCATCGACGGACGGATCGCGAGGAACGTGCCGTCGTCGCCTTCGGCCGACTCCGCCACGACCGCAAAAGGCTCGCCCTTCGCGACGCGCACCGGGCGGCACCATCCGTTCTCGTCGGTCTCGCCCTCCATGATCTTCGTGTTCGACTTCGAGTAGACGGTGATTCTGGCGCCGTCAACCGGCACACCCTTCATTAGCGACGTGACCCAGACGCCGGGCGAGTCGGTGCCGTTCATGCGCACCGACAGCGCGAGGTCCGAGAGGCACACGAGACGGTAGCGCGCGGGATTCTGGTCGTCCCGGTCGCACCACCAGCCGTCGGCGCGCCTGCGGTCCGCGTTCCACACCGCGACGAGGTAGATTCCGTTGGCGCTTCCGCCGTCCTTCATAGCGACGGGCAGGGCGTGCGTCTCCTTCTCGTTCGGCCTGTTCACGCAGGAGAAGTCCGTCTCCTCCGCCTCGCCCGAAAGCTCCTCGGTCTCCTCGTTGTCGACGTTGCGGCTCCATTCGTACCGCCTGTACTCCCCTTCCTCGCGGGCGAGGAGCTGGACGACGTTGCGCGGCTCGACGCGGCAGATGCGCGCGTGGACGTTCGTGACGTTCACGGACTCGACGCCTATCGCCCGCGCGCCGCCTGGCGGGAGGTAGCGTCCGTTCGCCGCGTAGTTCACCGTCGGCCGCGCGTCGCGGCGGCGGAACGCGTGGACGTAGTCGGCGCGCAGAGACCCCTGCGCCGAGAGGTTCGCGCCCTTGCCGTAAAGCGGCAGCCCCCTGCGGATGCGCAGGGTCAGGTTCGTCCGGAAGGCAAAGTCCCCGACGATGCCGAGAATCGGCTCGTAGCCGGAAATCGCGCTGCTGTAGCGCGTGCTGTAGCTGAAGGAAAGCCCGCCCCCCGCAGGCTCCGGGTCGACTGACACGTAGTGGCGCACGACGTCCATGTCCGGCCGCTCGGAGAGGCATACGCGAAGAGTGCGCTCGCCGTCGTATTCCACGCGTACGACCTCCATCTGCGGCGGCATTTCCGCGTCCTTCTCGCCGGCCGTCTGCGCGGCGGATGCGCCGCGCACGCCGTTGGTGTCCGCGGCGGCCGCGATCTCGGCGCGGACCTTCTCGTCCATCTCGGCCCTGCTGAGGTTGGCGTAGACGCTGCCTCCGTGCGACGACTCGAACGCGCGCACCTTGCGGCAGACCCAGACGAGGGAGGATGCGGTGGCGCAGAGCGCGACCGCGAGAACGGCGATAACGCCGGCGACGATTGCTTTCTTCTTGTTCATATCACCCCTTACTCGCCGCCGCGCGGAGAATCTGACAAGAAAAAATGCTGCGGTGGCGGTCAGCCATTCCGCTCGAGCCTCGCGGCGAAGGCTCCGTCAGTACCGCTTTCATGCGGAACGGACTCACGGGACTCGGCGAGCGAGAAATCGGGGTGACGCTCCAGGAAGGCCTCGACCTGCGACATGTTCTCCTCCGGCTCGTTCGAGCATGTCGAATATACGAGAACGCCGCCCGGCTCGACGCGCGACGCGCATACGTCGAGTATCTCCGACTGCAAGGAGACAAGCGCGGCGAGTTTCTCCTCGCTCCAGTTCCAGCGCGCATCGGGCCTGCGCCTCAGAACGCCGGTATTCGAGCACGGCGCGTCGACAAGAACCTTCCTGAAAGTCCCAGGCGGCGGTTCGGCAACGACGGCGACGGCCAGTTTGAGTCTCGCAAGGTTCTGCTCGAGGCGGCGTCGGCGCTTCGGATTCACCTCGCACGCCGTTACGTCAGCCCCGCGCCACGCAATCTGAACCGTCTTACCGCCAGGCGCGGCGCATGCGTCCAGCACGCGCTCGCCGCTTTTCGGATCAAGCAGCTCTATGGCAAGGCGCGTACCTGGATCCTGGACGATAAACTCCCCCTCGGCATATCCATCGACATCCTCCACGCGGCACCCGCGCTCGAGCTTGGTGAAGCTGCCGTCCTTTCTGGCGAGAAAAGTCTCCGCAGGCTCGTTGTGCCACGCGCAGAGCCGCGCGGCGCCTTCCGCGCCGAAGCGCGCCTCCCAGCGGCGCACGAGCGCCGTCGGAAAGCTCTCGCGCTCCTCGAGCGGAGACTCCGCGATCGCCTTCTCGAACTCCTCCCGGCGGCGGACGAGGTTGCGGAGAACGCCGTTCACGACTTTCGCGACGGACCTGTTCTCGCACATCTTCGCAGCGTCGACGGTTGCGCTCACTGCGGCGAAGTCGGGGACGTCTGGCATGTACAGGACCTGCGCCGCGCCGACGTAGAGAAGCGCCTCAAGCTCCCCCTTCGGCCACTGGCGCATGAGCGCGCCAAGCGTCTTCCTGAGCGGACGGAGCCGGCGGATCGTCGTGTACGCGAGATCCTGGACGAACGCGCGGTCGCGTCCCTCCGGAAGCATCGCCGACGGGAAGTCCTTCGTCGCGAGCCATCTCGCCACGATGAACGCGGCGGTGCGTCTGGAATTAGGCGCGCTCACAGGCGGATGCGCTCCGCGAGCGCCTTTAGCGCCTCCATGTCGCCCTTGTGGTTCTCGAACGCGATCGGCTCCACGCCGTAGCGAGGCACGATGTGGAAATGGACGTGCTTCACGGTCTGGCCAGCAGCCTCGCCGTTGTTCTGAAGGATGTTGAATCCGTCGCAGGGAAGCGCCTCCTTCACATGCGCGGCGACCTTCTTGACGCGCGCGATGACTGCGGCGAGCGTCGCGTCGGGCGTATCGAGGAGTCCCTCGGTGTGCTCCTTGGGGATCACGAGGATGTGTCCCTTCGTGAACGGATTGATGTCAAGATAGGCGAGGACCACATCATCCTCGTAGACTTTGAAGCTCGGGATCTCCCCAGCCGCGATGGCGCAGAAAACGCAGTTGTTTTTCATATTGCGTATTATCCTATAAAAAGCCGAAGATGTCAAATGCGGGCCCAGGGCGGGAGGGGCGTGCGGATCTCCGTCGGCGCGTTCGTCACGGGGTGGCGGAAGGACGCCGCGAGGGCGTGCAGGCAGTGTCCGGTCTGGTTCTCCACTGCGAACGCCCCGTACAGCCTGTCGTTCACGATGTGCATCCCGGCGAGGGCGAGCTGCGCGCGTATCTGATGCGTCACGCCCGTGAAGATCGTCACCTCGAGAAGCGTGCGCTCCTCGTTCTCGACTGTGGTGAAGCCGACCGGATTGAACGCCGTGACCGCGTGGAGCGGCTTCAGTTCCGCGCACTGCGCGCGCGTGAGGCGGTTGTGGTGCAGGTCGATCATGCGGCAGAACGGAAGCGTCGGATCGTGCACGAGGTCGTTTTCGAGCGTTCCACCCGCCGCGACCGTCCCCTCGACGAGCGCGAGGTACGTCTTTTTCACCGTCTGCGCGGCGAACTGCGCGCGCAGCGCGCCGAACGCCTCCGCAGTGCGCGCGACGAGGACGAGCCCGGAGGTGTCGGCGTCGATTCTGTGGATCGCGCCCGCCATTAGGGGTCTGTCCCCAAGCGGAGCGCATTCGGGATGCGCGGCGACGACTCCGTTCATCATCGTGCCGAGCTCCCTGCGCGAGAGCGGCTGCACGGGCATTCCGGCAGGCTTGTCGTAGGCGAGAAGCGCGTCGTCCTCGAAGACGCACGGAACGCGCACGGTCGGATCCGGCGCGGCGACGTTGTCGCGCTCCTCGGCGAGCTCGCGCACCTCGACCGACTCGCCTCCGCGCAGCTTCATCCCCTTCGCCGCGCGGCGTCCGTCCACAAGCACCGCGCCCTCCGCGACCGCCTCGCGCACGAACGCGCGAGTGCTCGAGGGGAACATACGAAGAAGGGCGGCATCAAGCCGCCCGACCGTATCGCAGATGAAACTCCGACCGCGAATCATTCGTATCTGTCCATCACGCTCGGGGCGATCGGGGCCATGCCCTCCCACGACTTGCTCGAAGACCACGGAAGGTCGGTATCTTCGGCAGTGTCGGCTATGCAGCCGGAGAGGAGCCCAAGCGCGACCGCCGCCGCGAAGCAGCAGAGCAGCTTCGCCGGCGACGGGACGTGCGCGCGTAGCGCGGTGATCATCGTCAAACGCCTCACCTTCGTCAGTCGGCGAAGACGATGTCATTCGCCTTGAGGTCATCCTGCTTCCAGGAGCCGAGGATGTCGCAGATGATGTAGTTCTTCTCGCGAACTTCCTGGCGGAGGCGGAGACGGCCAACGAACTCTCCGGCGGCGCCGTTGTAGCCAGTGCGCTTCACGCCGAACTCGAGGTTCGGGATCGGGTGGTCGAGGTTGTCGCCCTTGAGCTCCTTCATCGCCTTGTCGGAGAACTCGACGATCGCGAACATGTTCTCGTTGTCGACCTCGATGACCTTGCCCTTCTCGCCGGCGGGGAGAGTGGTGATGTTGCTCTTGTCGCCCCTGGTGCGCTCGGCGTCCTGGATCATGTCCTGGATAAGCTTCTTGAGCTGTTCGACGAGCTTCTGGCTCTTCTGGAGCTCTTCCTTAGCGGCCTCGGTCTCGTCCTGCGCCGTCACGACCTCGTCCTTCAGGGAGGTGATCTCGGCGTTGAGCTCGTCGATCTGCGCCTTGATCTTGACGATCTGGTTCTCAAGGTCGGCCTTGATCTCCTCGAGCTTGGAAATCTTCTCGTTCTTCTCGACGATGGTCACCTTGTCCTGGCGGGCCTCGGGCTTGAGCTTGTTGAGCTCGGCGACCTGGGCGTCGAGAAGCCCGTGGACCTTCACGAGCTCGGCGCGGGTCGAGTTGAGCTTCGACTGCATCTTCTTCGAGGCATCGAGGAGGGTCTCGAGAAGCTCACGCTCCGTGCCGGGGCCCTTCGTCTCGGGAATGTTGCCGTCCATGACAACCTTGCCCTCGAAGTCGACCACGTAGACGTTGCGGAGCTGCTTCTTGATCTCGGGGGTGTCCCAGCTGAACGTCTCGAGGTTGTCCTGCTCGAGGTAGGCGTTGTACTCCTCGAGGATATTCTCGGTGTCGGGAATATCGACGAGCTTCGCCTCGACAGGGGAGATGTCCTTCTTGATCTCCGCCGTCGCGTCCTTGTTCGGCTCGGCCTTCTCGACCGTGCTGGCGATCTTTATAAGGTATTCCTCCTGAATCCTTTGACGGTCGCTAAGAAGCTGCCGCTTCTTATTGAGCTCGATTTCGAACCACAGCGAGGTGGCCGAAAGGATCAAGAACAGGTAAACAAGTACATGCAGTGCTTTGTTCATATGAGTGTATTCCTCTACGTTTCGGGTAAAATGATACACCATTTTCGTTCTAAACGCAACGGTTTTTTGGTAGAATATTCAACATGATTTTTGAGGTAAAAAAGGAGGATACAGCGACCAAAGCGCGGCTGGGACGGCTTTTCACCGCCCACGGAACCGTGGAAACCCCCGTTTTTATGGACGTTGGGACACTTGGCACGGTCAAGGCGCTGGAGCCGCGCGACCTCGCCGCGCTCGATACGCAGGTGGTTCTGGGTAACACCTACCACCTCATGTTGCGCCCCGGCGCGGACGTGCTCGCGGCCGCCGGCGGCCTTCACCGCTTCATGGGATGGGACGGTCCGATCCTCACCGATTCGGGCGGATTCCAGGTCTTCTCGCTCGCGAAAATGCGCCGCATCACCGAAGACGGGTGCCGCTTCAACTCGCACATCGACGGACACGAGTTCTTCCTCGGTCCCAAGGAGTCGATGGCTATGCAGCGCGTGATCGGGTCCGACATCGCGATGGTCTTCGACGAGTGCCTGCCGTACCCCTGCGAACGCGAGCGCGCCGAAAAGTCCGTCGAGCAGACCCTCCGCTGGGCCCAGGTCTCGAAGGACCAGCCGCACGCCGAGGGGCAGCTCGTCTTCGGCATCGTGCAGGGAGGAGTCTACGACGACTTGCGCCGCCACTGCGCGGAGGAGCTCGTGAAGATCGGCTTCGACGGATACGCCATCGGCGGCGTCTCCGTCGGCGAGCCGGAGGAATGCATGTACCAGGCAGTCGACGCGTCCGTGCCGTACCTCCCCAAGGACCGTCCCCGCTACGTGATGGGGCTCGGCGTGATGCACCAGATGGCGGAGTGCGTCGCGCGCGGGGTCGATATGTTCGACTGCGTCATCCCGACGCGCATCGCGCGCCACGGCACGGCGATCACCCGCCACGGCAACGTCGCGATCAAGGCCGCGAAGTGGGCGTTCGACCAGGGTCCCGTCGAGGAGGGATGCGAATGCTACTGCTGCCGCAACTTCACGCGCAGCTACGTGCGCCACCTGCTCGCCTGCGGCGAGATACTGGGCCTCAGGCTCCTGACGATCCACAACGTCTGGGCGCTAAACCGCTTCATGAAGGAGATGCGCGCCGCCATTGAGGACGGCTCGTTCTCCGACTGGAAGGAACAAGTAAGGAAAGACACAACAAAAAATGAATAACTGCATCATGCTCTGCGCCGCCCCGCCCGCGGCGCCAACCGCCCCCACCGGGGCACAACAGCAGTCCGGCTTCGGAATGATGGTTCCGATGCTGCTCATCCTCGCGATCTTCTACTTCATGATGATCCGCCCCCAGCAGCGCAAGGAGAAGGAGCGCCGCAAAATGATCGAAGAGCTCCGCGCCGGCGCGAAGATCATCTTCGCAGGCGGAATCATCGGCGAGATCGTCGAGGCGAAGGAGAAGACGTTCACGGTGCAGACGTCCGCCGGAACGGAGATGGAGATCCTCCGCAGCTGCGTTCAGGGCGTCGTCACGCCCGAGGAGCCCGCCGCTAAGTAAAGGATGATCGCGAGGGGAAAGTTCGGCATCGAGTACTTCCCGCGCCCTGACGACGAAGAGTCAAGGGGCGCGGGATGGCTCGTCGCCGCCATCGCGCTGGCGGCGGTCACGTTGCTCGTCGTTGCGGGCGTGCGCCGATTCCTCTCCTCGCGCGACGACCAGCCTCCGGAGCCGCCGCCGGCAACGGCCCAGGCCGCGAGAGACGACAGCTCCGCCCCCGCCGATGCCGACAGACCCGAACCGCCGAAACCGATCGTCGACGTGCCGCCGCTTCCGCCAGATGCGGACCGGAACCGTCCGCAGGCCGCGCGCAATCTCCTCCTCAAGCTGGAGAAGGCGAACGAGGCGAACGACGTCGAACTTGCAGTCTCGACGATCGAGCAGCTCAGGGCCCTTCCGGGCGAGGCCGTCGCCGATCTCGACGACAAGCTCGCGCGCCAGCTCGGCGAACTGAACGTGAATCGGCTCTTCACCGGACGCAGCCGCCAGTGGGTGCGCCAGGTGGAGGTGCGCCCGGGCGATTCGGCGACGCGCATCGCCAGCGAGAACGGATCCACACTCGCGTCCCTTCTCAGGCTCAACAAGCTTCCGTCCGCGGACAAGCTCCGAATCGGACAGAAACTCTACGTGATGGACCATCCGAAGTTCACCCTCGTAGTGCACCGCGCCGCAAAGTACGCGGACCTGTCGCTCAAGGGCAAGTTCTTCAAGCGCTACAACATCCTCTCGCCCGTCGGCGCTGCGGAGGGCAACTACGAGACTCCCGCGAAGCTGCGCTCGTTCCTCGCGGAGAAGAAGATTTCCTTCTCCCCGGAGGACAGAATCGAGCTGGAGACCCTTCTCCCCGCCAAGACGCCTGTCCTCGTTTCGGAAAGATAGGCTTCGGTTGCTGCGCGGCGAGCCGACTGCGGTTCACCGACTCGGCATACCCTTGTTCAGCGAGGAACGCCAGAGAAGCGCAAGACCCGCCGAGACGAGCCCAATCGAGATGACCTGTCCGATGCTAAGCCCCCAGAAGGCGGCGCGCGGATCGCCCCGCATGAACTCCATGCAGAAGCGTATGACGCCGTAGCCGATGAGATACGCGGCGCATGTGCCGCGCCTGAAGCGCAGGTACAGCGCCAGCAGAACCGCGAAGAGGACAAGGAGCGCCGCCGCCTCGAAGAGCTGCGTCGGCAGGACTGACACCATCCGCTGCCCGTGCTCGTACCAGCTCGGGGAAAACTTCGGGAACACGACAGCGCACCAGGCGTCGGAGTCGCGTCCGTAGCAGCATCCGTAGAAGAAGCACCCTATCCGCCCGCACGCATGCCCAAGTGGAATCACCGTGCAGAAAAGGTCCGCAAGCGCCAGCGGACTCTCCTTCTTCCACCTGCACCATGCGAAGAACACGATGACGGACAGTATAAGCCCTCCGTAGAACATGAGCCCGCCCTGGTCAACTCTCACCACGTCAAGCGGACGCGCGGCGAACTCGCTCTGCCAGTGCTCGATCACGTACGCAATGCGGCTTCCGACCACGCCGGAGAGCATAAGCGAGAGTATGAAGTTCGAGAGGTCCTTGCGTCCGGAAAGACGCTCGATGAGCGTCCAGCACAGGATGAAGCCTACGGCCATGCACGCGCCGTACGTCTTGAGATGGAGAAAGCCAAGGTCTATCAGGTCTGGATGCATTTCATGCTGCTCCTGCTGTGGCGGTCTGCGCGGCAAATGCGCCGCGGATCCATTCCGCGGCCGCGGCAAGCGCCGCGCCGACGCCGATGTATGCGGACGAGACGCGTCCGACAAGGAACGCGCCGAGTTCGCGGAACGAAAGCGGCGTCACCGCCGCGAGCCATACGAGCACAAGCGCCACGTTGGCAAGGAAGATGAACACCCATGAGAAGACGCGTCCGTACAGCTCCACGTCCGGCTGCTCGCGCGAGAGCGAGTCTATCGTGAAGAGGATGTGGAACGACCATGTGAAGCCGATGAGGAACATCCAGAGCGGAAGCCACGGAAGCGGACGTACGAACGCGAGCACTGCGAGCGCCGCCACCCCGACAATGAAGGTGTAGAACGGGAAGAAGTACGGCGCGAGCGTGATGAGCATGTTCGACTTAGTGAGGTTTACGCTTCCGCCGGACTTCGACACGCGAAGCTTCGACGGCATCGCGCCGAACGCGATGCCCCAGATCGCGTGCGTCAGCTCGTGTCCGAAGACGTACGCGCGCACGGGATGCGACAGCGCCAGCCAGCACAGCGCGAAGGCGAATAGCCCGCCAAGCAGCGAAAGCGCCTCGACGCTCACGCCCTCCGATCCGCCAGCAACGACAACGGAGTCCAAAAACGCGCGCGTGACGCCCCAGCATGCGGGGAAGAGCGCAACTCCCACGAGCAGCCTCAGGAAGTTCGCCATTTTCAGTCTTCGAACTTGAAGACGAGCTCGCCCGGGAACACACGCCCGTTCCTGCGCGCGATCTGCTCCACGAAATCGCGGTCGGTCTTGAAGCGGCGCTGGTTCTCCTTGAGCTTCTCGATCTCGCGCTTCTTCTCCTCTATGCGCCGCGTCAGCTCCGCATCCTGGAGCTTGAGGCTCCTCCCGCGGAGATACGTCGGCCACACCGAGACCGCACCGCCTGCGCCAATCACGACCAGCAGCGTGATGGTGCAGAACTTCGCAACCTTGTCTTTGAATCCTTCTTTCATATCGCGTTCGCGACCCCTTCTTTCGCCTTTAAAGGGCCAGCGCAGAAGATTATACCAAAAAAAATGCGAAGTTTCCCATTGACTTTCTGAAAAAATATGAGATACTATACGCCCGTTCATTCAAAATAGGCTCTGCGGAGACGATGAAGCAACAAAGAGGCGCCTTCCAAGGAGACAGATGAAAGGACAACACACATGAAGATCAAGACCACCAGCAAGAAGCAGTGCGAGACCGTCAAGGTCGTCGCGAAAAAGGCGCCGGCGAAGGCCGCCGCCAAGAAGGCGGCTGCGCCCGCCAAGAAGTCGGTTACGTTCACCGTCAATGCCGATAAGGGCAAAGAGGTGTACCTCGCCGGGTCGTTCAACGAGTGGAGCACCACCGCAAAGAAGATGGCCTACAAGTCCGGCATCTACTCCGCCACCGTGCAGCTCGCTCCTGGCGAGTACCAGTACAAGTTCGTGATCGACGGCACGTGGTGCGCCGATCCCGAGAACGTGAACGCGGTCAAGAACGATCAGGGCACGTTCAACTCCGTCATCGTCGTCAAGTAAGAGCGACGGGGCATACAACAAGGCAAAGGGCCGCGGCGCATGCGCCGCGGCCCTTTTCTTTGCCGCCGTTACATGCTGAGCCGTCCGAGCCTACGGTCGAGCGCACGGCGCTTCCGAGACCCCTCCTTGGCGAATGCCCGCCTGAAGCGCATGGAGAGGACAACTATCGCCAGCCTCAGCCGTACAAGCGGGGAGAAAGGCAGCTCCAGCCTGAGCCTCCCGATTCGGCTGGCGATCGCCGGACGCAGCGCCGGGACAAGGAATGCGAGAAACGCCGCGTCGTCCCACCACGCAAACCCCTTCCCGACCGCAGCGGCGAAGACGAGGAAATGGTACTCCGGACGCCGCGCAAGCCACGGGTCGATCCGCTTCGTTTCCATGTCCACGGCAAACTGGAAGTCGATGAGCTTCAGATGTCCGTCAGGCCCCACCAGAAAGTTCGCAGGCAGCATGTCGCGGTATACGACACGCTCCGCGTAGAGCGCGTCCAGAATCGCCAGCGAGTCCTCCTCGTGCGACCCAGCAGGCTCGTCGGCAAGGGTCCGCCCACCTCCGATCTTCTCCGTCACGACGAACGCCATCGGACCGCGGTGCACAGCGAACACCTCCGGAAAGTGGATCGGATCGCGCGCATGCAGACGCGAGGCGAGCTCGTATTCGTTCCCAATCGACTCCGGCGCGCGCGAGGAGCACTTCACGACGCATGGCCGTCCGTTGAAGAGCCCCTCGTAGAAAATGTCGTTCACGAGCTTGTTCTCGAGAAACGCCCTCAGTCCCGTGAGCCCCATCTTCGCGCCCTCCTCTGCCACGTGCGCGTCCCACGCGGCGCGCTCGCGCCATGGGAGCGGATTGTACCTCGCGGCAACGTGCTGCCACAGATAGCGCGTCACACGCCGCCGCAGCTTCATCCTGCGCAAGAACGGAAACAGGGAATCGATCGGAAGAAGCGTGCGCGACGCAGGCTCGAAGTCGACGATCCTGAGCCGGAACTCCTCGCCCTCCTGCGGCTTCCCCGGCCACTGCACGATGACGTTCTGCGGATCGTAGAACTTCACCGCAGCCACCTCGAATGCGTGCATAAGGTTGCGGAACTCGGCGTAGAGAAGCTGACGCACTCGCGGCGTCGCGGCGCGATAAGTGCGCGAAAAGCGCTCCGGGACGGATCCGTCTCCGTTGAGCACCAGGCTCTCCACGAGATGCCACCCCGCCGCGTCGTCGTGCCTGAGCTCGAACGTCTCGGGAAAGACGGCCAGCACGTCGGCGGGAAGCGTCGACTTCAGCACCTGCAGGTAGTCGTACTCCTGCGCGCACGTGTTGCGCCGCCTGTCGTGGCGGCAACGCGCGATCTCGCGTCGCACCGTCGCGCCCACGCCGTCGTCATCGCGGTAGCGCTTCATGCAGAGACCCGTCCCTGGGATGCGCACGCATACGCGCCTGGAACCCCTGCCGATCTCGTCGGCGGGAAGCGTCGCCCTGGCGGTTGATTCGGACTTCTTCATGCGTTGCTCAGCCGGCTTGCGGAATCGGAGACTTGATGCGGCGTCCGGAGAAGACCATCGACGCAAAGACCACAAGCGCCAGGAGAGGCTGGTAGTAGAGGCACTTGAGGAGCGCAAGGGAGTCGACCTTCATGTCGAGCCCCTTCGCGACACCCATGGCGATAAGTATCTGCGCACCGTAGGGGATAAGCCCCTGCACAACGCAAGAGGCGGTGTCCAGGACGGATGCAATGCGCACCGGATCCGCCTTGAACTTGTCTGCGCACTCCTTCGCTATCGGTCCCGCGATCACAATCGCGACGGTGTTGTTCGCCGTGAAGCAGTTTACCGCCGCAACGAGGAAGAATACGCCGAGCTCGCACGTGCGAGGTCCGCGGATGACCTTCGCGATCCTGTCCGTAAGCCACAGAACGCCGCCATTCGCCTGCACCGACCTAAAAAGCCCTCCCGCGAGAAGCGCGACGATGAGAGTCTCGCCCATGCCGAGAGTGCCCTTCCCGAGAAGATCCATGGCGTCGAAGAACGCAAACCTGCCGAACGCGCCGCCTATCACCGCCGAAAGCACCGTTCCGGAGAACAGCAGCGCCATCACGTTGAACCCGGCGAGAGCAAGTACAAGGACCAACACGTACGGCATGATGAGCACCACGTGATGCCACGTGACCGCCGGCGTCTCGACAACGCCCGCAGCGGAGCCGGACATCGCGTAAAGAAACAATGCCACGAGCGCGGCAGGGGACGCTATGAGTCCGTTCGCGAGGAACTTGTCCCGCATCTTCACGCCCTGCGTGCGCGTCGCGGCGATCGTGGTGTCGGATATCATCGACAGGTTGTCGCCGAACATCGCCCCTCCCACGACCGCGCCCATTAGGAGCGCCGGACTGAGCTGGAGCGGACCTGCGAAGCCGAGTGCGATGGGCGTCACCGCGGCGATTGTGCCGCACGACGTGCCGATCGCGAGAGAGATGAGGCACGATACGAGGAAAACGCCTGCGACCATGAGCTTCGCGGGGACGAGCGACTGCGCTATCGTGACCGCCGCGTCCACCGCCCCCGCCCCCTTCGCGATAGTCGCGAAGGCTCCGGCGAGGATGAAGATGAGGCACATGATCATGATGTTCGGCTCACCCATTCCGCGCGCGTAAATCTCGACCTTCTCGTCAAGCGTGCGGCAGCGTCCGATGATGAGGGACACTGCGGACGCGACGACGAACGCGACTGGCATCGAGACCTTGTACCAGGGCATCTCGAAGCCAAGGTGGTCGGCATAGAGCGAAAGCCCGACGTAGAATGCCGCGAACACGGCAAACGGAATGAGCGCGAAGCCGTTCGGCTTCACTGAATCTGCTTTTTCTGTCATTTTTCCCCCTTAAGCTTCCTCTCCACGTCCGCGGCAGATACGCCGCGCAGGAGCAGCCGCTTCTGCTTCGACGTCTCGCCGCTCTTGAAGACGACGGACGACTTCGCTATGCCGAACTCGTCGGCCAGCGTCTCCACAAGCTCCTTGTTGGCCTTGCCGTCCACCGGCGCGCACTTTATGCGCACCTTCACCGCGTCGCCGAGAAGACCGTCGATCCCCGCCTTAGAGGAACGCGGCTGCGCGCGCACATTGAGGATCACTCCCTCCGCCGTCTCTGTCAGATATCCCATTGTGAGAATTATACCATATCCGCCGCGCCTCTGCACGGCGCCAAATCCAACTAGCGACTTGCAGCAGACATGGGGCACCTCGCGAGGTAGGTGATGGGTACCTCGGGAGGTGGGCATAAGGTACCTCGCGAGGTGGGCACAGGGTACCTCGCGAGGTAATTCTCGTTCACATCCACCCGATGTATGCGCTAGTTGCCACAAATCGAGTAGGGGGAGTTCTACTCCCCCTCTCACACCACGGGGCGTGCCTCTTAT